>NZ_JBPEHL010000008.1:0-271136 GCF_051201095.1 Shinella sp. BE166 | reverse complement strand
AGGAAACCTTGGAGCGAGTTCGTCGGCCGCCAGAAGCGCCGCCGCTCTCGTTCGATGAGCGGGTTATAAGCCCACCTATACGAACACGTCAACAGCTCAAAACAAGAAAAATCAAAAAAGTGACAAAGTATTGAAAAGACAGATGGTTCTTGTTTTGAGGAGGCTGAAAGGCCCTCGAAGACCCCTCGCAAAGCCCAAATCACTGCGGAAAACTTTGTCCAGATGGTCAAACAGAGGGGTGAGAGGGTGATATTGCGCGACATCACGCCAAAGGCGCCCGGTGCATAAGGAGAATGTCGGGGAAAGCCCGATGGTTTCGCTTGACTTCGCGCCAAAAGAAAAGGGCGCCAGCGGATATCCGCGGCGCCCTCCCCTAAAGGTCTTGGCAAGGCTTTCAGCCCTTCAGCTTGGACATGATCTGTTCGAGGAAACCGAGCAGCACGGCTGACACCACGAAGGCGAGGTGAATGAAGGTCAGCCACATCAGCTTGGTGTCCGTATATTGCTGCACATTGAGGAAGACCTGCAGCAGGTGGATCGACGAGATCGCGACGATGGAGGATGCGACCTTGATCTTCAGGCTTCCGGAATCGAGCTTGCCGAGGAAGGAGACATCCGCCTCCGCCTCGTCGAAGCGGCTGACGAAGTTCTCGTAGCCGGCGATCATCACCATCAGGATCAGGCTTGCGACGAGCGCTGCATCGATCAGTCCGAGCATGGCGAGGATCATCTCCGCATCGTCGAAGACGAAGACGTTCATCGCAACCTTGCCGAACTTGTAAAGGAACGACACCGCATAGATGGCAAGGGCGGCGACGAGGCCGAGATAGAAGACCACCAGGATCCAGCGGCTCGACAGGATGATGCGTTCAACCAGCAGTTCGAGGGATTTCATAAATTGGGCTCCAAGGATTCGGCATGATTAAGCGCTGATTAACCAATGCTCCAAAGCCTCGCAAGGCCTGCGCGGTAGACGCAAAAAGGGCGGCGTCCGCAAACGCCGCCCTTTCAAGGACACATCATCCTCATGCCCGACGGAACAAGCCCGCAATCAGCGACAGGACCAGAAGGGCCAGGAAGACGAAGAACAGGATCTGCGCAATACCGGCGGATGCACCGGCAATACCACCAAAGCCGAGCAGGCCGGCGACGAGCGCAATCACGAGAAAGACTACAGCATAATAGAGCATTTTGAACTCCTTCCTTGTATTGCTTGAAGAACGGCGGACGGTGGGAAAGGTTCCCGGACGTTTTATGGAATAAAACTGTTTTGTAGCGACCGACTTTTCCATAAAACGATGCCGCCGCGGCCTTTCGGCTGCGGCGGCATGAGCGGTGACCGATGTGGTCGCGGACATCTACTTTGCGCAATTCTTGCCAAATCGTTTCCGATTCAGGCGGTCATGGCATTAGTGACGCTGCGCCCAATCGTCGATCTGCCGCTCGGCCTCCTCCTTGGCGAGGCCGTAGCGCTGCTGGATCTTGCCCGAAAGCTCGACCCGGCGGCCCTTGATGACATCGAGATCGTCATCCGTAAGCTTGCCCCATTGGGTCTGGGCCTTGCCCTTGTATTCGGTCCACTTGCCTTCGATGATATCCCAGTTCATGTCGCTGTCCTTTCAGTTCCTTGGAACGCCGTGGCGTTGACGAGAGGAAAACCGTTCAGCCTGAAAAAGGTTCCCGATTTGCTCAATGCATAACGGGACGACCGTCTGTTTTGGTGTTTTCGGCAACGATGACGCCCTCTGCCGGCGGGCTTACCTGGCGCACGTCGACCTCGAGACCTTGTCGGGTCATGGTCCAGCTGATCTCGACGTCTTCTTCGATCCAGGCCGGATCAATTGCCGCGCATCGGGCATGCACGATGCGCCTGCTAGCACCGGCGCCACCGAGCGCCGATGGCAGCGCGCTCTGACATTCTTCCATGGATTCGAACGCCACCTGGGGCGCTTGCAGTTCTTCACAGGCGAGGCTGCCATGGCTGCAGCCGACTAGAAGCATGATTGCGGCTATATGTTCCATTTCATGTCTCCATCACCTTCGGGCCAGACCCGTCGTGTCGGACAAAACAACGGAGGCACGGGCCGGAAAGTTCCGGGCCGCCCTCATGACGTCGCTGTCACATTTTCGGGAACAAAATCCGTTGCGGCCCGTTGTCGGCCCATCGCTCGATAGCGAAGTGGACGTGAAAGGAAGCGCAGATGCTCAGCACCATACTCCTCGTGATTTTGATTTTGCTTCTGGTCGGCGCATTGCCGAACTGGGGATACAGCCGCAGCTGGGGTTATGGCCCGTCCGGCGGTCTGGGCCTGATCGTCCTTATCCTTCTCATCCTCGTCCTTATGGGACGTATCTGATCCCACAACCATTCCAGGAGCCGCAACAATGAAGAACACCATCATCGCGCTTGCCCTCGTCGCCTCCACCATCACCCTCACCGCCTGCACCCAGACTGAACGCGGCACCGCGATTGGTGCTGGCACGGGTGCCATTATCGGCGGCGTCGTGACCGGCCGTGCCGGCGGCGCGCTTGCAGGTGCTGCCATTGGTGGCGTGGCGGGCTATCTCGTCGCCCGCTCTGACCGCAATGGCTACTGCATCTATCGCGACCGCTACGGCCGCCGCTACGAAGCACGTTGCCGCTAACAGGCAGCCGGTCGATCGAAACGCGAAACGGGCCTTACGGCCCGTTTCTTGATGTCATGAACAGGAATGGATGGATGCGTTCAGGAACCGCGCTTGGCCTTTTCCTCGGCCTCGTCGAGTTTTCCCAACAGGTCCAGAATGCGATCTGGCACAGGCTCCGTCTCGATGACGTCGTAGAAGGATTTCAGCTTGCGGCCGATCGGACCGTTCGGGTCGAACGCAGCCTTGTGCGGCGCATCCCGACCAACGCGTTTCTTTTCCTTGCTGGGCTCGATCATGGTCTTGTTTCCATCGCGTGCTGCCCGCTATCTTCCTTTTGCCCAAGATACCAAATAGCAAGTTTGACTTAGCATGCTACCAATAGGTTTCCGTATAGTGAACTCTAGCGGAAACGGTTCCGATGCGGAACATATTCACGGAGAACTAAATGTCACTTTCCACCCGTATCGCACCGCATCTAGCCTATCTGAGGCGGTTTTCCCGTGCCGTGACGGGCTCCCAGACGTCCGGCGACGCCTATGTCGCCGCCATGCTCGAAGCGCTCGTCGCCGATATTTCGCTTTATCCGGAGGGTCGCAACGACCGTCTGGCGCTCTATCGGCTCTATTGCACGCTCTTCGAGAACCTCGACGTGACGCTGCCGGTCAACACGTCTCCCTTCGGCTGGGAGCGGCAGGCCGCCGCAAACCTCGCTAACCTGCCGCCGGCCGAGCGCAAGGCCTTCCTGCTGGTCTCCGTCGAGGGCTTTGATTTTTCCGAAGGCGCCGACATTCTCGATGTTTCCGAAGAGCGCTTCAGCGAATTGCTCGACGAGGCGTCGCGCGACATCTCCAGCCAGGTCGCGACCGACATCATGATCATCGAGGACGAGCCGCTGATTGCTATGGACATCGAGGACATGGTGAAGGGTCTCGGCCACAATGTGACGGGCATCGCGCGCACGCATTCCGAGGCGGTCGAGCTCTATCACCGCACCTCGCCGCGCATGGTGCTTGCCGATATCCAGCTTGCCGACGGCTCGTCGGGTATCGACGCGGTCAACGACATCCTGAAGAACAGCACGATCCCGGTGATCTTCATCACCGCCTTCCCGGAACGGCTCTTGACCGGCGAGAAGCCGGAACCGGCCTTCCTCGTTACCAAGCCGTTCAACCCCGACATGGTGAAGGCGCTGATCAGCCAGGCGCTGTTTTTCGACGAACAGGCGCGGCTGTCCAAATCAGCCTGATAGTCGAGATGGCAATAAAAAAGGCCCGCGCAAGCGGGCCTTTTCCGTTTCAGCCGTGCGGCGCTGATCAGAGCGCGGCGACGACGATGACTTCGACCAGGTAATCCGGCGTGGCGAGCTTGGATTCGCCGGTGGCTCGTGCGGGCGTGTGGCCTTGCGGCGCCCAGGTGTCCCAGACGGCGTTCATCTTGGAGAAATCCGCCATGTCGGCAAGCCAGACCTGGGCGGAGAGGATGCGGGTCTTGTCCGTGCCGGCGAGCGCCAGCAGGCGGTCGACTTCGGCCAGCGCCTGCCTGGTCTGCTCGGTGACATCGGAACCCGCCTCGCCGACCTGACCGGCCAGGTAGACGGTTCCGTTGTGCACGACGGCCTGGCTCATGCGCGGGCCGGTTTCAAAGCGTTTGATGTCCATGTGTCGTTCCTGTCAGGTCTAGAAAATTTCCCGCGAAAGCGGTGTGCCGTCTATACGGGGCCATGCCCGGCGACGCCAGTGGCAGGCCGGCAAATTCCGACGACGGCTAGCGGAGGGCGGCCAATCCGTCGAACGCATCCGCGACGATCGCCTCGACGGAGGCGTCGATATCGACGGTGACGACGCCGGGTTCACCGGAGGGGTCCTCCAGCGTGGCGAGCTGGCTGTCGAGCAGGCTGACAGGCATGAAATGATCGCGCCGCGCCGCCATGCGGGCCATCAGCAGGTCTCGGCTGCCCTTGAGGAAGACGAAGGCGAGCGTGCCGCCGGCGGCCTGGCGCAGACGATCGCGGTAGGCTTTCTTGAGGGCCGAGCAGGAAACCACGACGCTCTTGCCGTCGTTCAAGGTCTCGGCCATGGCGCGGCCGATCGTATCGAGCCAGGGCCAGCGGTCCTCGTCGTCGAGCGGGATGCCCTTGGACATCTTTTCGACATTGGCGGCCGGGTGCAGGCTGTCGCCCTCGATGAAGGCGGCGGGAAGCGCTGCGGCAAGGCCCTCGGCGACCGAGGTCTTGCCGCAACCGGAAACGCCCATGACGACGATCGCGCGTGTCACGAGCGTTGGTCTCAGGCCGCGCGCTTGCGGCGTTCGATGCGGGCGCGGATGGCGTCCACGTCGACCCGCGGCGTCGCGGCGAACAGGGTTTTCGTATAGGCGTGCTGCGGGTCCTCGAAGACCTGGTCGCGGCTGCCATATTCCACCGCCTCGCCGAAATACATCACCATCACGTCGTCCGCGATGTGGCGCACGACCGAGAGGTCATGGCTGATGAAGACGTAGGTCAGGTGAAACTCGTCCTGAAGGTCGGCGAGTAGGTTCAGCACCTGGGCCTGCACCGACAGGTCGAGCGCGGAAACCGGCTCATCGAGCACCAGCAAGCGCGGATTGAGCATCAGCGCACGGGCGATCGCCACGCGCTGGCGCTGGCCGCCGGAGAACATGTGCGGGTAGCGCCCGTAATGTTTCTCCTCCAGGCCCACCTTCTTGAGGATCGCCATGGCGCGGTCGCGCCGTTCGCCCGCCGGGATCTTGGTATTGATGACCAGCGGTTCCGTCAGGATGTCGCCGATCTTCTTGCGCGGGTTCAGCGAGCCATAGGGGTTCTGGAAGACGATCTGCACCTTGCTGCGCATTTCGGAAGTCAGCGGCTCGCTGGCGATATCGACCTTGCGGCCGTCGATCAGCATTTCGCCCTCGGTGATCGGGTCGATCATCGTGACCATGCGGGCGACCGTGGACTTGCCGCAGCCGCTTTCGCCGACGATGGCGAGCGTCTTGCCCTCTTCGACGTTGAAGCTCACGCCCTTGACGGCGTGAACGGTCTTGGCCGGTTTGAACAGGCCGCCGGGGATGTGATAGTCGCGCTTCAGGTTGCGCGCTTCGAGAACAGGGGTCATCGCAAAGCTCCCGCAAAAATCTCGGCGTCGGTCAGCTTTTCCGTGATCGTCGGCAGGCGCCCGCCCACCGCGTTTTCCGGAAGCGCGGACAGCAGCGCCTTGGTGTAAACGCTCTTCGGATTTTCGAAGAGCGACAGCACATCGGCCGATTCGATCTGGCGGCCCTTGTACTGCACGATGACGCGATCTGCCGTTTCGGCCACGACCCCCATGTCATGGGTGATGATGATGAGGCCCATGCCGTATTCAGCCTGGAGCTTCATCAGGAGGTCGAGGATTTGCTTCTGGATCGTCACGTCGAGCGCGGTCGTCGGCTCGTCGGCGATCAGGAGCTTCGGATTGCAGGCAAGGGCCGTGGCGATCATCACACGCTGGCACTGGCCGCCCGACATCTGGTGCGGGAAGTGGCCGAGGCGCTCTTCCGGCGTTGGAATGCCGACCGACTGGAAGAGTTCGATTGCGCGATCGCGGCGCGCCTTGCGGCCGAGATCGGTGTGGACGCGCAGCACCTCCTCGATCTGGAAGCCGACCGTGAAACACGGATTGAGGCTGGCGATCGGCTCCTGGAAGATCATGGCGATATCCTTGCCGATGATCTTGCGCCGGTCGCTGTCGGACATGGCCTGCATGTCGCGGCCGTTGAAGGTGAGCACGTCGGCCGTCACCTTCGCCGTCCAGGGCAGAAGCCCCATGGCGGCGAGCATGGAGACCGACTTGCCGGAACCCGATTCTCCGACGATGGCGAGCACTTCGCCCTCGTCGACCTTGAGCGACACCCCATCCACGGCGCGGAAGGGACCGGAGGCCGTCTGGAATTCGACGGTGAGGTTTTTGACTTCGAGAAGCGGCATCACGACCTCTTCAGCTTGGGATCGAGGGCGTCGCGCAGGCCGTCACCCATCAGGTTGATGGCCAGCACGGTGATGAGGATGGCAAGTCCGGGGAAGGTCACGACCCACCAGGCGCGCTGGATGAATTCGCGCGCTTCGGCAAGCATCGTGCCCCATTCCGGCGTCGGCGGCTGGGCGCCCATGCCGAGGAAGCCGAGTGCGGCCGCATCGAGGATCGCCGCCGAGAAGGCGAGCGTCGCCTGCACGATGAGCGGTGCGAGGCAGTTCGGCAGGATGGTCAGGAACATCAGGCGAAGCGTACCGGCACCCGCGACCTGCGAGCCGACGACATAGTCCTTGGTCTTTTCCGTCATGACGGCCGCGCGTGTCAGGCGCACGAAATGCGGCTGGTTGACGAGCGAGATGGCGATCATCGCGTTGAGCAGGCCCGGTCCCAGAACGGCCACCAGCACGAGGGCGAGCAGCAGCGAGGGGAAGGCCAGGATGATGTCCATGATGCGCATGATGAAGGTGTCGACCTTGCCACGGAAATAACCCGCGATGAGACCGATCAGCACGCCCGAGACCACCGACAGCGTCACGACGACGAGGCCGATGAAGAGCGAGAAGCGCGCGCCGTAGATGAGGCGCGAGAGGATGTCGCGGCCGACGGCGTCGGTGCCGAGAATGTGCCCCCACATGCCGCCCTCCTGGAAGACCGGCGGCAGGAGAAGCAGTTCGCGGTTCTGGCTGCTCGGGGCGTGCGGCGCCACGAAGGGCGCGAAGACCGCCACGAACAGGATGATCACGAAGAACACGAGGCCGATGACGGCGCCCTTGTTGCGCGAGAAATAGAACCAGAATTCGGAGAGGCCGGACGGCGGCTTGCCGCCCGTCTTGACTTCGGTGGTGGTTGGAACAGCACTCATGAGATCGCCTCCTAATGCCGGATTCGCGGGTTGACCCAGCCGTAAAGCAGGTCGACCACGAGATTGACGATCATGATGACGGCGGCGATCAGCATCAGGCCACCCTGCACCACGGCATAGTCGCGCTTGAAGACGCTGTCGACCATCCACTTGCCGATGCCCGGCCAGGAGAAGATCGTCTCGGTGAGGATGGCGCCCGCGAGCAGCACGCCGACCTGAAGGCCGATCGTGGTGATGACGGGGATCATCGCGTTGCGCAGCGCATGCACGCCGATGACGCGGAACGGCGACAAGCCCTTGGCGCGGGCAGTGCGGACATAGTCCTCACCCAGCACTTCGAGCATGGCCGAACGGGTCTGGCGCGCGATGACGGCGAGCGGGATCGTCGCGAGCACGACAGTCGGCAGGATCAGATAACTGAGCGCCGACTTGAACGCGCCCGCCTGCCCCGAGATCAGGCTGTCGATCAGCATGAAGCCAGTGACCTGCGGGAAGAAGTACATCAGCGAGATGCGTCCCGAGACCGGCGTCCAGCCGAGATAGCCGGAGAAGAAGATGATGAGCAGCAGCCCCCACCAGAAGATCGGCATCGAATAGCCGACGAGGGCGACGCCCATCAGCGACTGGTCGAGCCAGGTCCCCCGTTTCACCGCGGCGAGCACGCCGGCCGGAATGCCGAGCGCGATGGCGACGATGATGGCGCAGAGCGAGAGCTCCAGCGTTGCCGGGAAGAGGTTGACGAAATCGTCGAGCACCGGGCGCTTGGTGACGATGGACGAACCGAAGTCGCCCGTCAGAAGACCGCCGAGATAATCGAAATACTGGATGTACATCGGCCGGTCGAGGCCGAGCTGGTGCATGAGCTCGGTATGGCGTTCCGGAGACATGACGCGTTCGCCCGACATCAGCATGACCGGATCGCCCGGCAGAAGTCGAATGAAGGAGAACGCGATGAGCGATACCCCGAGGAACGTGGGTATCAGGACGGCGAGCCGTCCGAAGATAAAGCGAAACATGGGAGCCAATCCCTTCTTTTTTGTGAAAAACCGGCGGCTCGAATGTCTTCGAGCCGCCGGCCAATGCACGCTCTTTGCGGCGTGCCTTTTTCGTAGCCGATATTACTCGGCGATGTCCACGCCTTCGAACACGAAGTCACCGAGCGGCGACTGTACGAAGCCCGAGACCTTCTTGCTCATCGGTACGACGGCAAGCGAGTGGTCGAGGGTGTTCCAGGGCGCTTCGCGCTTGAAGATGACCTGGGCCTCTTCATAGAGCTTCGTGCGCTCTGCAACGTCGGCGGTTTCCTTCGCCTTCGTCATCAGGTCGTCGAATTCCTTGTTGCACCACTGCGCACGGTTGTTGCCGCCGACAGCGTCGCAGCCGAGCAGGGTGTCGAGGAAGTTGTCAGGGTCGCCGTTGTCGCCCGTCCAGCCGAGGATGGCCGCGCCGTCGCGGTCCTTGGCGGACGAGAGCTTCAGGTATTCGGCCCATTCGTAGGAGACGATCTCAACTTCGACGCCGATCTTGGCGAGGTCGGCCTGCATCAGTTCCGCTGCACGGCGGGCGTTCAGCATGTAGGGACGCGCGACCGGCATGGCCCAGATCTTCATCTTGAGGCCCGAAACGCCAGCGTCTTCGAGCATCTTCTTGGCGGCTTCCGGATCGAACGCGTCGTCGACGACAGCGTCGTTATACGACCACATCGTCGGCGGGATCGGGTTCTTGGCAACCGTTGCCGCGCCCTGGAAGACGGCGTCGACGATGGCCTGGCGGTTGATCGCCATGTTGAGGGCCTTGCGGACCTCGACCTTGTCGAAGGGTGCAACCAGCGTGTTGTAGGCGAGGTAGGCGACATTGAGGCCGGCCTGCTCGGAGATGTGCAGGTTCGGATCGGCCTTCAGCTCGGCCACGTCAGCCGCGTTCGGGTAGGACATCAGGTGGCATTCGCCGGCCTTCAGCTTCTGCGCGCGAACGGCTGCATCCGTGGTGATCGCGAAGACCAGGTCGTCGATCTTCTGCTTGCCGCCCCAATAGTCCGGGTTGGCCTTGTAGCGGATCGCCGCATCCGGCTGATAGGCGACGAAGGTGAATGGACCGGTGCCGAGCGGCTGCTGGTTCATCAGCTCCATCTTGCCGTCAGCCTGAAGCTTGTCGGCATATTCCTTGGAGACGATCGAGATGAAGGGCATGCCGAGGTTCGCCAGCAGCGGCGCTTCGGGACGCTTCAGCGTGATCTTGACCGTCAGGTCGTCGACCTTCTCGATCTTGTCGAGAACATCCGGCAGGCCCATGCCGGAGAAGTATTCCCAGGACGCGCCCGGAACGTACTTGTTCCACGGGTTATCGGCCTTGTACTGGCGCTCGAAGGAGAAGATGACGTCGTCTGCATTCAGCTCACGCGTCGGCGTGAAATACTCGGTCGTCTGGAACTTGACGCCCTTGCGGAGCTTGAAGGTGTATTCCTTGCCGTCTGCCGAAATTTCCCAGCTCTCAGCCAGCGCGGGTTCGAGTTCCGTCGTGCCGCGCTTGAATTCCACCAGACGGTTATAGACCGTGTGTGCAGCTGCGTCGAAGGTCTGACCGCCCGTATAGAGGCCGGGGTCAAAACCTTCCGGCGAGGCTTCCGAGCAATAGACGAAGGTCTTCGACCAGGCGGCCGTTGCCATCAGTGAGGCAAGCGCCGTCGCTGCGAGAAGAGTAGTCAGCTTTTTCATAGTGAGCTTCCCAGGTTTGCTTTTTTGTTCTCTTGTTGCGGGCTCGGGTGCATTTCCTGCCCCGGCCTTGCGGGGATGGAACGACATTTGCCGCAGGATTGCAATAAGTCCGCGAACAAATTTGTCCAAACGGAAAAAACCACGGAACATTATTCTCCACAGCATTAGAAACGCCTTCAAAAGTGCCGCGAATCAGGCGCCGCGGGACCTGTCAATCCCCACCTGCCCCGATGGCGACGACACGGCAGGCGTGCCATATTAGGACATCGAGGCAAGGGAGGCTGCCCTTCGCTGTTTCGCACCGTGGCGGCGGAGCGAAACGTCAAAAGCGAAGGGCAGCCTACCTTACATTTTTTCCCAATATTTTCAGCACCTTGGCAAGCGGATGGCAAAAAAGTGTCCGCTCTTCGCGAAATTGTCCGGTAAAACCCTTTGCCGCCAGAGATTGCGGCGCTAGATTTGCACGCGTGGAATCCGGGGGTAGAGACCACGTGCCTGTGTTGAACAAACATTACCGGCGATATGGCTTCGAAAGCGATCTTGAGAAAGCTCTCAATCGCGTCGACTTCTTTCGTATTTTCCATACGATGGCGCTGCGCTACGGCTTCGAGCATTTCGGGGTGCTGCAGCTCGCCAACGAACACGAGACCAGCATGCTTTCGAGCCGCCTCGTGCTGCACGACCTGCCGGCCGGCCTTGCCGAGACCTACGACAAGCGCCACCGCATCAACGATTCCGCGATCTTCAAGAGCTTCTACAAGTCGACGATCTCGACCGTGTGGCTCGGCACCGACGCGCCGGAAAACGGCGCTGCGGGCGTCGACTTCCTTGACCAGATCGGCTTCGACATGGCGCTCGCCATTCCCGTGCACTCCATCGCCGGCACGCGCTATGTCGTGCTCTTCCTTGGCGACGGCGAGGACATCGGACGCACCGAACATCTGGAGATCGCCTACGAGGCGAACTGCGCCTTCGACTATTTCTACCGCCAAGTGCTCGCCAACAAGGCCGGCATGGGCCTGACGCCGCGCGAGACGGAAATCCTGCGCTGGATCTCCTACGGCAAGACGGCGAGCGAGATCGCCCTCATCGTCTCGGTTTCCGAGCATACGGTAAACTCGCACACCGCAACGATCCTCAAGAAGCTCGACGTGGTGAACCGCACGCAGATGGTCGCCAAGGCGATCCGCGAGCAGATTATTCAATGACGCTCATAAAACAGCTGCGCCCTGCCACCGATAGCAGAGTTAGGGACTTGTTAATGGCCGCGGTCTGGATGAGAGTAACGGCGGTTTTTCGAGGCCGGCAGCCTCTTTGATGCAACCAGGTTCAGCTACGGCCATGACAGCAAAAGTGCATATCCTGCTCGTCGATGACGATCCTGCGGAAAACGTCATCCTCAGCGCGCTGATGCGCAAGGTCGCAAGCTATGCGATCACGCTCGACTATGTGGAAACGGTGGAAGGCGCGCTCGATTTCATCCGCTCGTCCGGCGTGCCGCTCGACATGATCCTGATGGACAACCGGTTGCAGCCGCAGGCGGATTTTCGCGAGACGGTGCCGGAGCTCCGGCGCGTTGGCTATATCGGCCCTATCGGCGTCATCTCGTCGTCGATCAACGACGCCTATTTCCAGAAGATCGACGATTACGGCGTCGACTTCCGCATCGACAAGGCCGAGCTCGATCCGACGGCCATCGAATTCATTCTGCAGGAATATGTAAAGCGCGACGTCAGCGCCGGGGAATGAACCCGGCGCCATTTGTCGGGCGCCGGTCGGTCAGGCAGCGGGCTGCTGGACGAAGGCCGTTTCCAGGCCGAGAAGCATGCCGATCTGCGGGCGTGCCTTGACGAGATCGTCGATCGTGTACTGCTGAAGCACTTCGAAGAAGGCGTTCAGCGCTTTGCGCAGCGCCGAGTTCAGGCCACAGCTATCGACCAGCGGGCACTCGACCTCGCCGGCCTCGAAACATTCGGCCATGGCGAAGGAATCTTCCGTCACCCGCACGACGTCGAACAGGGTGATCTCGCTTGCGGGCTTGGGCAGGCGCACGCCGCCGTTGCGGCCGCGCACGGTCTCGATGATGCCGGCCCTCGTCAAAGGCTGGAGGATCTTGAACAGAAAAAGTTCCGAGACACCATAGGCCTTGGCGATTTCCGGAATACGGCTGAGCTTTCCACCATTCGCCGCGCAGTACATCAACATGCGCACGGCATAGTTGGTTTGTTTCGTCAAACGCATCGGGAACTCCGAATCCGGGTTTTGATAGGCACCACATATAGGGCAGATCGTCGTTTAGAACAATTCCAAAAACGCGCAATTTCAGAAAAGCGGAAAATCACAATCATGTTATGCCAGTGGTGACATGGTTGACTGCGAGGGGCAAGCCGCTAAACACGACTTTAGCAGTTAAGAATAAATGCACTCAGGAGGACACAATGCCACTGCTCAAGAACGCCCTCACCGCCCTCACGCTTTCCACCGCCGCCCTGGCACTTGCGCTGCCCGCGCATGCGGAGGGTGAAGTCAACATCTATTCCTATCGCCAGCCGGACCTGATCAAGCCGCTGCTCGATGCGTTCACCAAGGAAACCGGCATCACCGCCAACGTGCTGTTCCTCGACAAGGGCCTTGTCGAGCGCATCCAGGCGGAAGGCGCGAACTCGCCGGCCGACGTCATCTTCACGGTCGATATCGCGCGCCTGACCGAAGCCAAGGACGGCGGCGTGACGCAGCCTGTCGTGAGCGACGTCATCAACAAGGACATCCCGGCGCAGTATCGCGATCCGGACGGCAACTGGTTCGGCCTCACCACGCGCTCGCGCGTCGTCTACGCTTCGAAGGACCGCGTCGCCCAGAACGAAATCACCTATGAAGAGCTTGCCGACCCGAAGTGGAAGGGCAAGATCTGCACCCGTGACGGCCAGCATTCCTACAATATCGGCCTGACCGCCTCGATGATCGCCCATCACGGCGAAGCGAAGGCCGAAGAATGGCTGACGGGCCTGAAGAACAACCTCGCCAAGAAGCCGGACGGCGGCGACCGCGACCAGGCCAAGGCGATCCTCGCCGGCGAATGCGACCTGGCACTCGGCAACTCCTACTATGTCGGCCTGATGCTGACCAACGAGAAGGAGCCGGAGCAGAAGGACTGGGCCGCCGCCATCAAGGTGCTCTTCCCGAACGCCGGCGACCGCGGCAGCCACGTCAACGTCTCCGGCATGGCGCTCGCCAAGAACGCCCCGAACAAGGACAATGCGCTGAAGCTGATGGAATTCCTGTCGGCCGGCACCGCGCAGCAGATCTATGCCGAGCAGGTCTACGAATATCCGGTCCTGCCGGGTGCCGAGCCCTCCGACGTGGTGAAGTCCTTCGGCACGCTGAAGGCTGACGAACTGCCGCTCGTCGACATCGCGGCCAACCGCAAGAAGGCATCCGAGCTGGTCGACAAGATCGGCTACAACGACGGCCCGTCGCAGTAAGCCACGGCTTTAAAGCACTCAAAGGAAACGGCGGCCGATGGCCGCCGTTTTCATTTCATTGCAGGTCCGGGTCCGACTGGCCGGAAATGATCCGGCTATAGTCGATGATGTCCTTCTTGCGTTGCGGCGTGCCCGGATGGGTGGAGAGGATGTTGGTATCCCCCTTGTCGCCGAGCTTTTCCTCCAGCAGGCCGAAGAAGCGGGCGATCGCCGTCGGGTCGTAGCCGGCCTTGGCCATCAGCTCCACCGACCGCCGGTCGGCCTCGGCTTCGGCGCTGCGCGAATAGGACAGCGCCAGCAGGCCGCCGCCCTGCACCAGCACGTCCTCGACGCTAGAGCCGACATCGCCGGCGATCAGCATGATGAGGCCGGTCATGCCGGCGGCGCGGTAGAATTGCCGCAGGCTGTGCTCCAGCTCGACATGGCCGATCTCGTGCGCCAGCACGCCGACGATCATCTCGGTGTCGCCGGCCGCCAGCTCGACGAGCTGGTCGGTGATGACCAGCGTGCCATCCGGCAGCGCGAAGGCGTTCGGGCCAATCAGGCCGCCATCGCGGAAATTGAGGTTGTAGGCACCGGCACCGCGCGGCGACTGCGCGGCGATGCGTGCAAAGCCGTCTGCGATTTCCTTGCGGCGTGTTTCAGCAAGTTTCGTCGGCGAGAAGGTCGTCTGGTCGAGTGCTTCGAGCGTGCCCTGCGCCATCAGCTGCGGCACGATCGGCGGGGTCGTCAGGATCGCGACTTCGACAAGGGCCGGCACGCCCCAGCGATAGACCGCGCCGCCAAGCAGGAAGGCGGCAAGAACGATGAGAATGAGGCGGAGCTTGAACTGCTCCAGCCAGTGCACGATGCCGGCACCGCCCTTGCCGCGCGCGGCGAGATAACGGTCGATGCCGTCATTGTCCCAGGTCTCGAAGACCGAGCCGTCCGGAAAGGTCACGCGGCGCGGGATGGCGCCGACGCGGCTGGAAATCTCCACCCAGGAGAGGCCGGCACCGGCAAGAGGCTTTTCGCCCCCGGCCGGCACGGCGACGATCTCGCCGGCCCGCTCGACGAGGCGCGCCTCGACCGAGCGGCTGGAACCGGCGGGGTGCCAATCACCGCCGGCGATGGCAACATTCTCAGAAGCCAAAATCGAACCCTTCGAAGTCCATGAACTCGGAACCGACGGCCGACCCCTGGGCCTCGATCCGGCTGAACAGCTCGCCGATATCGCCCGTGAAGGTGATGCCGGTGTGCTCCCAGGTATAACGCGCCATGCGCACCGCCGCCCAGGGCCGCATCAGGCCGAAGGTCAGGATGGTGATCAGGACGTTGGAAATGGCGATCCAGGTGTAGCGGGTGCGCGAGACATCGCTCATCAGCCGGTGCTGGCCATCGAAGGTCGTGGCGGAATAGGCGATGTTGCGCACGCCCGCGCGGTAGAACAGGCCGGCAATGCCGAAGGTGGCAAAGAGCGTGATATAGGCGATCGTGCCCGCGATGAAGAGCGGGATCTGCTGCTCCGGCGTCAGCGCGCCGGGCGTCTCGATCATAGACAGGATGATCGGCAGGTTGAGGAAGGCCAAAAGCGCGATGATGCCGAGGCCGAGCACGACGATGAGCAGCGACAGGAGCCAGGACTTGTAGATCGCGCCGAGCTGCGGATCGGTATCGAAGGCCTTGCCGCCGTAGCGCAGGTTCGAGCCGACGTAACGCGAGACCCAGCGGCTGGCGAGCGGCGTCAGGATGCCGATGGTGATGACGGCGAGCAGGCTGCCGAGGATGAAGGCCTTGAAGGCGCCACCGGCACCGCCGACGAAATCGAAGCGCACGTTGCGGTAGCTCGTGACGCGCGCGGAGAAGCGCAGGCCCTTGGCAACGAGCCACGGCAGCGCGATCAGCACGACGAGGGTGGGCAGCAGCACCAGGATCGGCACAAGGGCTGCGATCACGTTGAGCACGACGAAACCGCCGAGAACGATGAGGCGGCCGATGAGGATCTGCAGGCCCTTGGCATGGTATTCGAAGGACCGGCCAAGCAGCACGGTATTGCCGTAGAAGTATCGATTGCGGCGCACCTTCGCCCAGGCCGAATAAATGCCGAGCGTGATGATCGTCAGCAGCACATTGACGATCCAGATGCCGAAATATTCAGACGCCCTGCCGGTGAACGTAATCCGGTGAAAGCCGCTCGCCTGTGCGGCGGGCTGCGCAGATGCTGCGAATGACATATTGTTTGCCCCTTCCAAATGCATAGAACACGAGGGCTTAACGGGCCGGGCTAGCCGGCTATTCTTCGCAAAGCACAAAAAATCGGCAATGCAAAAAGGGCCCCCGAAACGGGAGCCCCTTCAATTCCATCAGTGCGGAAGCATCACTTCATCGTCGGCATGACGAATTCGGCGCCGTCCTTGATGCCCGACGGCCAGCGGCTGGTGATCGTCTTGGTGCGGGTCCAGAACTTGATCGAGTCCGTGCCGTGCTGGTTGAGATCGCCGAAGGACGAGGACTTCCAGCCGCCGAAGGAGTGGTAGGCAAGCGGAACCGGGATCGGAACGTTGACGCCGACCATGCCGATGTTGATGCGGCTGGCGAAGTCGCGGGCAGCATCGCCGTCACGGGTGTAGATCGCGACGCCATTGCCGTATTCGTGCTTCATCGGCAGGTCGAGGGCTTCCTCGTAGTTCTTGGCACGGACGACGGAGAGGACCGGGCCGAAGATTTCGGTCTTGTAGATTTCCATGTCCGGCGTGACGTTGTCGAACAGGCAGCCGCCGACGAAATAGCCGTCTTCATAACCCTGGAGCTTGAAGCCGCGGCCGTCGACGACGAGGTTGGCGCCTTCTTCCACGCCCTTGTCGATGAGGCTCAGGATGCGGGCCTGGGCTTCCTTGGTGACGACCGGACCCATGTCGGCCTTGTCATCGGTATAGGGGCCGATGCGCAGGCTCTCGATCATCGGCGTCAGCTTTTCGATCAGCCGGTTGGCGGTTTCCTCGCCAACGGGGACGGCAACCGAGATCGCCATGCAGCGCTCGCCGGCCGAGCCGTAGCCAGCGCCCATGAGGGCGTTGGCGGCCTGGTCGAGGTCGGCATCGGGCATGATGATCATGTGGTTCTTCGCGCCGCCGAAGCACTGGGCGCGCTTGCCGTTCGCGGCGGCCGTGCCATAGACGTAGCGGGCGATCGGCGTGGAGCCGACGAAGGAAACGGCGGCGATATCCGGATGCGCCAGGATGCCGTCGACCGCGCCCTTGTCGCCGTTGACGACGTTGAGGATGCCGGCCGGAAGGCCCGCTTCGATCATCAGTTCGGCAAGGCGGATCGGCAGGGACGGATCACGCTCGGAAGGCTTCAGGATGAAGGCGTTGCCGCAGGCGATGGCGGGCGCGAACATCCACATCGGGATCATGCCCGGGAAGTTGAAGGGCGTGATGCCGGCGCCGATGCCGACCGGCTGGCGGATCGAATACATGTCGATGTTCGGGCCGGCGCCTTCGGTGAATTCGCTCTTGGAAAGGTGCGGGATGCCGATGACGAATTCGCAGACTTCCAGGCCGCGGATAACGTCGCCCTTCGAATCCTCGACCGTCTTGCCGTGCTCGCGGGAGATCAGAACGGCCAATTCGTCCATGTTCTGGTTCAGAAGCTCGACGAACTTCATGAAGACGCGGGCGCGGCGCTGCGGGTTGGTGGCGGCCCACTTCGGCTGCGCGGAAAGCGCGCTGTCGATTGCGGCCTGCAGGTCGGCATCGTTGGCAAGTGCCACCGTCGCCTGGACTTCGCCCGTCGCCGGGTTGAAGACGTTCGCGGTGCGGCCGCTGGTGCCGGCGACCTTCTTGCCGTGGATGAAATGGCCGATCTCGTACATGGGGAGCTCCTCCGTTGTTGTGAGAGGATCATCGCACTTCAATTTGCACAACTCAATCACCTCATATAAGGAACCGTTGTGCAAAAATTGAAGTCGGAGGCCGGTATGAACTGGGATGACGCACGCATGTTCCTCGCGGTTGCCCGCACCGGCCAGATCCTCGCCGCCTCCCGCCGCCTCGGCGTCAACCATGCAACACTCAGCCGGCGTGTCAGCGCGCTGGAGGAAGCACTGAAGACGCGCCTCCTGATCCGCCGCACCAATGGCTGCGACCTCACGGCGGAAGGCGAGGTTTTTTTGCGCGCGGCCGAGCGGATGGAGACGGAAATGCTGGCGGCGCAGGCGAGCATCGGCCGTATCGACACCGCCGTCGCCGGCACCGTGCGCGTCGGCGCGCCGGATGGTTTTGGCGTTTCCTTTCTGGCACCGCGGCTCGGGCGGCTGACGGCGCGGCATCCGGAACTGAAGATCCAACTCGTGCCGGTGCCGCGCTCCTTCTCGCTGTCGCAGCGCGAGGCGGATATCGCGATCACGCTGGAGCGGCCGGAACAGGGCCGCCTCGTCTCCTCGAAGCTCACGGACTATACGCTCGGGCTCTATGCCTCGCGCGACTACCTTGCGGAACACGGCACGCCGGAGACCGTCGAGGACTTGAAGGCGCATCGACGGGTCGGCTATGTGGAAGACCTGATCTTCACGGCCTCGCTCAACTTCACCGGCGAGATCATGCGCAGCTGGGATGCGAGCTTCGAGATTTCCAGCGCGACGGGCCAGACGGAAGCCGTGCGCTCCGGCGCCGGCATCGGCATCCTGCACGATTATATCGCCCGGCAGTACGGCGAACTCGTCCGCCTGCTGCCCGCCAACGCGATCCGCCGCGCCTACTGGACGACCTGGCACGAGAGCGCGCGGGATCTCGTGCGCGTTCGCACCGTTGCGGAATTCGTGCAGGAACTCGTGCGGCAGGAGCACGAGATCTTTCTCTGAGGCTTACTCGCCGGGCAGCGGCACCAGCGCCCTTTTCGCCCGCGCGCTCACCGCTGCCTCTTCCACCGGCTTTTCGACAACCGCCACTTTCACCTTTTCCTGCGTGGCCTCGCCCGGCAGGGGAACGCGCACGGCATTGCGGATGATGGCCGGCTCCTCCGCCCGCTTCTCCTCCACCACGCGACGTTTTGGCCTGCGGACCTCGACATCATCCTCGACGGTCGCCACGGGCTCGGCGCGGGTGAGCACCGGTTGGCTGCGGCCATAACCGCTGCCGCCGGCATAGCTCAGCATGTCGAACGTATCGCGCGTCACCGGCTTCAGCCGCATGCCGGCCATCAGCGATGCGATGCGTTCCTGCGGCATGGTGGGATGGCAGAAGCGCAGGCGCACCTGCGCAGAATAATTGCCGGCCCCGATCCGGCCCATCGCCGTTTCGCGCACCGGCGAGACGCGCTTTGCGAACTGCCAGGCGTAGAGGCAGCTTCCGGATTTCCCGAGCGGGCCGGTGGCATAGCCGTAGATGCCGTGCATGTTCTGGCCGGGTGCGGCATCGATCGTCATGGCGACGCCGGGCAATGCCTGGCGCATTTCCGCAAGGATGGCGCGGCGTGTCGGCGCGCGCAGGAAGGTGACGCCTTCGGACGGCGTGCCGATGCGCACGGTGAGCACATTTTCGCCGGCGGATACTGTGGCGTTGGAATAGACGATCGCCTGCTCGAAGAACTCGCCGCGCACGGTCTGACGCACGCTTTCGATGCGGCCGGAGATCGACGGTAGATAGGCGGCCGCGAATTCCGGAGACACTTCTGTCGAGATCGGCGGCGCATCCGGCCGGATGGCACCCGTTTCGAGGAACGGGTCGTGCACCGCGGTGCAGCCGGCGGCGAGGAACGGAAGTGCGGCGAGAAGCAGCCAGCGCATGAAAAACCTATCGGGTGGGGTAATCGGAGGAGATGGCGAGGCCGCGCGCGGCCGCCGGGTCATAAAGATGCGTGTTCAGCCGGGCGAAGACGGCCTGCGCCTCCGCACGATGGCCGAGATGGTAATGCGCCCAGCCGCGAAGCTGGCTGAGATCGGCGGGTTCGGCGACAAGGCCTGCGCGCGCGTTCAGTGCATCGAGCACGCGCTGGTACTGCTTGTGATCGAAGGCCGAGCGGGCGCGCTGGAAGTAGATTTCGGCCCGCACTTCACGGTCCCGCTTTTCCGACAGCGCATACATGCCGATCATCGCCTCGGCATCATCCGTCAGGCGGCCGCGCAGCAGGGTGAGTGCGGCGCCATAGGCGGCATCGGCCTGCATGCGGCTGTTGCCAAGCGCCGCCTCGAAGGCGTTGCGCGCATCGGCAAGCCGGTTCAGCCCGAGATGGCACCAGCCCTTGATGAGCATGGCATCCGAGGACACCGCGCCGCGCGCTTCCATCGCGGAAATGTCCTCGATGCAGGCGCTGAACCGCTTCGCCTTGAAATGCGCAAGATAGCCGTTGCCGCCGCCCGTGGAGGCGACCGGCATGTCGATGGCAATGCTGCGGCGGCCCTTCGGCGGGGTCGCGACCTTTATCTCCGCCCAGATATCCGGGTAGATGTCGCGATATTCGCCTTCGAGCGCCGCATAGTCCTTTTTCTCGCCGAGCCGCAGCAAGCTGAGCGCCAGGCCCTTGACCCGCACCGGCGCGCTTTCCCAATCGATCGACTTTGCGAACCAGGCTTTCGACGCCTCGTACTGGCGGGAATTATAGGCGTACCAGGCGAGGATTTCGGCATGGTCGGCATTCGACGTCGCGAGGATGGCGTTGCTGTAGGCCGTGACGGTCTTCACGTCCGCATCCGGCTGGTCGGGCTTGGAAAAGCGCAGCGACAGCGCGTTCATCAGGAATTCCGGATCGCCCGAAAGGTCCTCCAGATACTGTTCCGCGACGGCGTAGGCCTCGTCCTGCTTGTTCTGCGCGGCAAGCGAGAGATAGAGGCCCTTGGCATCGTTCTCATCGCGATGCTTGACGAGCGCCGCCTTGAACCAGCGCTCGGCGCTTTCCGGCGCCTTCAGCTTCAGATCATACCAGCCGAGCAGCGCGAGGTCTTCCGGGCGGTCGCCCTTCTCGGCAGCCAGACGCAGCTTGCCGACTTCGCCTTCGCCGATCGGCGTCTGGCGCTTCTCGTCGGCATTGAAATCGGCGACCTCCTTGCGGGTCAGGTCCAGCTCGACGGGCTGCAGGCCGGCCTGGAGCAGAGGCGAGGTCGCAAGCAGGCCCATCGCCTTGCGCACGTCCCCGGCCGAGAAATCTCGCGTCGATTTCTGCAGGGTCGTCAGGAGCTGCTGATCCGGCAGGCGCTTGTCGCCTTCACGGAAGAGCAGGCCGCGATAGACATTGGTCAGCGCATCCTTGGCGCCGGTCTGCGCATAGGCATCGAGCAGCATCCAGACGAGATCGACTTCCGTTTCGGTCGACGGATCGAGCGTCTTGGCGGCTTCAATGACGCCCATCCAGTCCTTGCGGGCGGTGGCGGCCATCATGTCGACGCGCTGCTTGCGGCGGGCGAGCTTGCCGGAAAAATCCTCGCTCGGGCGCCATTCCGGGTTTTCCGACTGGCGGCGGCCGATCTCGGCATCGATGCCGAGGAAGTCGTTCTTCTCGTAGAGCGCCCAGAGCGTGCTTTCATCCACCTGCCGGGCGGCCGGCGAATAGACGTCGGCGGGCACGACGAAATCCGGATATTTCAGCCGCAGCCGGTTCGTCTCGGCCTCCAGCCGATCCTGCTGCTTCTGCTCGGCATAATAATAGAGGGCAGCAAGCTCGACCTCACCGGGGCCGGCTTTCGTTTCGCCGGCCAGCGCGGAGGAGCCAAGCAACAGGGGGACAAGGAAAATCGCTCTCATCGGTCGGACCTCACGCCCTTGCTCGGCACCGTGATGCCGAGCCAGACGGCGAAGATGCCGAGGCAGGCGAGCACGAGCAGCACGTAGATCTGGAAATTGTCGGAGAACCAGGCGGCCGCGACGCGGCGCAGGTTGCCGGGGCTGCGATCCTGGAGATCGGCGATGTAGCGCTCCGCCGCCGGCAGGCTGACGAGCGACAGGCTCGCCGTCTCGATGGTGGCGGTGCCGCCATCGAGGTCGCGCCAGATGGCGGGCTCGACAAGCCGGTTCACGCCCGCCTCGATATCGCGCGGCGCGCTCGCCTTGATCACCGTCCAGGTGGAGAGGCCATCGGGCGAGCGCATCTGCGAGAGCGTTACGAGCGAATCTGCGCCATGCGGTGCGACGCGCGCGGCGTCGTCCCCCTGGTAGCTCAGCCAGCGGCCGAAGCTCTTCGTGGCGGCGGACAGCCAGAGCTGTGCACGCGAACCGAAGGACAGGTCGCCCTCGCCGGCCGCCGTCGAATTGTGGAAGGCTTGCAGCAGGTCCGCGGTCTCGTTGCCGGTGGCGGTGTCGGAGACCGATGCGGTGACGACCGGATCGGGTTCCAGCAGGGCCGCGACGGAGGCGCTGATATCCGTTTCGCTCGGGAAGGATGCCTTGTCGGTGGCGCCGAGTTCGGCGAAATCGTTCTGCGACGAGACGACGAGCGCATCGCGGCCGGTGCCTTCCGTGGGCGTGCCGATGGCGATCTTCGCGGTCAGCGGCGCACGGGCGGAAAGGGTCAGGCGCGACAGCAGGGTGAGGCCGGCGCCGACCGACTGGCTGTCCGCCCGGTCGATGACGAGATCGAAGGGCTTGCCGCCGCCATAGGGATAGGCCTTGCCGGCGAGCGCCGCGAGATCGGGAAGCCGGCCGACCCGGGCCAGTGCCGGAACCTCGATTGCCGTCGTGTCGAGCAGGATGAAACGCGGCTTGCCGTCGTCGCGCTCCTCCGGCCGGCAGGCGGCATCGGCTGTGACCGGCAATTCGGCGAGCAGTTCGACGCGGTTGACGCCGGGGCGGAAGGCGCGCAGCGGCAGTTCGATGCGCTTTCCGTCGAACTGTTCACCCTCGCGATTGCGGAACGGATAGCTCTTCACGACCTTGTCGTTGACGCGCACGAGGAGCTGGGCGGTTTGGTCGAGGCCCGGCGAGGTGGCGGCATGCAGGCGCAGGTCGAGCGTCGCATATTCGGCCGCGTAGAAATCCGCCGGCATTTCGACGGCGAAATCGTTGCGCGACAGGCGGCCGGAGAAGACGCGGGTCTCATAGCCCGCTTCCTTCAGCATGCGCCGTTCGCCGGCATCGACCGTGAGCACACCCCTGCCCTTCTCGAAGATGCCGGACTTCAGACCATCGGCGAGTGGCCCCTTCACGGCGGCGAGCACGGCCGCATTCACGTCGTTGAGATTGGCGGCGCGCAGGACGACGGTCGCCCGGTCCGCCGTGGCGCCGGACTGGACGGAAAGACCGCGAGGCGCGCTCGAAAGGCCGAGCTTGGACAGCGTTGCGGCGCCGCCGCGGTCCATCGCCATCACGAGATCGATGCCCGGGCCGGTGCCCGGCCTATCCGCAACCGACACGCTCACATCATCCCGGTTCAGGAAGAGGATGAGCGATTGCAGGACGGGCGCGACCTCATTCAGCGCTTCGGCACTCAGGGCGCCGGGAACGACGATACGGACATCCGTGCGATGCGCCGTATTGCGGCGGACGGCCAGCAGGCTGTCGAAATCGGCAAAGCCTGCCGACTGGCTGGTGGCAAAGCCGCTCGATGCCGGATCGAGCTTCGTCCAGAGTTCATAGGTCGCATCGAGCGAGCAATCCACCCGATGATGCTGCCGGGCGCGCAGACGCACGACATTGCGGCCGGCCTTGAGGAATTCGGAGGCGACGGCGATCTTCTCCGTCAGCGTGCCGTTCGGCGAGGCGATGGCGAAGCTGCCGACGTCCCGGCCGTTGACCTCGACATCCATTTTCGCCGTATCGGGCAGCACGGAGACAGCGTTGATATAGGCGAGGTTCAGCGTGCCGCCGGCGGAGACCTGCGGGCCATCCAGCGCGAAGGTGAAGGTCGCGACATCGTCTTCGCCGGCGAGCGTATAGGTGTCGGCCGATTGCTCGAAGGGCACGAGGGTCTTGTCCGCCGTCTGCTCGACCTTCTTTGTCTCGACGGGTTCGGGAAGCAGGCCGCCGGACAGCGCCGTGCCTTCGAGCAGCGGCTTGACGCTGTCGGCCACCAGCCCTTCCGCCCGGCCGGCACCGGCCGAGGCGACGAGGAGCGAAAGGCCCAGCATTGCGAGGAGAGATGTCTTAGCCATAGGCCTGGGTTCCTGTGAGGACCGGCGGCAGCTCGACGGCGCGGCCGGGGATCTGGGCATTGTTTTCCTTCACCACGATGGGGGCATCGGCGAAGGATTTGACGGCGCTTTCGCGGATGAGGCCGGCTGAATATTGCAGGGCGCGCAACGTCTCGCGGACGCTCCAGAGCGCGAAGCGCGAGGTGCCCCAGAAGAAGCTGCGGCGCACCTGCCGGCGCACGAGCCGTTCCTGGAGGACCGCCTGGTCGGAGAACATCAACTCGGCGATCGCCATGAAGGTCTCCGGCGTGCGCTCCTTGTAGGCGAAGCCGTAGATGGCGCCCTCGCCGGCCGTGCGGCTGGAGCGGCAGATCACGTCGAAGGCGATGATCTGGCCGGCGCGGCGAAGCTGGATCGTCGCTTCGAGCGGCGTTTCGAGATCGATTTCCGGCGCCTTTTCGACGAACTCCACCGAGATGCCGCCGGACGACGCATCCTGGATGATGATGTTGTTGAGCTTGCCGTCGATCTTCATCAGCGCATGGCGCTTGACCGGCAGACGCTGGTTGCGGCGCAGCTCACGGCGTTCGGCGACGACGCCGAGGGCCGCACCGGCAAGGCCGAGATTGATGAGGTTCCAGCCGGCGACGATCGTCAAAAGCTCGGTCGCGACCGGCTCCGTCAGGAAGCGGTAGCCGGAATAAAGCGCGGCGGCCAGGAGCACGAAGAAGATGATGAAATAGGGCCGCGCCAGCGGCGAAAGCATGCTGCGGTCGAGCGTCTGGCCCTTGGCGGTGACGTTGAAGGTGGGCTTGCGCGGATTGCGGATCACGCTGAGGATCGAGCCGAAGAGCAGTACCGACTGGACATATTCATAGAGTTCGGAAACCCAGGGCCAGCGCACGCGGCCGTAAAGGTAACTCTGCATGGCGAAGGAGCCGATGAGATAGGTCACCGCATAGGAGGCGAATTCGAGGATGTTCGCCTGGTAGATTTCCAGCGAGAAGAAGATGTAGAGCAGCGGCGAGAAGACGAAGGCGAGCCGCGACAGCGGGAACAGCCAGAACAGGTTGATGCCGGCATAGCAGATGCGCTGGGCGAGCGTCAGGCCCTTGGCGAGGAACGGCCGGTTGAGGATGAGGATCTGCAACATGCCCTGGCACCAGCGGGCGCGCTGGCCGATGAAGGACACGAAGGTCTCCGGCTGGAGACCGGCGATCAGCGGCTTGTCGACGTAAATGCTGTGCCAGCCCTTGGAATGCAGCGCCAGCGCCGTCTCGCAATCTTCGGTGATCGACTGGCCGGAAAAACCATTCACCGACGCCAGCGCCGAGCGCCGCAGCACCGCCGCCGAGCCGCAGAAGAACGAGGCGTTCCACTTGTCGAGCCCGCGTTGCAGGATCGAATAGAACATCTCGTTTTCGGACGGCATGCGCGCGAAGGTCTGGAGGTTCTTCTCCAGCGGATCGGGATTCAGGAAATAGTGCGGCGTCTGGACGAGGAACAGCTTTTTATCTTCGCGGAAGAAGCCGACCGTCTCGCGCAGGAATTCGCGCACCGGCGCATGGTCGGCGTCGAAGACGACGACGAGTTCGCCGTTCGAGACCTTGAGGCCCTCGTTGAGGTTGCCGGCCTTGGCGTGGTCATTCTGCTTGCGGGCGTGGTAGTGCACGCCGAGCGAGGCGCAGAGCGCCTTCAGCTGCTCGTGGCGGCGGATCGCGGCGATCGCGATGCGCGGGTCCTTGTGGTTGCGCTTGGCCTCCGTGCCGCCGTCGTCCAGCAGGTAGACGTTCAGCTTGTCCTTCGGATAGAGCAGCGATTTTGCCGCGGCGAGCGTGCCGGCGAGCAGTTCGGGCTCCTCATTGTAGGACGGGATGAAGACGTCGACGGTGGGCAGGCTTGCGGCCTCGCCCGGCTCCGGAGTTTTGCGCTTCAGCGGATCGGCCAGCATGAAGAAGCTGATCGCCAGCATGGCGAGGCAGTACATCTCGGCCAGATACAGGATCAGGCCGGGGATGAAGTTGAGCGGCTCGTAGATGCTCGGCAGCGTTTCCGTCGTGCGCCAGAACGCGTAGCGCATGGCGAGGATGCCGGCAAAGGTGAAGGTGACGAGCCGGAAGGTGGTGTTGGCCGGGCGCGTCATCGCCAGGAACATCACGCCGAGCACGGCGAAGGAGAGAATAAGCTGGGCCTGAAGGCTGATCGGCAGCCAGAGAAGGAACAGCCCGAACATGCCAGCGGGAACCGCCAGCCACTTGACGCACGTCATGTGCATATGAAAACCCCATTTGCATCGCGGCAGCGCGTCATGCGGACCGGTTCCACACAGGAACAGGTCAGACCCTAGGGTTCAGTGGTCAACGGATTCCTAATACAGTGCCAAATCGGGACTGCGGTCAAAAGCGTGGTAAATGAAGGGTTTACGACCCTCTAGGAATGAGCCGGCGCCTGCGATTTCGCAACGATGAGGATGCCGACGAGGGACACCGCCAGGCCCACCGCCATCGCCCAGGACAGCGGCTCGCCGAACATCAGCCAAGCCCAGATCATCGTCACCGGCGGACTGAGATAGAGGATGGCCGTGACCCGCGCGGGAGAGGATTTCTGGAGCGCCAGATAATAGAGGCTCCAGGCGGCGAAGGTGGCGATGAAGACCAGCCAAAGAATACCGCCGATGAAGCCGACATCGAGAACCGGCAGCACGCCACCTTCGTGCCAGGCGAGCACGGCGAAGATCGCGGCCGCCGACAGGCACTGGATGCACAGGCTCTGGTAGACCGGCATGGCGCTCGACGCGCTACGCTTCTGCAAGAGCGTTGCCAGCGCCAGCGACAGGGTGCCCAGCACGGGAAGGCCATAGGCCCAGAGCGGCACGTTGCCGATGTCCAACGACCAGCCGGACGCGATGATCACGCCGGCAAGCCCGATGAACGAGCCGACCCACTGCCGGGCGGTGAGCGCCTGCCCGAGAATGGGCCAGGACAGGAAGGCGACGGCAAGCGGCAGCATGTCGGTGATGAGGGCGACGAGGCCGGTCGGCACGCCGAAAGAAATCGCCAGCGCAAAGCCTGACAGGTAGCCGGCCATGGCGAGCGCGCCGAGCAGCATGTGCAAGGCGATGTCTTTGCCGCGGATTTTCGGTCCCATCATCAGGGCGAAGGGCAGCAGCACCAGCCCGGAGACGAGGCTGCGCCAAAGCAGGATGAGGAAGATCGGTGCGTGATCGTGTGCAAAGCGAACGCCGATGAAGCCGGCGCTCCAGCTCACGACCAGCGCCACTTCGAGAAGCACGAGGACAAGGATCGCCCATAGGCGTGTGGCCGAGCGCGGCACTGTCGCGAGGTCCGCGGCGCTCATAGGCTGTCCATGACCGAAATGGCGATCCTGCGCGCCGCTTTCAGCCGCCCGTCATGCCCATCGAGCCCTGCACGCGCCATCGCGCCTTCGAGCACGAAGGAGAGATGTTCCGCCGTCTCATCGATCGCGGCACCACCGTCAGGCTTCATTTCGGTCAGATATTGCCGGAAGAGCTGCTCGACCTCCTCCTTCTGCAAGGCGGCCGTCGCCCGGCCGGGATCGGCGATGGACAGTTCGGCGGCGGCGTTCAGAAGCCCGCAGCCGCGAAAACCCCAGCCATAGGCGAGTTCGGCATGGTCGACATAGGAATCGAAGACCGCCAGCAGGCGCTCGCGCGGCGAGACGGCGCTGGCGAGCCGCTGGCGATACAACTCGTGCCACTCCGCCAGCCGCGCATCGAGATAGGCCTTCACCAGCTCGGACTTGGAGGAGAAATTGTTGTAGAGGCTCATCTTCGCGACGCCGGCATGGGCCGTGATCGTATCGATCCCCGTCGCCCCTACCCCGTCCCGATAGAACAGTTCCGCAGCCGCCTTCAGCAGCCGTTCCCGCGCCGGCACTCTTTCGGTCATCGCGCACCTCGATTCAATATGTAGACCGATCTACCTATTTTCTTCGCGAGTCAAGCGACGGCCACGCAAAAGGGCGCAGAAATCATCCACGCCCGGAACCGATCAAATTTTGAAGAGTGAAAATGGTACGGTTGGGGGGTCTCGAACCTCCGACCTCAGGTGCCACAAACCTGCGCTCTAACCAACTGAGCTACAACCGCACTTCAGAAAATCGCGCCATATATCATTCTGATTGCGATTAAGTATCTGTCAAATATTGCTTTTTTGCATTCCCGCGATCTCGCCTCGTTGGTCCAACCATCGAAACCCCGAGAATTCGGGCTTTCCTTTCGGCGTTGTCAACACTGGACAAATGTTATGGCGATGTTATGAAAAGCGCCTAACACGCAGGAGCATAAGAATGGCAGCGACCCCATCATTCCCAGCTGACATCACCACGGGTTGGATGAAGCGCTTTCTGGCTGACCCGTTTTCCGCAGGGGATCGGATTTACTCGGACAGCATTTCGGAAAGGAAAGCGCTCGAGCTTCGAGTCATCGGCAAGCGGGCGGCTTGGGTGAGTCGATACAAGGGCAGCACGACCATCGGATACGCGGCGGTGGCTAAGGGCATGACTGAAACCCGCCTTATTACTCCTCAGGAAGCACGTAACCTGAACGAGATTGTTCGCGCCCTAAGGGATCGGGACCCCGAAATCGTGAAGCCGTTCCTCGCCAACTACTACAGCGTGTTCGATGTTTACGGACGTCGCGATGCCCGTAAGGCGTTGGAAGCCGCGGAGAAGGGCCTTGCACGCGCTCGCGGCGAGGAAGCGCACGCGGCTGCCTGGACCCTCCAGCAGGCCGTCGACAATTGGATCGAAAGAAGGTCAAGACCAGACAACAAGAAGCCTATCAAGGATACCTATGCCGCCGAGGTGCGGACGGTTTTTGGCCGTGACGAGTTCGTCGATGTTATCGGGCTCCCTATCACCAAATTGACTTCGAAGATCGCTGAAGACATCCGTGACGACGTACGGGAGAACTCCGGCGTCTCGGGTGTTTCCATGGCGAAGAAGGCCGTTCGCGGCTTTCGCACCGTCCTTGGTTACACGTATCAACATCATCGGGGCCAGTCCGGAATGGAGCAGCACCAACCCTGGTGGCTAATGCTGACCGAGGACAGCGTCATGAACGCTCGAGATCGACAGCCCACCATCGACGAGATCGGCAAGGTCCTGGCCCTCGGCGAGTATTTTCTCGACCATCGTCTACCTGGACGCACTGGCGTACAGCACGGAGTTCGGGACAACGTGTTCTCGGCATTCGTCTGGATCATGATCACATCGCAGCGCGTAACAGCGGCGCTCGCCCTCCAGCACGAGGATGTCCAGCCCTGGACGGCGAAGGGCGAAGAAGGCTGGTTTCAGGCGATGTGGCGAGACGGGGTCATGAAGAACAGGAAGCGCTTCGTCCTTCCTATCCCTCCCCGTGCCGCCGACGTACTGACGCACTTCATGCTCAAGTCAAAACACATTGGTTCGAAGTGGGCATTCCCCTCCGAGGATGGCGATGACGCACAGATCGACAGAAATGCTCCCCGTCTATTCCTCCAGCGGCTCGCGGCCCGGGATGACAGAGCAAAGGACGACCCGAACGCTGTCGATCTCCTCGCACTAAACGGCATTGAGTACTGGTCACCCCACGATGTCAGGCGGGCATTGACGACGGCGATGGAGACATGGGGTATTCCGGGCGGAGCGTCTGTTGTCTTGTCACATACGATCGATCTCGGCGAACCGGACAAGAAGATGACCGATGCGCAGTTTGAGGTCTGGGCACGAAACAGAGTCGCGAAGATCACGGGTGAAAGCTATGGCGATATTCAGCACATGAAGCTCAAGGGCGAAGCGATGCTCCTGTGGAGCAATGCCGTCATCGACGCCTGGGAAAAATGGCGCGCTCAACCCATCTTCGTCGACAAAGACAAGAAAGTCATCGTGGCGGACGAAGTCGAGAAAATGGCCGCCTGATTAGGGGCGGCCTGTCCACAGCTCGGCGAACCGGGGTCGGAGTTCTTCGTACGCGTCCGCCGACCAGTGCGGGGTTAGCCGCGCGCCCTCGACGTACCGTTTGATCAACGCCTCGACTTCTCCGCGCAGCGCCCCGGGGACCGCGACGTCTAGCGGCAGGCACGCCGCGTTGAATTTCACGGAGTACCAGACGTACTCGCCCGCGGCTCCGACGAAGTCATGAATATCATGCTGCATGCCGCATTCCCTTTAATCCGCGCCGCCTCTGGCAGGCAGGGCATAAAGGCCGGCGGCCATCGGGGGCGTCTACGAGCCATCCTGGCTTACCGTCTACATGACATGCCCATGCGGAATACAAGCGCGCTTGAGACGTGATCTCGAGGACACGATCGAGGATATCGCTGTCATAGTCTCCAGCTTCGAAGGCCACGTCGACCTGGAGCATTCCCTGGCTGTCCTTGAACATCGCCCCCACGCGTAGACCCGGGTGTAGCGACTTGAGGTCTTGAATTACTTTTTCGGCGACGCCGAGCCAGCCCCCGCCGATTTCCACGAGCGGTGGCGACATGAACATGTCCGGGTGCGCGTGGACGATAACTTGTGACATGAGACTTTCCATTAGCTGCGAACTCCGATTGCCGACGTCGCTTCCAGCGCGCGGTCTGTGATCTCGCGGATCAGCTGCAGTCCCTCTGGACCGAGATGATCAGGCAGTAACGCGCAGTGGAAAGCCAAGTCGCCTTCGGCATCCGTTGCGATATCCGTCACGATACAAAATGCGCGGACATCGGGCGGCAAGCCCACGAACGCTTGCATCGCTTCGTGGATAGCGGGCATCCATGCTTCTGGAACGGCGACACGTGCCGACGGCATGATCATCGCTCCGTAGAGCGCGTTGAGGTCCTCCCCTGTCATCACGTCATCCCTTTCGTCAGCTCGGAAAATGTCCTCGGCGCATAGCCGACGTCGGCGCAGTCAACCCCGACGTCACGGCTACGGCCCTGCGGCGGCAGGTTTCCGTGTGAGTGGCCGTAGAAGTGGAAGGCCCCCTTGTGCGCCCCCGGCCAGACACGGTGCGCGTAGTGGCTCAGGTAGACGCGGTGGCCTTCGTCGGTCGTCTCGAGCGTCGCCGTCGGAGACGTCATCCAATCCAACCGCGCTAGCGTCGGGTGGATGACATTAGGGCGCTTGTAATCGTGGTTGCCGAGGATCAGGACCTTCGAACCCTTGAGACGAGCGAAGATGTTACGGACACGATCCTCGTCGCCGAGGTTCATGCTGAAATCGCCGAGGTGATAGACGATGTCGCTGTCGCCAACGACGGCGTTCCACGCGTCGATAAGAGCCTCGTCCATGGCTTCCACAGACGGGAACGGGCGGCCTGGGTGGGTGAGCATGAGGTCGTGGCCAAAATGGTGGTCGGCCGAATAGAACTTACGGCGGAAATAGGACATCGTGACTCCTGCGAATAGATAGCGGTGGCGGCCCTTGCGGGCGGTCAGTCGGCTACGGCTATTCGCAGTGCGGTCATGTGTTTCGGCTCCAGAACTCTGAGGCTGTTGTGCCGGGCACCGAGTCTGCAGTCAACAACCTGCCCGCGTGTCCGGTTAATAGAGTGCGATCAATGATCAGAACGGTATGTCAGCGTCGTCGCAGTCAACGAAGTCCGTCGGCTCCGAGAACTCTGGCATGCCATAGTCATGGTCGTCGAAATGACCGGTCGCGAGGATATCGTCCTCGGCGGCGGTTTCGAAGACCTCAGGCTCAAGGACCTCAACGACCGCCGTCGCGGTCTTCCGCGGCTTCGCGACGCCGACGTCTTCGACCTTGCGGACCCCGCCCAGCTCCCTGAAATCGCGCTTGTTGAACCAATATTCGAGTATGTCGTCTGCCCCGAACTCATCGATCAACCGGATAAAGTCGCGACCGAAAATTCCAGCGAACGCCTGGTCCGGGTATGCAGCGGCGCCGTAGACGTCGAGACGCCACTTGTCTGCAACGTACCGAACAGGTGCGTCGAGAAGCGTTGCCGCCTGGCGGAACCGAACGATGGATGCGTCGCGGTTCCGTGGGATCGCCAGAACGCCCTTGTTCGCTTCGACGATCTCGAAGACGGCTTTGAGCGTCATCGTCTTGGGCTTCACTTCCGCCAGCTTCCGCGCTGCCGTACCGACCTCGATGCGGATATCTCCCTGGTGTTCGACGACGAACTTGACGTCGAAGCGGCGGCGCGGGCCGTCGATAGCGAGAAGATCGGCCTTCACCCGGGAGATCACACCCTCGAGAACATTGGCCTTCGTGCATTCCGGCATCTGCAGGCGCGCGCGGAATGCGTCACGGCTCTCGGCAACGCCAGAGCGACGGCTGTGATGCTTGCCAGCTTCATAGCAGAGCTTGAGATAGATCGCGGCGGTGAACTTGCTTTCGAAGCGCTGGATGGCGTTGAGGTCGATCCATGCGTAGTCGCGGCTCGCCAGGACGGCGTTGCGGAGGACGGTCGGGAGACGGAAAGTTACGGTATCCTTAGAGACTTCTACGGCCTCGAGCATTGGCATGGAAACCCGACCATGGGCGTCAGCCTGGTTCACGCGGATGGACATCGAGACGGTCGTCAGCTTCTGCATCGAAGCGATGATGCGCGCGCGCTGCGGGCTATCGAGATAGCCCTTCAGGGCCGTCATCGTGATCGTGTGGTTCTCGTCGGCAATACCCTGGAAGCGCGCCTCCGCGAAGAGCCTCCAGTAGATCGCAACGTCCTGAGCGTTCAGGGTTTTGATGTCGAACTGAATCGTCTCGATGACGACCCGCGGCACCTCGAATTTCGGCGACGTCTGCTCATTCGCGCGTACGGCCTCGACGGAGAAGTTCTTGGCCTTGATGCCTTTGCGGTCAGCGCCGCGGATGATCTTGCCGCCTGAGCGTTGCCAGATGTAGTTCGTCGAGACGCCCGACTTCGCAACAACTTCCAGGAAAGGGCCGCGCTTGCCATGAAGCTTGTGCTTCGGCTTGCCCATGTCTTCCAGCTGTGTCGGTTGTTGTAGTTCCAAGATCGCCTCCCCGTTCACACAAGGATTGCCGTCGGTGGAGCATCACGCAAGCACTATTTTCAAGTTTATCTATGAGACTGGCCAAGAACATCGTCCAGGGCTGAGAAGTCCGATAACCTTCGACGGTGGTATTAATTAAGGAGTCTGGGTTTCATTGTGCGCGCTGTATTCAATGGAATGAAGCCGAGTAGCGATAGCGCTTTGAAGCCAGGGGTTCGGATGAAACCAGATTCTGGTTTCAAGGGCTTCGCGAAGATTTTTGGCGTGGCGCTTCGCTTGTTCTTGTTTAGTCAGCATGCATATCGGCGAAGTCTGGAGCAAGCGGAAATCGAAGCGGTCGACAGCATTTAGCGGTAGCGCCAGACGATAGCAGGACTTAATTGCCTGGGTTCAGTATCCTGTCGACCTGGTTTCCCTGTTCATTGTGGTCAAGGAGCAGTCCTTTGTCGAAGAGGGCGAAGCCGTCGTTTCGGAGCGCGAAAAAATGCAAATCTACATGTAGATTTCTATTGTGCGGTGTTTCGCCGTCCGGCAACCTCATCATATAAACGCCGACGGGGAGAACGACATGGCGACTGACACGATGATCGAAGCGTTACTTGAGGACCCGGCACTGACCGCAATGGATGTCGCGATGTTGGCTCTCATGGTCAAAGACGATAGTACCCCGCCGAAGCCGAAATCAAAGCGCGGTCGGAAGACGCGGGAGGATCGTTCCGGGGAAACGCCGGAAGAACGCACCGCACGGAAGACACGGCATCAGCGTGATCGTCGCGCAGCCATAGCGCAGAAGTCAGCGGAAATGCAGACGGTGCTTAGGGATGCGGACACGACGCGCCAGGCATTGGCCGACGTTGCGATGATCCTCCTCCAGCGCGGCGGGGAAACGGCAAATGAGATCGAGCGTCTACTCGGAGACGTCTTCACATTCCAAGTCGGCGCTCCGATGTCGATCCGAGCGGAATGCGTCAACCGCTCGCTCAAGCCGAAGTACTTGGCGTATCCGGCGTTGAGCCGTGAAGCGCGCGTCCGTCGGATCAAACTCGCCATGCTTTGAGATGATGTGAGAATGGGGCACGGATGTCCCAAACTTGATTTAAGAAGACTTGCGGCGGCTGCGTATCTCGGCCGCAATTTTGCCGCTTGCATCGAAACGGCGTTTCATGGGTTTGAAACGGCGTTTGGGGAGATCGCGGGCATGCCAAAGGGATTCTACAAGACAACGGAACGCCAGCGGACGTCGGCTCAGCGCACCAGGGTCGGACGCAAGGCTGTCGGGAAGCCTCAACCGTCGGCGATAGACGAGGCGCTATCGGCGGCCGTCAAAGCGGCGCTGAGGTCTCTCAAAAAGGACGGCGACGGCGAGGCCCTCAAGTCCAGCCTGCTCAACCGTATTTTCGATTACGCTATCGACCACCTGGTCGAGGTCCGCACACTCGACCGCGAGCAGTCCCGGATCGCTCTGACTGCTCGGCTGATCAAGCGCCGTCGGTATGTCGCGTGACTTTGGGTTTCGGATGATGCTGGGGTCATCTTTTTTCTCCGACCCACGCTGACGGTCATCCCTGCCTTGCATTTCAGTGCGTTTATCCGATTTCCCCCCATTACTTCGCAAATGAGAATCGGCGTTACCCGGATAAACGGAGTTTCCCGATTTGACCGGTGCGGCCGCGTCACCACCATATCGCCAGGACTCTGCAATCGGCTGTAAGGGGTCCCTCGCCTAGTGACCGGTCCACCCGGAACGGGAGATATCAAAGGGGCGTCAAGTGAATTGGGAGGCTTCGGCTTCCCCATTGTTTTGTGCCTTGCATCTGTGCGCAGCGCGGCATTCCGATGTCCGTTTGTCAGGAGGACCCGGACGCTCTGCGGTGGCCGATTCTCGCTCGGCTCGAGCCGACCGGGGATAAGGAACGTGGTGCGCAACGCACTGGCAAGACGCTTTTTCAGGCCTGGACGGACGTCCACACGATTTGGGCGAACGTCCATGAAGAAATGCTCAAGAACGTCGTCCGCGATTTCCGCCGGCCGGCTTACGAACCTACTCTTGTGGACAGGATCATCGCGTCACCGAGGCGCGAGGGCCCAACATACACGCCGAAGTTCTGAGGGAGGGAAACATGGGCTACAACGCGAACGCTATCATCTTTTACGGTATGGATTTCTGGCGAGTCGACGAAGAGCCGCCGGAATTCCTCGATAGAGACGTCGATTTCGACGATATTGACGAGTGGCTGCTCGCCGCCGACGGTGTCGACCTGAGGAGCTTGGGATACCAGGCCATCGAAGACCTTAAAGCCAAGCTCCCCGGCGAACTCGTCCGCTATCAACACTACGACGTCACCTCTTACGCTCTCGCCGTCTGAGGCTCCGTGGTGGAGGCGGATCAATGGGAGTCAAACTTCTCCCGAAAGAGCATGACATCGATCCGTCGCTCGAACAGGAAGCAATGTCCTGGTCTGCCGACCGCGGAATCGACTAAGACTTCAAGTGGAGGTTCATCGCATTTCTGGGTGACTGAAAAATATACAAAGAAATATACAAAAAGGATTGCGTCATTCGGCCGATGACGCAACCATTTTCTTAGGAAGACATTCGCTCATTGGAGAGATTACTAGATGACTGAACTTATGATCGCATTGCAGAACGAGAAAAGCCCTTCGGTAATCTTTGATGTCATCCGGGAACGCCAGCAGCAACTGTCTCAGAAACTGGATTTTTCGAGCCGCGAATTCACGAAGGCGTTCATCGCGCAACTGAGCCGAGATGAACTCGAGGACTTTGCTATGATCCGGTTCTTTCACGAAACAGTGTCGCGCTCGTGGCAGTTCCTTCCTAGCAATGAGGCTAACCGCTCCTCTGCGATAGATCAGTTGATGAAAGCCAGGATCGGAGACTGCAGCACTGAGAGGTTCGCTCAGCTACTCGCGTACAAAGCAGTCGGCCAGCTCCCGGGTGATATCGCCATAGCCGCCTGAGCACCCCGTTCACCAAGATTTCGACAGAGCCGCCTTCGGGCGGCTTTTTCTATGCATGGAGCCCGGACATCATCGTTCGCAACGACTATGTCGACCGCGATTGGGAGTGAGCGCGATGATGGAATACACGGATGACGAACGGATCGGATTGAAGGTCCTCCTCCGGGAACTCGATGCCGAGCCGATGCGAATGGTCAACCAAATCATTCCCGAACTCATCTCAGAGTCGATCGGCAGGCTTTATATCAAATGGGCGCGTCGGATCGACCGCGATGTCGATGCGGGTGCAGATGCCCCGTCGCCGTCTCGCGACATGCGTAGCTTCGACTCTACGCACAGACGTTGGACTATCCTCGCCGACACGTACCTCGGCACATATCAATACGAAATCGTCGAAGTGATCGATTGGCTACTGCTCGCGGGCGCGGAGCATCACGGCTGGCTTGCTAGAGTTGACGACAAAGGTCGGCCGCTCAAACTTATGAAATGCGGCACTGTCGAGGGGCTGTACAACGAGTCAGTAAAATCCATGCGTGGCCGACATCCGCAACGCACGACCAAGCGAGACCTCACGGCCGCCGACGAGCGCCACGTCGCCGATCTCGGTTTGGGATACACGGTTGTCGAACTGCTGTCCCCCGCCGCCCTCGACGTCGAAAGTACACGAATGCGCCATTGCGTAGGGAGCGGCTCGTACGACGCGAAACTCCAGAACCCGAAGTGTGGACTGTACTCTGTCCGCGATCTCGACGGCGTGCCGCGGGCTACCGTCGAGCTGGTGTCGAAGGATTACGACGGCGTGACCAGCACGTTTGTCAGGCAATTTATGGGGCCGCGCAACGAGCCCCCTGCACAGAACCTCGTTGAATTGTTCAACGCCGCTATCGACGACATCTTAGGTCATGGGGTCCGCTCCTTTCCGCCCGCACCACGGCGTTCTTTCGGCCGATTTTGATCCTCGCCGCCGACGGTCACACAATGTCTGTAGCCGCCAGGGGAGCGGCAGGGAGATCACGATGGAAGAAGAACTCGACGAAATGGTTCTGGCGCTTTGGGCTATCGAGGCGTACCAGGGATATTCCCCCGCACAGCAGGAGCGCATGACGCGGTACGTGCGCGGCCTCACGGCCTACGAAGCGACCCGCCCCGCTGCGCGACGGCCATCCAACGTCATCGATCTCGAAACCCACATCATCCGTCGAAAGATCGAACCCGTGGTCAGAGCCGCACGCAAATCGGCGCTTGCCGAGGGACTACGGGTGCACCAGGCTTATGCGTACGATGTGAATGAATTCGGAGACATCGAGTATCCGGATATCGAGTGATCGGGAGAAGGATGCCAAGGAAGCCCCAGCCCGAACCGATGGCGACGAGATGGGGCCGCTCATGGCGGCACGACGACGCCCAGCTCGCCGATCAGCTCGAGCGTGAAGTCGACGATCTCCGCAACCGCCTCAGATGGGCCGACAGTTCCGAACGCGAGGAGATTCTTGACGACATAGCCCGGATCGAGCGCACGCTTTGTCATATGTGTTGCTGACCCCGCTGAGTGCGGGGTCTATCATTTCAGCACCAAGGCTCTCGCCGACCGCTCCAGGTCCGTGCCAAGCCCTCGGAAACAAGGACATCGCCGAGGCTACGGCCATCGCGGACTAGCACCCGCAGCTTGCGGCCGTACTTGTCTTCGTCGCGGCCTAGCCACGCCTGGAATTCAAACGGTCCCGCATTCACGAGCTGGAGCATCCGCCTGGTGGCCTTGGCTCCAAGCGCCGCTTCAGACGAGCATTTCGGCTCCCCAACCTCGGGCGCATCGATATCTGCGACCCTGATTTTCGTGCCTTCATGCCAGAGGGTGTCCCCGTCCACAACGCAGTGGGCCCGCTTCGAGCCGCTGCAAATCGTGTATGGTCGGAAAGATACTGGTTGCGCCTTGGCCGTCACCGCCAACGATTGCGTCGCCTGCACGCGCCCGTCGGTCGTCAGGTATGTCGCCCCGAGGCCCCCGCCGAACGCGACAACCACGGACACTGCAACTAGCTGGCCGACGGTCATCGTCGTCTCCCCATGAAACCCGAGATGACGCTAACCCGGAGAAGTTGAGGTCTTTGTAATGGGTTGCAGAAACTTTTACTGGTTGCGCGATTTCAGTTGGACACTGATGGCTTCGGCTAAAAACTTCTGCCAGTCCAGCGTTTCCCGATAGATCATCTCGAAAATGTAGCCGTCGGGGTTGGGCTGTGACTTGCTCTTTGCAAAGACCTCATCACCGAACTTCAACAGCGCAGTGTTGAGCGCGGACCAGTCTGCCTGTGCGGGCATCACCTTCGCAACACAGTACTCGATGAACGCAGATCGTGCTTCATCTGTCTGGAGGGATTCGAAGGGAACGGTCTCTAGGTTGAGTCCACCGTTAAGAGATTTCGGAGGGTGTTGCTCTCCAGTCAGGATGGCGCACGCCGTGGAAAACAGACCGAGGTGGGTGCAGAACCGTTCATCCTTTCCGGCCTGTCGTGCGGTGTTGAAGGCATGCGACCAATATGTTTCGGCATCTACCCGCAGAGCCTCGGCTAGTTCCCTAGCTTCGTCGTCGGGCAGGATCGCGGCGCGGCGCTTATTGTGATCGACCATGGCCGCTAACCGCTGTCGGCTCTCTTCTACCGATGGCGTGGCGGGGTTGGCCGATATCGCGGGAGTTGTCGATCCTTTGCTTTTCGACATCTGAAAAATCAGGCCGATCAAGACGACCCCGACCACTACAACCCAACCCATGCTTCCCCTCCACGATCATGGAACCAGCTAGATTGGCATACAGTCGGGTGCGTCACAGCACGACTCTGGTCGCCTAGAAATCGTGCCGGCGAAAACGATAGGTGCCGCTGGCGAGTACACAATTATCTCAGACACCAAAACTAGGGAGATGATTGATGTCTGGATTTTATAGACCTGAAGACCCGTGGGGACTTTACCCGGATGCGTAGCGGCAATTAAGCGGGCACCTTCGCCAAGCTACCACATCCCAGCCCGGCCTATTTGCGCTCGCCCGCGGCAACTACGCGACTGTCTCCAATGATGACCTTCCGACGGCTGTGGACGCTGGGTATGTTCATCCTGACGTCCTGGCCTGCGTCGCCGACGAGATCGCGTTTGCAACGGAAATCGAATCCCTAAAGGGTATCAAAGGGCCTACTGCGGAGTTTTCCAATGGAGCCTGAAAACGCCGAATGACACCCTTGCCGTTTGAGTTAATCGAGCCGCCGAAACCGTGAGAATGTCCGCATGATTCAACCTGCACAGGACAGGACATGACATGTCTCCCCAACTCGACGACAACATGCAGCGGCTAGCGGCCCACACGAAGGTCAAAGCCCGCGACCAGGTCATCAACACGATGATCTCCGTTGTCATTGGTGCAGGCCTTGCGTTCTGGGCCTACGGAACCCTCGCACACATGCTGCTCTTTTCGTTCGTGATTTTCGTCGTGCTGGGAGCCAAGAACGCCCTCGAGCAGGCATTGCATCAGTTCCGGGCGAGCATTGAATCCAAGATGCTTATGGACAAGCTTGATCTTTAGAAAAGTGCGGCTGATCAGAACCCCACGAACTTTCCGTCCTTCTTCTCGGTCAACCCGAAGGTCTCGGCGCCCGCCGTCTTCCTCGGCTTGTTCACCCTCTTCGGTACTATTTCTCGGAGCCGGGTCATCGTCACATGGTCGTGGATAGGGTCTGCGATATCGATGAGGGCGTCGAGGCGGCCAAGGGCATGGAGCGCCATCGCCAAGGTGTTGATGCCAATCCCCGTATCGCCGCTCTCGAGACGGTGGAGCGTGGCCCTGGAAATCCCGATCTGTTGCGCGAAGTGTTGTGCGGACATCTGGCGCGCTCGACGTGCAAGGCTGATGTCTTCGCCGAGTTTACGAAGACCCCGCTCAACGCGGGGGTGAACGATTGAGCCCCTCTTTGTCGTCTTGCTCTTGTGGATGCCCAACATGATTTGTATCCGATACGGAAACTGGATTTAAGTCTCATATATAATACATAAGATACTGATCCGCAATGCGGCGGGCCGGGCGTGAGGAGGATATGCCATCGCCGATGGCCCACGGATGCCCTCGCTAAACCGACCGGCGCTTGATGCCTGCAAAGGCTAACAGCATCATCGTTGCCGTGGGCATGTCGTCGGTCTCCCCAGTGCCTCGAATAAGCCTGCTGAATTCGGAACACGAAGGCTCCGATACGACTAAAGCCTCGTGGTCCGAATGATAAAAAAGGGAGCCATGGGCTCCCTTTTTGTAACCTGTGTTTTGCTCCGCATTGCCCGTGCGTGATCTTTCGTATCCGCACCCGGCTTTCCGCGGCCGCTTCATGTCGGCGCCATTCTTTCGGAAATCTAGACTTCAACGAGGCCGAGGTCGTACGCGCGAGGAGCCGAAACTTTCGGCCCTCGTCGCGATCTTACCAAGCCTGGATTTCGACCGCCCCCCCGCGTTGGCTTGTTGCAGGAACCGCTTCGTAGGCTTGGCGCCAACCTCCGATATGCACATGAGTTCTCCGACTTCGGGCGATCGATGGCCACAACTCTGTGTACGTCCCCGATGCCAAAGTATCGCCGTCAGCGAAGCAGTGATGGCGTATCAATACCAAGCCCCGGGGCGTATTGCCGGAATGACAAAAGGCTCGCCGCGTCCGTCACCGCCGCTCGTTGAGCACAGGGCGCCTAAGGTTCCCCGGCTCTAGACTATATACTGCTGACCACACCGACCTCATGAGAATCGGCATTAAGTAAGGAAATCATCCTCGCGTTTCCTTGACGGCTGATTTTTAAATAGGTCGGTGCGAACAAGCACCTCAACCACCTCGACGTAGTCGCTCTCAACAAAGCATTTTCGTTCAAAAAGCCGCTCGAAAAATCTCTCCGGCGTCCTGGCCTTTGTCATATCGGCAAAGAAATTTGGATCATCTTCCATAATTTGATTCATAAGATTTCTATTTCTTACTCCAACTTTGCTAGTTTCTATTTTGAACTCACCGCCACCTTTTCTCGACAATATAGATGCCGCTTTAAATTGCGTCTCTGTCAATATTTCCTTTAACTTTTCATTGTCCTTCCAAACCAAGACGTCCTTCTGCACCGCGTTAGCCGGTTTGAAAGCAGAAATCACATCTTGCGCGATAAACCGGACGTTTGAGAAAGTCCGCTCGGCGTTTTTCACGAGTTGAAGTTGTCCGCCCTGGATTGCCCAATCGGCGCCCACCCAATCCTGCCAGCCAATCGCCACATCGTTCCGTTGTCCAGAAATCGCGTCTCCAACCGATTTAATAAGGCCCGACACCAGATAACCCTGCAGTTTTGGCATCCAGGCACTAGTCAAGTCCAATGAATGACGCATGCCATCGTACCCGATAAAGCTGCTGCCGTGGCTTCCATCGAATTCTGGCTTTCCGAACTCGACAAGTGTGTGGCCGCCATTGCGCGCGACGCGCGCGAACTCAGAAAATCGTCCTTTCGAGGGCACTGCAAAGTCACGGTTTGAAGACCAGATTCTGGCGCCTTGGTAGGATTGCGGCACAAATCGAAGAACTTGGGCGGGATCGCGCCAGACGACCCAGGATGCTGCCATCGCGATATCCCACAATGCCAACAATCCACCTTTGATATCGAAATATCTGGGCCGAACAGTGAGATTTGTTCCCGTTTTAGCACGCCATTGAGCTTCCGCATCCACTCTGCTCAATTCCGCCCGTTGCACCTGTGCGCGCAAGCTCTGCCTGAATTCAGCTTGGGCATTCTCAACCTCGGCACGTTCCAAGTAACCGCTTTCAAGCATGTTCAGCGTCTGCTTGTTACGTGCGGGTTCATTCACGATCGTGCCCTCCGATTCCTGGGCGAATTCTTCATCTGGATCCGATCGGACGGAAGGTTGATTTTCCATCGCCTCTCTAAAGTTGAATTTACTCTCAGTCATTCCAACGCCCCAAAACAACTGGCTTTTTAAGGCACGCCGCCCCCTAAGATTCTTTCAACAGACATCGTTACCGTTGTCGCACCATGTCGCACATGACGTCAGGCAATTGATTTTATTAGACAATATGACTGTCGCCAGAATTTTGAGCCGACAGCAAATCTTTTTTTTACGTTTGAAATCAGAAAGCGAGGAAACAACATGACAGATGGAACGGCCGAACAGATGACCACCGAGAATAGCGCCCCACCTCAGCATCCTACGCCTGTGAAAAGTGATCGCCACATGGCGCTTGTAGAAAGGTGGAACCACGAGTCTGTCTACCGAGCAGAGGTGGAAAGCTCGCAGAAATCGCGCAAGCCGCGGCTTCCATCTCTCCTGATCAAGCAGCTCGCCAACGCGGACGTCACTTTCGAGGACGCGATGAACGGTCTCCGTGTCACGCGAAGCCACCTCCGAGGCGCATGTATTCGAACTGGCATCCAGCTTGAAGGTGGACCGCGCATCGCCAAAGCGAAGTATCACGGCAACATCATCGACTTCAACGAACAGAAGGGGGCAATCATGCCAGCAATCTGTAAGCAGAATCCCTGCGCCGAATTGAATGCGAAACAAGAATATCCCCCGCGCAAACGTTTTCGTCGTGGCCATAAGCTTGCGGAAGCGATCCGGATTGCTGTTCGCTCCATCGAGGAAGAGGAAGGCGTGATGCCGAGCTTTTCCCGCCTGACCAAGGAGTTCGGCTTCTCATACAAAGCGTTGAAAAAATACTGCCCGAAACTCTCTGAACGTAACGCACGTGGGAGCAAGAACACGCCGAATTCGGTTAAAACGCATGGATGTTCAACGCAAGTTTCTCGCGTCGACCGCAATCTCGTGCAGATGGTTTCGGAGATCGTCTACGGAGCTGACCTTGTCCCTGGAACCTACATTGCTAGCGACGGGGCGCCGCTCTGCGACAGCGTTGTCTCAAATAACGACACATTCACTCCGCTCGTCCAGGCGTGGCGCCAGCGAGAATTTGAAGTCATTCGGATTCTCGAGACCGCCCGCGACTTGTCTGGGCCAACGGCGTCGCAAGCGGCTCCGGCAACCGCGATTTGAAAAGGAATGACAATGCGAAACAACGCGATCAATGCTTTTCGCCAGACCGTAGCCAAGCTTCATCCCCTTTCGCCCCTGTCCAAACTCGAGCTCGCGGTAGAGCCGGACAAGCTGACGATCGTAAAGCGGGGGAAGCATCTTTTTCTAGGGATCATCGGCGAATTCCCCGCGGCATGCGCAGTGTGCGACTTGCTCGATGCTCTTGATTCTGACGCAGAACATCTCGAAAGGGCACTGAACAGCATCAACCTGATTGCGTCCAAGAGTAGCCGCTGGGAGGTGTCCGCAGCGTTCACCACGGGGTTCGACGCGCTCAGTGCCTTCATGGGCGCCGTCGAGGCCGCTTCTGAGCAAACAAGTTTCTCGCGTACACAAGGCGAAGCTGATCGCAGCAAAGCCCTCATCGCCGCAACATCGCCAATTGCATAACCCTTCAGCGGCTTGGCGTTGCCGAGTCTGATTACTGACAACCAACTTCATCCAACCATCTCTTGAACTCGGACTTGCACACCTGGGTGTGCGGAAAGCTTACTCATGCTCAATAATCTCCGGAAACTCCACGAGCACAACATTCTGACCAAATCACATTCGGGTCACGGCTCATTCGCGCCGCACAGTGGTAAAGCGAATTCTTCGCAGGCCCCGTGCGCGACCTTTTTCAACGCGTCCTAAAGGAGGGAAATCGATGAGCTACCTCGATAGCCTTTTCGCCCTTCGGCCGGTTGACGATACGGGGCATCGTTACGTCAATGAACTCGCTGACGGTGTCAAAGACATCATTGACGAGGTTGGACGGCAAGAGCAACGGCTTCGTATCAAGCCGATGCACGACTTCAATTTGGAATGCAGATTCACCGGCAGCTACATCGAGCTTCTGGATGGGGACAATAAACGGAGAGAAGACGATTATGTTCTCCAGCTTCCGCATGAAGCAGCGATCTGCGACGTCGCGGCCAGCTTTGCGGACGAACCCGCGGTGCTTGCGCTCATGGCTCTGGTCGATATCGAGTCTCGTATACGTTGCTATTCGCCGCGTATCGAAAAACTGATCGCCGAGGCCACGTTGTTGGTCGCAGATGATATCGGTCAGAGAGCCCTCGAGCGGAAGTCTCCTGACACCATCCAGCAAAAAGTCTCAGAGATGATTGTCGCGAATGACAATTTCTATCTTGATCCCCCGTTTTAGACCTCGAGATGAATCTCGATAGACCTGAAGGGGGCTATCGAGCACTTCCCCTCAAGTATACAATGCGAGATACCCAATGACGCTGCCCACCGAGAATACACCCGTCTACCCGGCCTCCAAAGTGACCGAAGCTGTGCCTCATGCTGTGAAGTTCTGCGAGTTCGAGTTGTATGTCTACTCGAAATACGATGACGCGGCCGTGGAAGCTACGGGCCCTACACTCGCGATCGCGATCTCCCATGCGCTCCCGCAGCTTCGTCACCTCGCTCACTCGGGCGCCGTCTTTGGCGCGCGGCGTTGGCCTGAAGACACCCGGAGCTATGGCTGTTGGGAAATCATATTCCCGGAAGAAGACGCGCCACTCCTCGGTTATGATCAGTTTGCTGTACGCCAATCGATGAACTTTAAGGACAACATTGAAGTCTTCGACGTCACCGAGGAATTCAATCACGCCGAGGGGATGCTGCGGTTCCGTGCCCAGGACATGGGCGACGACGAAAAATCGCTGCAGTCGATTAGCAAAGGCGTACGCGAATACATTGACGCTGCTCACCAGCTGATGCTTTGGGACCCAGCCGCGAGGCTGGATATTGCCGAAGGTCTGACTGACCTGTTCCTCAACCGCGATTGGTCGCCGTTTATCGCGCCCCACGACCTTGAAGCAAGGCCCGTCACCGTTTCTGAGGTGGAGCTTTTTGCCAGGTTGGACGATACCGAATGGCTTGTCAGGTTCCACTACGTGAACGGCGCAGATAGCGGCTACGAGATCGAATTTGCTGATGTGAAGCGCGGCCGGCTGACCGTACGACGCAGTGCGTACAGCGCACTGCGGTCGCCCGTGCCAACGTTTCGAGGCGATCAGCTTTTGCAGGTGTATGACGCGCTACAGCCCGGAATCGATAAGGCGTGGGTGGCAAAGCGCGTTGAAATGCCTTGGGGTTCGGCGCGCTGAGCGCGTCGACCAAATCAATCATCTTTACGGAGGGGAAATATGACGATTGCCACCCTCAACAGCGGCGAAACAGCGACAGCCCGTCAAAACTCGGCCGCGAGTATCGCCGCCTTTTCGGCACGCCGCAGCGCAAGGACATCGTCCGGCCCCAGATCCCTAAAGACGCCACCGGAACGGGCTACGGGTTGTGTCGGAACGACAGATTGGCGCCCTATCTATGCAATTCGGCCCAACCATTGAAGTCGCCAACAGCGGACCTCGTGACGATGGAAAATCGGTCGTGATTGCGTTGAGTCATTGAAATGCCGTAACTGAGAAGCCTTGGACGGATATCCGCCCACAGCCGACATTCTCCTCGGCACGTTAACCGACCTTACCCAGAGACCAATTGCGTGGAGCGTTTTGGAACTAAGAGGATCAGGGCAAACGCCACAGCCCCCACAAGTCCCGCAGCTGTCACGATCCAAAGGGAGGCGGAGACGCCGACCTCCGCCATCGACAAAGACATGGTGAACGGGGCCAAGGCCGACGTCACCTGTTTCGCCGAGGTGGACCAGCCGAGCCGCGATCCGTATCCATGTCGGCCGAACAGCTCTAGCGGCAGCGTCCCGCTCACAATGCTCGTCAGTCCCGAGCCGAGGCCCATGAGAACCGCAAACACGACTGCACCCGTAAAGGACGGCGTGGTCCCCAGCAGAACGACGATGCCGATGGGCATCAGCACCGCTGCGATGACGGCGAGCCAGACCTGCGACAGGTCTCCGCCAAAGACGAGGTTGATCAGACGACTCGCCACCTGCGCCGGGCCGAAGAGAGAGGCGACCACGAGGCCCGCTGCGCCGAGGCCAAGCGCCTGCGTCAAGGGAACGATGTGCACCAGCATCGCCGAAAGCGCGTAACCTTCGATCGCGAAGCCGAGCAACATGAGCAGGAAGACGAGATTGCGGTTTTGTTGGACGACCGTCTCCTCCAACGAAACATCGGCGCGATGAGCGTCGGCGACCGCGCCGGAGGTCAACCGCGCGAGCCCCCAGTGCACGGGCAAGCAGATGACGATATGGAGCGCGGCGTAAAGCAACAGGACCTCCCGCCACGTCATCGCCGAATGCAGCCATGTCGTGAGCGGCCAGAACAGCGAGGAAGCGAAACCCGCAATCAATGTGAGGTGGACGATGGAGGTCTGCGCCTTACGACCGCCCGCCTGGATGATGGCGGTGAAGGCCGTGGAGTAGAGAACTCCTGCCGAGACGACCTGCATCAGGGCAAGCGCGACAGCGAAGGCCCACGCGCTGGGCGTGAGTGCCGTGAGCACCAATGTGGCCGCCGATCCGATCGATCCGAAGGCCATGACCCGGCCAGCGCCCCACCTGTCGGCGAGCTTGCCGGATGTCGGAGCGGCGAAGGCACCGACAAGCAGCGCCACGGAGAACGCACCGAAAACCCAAGGTTCCGACACCGCGAGATCACGCGCGATGTCGGGCACGAGGATGCTGATACAGTAATAAAGAGTGCCGTATCCGATGATCTGGGTTGTCCCCAATCCGGCGAGCGCCCAGGCGGGGAGTTTAGCTTCTGGCATCGTCAAATGCTCTCGATCACGTTCTCTGACGCGGCTTTCGAACCGCAACCACATCCCGACCTGCCCGCGTCCTTCGCGACGGCATCGGCAACGCAACAGGCATCGTCGCGCGTCACGGCCGGGCCACCGCAGCATCCAACCGCTGTGGTTTCCGACCTTGCCGGGCCGAGGGCGACCGAGCAAACGCCCGTCTCCGGCAGGACCAGTTCCACCCGGCGCGCGGCCTCGTGGTCGCCCGCGATCTCGGCGACGACCGAACGGACCTGCTCGTATCCGGTCTTCATCAGGAAGGTCGGTGCGCGACCATAGCTCTTCGAGCCGACGATGTAGAAGTCCTTCTCGGGATGCGAAAGCTCCCCGACGCCATGGGGCGGCACGGTGCCGCAGGAATGCAGGTTCGGGTCGATGAGCGGGGCGAGCGCGGGCGGCGCCTCGACGATGGGATCGACCTCCACACGCAGCTCGCGGAGGAAGCCGAAGTCCGGCCGGAACCCGGTCGTGACGACCATCTGGTCGACGGTGATCTGGAATGGTTGGTTTCCCGTCCGGGCGAGCACGGTGACCCTGTCACCGTGCTCGATCACCGACTCGGCGGAGAACGCGGTCAGCATGTTGAGCCTGCCTTCGTCCATCGCCTTCTTGGCGGCGAGACCGAGAGCGCCGCGCTCCGGAAGCTGGTCGTTGAGGCCTCCGCCGAGCAGTCGGTCGACACCTTGGTGGCGGAGCGCCCAGAAGATTTCCGTCTTGGGATCGGCATCTTGGAGGTCCATGAGACTGATCGCGACGTTGATCGCAGAGTGGCCGCTGCCGACGACGAGCGTCCGCTTGCCGCTGAACTCGTCCCGGCGCGGGCCGGCCACGTCGGGAATGCCGTAGGAGATGTTGGTTGAAGCGCGCTCCCCCCTCACCGGAAGACCGTCGACGCCCATCGGGTTTGGTTGGCCCCAAGTACCCGAGGCGTCGATGACGGCGCGCACGACGACGTCACGCTCTTCCTCTCCATCGAGATAGCGCACCACAAACGGCGCTTGGTCCCGACCTTTGGACGCGATCTTGCTGAGGCCCTTTTTCGTGATCGCGGTGACGGTCACGCCAAGCTTGAGACCAATCCGGATCGACGGGACAGCCGCGAGCGGGACGAGGTATTGGTCGACGAGCTCCTTGCCGTTCGGCAGCGCTTCCGGATCGGGCGCTACCCAATCGTGGGCTTCGAGCAGCCGACGGGCCGCTTCGTCGATGTTGTACTTCCACGGGGAGAAGACCCGCACATGGCCCCAGTCGAGCAGTGCGGCGCCGACTGATGAGCCCTTCTCGAACACCACGGGCCCGATTCCCCGTTCGACGAGGTGAGCCGCCGCCGCCAGTCCAACCGGACCTGCACCTATGATCGCCACCGAGAGTTCTGAGTTCTGTGACATTCTTCTCTCCTTTTATATTTCCAGAAGGATCGAACTATTAGGTAAAAAAAGGGGCGACTAGGCCGCCACCTCGTCTTCGTCGTTCGCTGCGACGCATCCCTCGTCTGCGCAGCACTCGTCCGAGAGGAACCCAATCAACGACTGCATGATCGGATAGTCCGCCCGGCAAATCAATGTCGTCGCCTGCCGCTCCTGGGACGCCAGCCCGGTGTCCACGAGTCTCTTGAGGTGGTGCGACAACGTCGATGCCGGAATGCCAACGCGCTCTTGAAGCTGGCCGACCGCAATGCCATTCCGGCCCGCTCTGACGAGCGCGCGATAAATCTTGAGTCGGGACGTATTGCCCAGCGCTTCGAGTTGGGATGCCGCTTTTTCGATGATCATGGAAATAGGCTATGCAGCGGCGGCCGTCGCGTCAATCTTTATTTCGGCGAAATTCGAAATAAGCTATTTGTGCCGCCAAACCTTCACGGCCGAGATGATCAGGATCACGGCCAACAAAGGGAGCAGGACGGTTTCCGGCACCAGCCCGAGAAGGCGGCCGCCGATAAACGTTCCCACGATGGAACCCGCCGACATCACTAAGAGGAAGGCAGAGTTCCTACCCAGCACAGCGAAGGTGCTGTCGCGGCTATACCGCGTGAAACCGACGATCATAGTCGGCAGACTGATGGCCAGCGAGAGGCTTCCGGCGAGCTTGACGTCGATGCCGAAGAGAAGGATGAGCGTGGGGATCAGCAACTCGCCGCCGGCGACGCCGAGAAGCGACGCTACGACACCTATCACGAAGCCCGCCGCGACCCCAGCAATGACCTGCGCGGGTCCCGAGAATACCGAATATCCTCCCCCACCGGGTTGGTGGCCGATAACAAGGACGGCCGCAATCAAGACAAGCAAGACAGCGATCACCTTATGGAGTGTCTCCGATCTCAGCCGCATCGCCCACCCCGCACCGAACCAAGCTCCGATAAGGCTCCCCGCAAGAAGATTGAGGATGACCGACCAGTGGGAGATGACATCAGAAAATGGAATCGCCGCCGCCCGGAACGGCAACGCCGTTGAGACCACCACGAGGCTCATCGCCTTGTTAAGAATAACGGCATCCAGAGCCCGGAAACCAAATATGCCGATCAGCAAAGGCAACCGGAATTCTGCTCCCCCGAGGCCGATCAGGCCACCCAGAGCGCCGATCACCGCGCCGCTGCCGAATGTGGCCGCCTTGTTCTGTATCAACGCCATCGCCTCCTGCCGCCGTGGCTTAACACGGCGGCAGGAGGTCGCCAACTGAACGGTACGTCTAGGTGGCAGCCTTGAGGCTCACCGGAGCTTCCAGTTTGGCGGCCTCCTCCGTCCGCTCGCTGTAGCGGTCGGTCATGTACTCCATCACCAACATCGAGCTTCTGATCGGTACAAGGTTACGAATGGGCCGGCGCCGTCGCGAAAAAATTCAATGGTTGGGGCGCGGCCATGCTTGTTAGCTATGGCGCCCCCGTTCTCCCGCGGGTCGAAATCTATCGTGACCGACCAATCTTCCACAGCTTGGGCAATTTCGTCTTCCCGTAAAATCCGAGAATTTACAGTGGAACGCGCAGGAGGTGTGGGAAAGCGCGATAGGACTACACGCGTTCGACGAGACGGCAAGCTACCAGTATAGCTTTCCATCCGGTAGCTATCGGAGGCAGCGAAACGTCGCAGACGTGACGCCCTGGAACAACATATGCAAGCTGCACTCGGCTACCAGCCATAAACCGTCGCTTTCAGATGCGCCCTCGGCGCTCCTCGCCCGAGACAGGCCTTGAGGACTTCCGAGGTCGACCGCGAGGCGGATGAGCTGCTGACCAGATTTCAGCAAGCTCGACCATGCGTGGCGTGAACGAGGGATAGCTCTGAATGATTTCTTCGGTACTTGCACCCCGGGCTTTTTCCGCAGCAACGAAACGCACTGCTACGTGCGAACCAATGAAGACAGGCTCGCCACCTGAGAGCCCTTTGCGACATCGGATAGCTCGCTCGGCCTCCAATAGCGCCTTGCTCCGAGCCGCAAGCCGGTCCCTCGCTACTGCCACATTGACGGTCAGAAAGTCGCTAGCTTGTAGGGAATGAGCGTCGGGAGTAGCGGCCAACGCGTCCAGTAGGCCCTTTCGGCGGTCGGCAGAAAGCAGTAGCCCGACACAGCACCAGATCACCAAACGAAGAAGATCCAATTCGGAAAACACTCGTCCCCGGTTCCCCGCCCGTCGACCACGAATAATCTTCTTGTCGATTGCCGTGTAGACCGACTTAACTGGCACTTCGCAGACTACTGCTGCTTCAACCGGTGTGTATTCTCGCGCCCTAGTTGTCAAGAAAATGGTCCTTCATGGCAGCCAGCGTGGCCCTCCCAGAGGGCTGACTGTCGTCTCGAGTACAGACGGCTTTAAGAGGCTGCGTGTGCCCTCAGCCAGCGCGGGTCACCTTCACCCCTAAACGCCGATATTTTCGCAAGCCCTGAGCTCGAGATTTCCGCAAGCGGTCTATCGTCCTTGCGTACCAATTGCGATCGCCGACAGATCCGACTCGATAGCGATCGGGCGCTGTGTCTCCTTTCGCTCCGAGTAGCGGTCTGCAAACACCTCAGCATGCGGGCGGAGAAGAACCGTGAAACGCACAAGTTCTTCCATGACGTCGACAATACGATCGTAGTAGCTCGACGGTTTCATTCGGCCGTCACTCTCGAACTCCTGGAACGCCTTGGCGACGCTTGACTGGTTAGGAATCGTGAACATCCGCATCCAGCGGCCGAGGATACGGAGCGTATTGACTGCGTTGAAACTCTGCGACCCCCCGGAAACCTGCATGACGGCAAGCGTTCGGCCCTGCGTCGGACGAATTCCGCCGATGCTGAGCGGGAGATGGTCAATCTGCGCCTTCATAAGGCCTGTAATCTGCCCGTGCCGCTCAGGTGAGCACCAGACCATGCCCTCCGACCAGATCGCATGGTCGCGTAGCTCCTTAACGGCCGGATGGTTGTCGTACTTCACCTGATCGGGCAAAGGCAGATCGAACGGATTGAAGATGCGTGTTTCCGCACCGAAATACTCCAGGAGCCGAGCCGCTTCCTCGGTTACGAGACGTGAATAGGAGCGATCGCGCAACGAGCCATAGAGCAGGAGAATCCGTGGCTTCGGCTCCAGCGGCGCAAATCCCTGCGCCGGCTGGCGATAGGCGTAGGCAGGGTCAAGCGCCGGAAGGTGGGCGGCATCGGCAAGAGAAAGCAGTCGCATCAGAACCCCCTCACGCCTTTGAAGCCAGAGCCGACGGCGCGGTCTCAGGAAAGTAGCGGCGGCCAAGCCAAAGCGCGAGTTGCACAAGCAGGATCAGCACGGGCACCTCAACCAGCGGCCCAATGACGGCGGCGAACGCTACAGGTGATGCAAGGCCAAAGGCGGCGATCGCCACGGCGATGGCGAGTTCGAAGTTGTTTCCGGCAGCAGTGAATGCGACGGCGGTAGAGCGCGGATAATCGGTGCCAATCATCTTTGCCATAACGAAACTGACGGCGAACATGACAAGGAAGTAGATCGTTAGCGGAATCGCGATCCGCACCACGTCGAACGGCAAGCGCACCACGTCACTGCCCTTGAGGCTAAACATGGCGACGATGGTGAAGAGAAGAGCCGCCAACGTGAGCGGGCCGATCTTCGGCAGGAAGACGTTTTCGTACCAATCACGTCCCTTAGCGCGGGTCAAAATACGGCGCGACAGGTAGCCTGCGAGGAAAGGAACACCCAGATAGAGAAGGACGGCCTCGGAGATCGTCCAGAAGGAGACATCGATCACGCTGCCTTCCAAGCCGAAAAGCGGAGGCAGGAAGGAAAGGAAGAACCAGGCGTAAAGCGAGAAGAACAAGATTTGAAAGATCGAATTGAATGCGACGAGGCCGGCGACATACTGGTTGTCGCCGCGTGCGAGCTGGTTCCAGACCAGCACCATGGCAATGCAGCGGGCAAGTCCAATCAGAATGAGGCCGGTCATGTATTCCGGCTGGTCCCGCAGAAAAACGACCGCCAGCGCGAACATAAGGACGGGGCCGATCAACCAGTTTTGCACCAACGACAATGCCAGAACGCGGCGGTCCTCAAAGACTCGATGGAGTTCCTCGTAGCGCACCTTGGCGAGCGGTGGGTACATCATCAGAATGAGGCCAATGGCAATCGGCACATTTGTCGTACCGAAGGACATGCTGTCGAGTGCGGAAGGCAATCCTTCGAAGACGGTGCCTAATAGCAGGCCGAGCGCCATTGCGGCAAAAATCCAGACAGTAAGATACCGGTCGAGGAAGGAGAGGCGGACGGTCGGTGCGGCGGGCTGCATGGTATTCTCCACGAAATGCGGGGCCGGCAGAGCACACCCTGCCGGCGACAAACGGAGCTTTGGGTCAGGCGATCCTGTGGCCCGAAACGTCGACGATCTGCTCGCCGTCCTCCTTGGCAAAAGCGCCCTGCTGCGGTTTTGGCAGGATGTCGAGGACGACTTCGGAAGGACGGCAGAGCTTGACGCCAACAGGTGAGACCACAATCGGGCGGTTGATGAGGATCGGGTGTTCCATCATGGCATCGATCAGCGCGTCGTCCGACAGCGACATATTCTCTAGGCCTAGCTCGCTATAGGGCGTGCCCTTTTCGCGCAGAAGATCGCGGGCAACGATCCCCATTCGGCCGATCAGTTCCTCTAGCATCGCCCGGCTTGGGGGTGTCTTCAGATATTCGACGACATGCGGCTCAATGCCTGCGTTCCTGATCATCGCCAGCGTGTTGCGTGACGTCCCACAATCGGGGTTGTGATAGATGATGATGTCGATGGCGGACTTCATGCGACGTCGGGCCTCCGGTCAGTAGAACCTTCCATCTGGCCGATTTCTGTGAGCTTCGCAGAAAGGGTCAGACGCTCAAGACTCTCAACAGGCAGGGCAGTGAAGGCAGCTATGCGCAATTTCATCTGGCGGAGAGCCGTGGCAAAGGCGATGCGTATTTCAGCGTCGCTTCCCTCGACGGCCGCGGGATCCTCGAGCCCCCAATGAGCTGTCATGGGCTGCCCCGGCCAGACGGGGCAGGCTTCACCCGCCGCATTGTCGCAAACTGTGAACACAAAATCGAGTTCCGGCGCACCGGGCACTGCAAACTCGTCCCACGCCTTCGAGCGAAGCCCTTCGACCGGATAATTGTGCCCGGCGAGCGTTTCAATCGCATATTGGTTCACGACACCCTTCGGCTGGCTGCCGGCCGAAAAGGAATTGAACTTCGTGCCTCCGTCCTTGCGCAGGACGCTTTCGGCGATGATGGAGCGAGCTGAATTACCCGTGCAAAGAAAGAGCACATTGAATGTTGATTTAGTCATGAGGACACCTTTTGAGGCGGACAACAGGGAATGAGTTCGGCAATAAGCGGGGTGCAAAGCCTCGCGTCCCCACCGCAGCAATCCTTGACGAGAAAGAGCGTAAGATCGCGCAACCGCAACATGTCAGCGCGGTAGACGATGAGGCGGCTACGTCGCTCTGACGTCACGAGCCCGGCGCGAGATAGAATATTTAGGTGCGCCGACATCGTGTTCTGCGGCACCGCAAGTGCACGAGCGATCTCCCCAGCGGGCAGGCCGTCTGGCTCGTGTCGCACGAGCAACTTATAGGTCTCAATTCGAGTTGACTGCGCAAGCGCGGCGAGCGCAAGTATCGCGTTTTCTTGTTCCATATATCCAGATTGCTGGAAATATGGACGTTGTCAAGTGTCGGTGATAAGAATGTATGGTGCTGTTGGAGGACGGCACCCAGTTTTGCCGAATTGGCAGACGGTGGGAGGGATCATTGGGACAGGCACAACGGAGCGACATTGTCCGTCATCGAAACCAAGGCGTGTGGCCGACCCGCCGAAGGTTCATGGTCGGCGCAGCCACATCTCTTGCTCTGCCCAAGGTCGCAAGCGCAGCCCGTGCAGAGCGCACGATCCGCTTTGGCCTCACGCCGGTCTTTCTATCCAATGATCTCGATGTTCTCGACGAACTGCAGTCCTATCTCGCTGAAGCCGTCGCGCGGCCAGTCGAGCTTATTACGCAGCGGACCTATCAGGAGGTCACCGCCCTTCTAGTTTCTGGTAGCCTCGATGCAGCATGGATTTGCGGTTACCCTTATGAGGCATACAAAAATGAGCTGGCACTCGTCGCAACGCCGTTGTGGCGAGGCAAACCTCTCTACCAATCCTACCTGATTATCGGTACTGGCCGATCGATACATTCGTTCGAAGACTGTCGGGGCGACATTCACGCGTTTTCAGATCCCAACTCGAATTCTGGTTATTTGGTCACAAAGGCCTATCTGGCCGAACGGCGCCTCTCCGAAGACACTTTCTTTCGTCGCACATTCTATACTTACGGCCACCGAAACGTGATTCGGGCCGTCGCCTCCGGGCTTGCGCAATCCGGCAGCGTGGACGGCTATGTCTGGGAAGTGATGCGCGAGCTTGAACCAGATCTCGTCGCAGGAACCAAGGTGCTGATAAAGTCCGACTGGTACGGCTTCCCTCCAATCGCGGCGCCTGCGCGCCCTTCGGATGACGCCATTCAGGAAGTTATGAAATCAGCTTTCCTGAACATGAAAGAGCATCCCACGGGCCGCAGCGTTCTGGCGAGATTGCGGCTCGATGGCTTCGCAGATCTGCCGCCTGCCATCTTCGACAGCATCGCCGCAAACGTTGACCTCGTGAGGAGGCTCGGATGAACGTTCTCTCATGGCTGCGCCGCACGCCGCTTGTCATCAAAGTACCGGTTTTCGTCGCCGGCTTGATGATCGTCATCAGTGCGGTCATCTCGGAGCGGGTATTGTCACGTCTGTACGATTCTCAGCAGGAAAACTTGAAGGCGATTGTTGAAACCTACCTCGACGGCCTCGCTACGACCCTTACACCACCGGTGCTCCGCGATGATATATGGGACGCCTACGACATTCTCGACCGCACACCTCCGATATACGGCGCACTCGCCCCGATCGAGACGGTAGTGACCGGCAGGGACGGGCGAGTGCTCGCCTCTAGTAATCCAAAGTCGGTACCCGTGCTTTCGTCACTTCCCGCGGACTATCGAAGTGGAAATGTCATCGCGTCAGGCCTCGAGATCGACTGGACGTCCACGATCGGCTACGCAGAACGCGCAATCGAATACCAAGGGAGGACGGTCGGCGCGATCCATGCCTCCTTCGATACAGCCCACCTTGTTGCTGAACGTCGCGACGTACTCCACACCCTGCTTGTAACGAATTCCGCGCTGGCGCTGATTTTTGCCGCAATCGGATATGCCCTCGTGCGGCGTATGGTACAGCCAGTCAAGACCCTTGCCGACCACATGCAATCTGGAGCACGAGGAACACCTCAGACCATCGCAGAGAACGAGTTTCCCCAGAAGGAAGGCGAGTTCGCTGACCTTTTTGAGGGCTTTAATGCATTGGTCGAAGCTGAGCGAGAACGCGTCTCACTTACGAAGAGGCTTGCGGAGGAGGACAAACTATCAAGCCTCGGGCGCCTCGCCTCAAGCATGGCGCACGAGATCAACAATCCACTTGGCGGTCTTTTCAACTCAATCGACACCTTGCGTCGCCACGGTAGCGATGCCTCGGTACGCGATAGCACTCTAGCACTTCTTGAACGAGGGCTGGCAGGAATCCGAGACGTTGTTCGCGCAGCACTCGCCACTTACCGCCCGGAACGGAGCATCAGACCGCTTCAACTGCAAGATTTAGACGACATTCGAGTGCTTGTCGAACCGGAGATTTCGCGGCGGCGGCAGACGCTGGATTGGGAACGATGTCCCGTCACGGCGCACTGCGGCACGCTGCCTGCGGCAGCGGTCCGACAGGCGTTGTTGAACCTCGTGCTGAATGCGAGCACCGCCTCCGGCGATGGCGGGAGGGTGGCGGTCAAGATGCGTCTCGAAGGTTCCGGGGAGACCCTCGTCCTGTCGGTCTCCGATACTGGTCCAGGTTTACCTGAAAATGCCCGTCGCATTCTAATGGCGCACGAAGCCGTCGCAACAGCGCCTGGCGGTGGCGGCCTCGGCCTTTGGATGGTGCGCCAAATGATAGACGAAAGCGGCGGGCGCCTGGCGGTAGCGACGAGCGACAAAACCGGAACCTGCATCGAAATACACCTGCCCTATAGGCAAAATTTGGAGAGAACCCATGCGGCATGATGGGGTGCGGATCGGCCTGCTCGAAGACGACCCTATTATGGGAGAATCCCTTGTCCGCGGCCTTTCCCTCGAGGGCCACAGCGTGCGCTGGTGGAAACGCGGTGAAGAGGCTGTGCGTGATTTAACCTCCGGGCAGGACGATGTTGATCTCGTCATCTGCGATATCCGATTGCCCGACATGAACGGAGAGGATGTGTTTCGCCAGTCGTCGCGGATAAGTTCTACGCCGTTCCTTTTCATGTCCGGTTATGCGGAAATTGATCAGGCTGTGCGCCTCATGCGCAGCGGCGCTGTTGATTTCATCACGAAGCCGTTCGAGATGGGTGCCCTGCTGGACCGTATCGCAAACAACGCACAGGCAGCGAAAGCGGGCCAAGGCACGCTCGGTGTCTCGCCCCAGATGTGCAGGGCGGAAACAATCCTTCATCGGTACGCGGACCACCATCTTCCTGTTTTGATCCAAGGGGAAACCGGGACCGGCAAAGAGGTCTGCGCCCGCCTCCTCCATCGGACGTCAGAACGCCGCGACAAACCATTTGTGGCCGTAAACTGTGCGGCTATTCCGGCAGACCTTCTGGAGAGTGAGCTTTTCGGGCATGAGAGGGGCGCCTTCACCGGTGCACATCAACAGCACCGCGGTTATGCGGAGCGTGCCGGCGAGGGCGTACTCTTCCTTGATGAAATCGGCGACATGCCTGCGAACCTTCAGGCCAAGCTCCTACGCCTGATTGAGGACGGTTCCTTCCATCGACTGGGAGGGGAAAAACCTCTTACGTTCCGGGCGCGCATCGTCTGCGCCACGCACCGCGATATCATCTCCAGCGCGGTGAGCGGGTTCCGACAGGACCTCTTCTATCGTCTGTCTGCTCTTCCTCTGCAATTGGCACCGCTGCGTGAGCGACCGGACGATATCGTCTGGCTCGCCCAAACTTTCCTTGAGGAGATCATCGCAGCCCGGGATACGTGTGTGAGGGGCATTGGCGCAGCGGCAGAAGAGGCATTGATCGAGCACGACTGGCCGGGCAATGCGCGAGAGCTGCGCAATAGACTTGAGCGCGCCATCGCACTCTCCGAGGGTACCCTGCTGGTGCCGGCCGATGTCTTTCCAGACCGCGCTCACGTCGCCGATCATCCAGCGACCGCCACACTGGCAGAGATCCGCGACGCTGCAGAAAAGCGCCAGATACAGCGCGCACTCAACGACTGCGGTGGCCAGGTCGCAAGAGCCGCGCGAGCTCTCGGGATTTCACGCACTACCCTCTGGGAAAAGATGACTCGTTACGGCATCGCCATGACATGACGTCCGATTTTCCGAACGTCGGGACGTCTGTTACGTTCGAAAAGCCGAACGCGAGCGAAACTTTTGGAGAATAGTCACTCCAGATACCATATGATTTCAGCTGGATAGCGGACTGGCACGGCGATTGCTGGCAGATTCATTGCACACATCTCATTCCGGGAGGGAACGCAATGAAAAACTGTCGCACTCTGGTCGATATAGGCCGGCGGCAATTCCTGCGGGGCAGCGCGCTCGCGGCTGCCGGCGCTACAGCTGCTGCTGCCGTGGCGCCTCAAGCACGGGCGGCTTCACCCGCAGCGGGGGTCGAATACCCGTCTAATCGACTCGCAAACCTTGCGGAGCTCAAGGTCAACGAACCGTTCGATATCGCTTATCCAGACGATAACGCAACCGGCGTCCTGCTAAAGCTCGGCACCCGGGTCGAGGGCGGTGTCGGTCCAGACGGCGACATCGTCGGTTTCTCGACCATCTGTCCGCACAAGGGCTTCCCGCTCAATTATTCGGCTGATCAAAAGACATTCAACTGTCCCGGTCACTACTCTGTCTTCGACCCCGAGCGGGGCGGCCAACAGGTGTGGGGCCAGTCGACCCAGAATCTTCCGCAATATGTGCTGCGTGTCGCCGAGAACGGGGACATCTTCGCCGAGGGCGTCGATGAACTCATCTACGGGCGCCTGTCAAACGTAATCTGAGGAGGAAATCATGGCCTACAAGCGTCGTATCGACCGTCTGCCCATTATTCCCGCAGACGCCAAAAAACAGAATGTCACCTGCCACTACTGCATCGTTGGATGTGGCTATCACGCCTACACTTGGCCAGCGAACAAGCAAGGCGGTACCGCGCCCGACCGCAACGTGTTCGGCGTGGATCTCTCTGAACAACAGTATGCCGAGACCGACGCGTGGTATTCGCCCTCCATGTACAACATGGTGAAGCAGGACGGGAAAGACGTACACATCGTCATCAAGCCGGACCAGGCCTGTGTCGTTAATTCCGGCCTCGGTTCCGTGCGCGGTGCGCGCATGGCGGAGATGAGCTTCTCCGAGGCGCGCAACACGCAACAGCAGCGGCTAACCGATCCGCTCGTCTGGCGTTACGGCCAGATGCAGCCGACGAGCTGGGACGACGCGCTTGATCTCGTCGCGCGGGTAACCGCCGCTATCGTCAAAGAGAAGGGCGAAGACGCACTCTATGTCTCGGCCTATGATCATGGCGGCGCTGGGGGCGGTTACGAGAATACATGGGGCACGGGCAAGCTCTACTTCGAGGCGATGAAGATCAAGAATATCCGGATCCACAATCGGCCCGCCTACAACTCGGAGGTTCATGCTACCCGCGACATGGGGGTCGGCGAACTCAACAACTGTTACGAGGATGCCGAACTCGCCGACACTATCTTCTGCGTCGGTGCCAATCCGCTGGAGACCCAGACAAACTACTTCCTCAACCACTGGGTCCCGAACCTACGCGGCACGTCGATGTCCAAGAAGGAGGAGCAGTTGCCGGGTGAAGAACATCCGCCAGCGCGCATCGTCTTCGTCGATCCGCGACGCACCGTCAGCATCAATGCGGCGGAGGCGGAAGCCGGTCGGGACAATGTTCTGCATCTCGCGATCAACTCCGGCACCGATTTGGCGCTCTTTAATGCGATCTTCACCCACATCGTCGAGAGAGGCTGGGTCGATCAGGCGTTCATCGACGCCAGCACGGGGGGATTTGACGCAGCCGTCGCAGCCAACAAGACGACGATCATTCAGGCCGCCGAAATTTGCGGCGTCTCTGCCGCCGACATCGAGAAGGCCGCACAATGGATCGCCGAACCGAAAGCCGACGGCAAGCGCCGACGTACCATGCTTCCCTACGAAAAGGGGCTGATCTGGGGCAACGACAACTATCGCACCAATGCGGCGTTAGTGAATATCGCACTTGCCACCGGCAATGTCGGTCGTCCCGGTGGCGGTTGCGTTCGCCTCGGCGGTCACCAAGAGGGCTATGCGAGACCGTCTGATGCCCATGTCGGAAAACCTGCCGCCTATGTCGATCAGTTGCTTATCGGCGGTCTGGGCGGGGTGCATCATATCTGGGGCTGCGATCACTACAAGACTACGCTGAACGCGCACGAGTTCAAGAAAGTCTACAAGAAGCGCACGGACATCGTTAAAGACGCGATGAGCGCGACACCGTATGGCGATCGCGACGCAATGGTTAAGGCGATCGTCGATGCTATCAATGCGGGCGGCCTTTTCGCGGTTAATGTCGACATCATCCCGACAAAGATTGGCCAAGCCTGCCACGTTATCCTGCCCGCTGCCACATCCGGCGAGATGAACCTGACCTCGATGAACGGTGAGCGCCGGTTGCGTCTGACGGAGCGCTACATGGACCCACCCGGACAAGCTATGCCGGATTGCCTAATCGCGGCCCGGCTGGCCAACAACATTGAGCGTGTTTTACGCGACATGGGTGATGCGGCCTACGCCGACCAGTTCAAAGGCTTTGACTGGAAGACGGAGGAGGACGCCTTCATGGACGGCTTTCACAATGTTGCGCATGGCGGCGAGCACGTCACCTACGAGCGGCTGCGCGAAGCCGGTAACAACGGTGTCCAGGAACCGCCGACTGGCTATGAGAATGGCAAACTCATTGGCACGAAGCGTCTCTACGAGGACGGTAAGTTTGGCACCGAAGACGGCAAGGCCAAGTTCATGGCGTCGGAATGGCGCGGCCTCCAAGCACCTGGCAAGCAGGAACAGAAGGACAAATTCAAGTTCCTGATCAACAACGGACGAGCAAATACTGTTTGGCAGTCTGCCTATCTGGACCAGGAAAATGACTTTGTCATGGACCGGTGGCCCTATCCATTCATCGAAATGAACCCCGAAGATATGATCGAAGCGGGTGTCAAGGAAGGTGACTTGGTCGAGGTCTACAATGACGCGGGCGCAACACAAGCGATGGCCTATCCGACGCCCACAGCGCGGCGCGGAGAGACTTTCATGCTGTTTGGCTTCCCGACCGGCGTGCAGGGCAATGTGGTGAACGGGGGAACGAACGAATTGATCCTGCCGAACTACAAGCAGACCTGGGGCAATATCCGCAAGATTGCGGATGCTCCTCGCAACGTCGCCCACCTTACCTTCAAGTCGAAAGAGTATCAGCCCGCTTGATGCTCTACGCGGGCGGTAATGCCGCCCGCGTCCTCTCAGATATAATTGGAACATAAACAATGCGTTATGGACTTTATGCCGTATTCATCTGTCTGGCCGCTACCGCCCCTGCCCTTGCAGAGGGCGATACCGCGAAGGGCGAAATCGTGTTTAAAAAGTGCATCGCTTGCCACGCAGTCGGCGAAGGAGCCAAGAACAAGGTTGGTCCAGAACTGAATGGTATTCTCGGTCGCAAAGTCGCAGCTGTCGAAGGCTTCAACTATTCACCTGCCTTCAAAGCCAAAGCGGAAGAGGGTTGGGTCTGGGACGAAAGCCACTTGACCGAATATCTCGCCAATCCACGTAAATACATCAAAGGCACGAAGATGGCCTTTCCCGGCCTGAAGAAGCCCGAGGAAATCACGGACATCATCGCTTATCTAAAGACGTTCGGCGCGCCCTGACATGGACCCAAGCAATGAGACTGTAAGGAGGGAGGCCATATGAACATCCAGCTCGACGCGATCCGTCCGGAAGACGATTGTTTCGGCACGGTTTCGGACCGGCAAATGCTCTCCTTTCCCGAAGCGGTGGCAACTGCGCTCGCAACCGCCGTGCCGCCCGGAGGCCGTGAGACGGTTGCGCTCTCGCAGTCTACCGGTCGCGTTCTAGCTACGGATGTATTGGCGCCGTCGGCGCTACCTCGCTTTGATCACTCTGCGATGGATGGCTATGCCGTGCACTGCGCAGACTTCAACGGACGGGAGCCGTGGATGTTGGAGGTGGTCTCCTCGGTCGCGGCAGGCGAGGTGACGAGCGGCCAGCATGCCGGGTTTCGCAAAGCTGTTGGTATCAATACCGGCGCCCTAATCCCCGATGGGTTTGACGCTGTCGTCGTACAAGAGCGCTGTTCGCAGATGGGGTCCGGGCGGATCCTTGTAACGTCCGCGCCGCGGGAAGGAGCTAACATCAGGCGGCGCGGTGAGGATGTGGCTGCGGACACACTCATCGCGTCCGGGGGCGCCGAAATATCCCCACATCACTCTGCGTTGTTTGCAGCCATGGGTATAAAGGAGGTGTCGGTTCGCCCACGAATTCGCATCGCCTACCTTGCTACCGGTACAGAGCTTCGCCGACCGGGCGAGCCGCTCGGACCAGCGCAGATCTACGATTCCAACTGCTTTCTCGTGCAATCCGCCTTGCTGAAGCATTGGGCCGAGGTCCACGATTTCGGCTACGTTCCTGACACGCTTGAGGCGGCAGTCCGTTTGCTTGAAGAGGTCGCGGGGAGCTTTGACGTGATAATCTCCTCCGGGGGCATGTCCCATGGCCCCATGGATTTCATGCGTGCGGCCCTGAAAACCTGCGGTGCTCGTCTCTCGGTTCTGAATGTGAAGATGCGACCCGGCAAACCATCGGCTTTCGGGCGCCTGAGCGATTCCTTGTTCATCGGCCTGCCGGGAAATCCCATGGCCGCCGCGGTCGCGTTGACGCAGCTTGCAATGCCGGCAATCCGGCGAACCGCCGGCATCATGAAAATCGGAAATGCGTGGGAAGTTGGCGTCGCAGATTTTGAGTATCGAAAACGCTTAGGCCTGTCGGAGTTCGTTCCTGTCCGGTTCTCCGATCAGTCGGGTGACCTCTTCCCCAGTCTTGAGCTTCTGGGAAAAGGTTCTTCTGGCAGCCTACTGCCTCTTGCGCAAGCCGATGGTTTGGCCTGCCTCGGACCTGATCTCGAGGTAGTTCAGCACGGCGCGGCTATTCAGTTCACCCGTTTCCGCGATTGACCCGGCAACATACATGCTCTCAACCGAAGCAAATCACTTGGTGGCATTCACCGAACATTTCCGCCTCAACACGAATGCGGAAACCGGACGATCTGGCTGGCGAGAACTGCTGAGCGTATTTGGCGGGCGGCCTGAGAAAAGTAAGACGCGCGCTGCCAATGCTCAGTAGCTCGTGTCCTACGAGACAGGATGCCTCTTTGCTAGGTGATAGCCCTGCGCACAGCTGCCGACACCCATTCGGAAACCACGACGGTTGCAAGGATGACGATGAAGATCGTCGTCACCTGCGGCCACGCCAGCATGTTCAGCGATGATTGCAGCTTCAATCCGAGTCCGCCGGCGCCGACGAGGCCAAGGATGGCCGATTCACGGATGTTAATGTCCCAGCGGAACACGCTGATACCCAGAAACGACGGCAAGATCTGCGGAACGATCGCGTAGTCGATGACCTGCATCCGGCTCGCCCCGGTGGATGATACCGCCTCCACCTGTCTCTCGTCGATTTCTTCGATCGCCTCGTAGAGCAGCTTTCCGACGAAGCCGATCGACCGGAGCGCAATCGCGATGATACCGGCGAGAAGTCCTGGACCGAGGATCGACACGAGCAGCAGGGCCCAGATCAGCGAGTTGATCGACCGCGACGCAACGATCAGGAAGAGGGCGACAGGCCGCACGACGAGGCGACTCGGAGTGGTGTTGCCGGCAGCAAGAAAAGCGACGGGCACCGCGATCAGCGTTCCCGCCAACGTACCCAGCGTCGCCATGTTGAGGGTGTCCCAGAGCGGAACCAACAGTTCGGGCAGGTAATCGAGCCGCGGCGGAAAGGCCCGGCGCAGGATGTCGCCACCCTGCTTCGGGGCGTCCTGTACAAAGGCCCAGATCGTGTCCTTCGTCATTACCTGCCAGCAGAATACGAACAGCGCGACGAATGCCAGCCAGCCGAGCCACCGGATCAGTTCGGCCTTGGTTGTCTTGTGCTGCCAGACCTTCTGTCCGTCGGATGTGCTAGAAATAGGCATTACTGGATCCGTTTGCGTATGAGGCCGGAGCCGTATTCGGCGAGCATCACAATAACGATGATGAGGATCAGCACAGCGCCGGCGCTGTCATATTCATACCGGTCAATCGAGGTGTTGAGCGTTGCCCCGATGCCCCCGGCGCCGACGATGCCGATGACGGCCGATTCACGGAAATTGATGTCGAAGCGGTAGAGCGACAGGCCGATGAGACGCGGTATAACCTGTGGCTGGACGGCGTAGTTGACGAGCTGCAGCCACGACGCTCCGGTCGCGCGAATGGCTTCGGCCTGCGCCTCGTCGATTTCCTCAATGTCTTCGGCGAGAAGCTTGGCAATGAAGCCGATGGTGGCGAATGCGAGCGTCAGGAACCCGGCGAAGGGACCGAAGCCGAACATCGTCACCAGAAGAATGGCGATGATAATCTCCTGAAAAGCTCGCGACAGGGCGATAATCGAGCGGCAGGCATAGTAGACCGGCGCCGGTGCCATGTTGCGAGCAGCCCCTACGCCGATGGGGATTGAGATCAGAATGCCAACGATGGTCGAGCAGACCGTCATCGTCAGGCTCTCCTGCAGCCCTGCGACGATGTCGCGCCAGCGTGACGTGAAATCCGGCACTAGAAAGCCTTGGAGGAAGCGCCAGCCGCGATCCAGCCCTTCATAGACGCGCAGCCAGTTAACGTCGATGGTCGAGGTTGCGGCGAGGAGATAGATCATCGCGCCTGCGTAGATGGCCCAGCGCACCGCGTTGTTCTGGATGAAAAGCGGCGGTCGCCGCCACCGGGTGGGGTAGGAGTACGCCGAGGCCGTCATGCCACCCCTGCCATGCGTTCTTCGGCCCGAAGCCGGTCCGCGGCGGCGGCGCGGTCTTCTTCGGCATCGTCGGAGGCCTGCTTGCGCATGGCGTCCCAGTCCTCCTCGCCATAGATGCGAGTGAGCGCGGCCGTGTCGAGTGCGTCCGGCGGACCGTCGAAGACGACTTCGCCGGCCCTGAGCCCGATGATGCGCTCGACAAAGGCCTGTGCCAAAAGCACATCGTGAATATTGATGATAGCAGGCAGATTACGCTCGCGGCAGACCTCGATGATCAGGCGCATGATCTGGCGCGATGTCTTCGGGTCGAGCGAGGCGGTCGGCTCGTCGATCAGCAACAGTTCGGGGTCCTGTTCGAGCGCGCGGGCGATTCCGACGCGCTGACGCTGACCGCCGGAAAGCGCATCGGCCCGTTTGTCTGCATGGTCCGTCAAGCCGACCCTGTCTAACAACGCAAAGGCGTTGGAGACATATTCGGCGGGGTAGCGCCGAAAGAAGCTGCGCCAGAAGGGCACGTAGCCGAGCCGGCCCGACAGCACGTTTTCCATCACCGTCAACCGTTCGACCAGCGCGTATTCCTGGAAGATCATGCCGATGCGGCGGCGCGCCAGCCTTAGGTCGCCGCGCGACAGGCCCGTGACGTCGAGCGTATTGAGAAAGACCTTGCCTTCGCTTGGCTCGATCAGCCGGTTGATGCAGCGGATTAGGCTGGATTTGCCGGCACCCGAAGGGCCGATCAACCCGACCACCTGGCCAGCTGGAATCTCCAGGCTGACGCCCTTCAGGGCTTTGTCCCCGGTCCGGTAGGTCTTGGTCAGCCCAGAAATCCGCAGCATCCGATGGTCTCCGTCCAAAATACAGGAAGCACCGGACCCTTTCGGGCCCGGTGCTTGGCATGTTTAAGCGTCTACTTGCACTCGTAGGAAACGCCGTTGGCCTCATCGATTTGGCGGATGACCGACCAGTTGTCCTTGAAGCTGATCGGGATGAAGGATTCCTGCGGCGGTTCGGAGGTTTCGAATTCTTTCAGGAGCGCAGTGCCTTCCCAGTTGAACGAGAAAAATGCGTCCTTGATTTTTTCCTGGAGTTCAGGCGTCAGGTTGTACGCAACGCCATAGCCAGTGGTCGGGAAGGTTTGCGACTTGAAGATCGAGACGATCTGATCAGCCTTAACGACGTCACGTGCGATCATGCGCTTCATCACCGAGTTCGCGACCGCCGCAGCCGGATAGTCCTTGTTGGCAACACCGAGAATCGAATTGTCGTGTTTACCGGAGAAAACCGGCTCAAAATCTTTTCCAGCCTCGAGCTTGTACTCGGACTTCAGCAGCGCCGACGGCGCCTTGAAACCAGAGTTGGATGTCTCGGAAGTGAAGGCCAGCTTCTTACCCTTGAGGTCTTCGATCTTTTCGACGCCTGAGCCCGGATAGGTGATGATTTCCATCTCGTAGCCGAAGGCGCCGTCCTTGGATGCCATCATGGCAAACGGGCGGAAGCCGGCGCAGGCGACAGCGATCGGGTTCGAGCCTGTATTGAAACCCGAAACGTGTAGACGGCCCGCGCGCATCGCTTCGATCTGTGCGGCGTTTTCCTGAACAGGGAAGAATTGAACCTTCTTACCCGTCTTTTCGGCGAGATGATCGAGAAAGCCCTTCCAGACATCGGCATAGACCGCCGGATCTTCAACCGGCGTATAGGCAAAGACCAGGGTGTCAGGGTCGACGAGTTGGCTGGCATCCGTCGGGATGTCGGCGACCAGGTCACCATCGGCATCGGTGTAGCGGCTGTCCAGGTTGAACTCCGCATTTGCCGGTAGTGCGACGGCGGCGGCCGAAAGGACGAGGGCTGCGAAAAGCGACTTCATTTGTGTCTCCAAGGTCAGATCCAATCGACCCCGTTATCAGTCAGACGCGCTACAGTTTTGTGACATCTGGCAATTAAAGCCCGATATTTCTAGAATTCTGGATATATCTCCCCAGACGGCTAGGTCCACTTGGTGAGCGACGGCAACTTGGGCCGCTTGTGCATACTAATAGTCACCCAACGAATAGCCCGAACCGCGAACTGTTCTAATAAGCTTGTCGCTTTTTCCGAGGCTAATTCCCTTTCGCAACCGCCCGATATGCACGTCAACCGCACGTTCATCGACGGAAGCGTCATCCCCCCACAGGGACGCCCTAAGTTCGGAGCGAGAGTAAACGCGCCCGGGTGAACGCATGAGAAATTCGAGCAAACGAAACTCGGTCGGACCAAGTTTGACTTCACGCTTTTGCCGGTGAACACGCCGGCTCATGATATCGAGGGTCAGATCGCCGACGCGCATCAAATTTTGTAAGACCGCTGGATTGAGCCGCCGCAGTATATTCTTTATTCGCACGACAAGCTCGACCGGCGACAACGGCAACAACATGCAGTCGTCTGCACCAGCGGAAAGCGCACCAATCCGTTGTTCGCTCAGCCGAGCGTCCAATAGGATCAATATCGGAAGGCTGGCCGTTGCGGGCCGCTCGCGCAGCCGTGTGCAAAGTTCGATAGCCGATGGACGAGCAACGCCCGCGCCAATCACCAAAATGTCTGCTCCCTTCAGGGCGAGATCTGCCTCGACATCGATCGATCCATCATTTTCGGAGACATTAAAGCCTTCGCGTTCTAAGGCCGCCCTGATGATCGAGCGAACAACATTATCATCGTCTGCAACGAGTACACGCGCTGTCACTTCGATACTTCTCCTACTAAGTTTCGAGTGAGTATCCGGCGCCCCTCACAGTTCTGATAACATCTTGCAAACTCCCGAAATTCAAGGCCTTGCGCAGGCGCCCGACATGCACATCGACGGTGCGTTCGTCGACATAGATGTCATGGCCCCAAACGCCATCGAGAAGCTGCGCACGAGAGAAGACGCGACCTGGGGAGGCCATAAGGAATTCCAGCAGGCGAAATTCCGTCGGGCCGAGGCGCACTTCGCGGGTGCGGCGATGCACGCGATGCGTCTCGCGGTCGAGCTCGATGTCGCCGCAGCGCAGCACGGTCGACACGACCTCCGGCTTCGCCCGGCGCAGCATGGCGCGCACGCGGGCAACGAGTTCCGGCGTCGAGAACGGCTTGACGACATAGTCATCGGCGCCGGTGGCGAGCCCGCGCACGCGCTCGCTTTCCTCGCCGCGCGCCGTCAGCATGATGATCGGCAGGCGTTCGGTCTCCGGCCGCTGGCGCAGCCGCCGGCACAGTTCGATGCCCGAAACGCCCGGCAGCATCCAGTCGAGGATGAGGAGGTCCGGCATGCGCTCCTGCAAGCGCACTTCGGCCTCGTCACCGGAGAGGATCGTATCGACCTCGAAACCTTCGGCTTCGAGGTTGTAGCGCAGGAGAACGCTCAGCGCCTCCTCGTCTTCCACGACGGCGATTCTTGGCACCATGGAGGCAAAACTCCTTACTCGGAGGCTTCGGTGACGTCGGCAGTGACCACTGACGTCGAGGTGTCGTCCTTCGGGCGTTCGCCCTCGGGCTGCGAGCCGGTTGCCATGTAGTAGATGGTTTCCGCGATGTTGGTCGCATGGTCGCCGATGCGCTCGATGTTCTTGGCGCAGAACAGGAGATGGGTGCAGGGCGTGATGTTGCGCGGATCTTCCATCATATAGGTGAGGAGTTCGCGGAACAGCGAGGTGTAGATCGCGTCGATCTCGTCGTCGCGCTCGCGGATAGCCTTGGCCTTTTCCACCGAGCGGGTGGCGTAGACATCGAGCACTTCCTTGAGCTGGATCAGCGTCAGTTCGGCGAGGTGCTCCAGGCCGCGGGTGAGCTTGCGGGGCATGCCCGAGCTCTGCACGGCGATGACGCGCTTGGCGGTGTTCTTGCCGAGGTCGCCGACGCGCTCCAGTTCAGCCGCGATGCGGATCGCACCCATGATCTCGCGCAGGTCCGCCGCCATCGGCTGGCGCTTGGCGATGGTGACGATCGCCTTCTCGTTGATCTGGCGCTCGGCGGTGTCGAGGATGATGTCTTCCGAGATCACCTTCTGCGCCAGCGCACCATCGGTGGTGACGAGCGCGCGGACGGAATCCGCCACCATCTGCTCGGCCGTGCCGCCCATTTCGGAGATGCGGCGGGAGAGGTACTTCAGTTCTTCGTCGTAAATCGACATGATGTGGGTCAATGACATGGTTGTGTCCTTGCTGCGCTCGGGTTTTCAGGGTGTTCAGCGACGATGGCGTCAGCCGAAGCGGCCCATGATGTAGTCCTGCGTGCGCTGGTCGTCCGGGTTGGTGAACATCTTGTCGGTGTCGTTCTCCTCGACGAGGTTGCCGAGGTGGAACATGGCGGTGCGCTGCGAAACGCGGGCCGCCTGCTGCATCGAGTGCGTCACGATGACGATCGTGAAGTTGGCGCGCAGCTCGTGGATCAGTTCCTCGACCTTGGCGGTCGCGATCGGGTCGAGCGCCGAGCAGGGCTCGTCCATCAGGATGACTTCCGGGCTGACGGCGACGGCGCGTGCGATGCACAGGCGCTGCTGCTGGCCGCCGGAGAGGCCGGTGCCCGGCTCCTGCAGGCGATCTTTTGCTTCGTTCCACAGACCTGCGCGTTGCAGGCTGGACTCGACGATGCGATCCATGTCGGCTTTGGTCTGGGCAAGACCATGAATACGCGGACCGTATGCGATGTTTTCGTAGATCGACTTCGGGAACGGGTTCGGCTTCTGGAACACCATGCCGACACGGGCACGAAGTTCGACCACATCGACGCTCGGATCGTAGATGTCTGCGTCGTCCAGCGTGATTCTGCCGGTGACGCGGCACCCATCGATCGTATCGTTCATGCGGTTCAGCGTGCGCAGGAACGTCGACTTGCCACAGCCGGACGGGCCGATAAGGGCAGTAACCGTGTTTTTACGCACGTTCAGGTTTACGTCGAACAGCGCACGCTTCTCGCCGTAGTAAACTGATACATCCCTGCCGACCATTTTCACTTGCGCGTTACTCATAGTTTTATCCAGCGCCTTCTCAACTGCTGCTTCTGACATCATGTTCATCTGCGTATTCTCCCTACCAGCGGCGCTCGAAGCGCTGTCTGAGAAATATGGCGATGCCGTTCATCAGCACCAGGAACCCAAGAAGCACAAGGATAGCCGCGGAGGTGCGGGCAACAAATCCTCGCTCCGGGCTATCGGCCCACATGAAGATCTGCGTCGGCAATGCAGTCGAGGCTTCAAAGACGCCATCCGGCGGGCTGGTGATGAACGCGTTCATACCAATCAACAGGAGCGGCGCGCTTTCGCCCAGAGCACGTGCGAGCGAGATGATCGCACCCGTCATAATTGTCGGCATCGCAAGAGGCAGGATGTGATGAAAGATCGCCTCATGCTTGGACGCGCCAACACCAAGCGCGGCCTCGCGGATAGAGGAAGGCACTGACTTCATCGAGACACGGGTAACGATGATAAGGGTCGGAAGCGTCATCAGCGATAGCACCAGGCCGCCGACGATCGGAGCCGACCGCGGCATGCCGAACCATCCAAGAAAGACGGCCAGTCCGAGAAGGCCGAAGACAACCGACGGAACAGCTGCGAGGTTGTTGATGTTCACTTCGATCAGGTCGGTGAACTTGTTCTTCGGAGCAAACTCCTCAAGATAGATCGCGGCTGCGATACCGACCGGGAAGCTGATCAGGAAGCAGACCAGCAGCGACCAGAAGGAACCGGAAATCGCCCCTGCCAGACCAGCGAGCTCGGGGAAACGGCTGTCGGCATTGAAGAATAGAGCCCAATTGAAAGGCCTCGAAATAATGCCCTGGCTTACCAACTGATCGAACATGCCGATCTGCTGGTCGGTCACCCGGCGCTGGGATTCCGGCGTGTCGCGGCTTACCTGACCTTTCGCCAACTGATCGAAAGGATCAGCAAGCGGGATCGTAAAGGTGCTCTTGCCGTCGAGACGGCTAGGATCTGCGACCACGGCATCACGGACAATGAACTGACCTGACGACGTGAACATTTCAAAATACTTGCGCTCGTCACTCCGGCTCAAGCCAGGAAGCTGCGCGCGCAACGCCCCGCGAACAATGCCACGCCAATCGGCATCAGCAATCTTCGTCCGATCAACGCCTGCGGTCGAAAGATCGATCTCGATCTTTGCCACGGACTGGGTGAAGGCGGAGTGGCCGGTATAAATCAGCGAGGATATCAGCAGCGCCAGAAAGCCCAGCGCAAAGATGATGGCGACCAAGCCATAGGCCTGCAACCGGCGGTCGGCGGCGTAGCGCCGCTTTCTGCGGGATTTCATATCGTCCGACTGCCAGTTGATCGCAGGCACACTGACGGCGAGGTCTGAGGAGGCGGTAGCCGACATTAGTATTTCTCCCGGTACTTGCGAACGGTGTGGAGAGCAATCAGGTTCAGGATCAACGTCACAACGAAGAGCACGAGGCCGAGTGCAAAGGCAGCGAGCGTCTTCGGGTTGTCGAACTCGGCGTCGCCAATGAGCAGCGTCACGATCTGAACGGTTACCGTTGTAACGGCATCCAGCGGGTTCAAGGTCAGTTTCGCGATCAGGCCTGCTGCCATCACCACGATCATGGTTTCACCGACCGCACGGCTAAGTGCGAGGAGAACACCACCGACAATGCCCGGGAGTGCAGCAGGAAGAAGGACCTTGCGGATCGTCTCGCCCTTGGTCGCACCGAGTGCATAGGAGCCTTCGCGCATGGCGCGGGGCACAGCGGCGAACGCATCGTCTGAAAGCGACGAAATGAACGGAATGATCATCACGCCCATGACAGCACCAGCGGCCAGCGCGCTGTTCGGCGATGCCTCGAAGCCTACGGCAATGCCGAGGTCGCGAATGGCCGGCGCAACAGTCAGAACCGCGAAGAAACCATAGACGACCGTCGGGACACCGGCCAAAATCTCAAGAAGAGGCTTCACCACAGCACGGAACTTCGCAGGGGCGTACTCGGTCAGGAAGATGGCGGAAAGAATGCCTGTCGGCACGGCGACGATCATGGCGATCCCTGAGATCAGGAATGTCCCATAGAGCACTGGAAGTACGCCGAATGCACCCTGCCCGGCCACCTGGTCGGCACGCATGGCGATCTGAGGTTCCCAGCGGAGGCCAAACAGGAACTCGTTGAACGGAACCATGGTGAAGAAGTGGAACGCCTCGAATACGAGGGAGAAGACGATGCCAAGCGTGATGAGAATCGCGAGGAGCGACGAAAACATCATGAACAAGGTTATCGAAAGCTCGACGCTGTGCCGTGCGCGATATCTCGATTCGATGACTTTCAGCCCGAAGAACGCGCCGATCGCCGCGGCAACTGCCACTGCGGCAGCCATTAGATAAGCCGAAATGCTCTGCAGAGACTGATAGTGGGCCGCAGCCGCTTTAACTTCTGCCGTAGGCTCTTTGAACAGGTTTCCAGCGGCAACCTGACGAACCTCACTCATGAGGATTGAGCTTGTGGATGAATCCAGATTCTCAGAGCCGGGAATTCCGGAAAGAACGAGGCTGTTGACGATCGTTGACTGAAACACGAGCCAGACAAGAAGAAGAACGAGTGCCGGGACAGCGGTCCAAATGGCAACGTTCAGGCCATGGTAGATTGGCCGCGAGTGAACTTTTCCGATGGCGCCGTTATGCGTTGCCTTCGCACGACTCTTGCCAACATAAACCATCGTCAGCGCGGCAAGCGCCAGAAATGCTAGTAGATATCCCGACATGACGCCCCCAAAATACATATGCGAAAAGCGCTGCCCGCCTTCATGGCGGACAGCGCAGTTATTTTAAGCGATTAGGAGCCGAACTTCTTGCCTTCGAGAACAGCCTTCTGGGCTTCTTTGAACTTTTCCGGAGCAAGCGGGGTCAGACCGCGTTCAGCCATATAACCATCCTGGCCGAGGGCCGCGTCCGACATATATTCCTCGAGGAATTCCTTCATGCCCGGAATAACGTCGCGGTGCGCGTTCTTGACGTAGAAGAACAGCGGACGGGCAACCGGATAGGTGCCGTCAGCGATGGTCTCGAAAGTCGCCGGAACACCGTTGATCTTGACGTCCTTCAGCTTGTCGCTGTTTTCGAACAGGAACGAATAGCCGAAGATGCCGATTGAGTTGGCATCGGCTTCAAGACGCTGAACGATAAGGTTGTCGTTTTCGCCGGCTTCGACGAACGGGCCGTCCTGGCGCATGCGCGAGCAGACTTCGTTCCACTTGTCGGCATCCGCCTTCTGAAGGTCAGCCATGCCGGGCAGGCCCTTGCAGCCATCGTGCATGACTAGTTCCACGAAAGCATCGCGCGTGCCGGACGTCGGCGGCGGGCCGAACGCGACGATCTTGGTTGCCGGAAGAGCGGGGTCGATATCGCTCCACATCTGGTTCGGGTTGGCAATGAAGCCACCCTTGCCATCCGGCAGTTCGGCGGCGAGCGCCTTGAAGATCTGCTCTTCGGTGAGGCTCCAGTCGGTCGTGTTGGCGCGCGATACCGCGATCGACAGACCGTCATAGCCGATGAGGGCTTCGGTGATGTCGGTCACGCCATTGTCGGCGCAGAGCTTGACTTCGGAATCCTTGATAGCGCGCGATGCACCGGTGATATCGGCGAAATCTTCGCCAATGCCGCCGCAGAACGCCTTGAAGCCACCGCCGGTGCCAACCGATTCAACAACCGGAGCAGCCTTGCCGGTCTTGTTTGCATATTCTTCAGCAGCAGCCTGCGAATAGGGGAACACGGTCGAGGAACCGGTCACCTTGATCTGGTCGCGAGCCATGGCAGAGCCTGCCGTCGCCAGCACGATAGCGGCAATCGCGCAGCTTCCGAGATATTTCTTCATGGATTTTCTCCCGTGGAATTGGACTGACGCTTCGGCGTCGCCATCCATCTACGGGAGTTGCATAACAGATTTGTGACAGTTTTTTGTAAGAAGTAAAACGGACCTTTAAGCGGCCCGTCGCGTCTAGGTAATGGGAACGCAATCCTACATGCGCTAACACGGCGCTTCATGTTTTCGCGTTCATGTCGACCGTAGCATTTGCACGGAGCAGCCTGCAACAATGCAATGACAGCGAGTGTGCTATTCGCCGAAATTCGACTTATCGCCCTCGGCCGGCTGACGCTGAACGTACCGGGAGCGTCTGGCAATCGCTCAGCCGATCAGCCGTTTCAGCGTTCGCGGATGGACCCTGTAGCGGCGGGCAACATCCGTCAGACTTTCACGACCCTGCCGTAGCGCCTTGACCGCATCGGCGCATTGCTCTTCAGTCAGCGATCGACGGCGTCCAAGGCTTTGGCCGCGCTGGCGCGCCGCTTCCATCCCCGCAATCGTCCGTTCGCTGATCATAGACCGCTCAAACTCTGCCATTGCCGCAATGACATGAAAAATCATCCGCCCGCCTGCCGAACTGGTGTCGATGCTTTCCGTTACCGAACGAAACTCGATCCCCCGCGCCTGCAGCTTGCTGATGACGTCGATCAGGTGGCGGATCGAGCGGCCGAGGCGATCCAGCCGCCAGACGACGAGCGTGTCGCCCCTCCGGAGATTACGAAGGACAGCGTTAAGGCCGCGGCGTTTCTCCACCGCGCCGGAAATTCCATGGTCCTCGAACACCTTCTCGCACCCGGACGAACGCAGAGCGTTCACCTGAAGGTCGAGGTTCTGGTCGTTGGTCGAAACCCTTGCATATCCGATCATTGCCATGCCGGTGGAAAACCTTGTGCTGGCCGCACCATGCCGCCGTTACCTTGACAAAAAGGAACCTTTTCGCGGGGAAGGCATGCGTAGGGGCGACCCTTGAGATTTCCGATCGTGGCAAGGGCTTTTGCAAGGAACAAACCCGTTGCTGCGGTGATGACAAAAAGGTTCGTTTCTATCCCGTCCGCGCGCGCTGACCTCCTTCACGCAATGCGCGGCCCGACTTATGGACGCCTGGATCACGAATGCAGCTTCAACGAACGGTGCGGACGTCCTCTGTGCCCACGTCCTGCAATATCTCGGTCCTGACATGATATTGACCGTCACGGACACGTCGGCAGCCGACCCGCTCGACTGGACCTTTTCTTTCTTTCACAGTTACGCGCTTCCTTCGGGCTTTGCCGATATACTAGACTTCGAGCAAGGTCGGCCGTTTCGCGATTTTGCAGATCAGCGGTTCGCACTCGAAACACTGGTGGCGGGGCGGCAACGCGCGATCCTGCAGGAGCGCCCGGAGATCGAGCCTGTCGATGCCCGCCTTCTGCATGCCCGGATCGTCGGGAATCGCATTGTCCTGCCCTACAGGAAGACGGGCGGACATGCCGCGTGGTGCCTATCCCTCATGCGTGTCCGCTGCATTCTGCCTGTCGCACCGATGGTGCCGGATCTGGACGCCACCTCACTCGTGATCCTGCAATTGCTTCGGGAAGGTTTTACCGCACGGGAGATGGGCGGCCAGATCGGCCTTTCCTTCCGCACCGTCGAGCACAAACTCGAAAAGCTCAAAGCCGCATTCGGTGCGCGTAGCGTGGCGCACCTCGCTACGCTGTCCGTCACAGCGGCTATGGACCAGGGTTGAGCGACGTTCGCGCAAATCGGGTATTTCTACCCTTGCGACTTGCTGCATCCCTTAACGTCTTATGAACCATAGTCGGCGGGCGGCATCAGGTCGCGCTGGCATCATGACGATAGCGTTGATTTCAGGCATCGATAAATTGGCGTGGTCCGATGACAAGCATTTTAACGAACATCGCCGCAATGTCCGCTCTCCAGACCTTGCGAGGTATCGGCTCTTCCCTTGACGAAACCAGCCAGCAAATCAGTTCGGGGCTGCGCGTGAAGACCGCAGCCGATAACGCTGCTTACTGGTCGATATCCACCACGATGCATTCGGAGGCGCTGGCGATGTCCGCCGTCACCGACAGTATCGGGCTCGCCTCGGGTATTGTGGACACCGCCTATGCCGCGATGAAGACCGTTCAAAAGAGTTTCGTCGAGATCAGGAACCTCGCGATCATCGCTAGCGACATGCCGCCGCCGGAGTTCGAGAACCTCGTGATCGGCGGGTTTTCGCCAGACAAGTATTACGCCAGGTCGGACGTCGCCGAAATCGAACAAAAGATGCAGCTTTTGCAGGACCAGGCTCGTGACGCCATGATTTCCGCCTCATTCTCCGGCGTGAACTTGCTTTACAACCAGAAGGGCCAGCCGCAGAAGGCGAGCGAGAAGGTCTACTCGTTCGTCATCGGATACGGTGAAGCCAAAGTTCAGACGCTGGATGTGGAGGCCATGGACCTACTTCTTCTGAACGACGACGCAGGCTACCCGATGAGCCATCCCTCGGATTACAATCCCGAGCGCTCGCTGTTCGATCTTTCCGACGTGATCGATACGCCCGGTTCGTTCGTTCCCGCCTCCGCCACCTGGTACAACATCCTGCTCACCAACCCGACCACGGGTGAGCCCGAGGCATACGACGTCCATCCGTCCTATACATTGATGAGGCTGGAGAACAACATCGCGCGGAACGGCGGTGATCGAGCCGGGCTGTATTCCAATGTTATCGACTATCTGGATACCAAGCTCCAGGGCCTGACGGACCGGATGGCCTATCTCGGCACGCTCCAAAACTCTCTCGATACGCACGATGAACTGAACAAGAAGCGGATGGAAACGGTCACTCGGGGTATAGGCAGGCTGGTCGACGCCGACATGAATGAAGCGTCCACGCGTCTCAAGGCTTTGCAGACCCAACAACAGTTGGCGATGCAGGCGCTTCACATAGCAAACTCGGAGCCGGAGACGATACTCCGTCTGTTCAACTAGGCTCAGGACCTATTAATTTGGTTTGAGATGTGATTCACGGTTTCTGAAAGGAGACCTTGATGAGTGATTTGTTTCTGCTAAGCGAGCGCCAGATGGCTCGGATCGCGCCGTATTTTCCCTTGGCCCATGGGGTTCCACGCGTTGATGATCGCCGTGTCGTCAGCGGCATTGTCTACGTCATCAAGCATGGCCTGCAATGGAAGGATGCACCAAAAGATTACGGACCCCACAAAACGCTCTATAACCGTTTCATTCGCTGGAGCCGCCTTGGCGTGTTCGACCACATCTTCGCGGCACTGGCCGGTGCAGGTCCCAGGCCCGAGCGTATCATGATCGACGCCACGCACCTGAAAGTACATCGCACGGCGGCGAGCCTGCTCAAAAAGGGGATGTTCCCCGTCGTATCGGGCGAACCAAAGGCGGACTGAATTCCAAACTGCACACCGTCTGCGATGGCGAGGGACGCCCAATCATCATGCTGCTTAGCGAAGGCCAGATGAGCGACCATAGGGGCGCTCGTCTCGTGCTGGATGCCTTGCCGCCAGCCAGGACGCTGATTGCCGACCGGGGATATGACAGCAAGACCTTCCGGGAAGCCTTGCAGGCAAAAGGCATCGAACCCTGCATCCCTTCGAGCCGCAGCAAGAAGGTGCCATATCCCTATGACAAGGCGCTCTACCAGAAGCGCCACAAGGTCGAGAACCTCTTCGCCAAACTCAAGGACTGGCGCCGCATCGCAACCCGCTACGACCGATGCGCGCATACATTCTTCTCAGCCATATGCATCGCTGCAGGCGTAATCTTCTGGCTTTGATTTAACGATTCCTCAGCCTAGCAAATGGGCGCGCCGGCTCTAAACTGAATACCTCGCTGGGGGCCATCGGTCCCGGCGCCCGTTGAAGGGGCAGCGCTCCGCTGCTCCTGCTGCGGCTGCCCTTGCATCCGATCTCGGCATGCGCGGTTTCCTGCATCATACCCTCTCGCCGTGAAACAGAAGCTCGAAAAACTCAAAGCCCCTTCGGTGCGTAAGCGTGGCGCATCTCGCCACGCTATCACTTAGGTAGGCGATGGGGCCGACGTGAGGCCGGCTTCGAGAGACGCGAATATGTAGGTGCCGCAGTCCGGGGAGTACTTTAGGCGACGATAGTACGGTGCGCATGCCGAGGACGACTGGTCCAATGCCGAACCAGGGCGTCGTGAGCGATAGGAAACTGTTTCAGTGGATGCTGACAAACGTTGTGATGCCTGGCTGGTCAAAGCCGCAAACGAGACCGATCGGACAGTCGCGATCGAAGGTCGCAGGCTGGCATTAGGTCGATTCTTATCACGACTTGCGACACCAGATACCCCTCCGTCGGAACGCTCTCGATGTGCGGATGGTGGCCTGAATGGCACCAATGTGATTTTCAATTGCGTTATAAGACAATTGAAAATCACATAAGGGTATCAATCACTTATTCCATAAAAAATATTACCAGACTCGCTTGCGATCCGCATTTTTGGAATTACCTGGGGACTCTAACCATTCTCAAAAGGAACCTCTGATGACCCCTGACCGCAACGACCGCATCTCCGCCGCACTCAGCGCTCTCGACGCACTTCGCGTGACCCTCGTCGATCTCTCTAGCGACATCGACGTTCTCCACGACGAGGAAGCCGACGCTGAGAAGATTCCTGATACTGACGATCCTTTCTCAGCCGCAGCCGAAGAAGCCCTGCTTGATGCGTACGACAAAATCTCGACAGCGATCGAACAGCTCGCCGCCGCTGGCCAGAAGCTCGATGAAGCGATTAGCGCCAAGCCGGACGGTACCGAGGAAGATAAGCGCCCCGTGGACCCTGAGATCTTTTCCACGTATTTCCGGGAGCGGGCGTAAGTAAAATTTGCCGACATCCGTATCTATTTCGCGTATAACATATCGCCAGAGGAATTATTGGAATATTTTTCGGTATACCCTCTTTTATATCTCGCCGACTCCGGCAATCATCTAAATACAGATCGTGATTTACATCTGAAAATGGAGATCAAAATGAATAATGCACTTACAGACACCAACCTCGTTGCGCTGGCGGATCGCATTTCCGTCATTAATGCAAAGTTCGTCAACTCCTCCGACGTTCAAATCGCATTCGATATCGCCGTTGACGGCAATGTGGTTCACGGCTCGCTTGAATGGCTGACCGATGATCTCGAACTCTGCCACGAGGACGCACACCTCGATATCAACAGTGAGTTTCGTCATGACATCGCGGCCGCGCTTGGCGAAGCCGATGTGGCTATCTACCGAGAAGCAAGTCTCGACGCGCGCAGCGGCGTGCTGGGTGATATCGCCGAGATCGTACACGACAAGCTTGTCGCCGCTCATGCCGAGCTGAAGGATGAAATGCTTCCGGAGCTGGAAGACTGGTGGTACATTGCAAAGCCATCCGCTTCCGGAGACGGAATTTATGGCTTTGGCTCCGAACGCGAAGCTGCCGAGTACAGCGCGTTGCTCAACGAGCGGGATGACAGGGAGTACGATTGCTGGGCGAAGTCAGAGGTAAAGCTGGCTGAGGCTCTCAGTGTCGTTGACAAGAAGCAGGGTTTCGTCCTCGAAGAAGGCCTTGCCGAACTGAAGGATCAGATCGCCGAAGCAGCGTAAATCCATCCCACGAACGATTGACAATGAGCGGCCTGTGGGCCGCTTTTCCTTTTTTCCGTGTGGTCTTACGCGCTAGCCCAGCGCAACAATCGAGGTATTCCAGGAGTACCTCGCCATCGTCGCATTGACCTATCCGTCAGCCATGACACATCTCCGCCGCGACGAACGTGGCTATGTCAATCAGCCCAAGACCCCGGGCGGAGCCACGAACTTCGGCACCACGCAGGCTGTTTACGACAGCTATCGCAAGCCGCTGGGCCATCGCGTGAGGTCGGTCAAGCTGATCGCCGAGCCCGAGGTCGCGACGATCTACAAGACGCAGTACGCCGATATGGTCCGCTATGACGATCTTCCGGCAGGCGTAGACCATGCAATCTTCGACGCCGCCGTGAATCGGGCGTCTCCCGTGGAGCGACGTGGCTCCAAGCATCCGTCGGTACGCTTGTCTCCCAGCGATTACCTGACAATGGAGTCGTCAATCTCCGGTAGAGTCGAGCCCGTGGGATAGCTTTGTAGTGAAGAGGCCATGAATTTCGCCCGCGGTGTTGATGTGGGCAGTGGCCGGCAGCATTGTGAATATGCAGACGATGTCGCGGTCTCCCCATGACACGGCATTGGCTGCATAGGAAAGACTCCATCTTATAGGCTGCCTGTGTCAGGGCCGGGGATACGCCCGGGCCTTTCGTTGTGGTGTCGACGTAGCAAGGGAGCCATCAGGCTCCCCTTATCGAGTTCATCCAAAATCGCTTGATGTTCGGGTGATCCCGAGACCACATACCTGTCCGGAAGCAAAAGCTTCTGCGCCACGGACTTCGGGTCTTGAAATAGGAACGCTGGTCGTGCTCGGCGCAGGGCACCGTCGGAGTGCCTTTTGAGAACGATAATGTGGCTCATGCCGCTCTCCCAGCCTGCGAAAGCGCTTCCGCAGCAATTGCCCGTCGGACCAAGTCTTCGGTCGGTCGGATGCCAAACATCGTGTCCTGATGTCCAACCCAGATCACGCGTCCCGCATCCAGGCCCGCGATCTTAGGAAGCACGGACCGAGGTACGCGGCGCCCTTCGAGGACGGCGAGCCACTCCTTGGAGAGTCTTTCCGCTGCAGTTCCCTCGGGAGGCAGGACTTGGTCGAAAAGGCGCGCACACACATCGCCATCGCATCAATCGCCTTCAAGGGGGCTAAATCGAAGACTTCGTGCCTGGCTCGCACATGTACCTGCGGATCGTTTGCTCCGATCGCCCGAAGGAATGGGAGACTTCACGCGGAGAAGCACCTAAGGCACGACTATGTCGATAAATATCCCTGAGTAGTTTGTAGTAGGTCATATGTTCAGAATTCACTTCCCGCTCACTTTCAGTGCATCTGATAGTAGTGTTCAGGCTATACAGAGAATTATACAGCACGTCGACGAAATTTATTTTTGCAATAATGAAGTACAACATCCCTACAGACAAACAGGGGGACCAAAATGTTGAAAAGAATCGCCGCTATTCTCGCCTCGGCCGCGAGCAAAATCATCGGCTCGATGCCGACGGCTGGAAAATGGCTGGACGACATCATTAGTTGGCCGTTCAGAACCCTTTTCGGCGGCGGGCGGGAAGCTCCGTCGTATACGCCTGACATTCCAGCCGCGAACTACGTCGATGTCCTCAAGAACGCCCGCGAGACCGCGGCATCCCAGGCGAAGAAGTTCGACCGGAACATCATGGAATCTGTCCTCGAGTACTGCCGCGCGCACCCCGACGCTCGAGCGACCATGAAGCTACCCACAAACCTCGATCCTCGTATTCAGGCAAAGCTTCTGGTGATGGATGACGCCGCGCTGCGCGCGCTCGCGAGAGGTGGCGCGAGCCAATTGAAGAGGTTCATCGAAGGCATCCCGAACGACGCGGCGATGTCGCGGGGCGACATCGTACTTTGGAAGGCGCGCGCGAATGCCGAAAAAGACGCCGCCCCGTTCGTTCACCAGAGGGCGATGGGTTTCTAAACGACAAAGCCCGCCTAGTTGGCGGGCTTTGTCGTTTCAGGGAGTTCGTCTCCTGCCTCCGGCGGGACGTCCGGGGCGCGGTCAAGGATCGCAAGAGCCTTCTCGACGACATCGTCGACATCGACACTCTCGCCGCGATCAAGCTCGCCGAGGCCCTCGGCGACGTTTTTCTGCTCGGCGCGGATCGCGGCGAGATACCGGGCGTGATTATGGGGCTCTTCGTACGCCAGGTCGCCGTAGTGCCGTTTCAGCAGCTCCCATTCTCGATCCGTGATTGTCATGCGCGGCCGACCAGGTTATTGATGACCGCCTGGCGCTGGGCGCATGCCGTACGGAGACCAGCGACCTCCGCTTCGAGTTCTGCGATCAGCTCGACGGCGACGCGAGCGACGTTTTCCAGCTCGCGGGCATGCGTGGACGCCGCGTCGAAGGCGTCGTGGTAGCGGCGCTGATAACGAGCCTCCGCTACGGCGTCGAGGGCATCGGACACACCGCGCGCCAGGCACATTGCGCCGCCCGCAACCATCATCATGCCGCCCAAGTTAGCCATAGCCGCCTGGTGTGCTGGTGCGCCAAAATTCGCCATGTGCCTGCCTCCGTCGTCGTTGTCAGGCGCTCCTTGTGCCGGGCTCGATTCCCCTCGGCAAGTCGACACCGGTGAAATTGGCGATCGATCCGTTAACGGAGCTCATGTAAGGCGTTCCGCGTTGTTGGTGTGAAAGGAGAGCCGACGTGAAGCACCCGAGACTTGTTCGCCTATGGATGTCATCGCTACAGGACCCAGATACTCTGCGCCGCAATGACATCAAGCGTACATTTGTCCATGAGCCCACGACCGTTAGAGATATGCTCGCGGAACTCGATGCGCAGCGCGAACGGGAGGCACCTGTAGCCCTGGCGTACGTACTCTCGGTGCTAACGGTAGCCGTGCCGATCGGCGGCCTGATCTGGTGGCTAATCGCGCGGTAGTCTGCCGAGGATCACGCGATTGCCCACGGTGTTGCCGCACGCTCGACAGCGCAGGTGTTGGGCGACCTCACTAAGAATGATGCTCGAGCGCCCTCGTTGCAGTTCCCATCGATCAAGCCAAGCTTCCCGTTCGCACCGCGCGCAACGGCCGCCGATGCATTCCCACTGCATCATGCTGTTGACGTCACGCATAACATCCTCGGCATCGCCGACGTAAATTGGCTGGCCGCGTCCGCCCTTGGTGAGATCGATGCCACGTCTGTGTTTCATGCCTCCATAGAACGGAAAGTGAACAAAATAGTCAATCCTCGGCCATGGGTCGTTCACGGCTTCCACGACGAGGTCGATCTCGACGAATTGACGCGTCGGGCTTGTCGTCCATTGCGGCTTCGAGCGCAGCGTTGATGAGGTCGTCTTCCGCGGCCTGGACAACGATAGCTTCAGCTTTCTCTTTGGCTTGTTGCTTCCGGGCGTCGGCGATGTTGTTGATAACGGCCATCACAAGCATCGAGTGGATCAAGACATTGGCGGTTCCATAGTTGATCTCGCCGCGACCGATCTGCCCATGCGCCACGCGGTTTCGGTAATTCCGTCCCCGCGGATCGGAAAACACGAGCCGCATATAGAAGGTCAAATCTTCTCCAAGCGCTTCTTTCACGATGGGATTTGCCAGCATGTCGCCCATGTTGAGTGGAATTTCTCTCCCTGGCATGGTCGGGTGGGCCTTGTTCACCGCTTGATTGAGGCCTCGGACAAATTCCCTCAGCGCGCATTCGATTTGCGGCGTCAGCACGAAGACGGTTTTGACATAGTCGCCGTCGATCCAGCCCTGGATGGCGCTTTTCACGAGAGCAATGTCAGGAAAAAGCCCGTCTTTGTTGGCGAAACCCGCCAAAATGTGTGTGTCCAGATCGTGTCTCTCAACCGCATATTCAAGCGACTTGTCGAGCCATAGGACGTCGGTTTGCATCAGGAACGAAGCGTGATGGAAAAGGCGGCCGTCGGGGTCTTCGTCAACGCCTCCGACTTTTGCCATCACGTGATCGTCAGCCAGTATCTGCATAGTGATCATCGAAAGGATGGGTGACTCTCGCTTCATGCTTTCACGCCTGTCAGCGACCCTCGGCACGAAAGCATTCGCGATACGGGCAAGGGAATTTCCGAGATGGTCATCGACGAGACCTTCGACAAAGCTGTCGACGTCCTCCTTGGAAACCTTCGTTTGCCAACTCATAGGCTTCATCTCATCCGAAGCTCGAGCGATAGACTTCTCGCGCTCGATTTTCAGTCGGTTTACGTTCTCTTTGTCTCCAGCGAGTTCAGCGTATTCGACGGCATCCTCAAACCACGACATTCCCTGAAGACCCGATGCCTTTCCGCAAAGTGTCTCGAAGCTCTCGGAAACACCTTTCGCGATCCTGACGAAGTCTTCCTTCGAGCCTAGCTTCCGATAGTGCTGAAGAAGGAGGTCTGCGGCATCCTTTTGTCCGAACGGATCGAACCCGGGTTGGCCAGACCCAGTGTTCGCATAAATCGCTTCCAGTCCGTCTACGAGTTCCTGCTTCTGGGCATCGGTCAGTCCGGCCTTCTTGTTGCTGGCCAAACGACGATAAGGTTCGCTCCAGCGGTTCCCGTCGGCGACGCCGCGGCGGAAGAGATCGAGCAAGAGATCACGAGCTATCGTAACTCGCTCTTTGTCATTGATGGACAGGGCCAGTTCCAACGCCCGGCAGGCGGCTGGGACCATTTCGTAGCGCTCGATCAACAGTCCATTGGTGACCGCAGATACATAGGCGTCAGCCGCGATCTTCGCGAAGTTAACGTCTCGCTTGCGGCCATCGACATGCCGCCCCAGCTCCCACAACAGGTCTGCGTACCGAGCCTTGAGAACCGGATGTGCAAGTGCCTCCGCCCGAGAGGCCCAGAGGTCGAGAACCTCGCCGTCCAACTGATCGGGATCGGGGCTATATAACACCGTGCCGTTCTCGTAAGTGGAACTTCCCATCGGCCCGAAATATGTATGCCATGGGCCTTGCTGCGACGCGTCCTCTTGAAACTGAAATGCAATCATATCCGGCCACGCTCCGCCCTGCGCGATCTTGTCCTTCAATGCGCTTTGAGCCCCAGCCAAGGCAGCGCTTATGGCATGGGATGTGGTCGGTTCGCCGCTCGTATCAATTCCCAACAGGACGGCTTCGAATTCTTCTGGAACTGGCAAGCCGTCCTCCGTGAAGAGTTAAAACGCTCTGAGACTGATCGGATTTGCTCAGCCCGAGTAATCGCTCTCCATATCCCTCTCCAAGTCGCTCTCCATGTCCACCTTCGTCTGAAGGAGGTTCGCGGCCCAACTTTCCAAACCATCGAGATAATCGGCGAGCTGTTCCATGTGAGTTGCAAATACCCTAATATTCACCAACCGCAGTTCTTCCTTGATTGAGCGCTCGTGTTTTACGGGGAGACCTGATTTTTTCGGCGGGCGCACCTTTATTGTAGCATACCGAAAGCGTTGCCCGTCGGGGTCGTGTTCCTTCAACTGGCTAAGATACGAACGCACCCCCTCTATATCTTCGGGCGGTATGCCATCTGCACCGCCAAGCCGACATACTGGCTCAAGCATAGGTGCTATCATCTCCCAAATAGGTGCGAGATCGTGTCTCCCGAGGTTCCATTCATCGTCGTCGGAAATCGGGTGATCTAGAAGTCTGGCTATCGTCCTGAAGACATCTTTGAGAACAAGTTCAAGATGATGTCTGTAGAGATAGAGTATCGGATACACCAACGAGTCCTGATCGGAGTGGGTCTCACATACCTGCATCGCCAAACGGCGCGCAGCCACCCGGAAGCCCTTCTTGTAGGGATAGTTGACGTTGTGCCAGTAGGATATGCAGGCATTCGTGCCTGACTCTGCCGAGCGGAAAAGAACGTCCTCTGGCCGCGGCGGTGGAGATTTTCCGAATATCGACTCTGAACTTTCCAAAGTAGCGCCACTCCTATTTCTTGTTGCCATTGCCGCCTTCGGTCCACCGCCGATGGCGTTGCTTGAACCAGCTCAGGTCCGGCACCTCATAAGGCTTGGGAGCAACGGTCTCCTGCTTTGGCAATTGATACTCGATATCCCGCGCCTTTCCGCAGATCGCCTTTAGTTTTCCTAGAAAGAGGGAGACGTCGCCGAAGTAGTTGGGGAACGCAGACACGATCGACGCCGCTTCTTTCGCATCGACGAGGACAGCGCTGTTCTCCGCCAGACCCGATTCTTCCATTGCCATTTCTTCGTGCTGCAATGCGAGAGCACCTACAGAGGGGTCGGAATAACCCTCTACGCTGACAGTATGATGGACATTGTCGTAGCGGATCAGGAATACCCTCGCGTCGCCAGACAGAATGTACGAAGCAATGTACCGGGTGGTCGAGCGGTGGTTCTCAAGAACGTCCGTCGCCCTGAGAATGTTGTTGCAGTCCCGGATTTCATCGAGGCGCTGCCGCCTCCCTGACGCCACGCGGTCGAGCTCACAGCCTTCTTCGAAGGAAAACTCGTCGGACATCAGGCGAAAGAATCGAAGCCACTCCGCGCTGCCTTTGCCGGATTTCAGCTCCTCCAGCCTGGTCTGGCCTACGACCTCGACGGCGGTCGCCCAGGAATGTTGGAGCTTGGTGCGAATTTGGAGTTCTACACGCCGCCCACGATACGCCGCCCGATCCGCCTCGCCATCGAAACGAAAAATGACGTGGTGGCTGCGGTACCCGTCAGGCTTTGCCTTATCTACGTAGTTCTTGTGATTCCGAACCTCGTGCGGCACGCGCTGGCATTCGGCCACTAGAGCGTTGACACCGTTGATGTCGTCCATTATCGCGCGACATCCCCCCAGGTCCTGCATCTGGTCCAGCTTACCCGGGTGCCGCCTCAGCTTTCCACGGATCGACGACATGCGCTTCGCCCGCGCGACGACGTCACCCGATAGCTTCAGATGGCGCATCCGATGTGCGATCGAGAGCCGAATGCTTTTCATCGGCAGCACATGGCTGTCACGCCAACTATTCGCGACGGAAAAGACCCGACGAACCTCATCGTCATAGTCATCCCACGGAATAACGTCTTTCAAACGCTGTCCCGCCCTCGCTACATCGTGCATGCTGTATTCGTAGACCGGATAGCTCGACAACGTTCGTCACCGTGAATCTGATTTTGTTCACGCAGACAATAGTAGAGTTCAAGAGCGTTTTACAACTCGACTTCTCGGCGATCCCCCGCTGAATGCGAACGAAGGTAACGGAGCAGTTCTACATCGAGGTCACGAGGGTCAGTCCAGCCGATCACACGATACTGGTCTCGCCGCATATTGCGGTTTGACGCTCAGGATATCGTACATGTTGTACATCGCACTCTCCTCAAGCCAACCCGCAGTTCCGCCTTTCCAGTCGATGTAGAGCGCGTATCGTTGGGTTACGGAAGATTGCAGCCGCTTGGGGCCATCGAGATCGTAATGGTCTTGGGGGTAAGCGCGCCCCAACTCGATCGAGAACTTCGACAGATAGTCATCGTTCCGAACGGCGACGTTGTCGAAGTAATCCGTCATGTTTCTTGCTGTTTTCGGATCGTACCGCCCGATCTCGATCTTATCAGACGTGTCGCCGTCAGTGATCGTGACGTTGAAAAAATGCGGATACACGGTGTCATCGACATCAAAGGACATCATGAAAGCGGGACTGCTCGAGTTCTGAGGGTCGGGCGCGGTCATAACGAGGCACGACGCTCTCCTAGCTTCTGCATCCGTGATCATCACCATGCTGGCCGCTGCAAGGACACCTAGATATCGAAGCATTTACTTGTTCCCGATCACCACGCGATAGACGACGGCGCATAGAAGCGCGCCGACTATGGCGGAGCCAAGGACATATCCGAACTCCGCAGGCGACGGGTTCTTCAGGAGTCCGACAACCGTAAACGCTCCACCGATTAACGCTCCGAAGAGCGCCGCACCTCGAATGCCCTGTGGCCTTGCATGACCGTCCCCCCCCGCAACCAAGGATGTACGTCAGCGTAACCAACGGAGATTGTCAATTCCGGCCGGCTAAATTTGGTCCTCTGATGTCCGGTGCAAAATATCCCTAGAGCGCCAGGAAGGCGCATAGGGAGAACTGACATGAGAGACAGCGTCGAAGACCTGATAGTCTACTCGGTTCGCATAAACGACGGAGCAGTCCAGAGCTTCACGCCGCGCTGCACGCTTGGGGCCGTCGCGGTTGCCGTAGCTGTCGGTACGCTCGAATACCAAGAGGCGAAGGACGGAATCGCCGTCGTCGAAATATGGGTCGAGGAGCATCTGCCGGACTACCCGCCGATGTTCTACGAGGCGAGCTGGGACAAGTACGGTGCCTTCAAGATTTCGCATCTCCCAGGATGCGATCGTCGCGCCGACGACACCGTGATCATGAAAGCATATCAGGGGCGTGGGGAGTTTGAATGGTACGAACGCGTAGACGGGAACTGGAAGCCGCTGGCGATGTGGCAGCCCCAGCAAGCCTGATTCCAGACGTCCGTTCCCCTACCGTTCTGCGTTGTCAACACTGCCCAAATGTTATGGGCGTGTTATGGGCTTCATAACACGGCGATCTTGGTGATGGATTTGAGATGGGAAAATTCTCCCCTCTCCCTGTAAGTCCTTGTGACTATTCGACTTACTGGGAGAGGGGAATGGTACGGTTGGGGGGTCTCGAACCTCCGACCTCAGGTGCCACAAACCTGCGCTCTAACCAACTGAGCTACAACCGCACAACGGCGCGTCGACCGCGCTTGGTGCGTCACATACGGGCAGCCGCACCATTTTTCAAGCGTTTTTTGCATGCTTGCACATACGAAAATGGCCGGGCTCATGCCCGGCCATTTTATCATGCCGTGTAAAACCCTGCCAAGCGGGGCTTAGGCGGTCTTGAAGGACTTCATGGCCTTCTCGGCGGCGGACTTGCCGGGAGCCGAGACCTTTTCGGCAACCTTCTTGGAGGTTTCCTGAAGGGTGCGGGCCTGTTCGACGACGACTTCGGCCTGCTTGCGCAGGAAGGCGGTCTGCAGTTCGAACAGTTCGGAGACCGACTTCACGCCGAGCAGGGCTTCCATGTGGGAAAGCGAGTTTTCGGCATTGGTGCGCAGCGCTTCGATGGCCTTGAGGCCGAGTTCGACGGAGCCGGCCTGGGCGCTTTCGAGCGTCGCTTCGACGGTCTTGGTCGCGTCTTCGGCTGCTTCCTTCATCTTGGCATAAGCTTCCTTGCTCTGAGCGGCGCCCTTTTCGGCGAACTCGCGGAAGCTTTCAGAGACCTTGCTGGGGTCGATGGATGCGATGGAGAATACGTCGTCGGTCTTCTTGGTAGCCATTGTCTGCGCTCCTTGGTTTGGCCCTCTCTAGAGGCGCCGTGTTCTTGGATGAGCCGTATATAGACGATCTCTTTTCGCATTGCAACAAAATTGTGCGGTGCACAATAATTCGAGGCGGCGTTAACCCTTCTGCCCGAAAGCCCGGGCCTTTGCGGGCGAGGCGCTGGACCCTCCGCACATGCACCGCTATTAATAAAGCGTTAATCGAAAGCCGGGGCCCCGGAAGCAGACACAGGCCTGAATATGTCCGCAAAGCAGTATCCCTTTATCGACGTCGCCGTCCATGAACGGGTGCGCCTGCCCTTCGCCCGGGGCGAAGCGGTCGTGCTGTTTTCCAAGGACATGGCGCGCGTGCTCTGGTCGAATGGCCGGGGCGCCGCCCTTTTCGGCCACGACAACATCTATGATTTCCTTGATGCCGGACCGGACCGCGCGGATGTCGCCTTCCGCCAGCTTTCCGCCACCGCCCAGCAGGTGCAGGCGCCGGGCGAGCGCCGCAGCTTCATCATGCGCATCGGCAGCGGGTTTCGCAGCGTCCCGGTAAGTTCGGCGGTCGAGGGCGTCACCATCCGCCCCGGCGACGAGGCGATCCTGTTCAGCACACCCGTCAGCGCCGGCCGACAGAGCCAGCAGGACGCGGCCGCCGCCATGCTCACCGGCTTCGACGATCCCGACACCCACATGGCCGTGCTCGACGGTGACGGCACGATCATCGCCGCCTCGGCGGATTTCGAAAGCCTCGCCGTCAGCCCGGAAACCCGGCGCGCGCTCGTGGAGGCCGCCGGGCGCAGCACGGAGCGCCTCGTCAAGCGCCCGATCGCCACCGGCCGCGGCAACCTGCCCGCCGCCATCGGCCGCATCGCCACCGATCCGGCGCTGCACCTGCTCTTCGCTGTCGAAACGATCCTCGGGCATCTCGATCCGGACGAGGCCGAGCCAGCGCCGGCGGCTATTGCCGCAGTGGAAGCTGAGGCAGAGCCGGAGATCGAGACCCCTGTGGCGGAGGAGCCGCAGGTCGAGGACGTGCCGGAAGCCGAAGCGGTTGAAACGGTTTCCGAGCCCGAAGCGGTCGCCTTCGCCGAGGAAGAACCTGCAATCGAAGACGTTTCCCCGTTGGAAAGCGCCGACGAACCGGTTGCGGAAGCGCTGCCGGAAGTCGACGAGCCAGTCGCGGAGGAACCTGAAGTCACCGTCGAAGACGTCGTTGCGGAAACCGTGGAAGAGGCCGAAGCGGCGTTTCCGGAGGAACCCGTCGCCGACATCGCCGAAGCGCCCGTTGAAAAATCCGGCTTCGTCTTCAATCCGCAGGGACGGCCGATCCGTTTCGTCTGGAAGATCGATGCGGAGGGGCGGTTCAGCGAGATCTCGGAGGAATTCGCCGCCGCCGTCGGGCCGCATGCCGCGGCCATCTCCGGCGAGCGTTTTACCGATGTCGCGGCCCGCTTCGACCTCGACGCTGAAGGCAAGATCGGCGACCTGCTGCGCCGCCGCGATACCTGGTCGGGCAAGACGATCTTGTGGCCGGTCGAAGGCACGGCGCTCGTCGTGCCGGTCGATCTCGCCGCATTGCCCACCTATTCGCGCAACCGCGAATTCGACGGCTTCCGCGGCTTCGGCATCGTGCGCATCGCCGATTCGAGCGAGGACCCTCATGCGCGCGGCCTGACGCTCAGCCACAGCGTCGAGGCCGCCGAGGAAGAGCAGACCGTTCTGGTGGAAGAGGTTCTGGCCGAAGAGGCGGGTACGCTGTTGGAGGACGCGGCGGAAGGGCTGACCGAAACGATCGAGATTCCGGATCATGCCTCTGCGCAGGTGACGGACGACGCTTTCGCGGCACCGGATGAGACGGTTGCCGAAGAACCCGTAGAGCCCGAGGAAACCGCAGACACCTCCCCGGCTCCGGAAGAAGAAACAACGCCGGCCGTGCCGGCCGATGACGAACAGGATGCCTTCCGTGGCGAGCGCCCGGCGTTGCGCCTGGTCGAAAACCCGGCCCGCCGCCAGTCCGACAAGGTGGTGCAGCTCGAAACCCGGCGCAATCGCGGCGGTCTTTTCGATGGTCTCTCGACCGGCGAGCAGGCGGCGTTCCGCGAGATCGCCCGTCAGCTCGGCGAGACTTTCGGCAAGCGCAAGCCGGAGGACCGTCCGGCAGGCGACCGCGCTGCCGAAACGCCGGCTGAGACGATCCGCGACGAAGAGCCTGAAATTGCAGCCGTCGTGCCCACGAGGGGCGAAAACGATGCGGAAATGCCGGGCCTCGAAATCGGCCCGCATGCCGACGACCTCCTGAGCGAGGACCATGCCGAGACGCGCACGGCGATCGCTCCGCCTCGCCGGCAGATGGATTACGGCCTCACCGCCGCCGTGGTCGACGCTCTGCCCGTGGCGTTGCTGGTGCATGTCGGCGACCGGCTGATCCATGCCAATCCGGAATTCTTCCGCCTGACGGGTTATTCCAGCCTCGACGACCTCGAAGCCTCCGGCGGGCTCGAAATCCTGCTGGGCGGCCCGGACGAGGACGCCGGCGATGGCGACGGCACGATGGCGCTGCGCCATGCCGATGGCGAGAGTGCCAGCGCCGTGCGCGCCCGCCTCCAGTCGATCCGCTGGGAGGACGGCACCGCGCTGATGCTGGCGCTGACGCCAATCCAGGCCAACAAGCCGACCCTTTCGCTGGTCGAAACTGCGCCCGCGCCCATCGAGACCGAGGAGCGGAACGCCGACCATGCGGTAGCCTCGGCACTGCGCATCGAGGTCAGCGAGCTGCGCTCCATCCTCGAAACCGCCACCGATGGCGTCGTGGTGGTCGGTCAAGAGGGCGACATCCGCTCGATGAACCGCTCGGCAAGCGCCCTCTTCAACTATGACGAGGACGAGACGCGCGGCCGGCCCTTCGCCATGCTTTTTGCCCATGAAAGCCAGAAGGCGGTGCTCGATTATCTCGCTGGCCTCGCCGGCCATGGCGTCGCGAGCGTGCTCAACGACGGGCGCGAGGTTATCGGCCGCGAGGCTTCCGGCGGCTTCATCCCGCTGTTCATGACGATGGGCCGCCTCTCCTCCTCCTCCGGCTATTGCGCGGTCATCCGCGACATTACCCAGTGGAAGCGGACCGAAGAGGAGCTGCGCAACGCCAAGCGCGCGGCCGAGACGGCGAATGCCCACAAGAGCGATTTCCTCGCCCGCGTCAGCCATGAGATCCGCACGCCGCTCAACGCCATCATCGGCTTTTCCGACATGATGGCGACGGAGCGCTTCGGCCCGATCGGCCACCCGCGCTACATCGAATATGCCAACGACATCGGCCGCTCCGGCCGCCATGTGCTCGATATCGTCAACGACCTGCTCGACATTTCCAAGATCGAGGCGGGCGAGATGGAGTTGGAGTTCACGGCCGTCGGCCTGAACGAGACGATCGCGGAAGCCGTGTCGCTGGTGCAGCCGCAGGCGAACGGCCAGCGCGTCATCATCCGCACCTCGCTTTCGGCCAATGTGCCGCAGATCGTCGCGGACCTGCGCTCGATCAAGCAGATCGCGCTCAACATCCTGTCGAACGCCATCCGCTTCACGCCGGCCGGCGGGCAGATTGTCGTGTCGACCGCCTACGAGCCGAACGGCAGCGTCGTGCTGCGCATCCGCGACACCGGCGTCGGCATGACGCGTAGCGAGCTGGAACAGGCGATGAAACCCTTCCGGCAGGTGACGACGGGTGCGCGCAAGCGTGGCGACGGCACCGGCCTCGGCCTGCCGCTTACCAAGGCGATGGTGGATGCCAACCGGGCGAACTTTTCAATCAGCTCCACGCCGAACGAGGGCACGCTGGTCGAAGTGAGTTTTCCCTCGCCGCGCGTGTTGGCAGATTGACCCTATTGGGCTAGACCGGGAAAAACGCTTCCCCGCGCCCCTGCCCCGGCAGGGATTGCCGCATCGTCGAGGTAAAGCCTTGCAGGTCCTGTCTGAAAGCGTGCCGGCGCATAGCCAGCTCCGGCGATCCGGCGCCGCCCGCCACCCGCTGCTCTCAGTCACCGCCGTGCTGGCGGCCCTCATCGTGCTGATGCCGGCGATCGCCATCGTCGTCATTGCCGCGACGGGCGGCATGGAGAGTTGGCCGCATCTCATCAGCAATGTCATTCCACGCGCGACCCTGCGCACGTTGATCCTGCTGGCCGGCGTCGGCACCATCAGCGTCGTCGTTGGCGTCGTGACGGCCTGGCTGGTCGCGAGCTGCGAGTTTCCGGGCCGCCGCCTGCTTTCCGGCCTGCTGGTGCTGCCGCTCGCTATTCCCGCCTATCTCGGCGCTTATGCCTTTGCGGAATTCTTCTCCTTCACCGGCCCGGTGCAGACCGCCTACCGTGGCCTTTTCGGCTTCCAGACGAGTCGCGACTACTGGTTTCCGGAGGTGCGCACCACGGGCGGCGCGATGCTGGTGCTCTCCAGCGTGCTCTATCCCTACATCTATCTCTCCGCGCGCTCGATGTTCCTGATGCAGGGCCGGGCGGCGGCGGATGTCGCACGCACGCTCGGCGCCGGTCCCTTGAAGGTCTTCGCGAAAATCCAGATCCCAATGGCGCGGCCGGCGATCATGGTGGGGCTGACGCTCGTCGCCATGGAAACGCTGAACGATATCGGCGCCGTGGAATATCTCGGCGTGCAGACGCTGACCTTTTCGATCTTCGACACCTGGCTCAACCGCGGCAGCCTTGCCGGTGCGGCGCAGATCGCCTGCGTCATGCTGGTCTTCGTCGTCTGCCTGATGCTGGTGGAGCGCGCAGCGCGCCGCCGGCAGCGTTTCGCCAGCCAAAAGACCACGGCGGCCGTGCATGATTCGGTGCGCCTCAAACTCGCGGGCTGGAAAAAATGGGCGGCGAGCCTCGCCTGCCTCGCGCCGCCGGTCATCGGTTTCGCCATTCCGGTCTTCGTGCTCAGCGGCTATGCCGCGCGCCGGCTGGAGCAGTTCGTCTCGACGCGGCTGCTCTCGGCACTCTGGAACAGCGTGCTCGTCTCGGCATCGACCGCGCTCGTCGCGGTGTTGCTCGCCTTCCTGCTCGCCTATGCCGCGCGCACGACGCGCTCGCGGCTGAACGCCGCCGCCGGGCGTTTCGCCTCCTTCGGCTATGGCGTGCCGGGCACGGTGCTGGCGATGGGCGTGCTGATCCCGCTCGCCAATTTCGACAATGCGGTCGATGCCTTCCTGCGCGCCCAATTCGGCATCTCCACCGGCCTGCTGCTCTCCGGCACCGGCTTTGCCATCATCTATGCCTGCACGGTGCGCTTTCTCACCATGGCGGAGGGCACGATCGATGCGGGTTTTCACAAGCTCTCGCCGCATCTCGACATGGCGGCGCGCACGCTGGGGCGCACCAGCGGCCAGACGCTGCGGAGCGTGCTCTTGCCGATGATGCGGCCGGCGACGCTGACGGCGGCGCTGCTCGTCTTCATCGAAACCATGAAGGAACTGTCGGCGACAATCATGCTGCGCCCGTTCAACTTCAACACGCTGGCGACGCTGGTCTATGAGGATGCTTCGCGGGCGAAGGTAGAGGATGCCGGGGTGCCGGCCATCATCATCGTCGCGGTCGGGCTCATCCCGGTCTTTCTAGTATCGCGATCGCTGGATCGACATACCGGGTAAAAAAGAGGGCGGCAAAAGCCGCCCCGATAGTTTGAATGCTGTCCAACGTAAGCGTGGGTGAACGGCCTCATGCCATCGGGGTCGGGTGCGACCGGAACGCCCATCATCGGGCGCGCTCAAGTTGGCACGACATTGCCCCAATGCGGTTTAACAAATCCTTACCTGGCCGGTTCCGGCACAAAGGTTTCGTTCACAACTTCGCGAGCTTGGTTAATACGGCCGGCTCGAAATCGCGAGCACCGCTCACCTTCATGACTTCAACGCGTCCAAGCCCGCAAAGAGCGCCAGCGCCTCCGGATTGGCGAGCGCCTCCTGGTTCCTGACCGGCCTGCCGTGCACGACCTCGCGCACCGCAAGCTCGACGATCTTGCCGGATTTCGTGCGCGGGATATCCGCAACCTGGATGATCTTCGCCGGCACATGGCGCGGCGAGGCTCCGGTGCGGATCTTTGTGCGGATCGTCTTTTCCAGCGCCTCGTCCAGCACCGCGCCGGGCTGGAGCCGCACGAAGAGCACCACGCGCACGTCGTCGTCCCAGTCCTGGCCGATGCAGAGCGCTTCGGCGACTTCGTCAAGCTGTTCGACCTGGTTGTAGATCTCCGCGGTGCCGATGCGCACGCCGCCGGGGTTCAGCGTCGCGTCGGAGCGGCCATGGATGACGATGCCGCCATGGCGGGTCCATTCGGCGAAGTCGCCATGGCACCAGATATTGTCGAAGCGCTCGAAATAGGCGGCGCGGTATTTTTCGCCCGCCGGGTCGTTCCAGAACATAACGGGCATGGAGGGAAACGCCCTGGTGCAGACCAGCTCACCTTTTTCGCCGCGCACCGGCTGCCCGTCCTCGTCCCAGACATCCATGGCGAGGCCGAGGCCCGGCCCTTGGATCTCGCCGCGCCAGACGGGTTTCAGCGGAATGCCCAGCACGAAGCCGGAGACGATATCCGTGCCGCCGGAGATGGAGGCGAGTTGCACGTCCGGCTTGATGCCTTCATAGACGAAGCTGAAACTCTCCGGCGAAAGCGGCGACCCCGTCGAAGCCAGCACGCGCAGGCTGGAGAGGTCGTGTGTCGAGAGTGGCGTGAGGCCGCTTTTGCGCACGGCGTCGATATATTTGGCGGAGGTGCCGAGCACGGCGAACCGTTCCGCAGCCGCATAGTCGAACAGCACATTGCCATCCGGATGGAAGGGCGAACCGTCGAACAGACAGAGCGTGGTGCCGAGCGCGAGGCCGGAGACCAGCCAGTTCCACATCATCCAGCCGCAGGTGGTGAAGTAGAACAGCCGTTCGCCCTCAACGAGACCGCAATGCAGGTGGTGCTCCTTCAGGTGCTGCAACAGCGTGCCGCCGGCCGAATGGACGATGCATTTCGGCACGCCCGTCGTGCCGGACGAGAAGAGGATATAGAGCGGGTGTCGGAAGGGAAGCTGCGCGAAGGTGAGCGGCTTTGCCGCGTAAGGCGCCGTCAGCGTCTCCAGCGTGCGGCCATCCGGCAGCGAGGCGGCGAGCGCTTCGGCGTCCCCCGCATAGTGCACGACCACGACCGGCACGCCGAGCTTGCCGGCAATGGCCTGCACCTTGGCGGAGACGTCCTGGAGCTTACCGGCATACCAATAGGCATCGCAGGCGATGAAAAGCTTCGGCTCGATCTGGCCGAAGCGGTCGAAAACACCCTGCTCGCCGAAATCGGGCGAACAGGAGGACCAGATGGCACCGAGCGAGGTGGCGGCGAGCATGCAGGCAATGGTTTCCGGCATGTTCGGCATCATGGCGGCAACGCGGTCGCCCTCGCCGATGCCTAGCGCCGCGAAGGCCTGCTGGAGTTTGGAAACGCGGGCGCGCAGCTCGTCCCAGGACCAGCGGTACGCCACCTTGTCCTCGCCACGAAAGACGATCGCATCGTCCGGACCGGCCTTCTTCAGCAGGTTCTCCGCAAAATTCAGCCGGCCCTCGGGGAAGAAGCGGGCCTCCAGCATGCGGTCGCCGTTTTCGAGCGCCGTGCCGCCCTTTTCGCCGATCACGCCGCAATCGTCCCAGACCGCGGTCCAGAAGGCCGCCCGGTCTTCCACCGACCAGGCGTGGAGATCGTCATAGGACGTGAAGGCGCGCCCGGCGATGCGGCCGGCCGACTTCATGAACAGGGCCATCGGGCTCGTCGCCAGGATTTCCGCCGAGGGTTCCCACAGGGGCATTTCCGACATCACGCTGTCCTCCACTCCAGGGCCATTCTACAACATGTTGCACCGCAGTATAATGCCGCGAATGCCGGTTCGCGCCGTTGCCGAACGCAATTCCGCCATGCCGCCATTTGATTTCTTGGCCCCAAGCGCCTATCCCCGTTCGCTTGAAGAGATGTGACCGCTGCCGGTAGAGGACCCGCCCCCGAATGACGCTTTCCCGTTTCATGCAATCGCGGCTTCTGGTGCGGGGATTCCTGGTCGTTCTAGCACTGTTCGTCGCCGGGCGCGTCGGCTTTCCCTTCCTCATCCAGACAGACACGGTCGGGCGGGAAATCGAGGAGACGCTGGAGGCCTGGACCGGCGCCGACGTCGAGATCGGCCGCGCGGCCGAGTTCTCCTTCTGGCCCTATCCGCGCGTGACGCTCGGCAATGTGCGGGTCGTCACGGGCGGCAAGCAGGAACTGGCGCATATCGAGGAAATATCGGCAAGCTTCGACCTGGTCGGCGCCGTGCGCGGCAAGCCTGTCTTCAGCGATTTCGACCTCGTGCGGCCGACGGTCCGTGTCGGCTGGGACGCCGAGGGCGTGTTCAACTGGCGCCACAGCGGCTGGCTGATCCAGGCGATCGACGCCACCGCCTCCGCTCCCGAAGGCCAGGCGATACCGGAACTGCCGGAGGAGCGCATCGGCACGATCAACGTCGTCGACGGCATCGTCGAGGTGGCGCAGGACGACGGGGCCACGCCCTATCGCATCTCTGATATCAACGGCAATATCGACTGGCCGGCGCTGCGGCGTCCGCTCGACCTGACGCTCTCCGGCGTCGTTAATGGCGAGATGACGCGCTGGACCTTCGATTGCGACCAGCCGCTGGCGCTGCTGGCCGGGCACAATGCCAATATGCGCACCAACCTTTCCGCCGATCCGACCACGGTGAATTTCGAGGGCGTCGCCAATCTCTCAACCAACGCCTTCGTGGCCGGCAACATGATGCTGTCGACGCCCTCGCTCGGCCACCTGCTCGCCTGGCAGGGCAAGGACATCCCCTCGGTCGGCAATCTCGGCCATGTCAATGTCGAGGCGAAGGTGACGACGGCGGGCTATTCGGCCAAGCTCGAAAACGTCAAGCTGACGCTTGACAATGCGCAGGCGACGGGCGTGCTGGACGTCGACATGCCGCCGGACGGCGTGCCGCAGGTCGGCGGCACGCTTGCCTTCGACCGCATAGACCTGCGCGCCTTCCTGTCCGCCTTTTCGCCCGGCGCCGAGCAGAATGCCGCGAGCATCGACACGGCCTTCCTGCACCAGTTCGGCATGGACCTCCGGCTTTCCGCCAAGACGGCGGATTTCACGCCGTTCTCGCTTCAGGAGCTTGCCGCCGGGGTGCGCGTCGAGAACGGCCGCGCGTCCTTCGATGTCGGCGACAGCGGCTTCATGGACGGGCGCATGACCGGGCGCATCGCGCTCACCGAACAGGGTTTTCGCGGCGGCGGGCGGTTCCAGATGTCGCTCAGCAATGTCGATATCGGCGCCATCGTCAACACGCTGGCGCTGCCAGGCCCGCTGCCTTCCGGGCGCGGCTCGGCCGATTTCGAGCTTTCGACCGACCGGCCGCTCTGGGCGACGACGGCGTCCGACATGTCCGGCCAGTTCCGCTTGAACATGGGCTCGGGCACGCTCACCCATTTCAACCGGCAGGCCTTTGAGGAGCGCGCGGCGAAAAACGCCTTCTTCAATTTTTCCGAAGCAGCCGACGGCTCGTTCGATTTCGTGCGGGCCGACGTGGAGGCGAAGCTCGACCGCGGACTGGCCGAGCTGACCAAGGCGGAGATCGAGGGCAACGAGAAGCTTCTGACGCTCTCCGGCATGATCCCCTATCGCAGCGGCAGCGTGGCGCTGGCCGGCGCGCTGTCCGACCGCCCGCAGGCGGAGGCCTCGGCGGTCGTCAATCCGGCGATCAGCTTCTTTGTCGGCGGCTCCTGGCCGGAGCCGGTGATCTCGCCGCTGTCGATCCTGACGGGGCAGCAGCCCCGCCAGGAATAGGGTTCATCGGCCCGCGAAGGCCGCTTGCTCGTCGCGCTGGCGCTGCACTTCGCGCCGCTTCGTCATGATAGACGCAATAACGACCCCAATGGCGACGAGGCCGATGAGCAGGGTGCAGGCCGCGTTGATTTCCGGCGTCACGCCGAGGCGCACTTGGCTGTAGATCTTCATCGGCAGCGTTGTCGCACCCGGACCGGAGGTGAAGCTCGAGATGACGAGGTCGTCGAGCGACAGGGTCAGCGCCAGCATCCAGCCGGACAGCACCGCCGGCAGGATGACCGGCAACGTCACCTCAAGGAAGGTGCGGACCGGTGTTGCGCCGAGATCGAGCGCCGCCTCCTCGATCGAGCGATCGAAGGAGAGCAGCCGCGACTGCACCACGACCGTCACGAAGCACATCGAGAATGTGATGTGCGCCAGCGTCACCGTGACGAAGCCGCGGTCGAAGCCGATGGCGACGAAGAGCAGCAGCAGCGACAGGCCGGTGATGACTTCCGGCATGACGAGCGGTGCATAGACCATGCCGGAAAACAGCAGCCTTCCGCGAAAGCGGGTGTAGCGCGTCAGCGCCAAGGCCGCCATGGTGCCGAGGATGGTGGCGATCGTCGCCGACAGCAGCGCCACGCGGATCGTCACCCAGGCCGCATCCATGAGGCCCTGGTTGTTGAAGAGCGCGACGTACCATTTCGTCGAGAAGCCGGCCCAGACCGTCACGAGCTTCGACTCGTTGAAGGAGAAGACCACCAGCAGCACGATCGGCAGGTAGAGGAAGGCGAAGCCGAGGACGACGGAGACGATGTTGAAACGGGACCAGTTGCTCATGGTCTACCTCCCCTGCTCTTCGGCCTTGGCCTGCGCATTCTGGAAGAACACGATGGGCACGACCAGGATGAGGAGCAGGATGGTGGCGACGGCGGCGGAGACCGGCCAGTCGCGGTTTGCGTTGAACTCGTTCCACAAGGTCTTACCGATCATCAGCGTCTGCGACCCGCCGAGCAGATCCGGGATGACGAATTCGCCGACGGCCGGAATGAAGACGAGCATGCAGCCCGCGACCACGCCCGGAAGCGAAAGCGGGAACGTGATCTTCCAGAAGGCGGAAATGGGCGGGCAACCGAGATCCTTTGCCGCCTCGATCAGCGAGTTGTCCATCTTCTCCAGCGCCGAATAGAGCGGCAGGATCATGAAGGGCAGGTAGGAATAGACGATGCCGATATAGATCGCCCAGTTGGTGCCGATGATGATCAGCGGCTGGTCGATGACGCCGATGCTGAGCAGGAACTGGTTGAGCAGCCCTTCCGGCTTGAGGATGGCGATCCAGGCATAGACGCGGATCAGGAAGCTCGTCCAGAACGGCAGGATGACGAGCATCAGCAGCGTCGGGCGCAGCGTGCGCGGCGCCTGCGCCATGCCATAGGCGATGGGGTAGCCGATCAGGAGCGTGATGAAGGTCGAGACACCGGCGATCCAGATGCTGGACAGGTAGGCGTTGAGATAAAGCGCATCCTCGGTCAGCCAGATATAGTTCGCGAAGCTGAACTGCCCAACCTTGCTGAAGAAGCCGGAGAGGCCATCCGCCAGCGCGAAGACCGGCTCATAGGGCGGCTGCGCGATCGCGGTGGTGGAAAGCGAGATGCGGAAGACGATGAAGAAGGGAACGAGGAAGAAGAACAGCAGCCACGCATAGGGAAGAATAATGACAAGGCGGCTGAAGATGGCGGAGCCGAGCTTGTTCATCGGTCAATCCTTCAAGACGACGCCGGCGGTTTCGCCGAAGGAGACCCAGACCTTCTCGTCATAGGAAATCGGGTCCTCCACCTCGCGCAGCGCGTTCAGCATGGAGGCCTTGACCACCTTGCCGCTGTCGAGCTTGACGTAGAAGACCGTCATGTCGCCGAGATAGCCGATGTCCCAGATTTCGCCCGGCGCCGCGTTGACGGAGGCATCGACGGGGGCGGCCCGCGTGACCTTCATCTTTTCCGGCCGGATGGCGAAGCCCGCGGCACTGCCCGGCGTGGGGCCGTTGGCGGTCGCGGTGCGGATGGTGAAACCCTCGTTGACGGCAAGCTCGATCTTGCCGTTGCCATTGGCCGAAACCTTGCCGTCGAGGATGTTGACGTCGCCGATGAAGTCCGCGACGAAACGCGAATTCGGCGCCTCGTAGATTTCCGCCGGTGTGGCCACCTGGATGACCTTTCCGTGGCTCATCACCGCGATGCGGTCGGCCATGGTCATGGCCTCTTCCTGGTCGTGCGTGACGACGACGAAGGTGAGGCCGAGTTCCTGCTGCAGGTCCATCAGTTCGAACTGGGTTTCCTCGCGCAGCTTCTTGTCGAGCGCGCCGAGCGGCTCGTCGAGCAGCAGCACTTTCGGGCGCTTGGCGAGCGAGCGGGCAAGCGCCACGCGCTGGCGCTGGCCGCCGGAAAGCTGGTGCGGCTTGCGCTTGGCGAATTGTTCGAGCTTGACGAGCTTCAGCATCTGCGAGACGCGCTCGGCGATCTCGTTCTTCGGCATGCCGTCCTGGCGCAGCCCGAAGCCGATATTGCTCTCCACCGTCATGTGCGGGAAGAGCGCGTAGGACTGGAACATCATGTTGACCGGCCGCTTGTAGGGCGGGATGCCGGCAATGTCCTGGCCGTCGAGGATGATTTCGCCGGAGGTCGGCCGCTCGAAGCCGGCGAGCATGCGCAGCAGCGTGGACTTGCCGCAGCCGGACGCGCCGAGCAGGGCGAAGAACTCGCGGTGATAGATGTTCAGGGTGAGATCATCGACGGCGGTGAAATCGCCGAACCTCTTCGTGACATTGCGGAACGTGATGAATGGTTTTGCGTCCGGATCCGTCCACGGCGCGAAGGAACGACGGATATTGCCGAGAGATTTCATTACCTGTCCCCATCTCTTTTTTCTGGCAGTCAAAATGAAATTGCCCGGAAGAGACTTCCGGGCAATTCGTCCTGTGCCGGTTATTGGCCGGTCACGATTTTGGTCCACGCCCGTGTGAACAGGCGCTGCGTTTTTGCGTCCAGCGTGGTGTTGGTGAAGAGCTTTGCGAGCGTAGCGTCATCCGGATAGATCGTCGTGTCCTTGATGATCTCTTCCGGCATGATGGCCTGGGCCGCCTTGTTGCCGTTGGCATAGTGGATGTAGGTCGAGGCCTTGGCGATGACTTCCGGGCGCATGATGTAGTCGAGGAAGGCATGCGCCTCTTCGACATGCGGCGCGTCGGCGGGAATCGCCATCTGGTCGAACCACATCTGCGTGCCTTCCTTCGGGATCGTGTAGCCGATCTCGACGCCGTTGCCGGCCTCTTCCGCGCGGTCGCGGCCCTGGAAGATATCGCCCGACCAGCCGACCGCGATGCAGATATCGCCGTTCGCCAGGCCGTTGATGAATTCGGAGGAGTGGAACTTGCGCACGAAGGGGCGGATCTTCTGGAGCGCTTCCTCGGCCTTGGCAAGATCGGCCGGGTCGTGGCTATCCGGGTTCAGGCCGAGATAGGCGAGCGTCACCGGGATGATGTCGGTCGGCGAATCGAGCAGGTTGATGCCGCAATCCTTGAGCTTTTCAGCATTTGCCGGATCGAAGATCGCCGTCCAGCTGTCGATCGTGTCCGTGCCGAGGGCTTCCTTGATCTTGGCCTTGTTGTAGCCGATGCCGATCGTGCCCCACATATAGTTGATCGAATATTCGTTGCCCGGATCGAAGGGCTGCATGCGGGTGGCGACCATGTCCCACATATTCTTGAGGTTCGGCAGCTTCGATTTGTCGAGCTTCTGGTAGACGCCGGCCGAAATCTGGCGTTGCAGGAAGGTGTTGGTCGGCACCACCACGTCGTAGCCCGTGCCGCCGGCAAGCAGCTTCGTCTCAAGGATCTCGTTCGAATCATAGACGTCGTAGACGACCTTGATGCCGGTTTCCTTGGTGAAATCGTCGATGATCGAGCTATCGATATAGTCCGACCAGTTATAGACATTAACGACTTTTTCCTGCGCCAGCGCACCACCTGCACCAAACAGGGCGACCGTGGCAGCCGTCGTCAAAAGAGTACGTCTTATCATTGATTTATCTCCCAGTTTTTTTCCGTGCCTATGAGTTGCTATGAAAGAACAGTCACCGATTATGGATGTTTTTCGAGAGGCGACAAGCTGCATTCTACGCATAGACAGGGCGATTTTTGATATCACATTGTTCCCATTCCTATCATATTTGAAGCCCTATCCGCGGCGGAAATCAAGCGAAAATTCACTGGAAGTCGAAAAGGCTCAATCCCGCAACCATTTCGTCAAGCCCGAGGGGGCGCGTGACGGGCGGTTCGGCACGCGCAAGACAGCCCTGCCGCTCGCACAACCGACAGGCCGTGCCGACCGCGACCGTGCCGTCCCTGCGCACCGCTTCGGCATAGACCGTCTCTTCCGCATGCGCCGCATCGCAGCCGACGAGCAGTGCCGTGCGGCGCACCCGCTCCGCAAAGGCACCCTGCGGGCCTTCGAGCGTTCGCGATACCGTCAGGAAGGCGGCACCGTCAGGCATCTCGACGCGATCGACGAGGATCTGCCCCGGCTGGGAGAAGGCGGAATGCACGCCGAGCTTGGGACAGCCGCCGCCGAAGCGTGCCTGCGGAAAGCCTGACGCGCCCGCCCGGCGGAAGCGGTGGCCGGCATTGTCGATCTCCAGCATGAAGAAGGGCACGCCCGGCTTGCCCGGCCTTTGCAGCATGGTGAGCCGGTTTGCCGCCTGTTCGTAGGAGACGCCGAAACGCGAGCGCAGGATATCGACATCGTAGCGCGCGCGCTGCGCCGTCGCGTGAAAGGCCTCGTAGGGCATCATCAGCGCATGCGCCGCGTAGCGCGCCAGTTCGAAACGGGCGATACGCTTGGCCTCGGCATTCGAGAGGGCGAGCTGATCGAGTTCGGCAAAAATCTCGTCCTGAAGCGCCAGCTGCACCGTTTCCATGGCGATCTCGCGCATCTGGTCGAAGGGCGACAGGCGCTCCGACAGGAAGAGACGCATGGAGTGCCGGTCGAAGCGGCGGCGGAGGTTCGGCATGGTGTGCACGGGCAGCAAGCGCACGACGACGCCGTGCTCCTTGCGCAGCCACCCCTTCAGCGCCCCTGCCAGATCATCGCCGGGCGCAAGGGTCGCATGAAAGCGTTCCGCCGCCTCGTCGATCGCGCCGAAATAGTTGGGGCGGTTCTCCAGCTTGTCGCGCACCTCGTCCATCGGCAGCAGCGCGCCGGAGAGCGTCGTGGCGTGGCCTTCGCGGGCGAGCAGGTCGGCGAGATCGGTAAGACGGGCGGCCTGTTCGCGATAGGCGCGGTAGAGTTTCAGGATGCCGCTCGCGACATTCGGCGCGGCGTCGGCAATCTCGACCAGTTCATGATCGCCCGGCAATTCGCCGGCGAGCAGCGGATCGGCGAAGACCTCGCGCAGCTGGCGCGCATTGCCGGCGCTTTCGCCCTGAAGCTCGTCGAGGTCCACCTTATAGACGGAGGCGAGCCGCAGCAGGAGCTGCACCGTCAAAGGGCGCTGATTGCGCTCGATGAGGTTGAGATAGGAGGGCGAGATCGACAGGCCTTCCGCCATCGCGGTCTGGGTGAGGCCGAGCGTGTTGCGGATGCGCCGGACTTTCGGGCCGGCAAAGATCTTGTTCTCCGCCATATGTCACATCCTTTACACGATTGGCTGCTGCTAGAAATTTACAATCTTTACTTTTTTACAGACGCCCTTTGTCAAAGGCAAGACATCGTTACCCGATTACGCCGCTGATTTTCCGGTTTTTTCTCGCCCTATTGTGCGCTGCGATGTAAATACTGTCACATGAAATCGGGCAACAAAGAGAGCCAAGCCCGATCCCGAGACATCGCATTGGAGGATACTATGACCGATTTTTACAATCTCGTCCCGAGCGCGCCAAAAGGCCGGTTCGACGGCATCGAGCGCCCCTATACGGCCGAGACGGTCGAGAAGCTGCGCGGCTCGGTCCAGATCCGCCATACGCTCGCCGAAAACGGTGCGAACCGTCTGTGGAAGCTCATCCATGAGGAAGACTTCGTCAACGCGCTCGGCGCGCTCTCGGGCAACCAGGCCATGCAGATGGTCCGTGCCGGCCTGAAGGCGATCTACCTTTCCGGCTGGCAGGTCGCCGCCGACGCCAACACGGCCTCTGCCATGTATCCCGACCAGTCGCTCTACCCGGCGAACGCCGCTCCGGAACTTGCCAAGCGCATCAACCGCACACTCCAGCGCGCCGACCAGATCGAGACCGCGGAAGGCAACGGCCTTTCGGTCGACACCTGGTTCGCGCCGATCGTCGCCGACGCGGAAGCCGGCTTCGGCGGCCCGCTCAACGCCTTCGAGATCATGAAGGCCTTCATCGAGGCAGGCGTTGCCGGCGTCCACTTCGAAGACCAGTTGGCATCGGAAAAGAAGTGCGGCCATCTCGGCGGCAAGGTTTTGATCCCGACCGCCGCCCACATCCGCAATCTCGATGCAGCCCGTCTTGCCGCCGACGTTATGGGCACTTCGACGCTGGTCGTCGCCCGCACCGACGCCGAGGCCGCGAAGCTTCTCACCTCCGATATCGACGAGCGCGACCAGCCCTTCGTCGACCGGGACAAGGGCCGCACGGTCGAAGGCTTCTACCAGGTCAAGAACGGCATCGAGCCGTGCATTGCGCGTGCCATCGCCTATGCACCGCATTGCGACCTGATCTGGATGGAAACCGGCAAGCCGGACCTCGAACAGGCCCGCAGGTTCGCCGAGGCCGTGCACAAGGCCCATCCGGGCAAGCTGCTCGCCTACAACTGCTCGCCCTCGTTCAACTGGAAGAAGAACCTCGACGACGCGACGATCACCAAGTTCCAGCGCGAGCTGGGTGCGATGGGCTACAAGTTCCAGTTCATCACGCTCGCCGGCTTCCACCAGCTGAACTACGGCATGTTCGAACTGGCCCGTGGCTACAAGGATCGCCAGATGGCGGCCTATTCGGAGCTCCAGGAAGCGGAATTCGCCGCCGAGATCAACGGCTACACCGCGACCAAGCACCAGCGCGAAGTCGGCACCGGCTATTTCGATGCCGTGTCGATGGCCATCACCGGCGGCCAGTCCTCGACAACCGCCATGCATGAATCGACCGAGCACGAGCAGTTCCGCCCGGCCGCCGAATAACCCGACCCGTCAACCTTCAAGAACCCCCATAGAGCCCGCATTCCTGCGACGGCAGGTGTACCACCTGCCTGCAAATGCTCAAAAAAGAGGAGAAATGCCATGACAGTCCAGACCCGAGTCAAGGAACGTGCGGAAGAACAGGCGTCCGCCATGTCCCCCGACCAGCAGGCCATGATCCGCATGGTCGCCAACGACCTGCACCGCCTCAACCAGTCCGTCATGAAGGCGGTCGAGGCTGGCGTCTCGGTCGAGCTCGTCCGCTCCGCCCGCCACCACGGCGGAGAGGGCAACTGGGGTGACCTGCTGATCCCGGTCATCGTGACCCAGGGCCGCGGCTGACAGGCACGACATCCAGTCGAAACAAGGTCCCCGGTGCTCCCTGCGCCGGGGACCTTTTTACGTGCGGCTCGGCCGCTTGCCGGCGAAGAGGTCGGCGTGGCTTTTGAGCAGCCGGAACAGCCGGTCGGAGACGGTGCGGATATCGCGCCGGTGGCGATCCTCGCTATTGGTGACGACCCATTGGTGGTGCCGCAGCGCGCGGATTTCTTCGCCTGCCCGCTCCAGCGCCGGATCGAGATCGCCGACGAAGCAGGGCAGCACCGCCTGCCCGGCCCCGGCGCGCACGAGATCGAGCAATGAGCGCGGCCGGCTGACGATGACGGCAATAGTGCCCGCCGCACGCTCATGCGGCCAGCGCAGGTAGGCGGAGACCGCATCCTCCTGCGACACCGCCAACCAGCGGCCGGCAAGCGCCTCCCCGGAATTCTTCCGCCGATAGGCCGCATAGGCGACCTCCCCGGCATGCCGGCTGATCAGGCTCGGCTCGGTCGGCTCGACGGCCCGGATGCCGACATCCACCTCGCGGTGAGTGAGCGTCGCCCGGCGCTCGGAGATGGACAGGTCGAGGCGGAAGGGGTCGCGCTCGGTGCAAATGGCGGAAAAATTCTCGCAGACGAGCCATGTCACCCAGGTGCCGGCCATCAGCCGCACGGTGCTCGTCCCCTGCCCCTCCTGCCGCCAGCTTTCCACGCCGCGGGCGATCGCCTCCATACCCTGCAACTGCTCGAACAGCGCCTGACCCTCGCTGGTCAGCCGGTAGCCGGTCTGGCTGCGCAGGAAGAGCGGGCGGCCCATCGCCTCCTCCACTTGCAGCACACGCCGGCCGACTGTCGCGGGGCTCAAACCCGAGACCTGCGACGCGCCGGTGAGCCCGCCCTGCCGGGCGACTTCGAGGAAGATGCGGTAGGATTCCCAGGACATGTCTTTCATGGATGAAAAACATAGTGCGATTTCCGCTGTTCGTGAATACGGATTTGAAGGGTAATTTCCCTTCGTCGAACACGGCGCAGACAACGCCACCCACGCCATTCACCGCCACGGCGCGCCCCTCCCGGCGCCACGGCTGACCGTTGCCTTCAAAGGAAACAGGCATGCAAGACATGTACGGACTCGCGATCCTCTTCGAACTTTCACAGAAGCAGAGCGGCCGCCGCAAACACGAATTCGACCATCTGCGCGAAACCGCGCCGTTGCGTGCCGGCCTGCTGCGGCTGTGGCGCCGCCTGCGTCCTCTCCGAAACACGAAAGGCCCGGCATGACCGGGCCTTTCTGCAACAGGTATGCAGTGCTTATCAGGCCGCGCGCGAAGAGCGCATGGCCTGGGCTTCCCGCTCCCTCTCGAAGCGGAACTGGGCGATGAGCGCCATCAGTTCGTCGGCCTGCCCGGCAAGATGGCGGCTGGCACCCGTCGTCAGCTCCACCATGGAGGCATTCTGCTGGGTCATCTGGTCCATCTGGTTGACGGACCCGTTTACCTCCTGCAACGCGGCCGACTGGTCGCGGCTTGCGGTGGCGATCATCGCGACATGATCGCTGATGCCGACGATCTGCTGGCTGATGGAGGCGAGCACCGCCCCCGTCTGCTGCACGAGGCGCGAGCCGGTGCTGACCTCCTGCGTCGACTTGTCGATCAGGCCCTTGATTTCCTTCGCGGCCTCCGCCGACCGCTGGGCGAGTTCGCGCACCTCCTGTGCCACCACCGCAAAGCCCTTGCCCGCCTCGCCGGCACGCGCGGCCTCGATGCCGGCATTGAGCGCCAAAAGGTTGGTCTGGAAGGCGATGTCGTCGATCACCTCGATGATCTGCTCGATCTGCCGCGAGGCCTCCTCGATCCGCCCCATCGCCTCGATGGCGCTGGTGACGACCGCGCTGGAATTGTCGGCGCTGGCCTTGGTTTCGGCGACCTTGGTGTTGGCCTCCTGGGCGCGCTCGGCGGATGAGCGCACCGTGACGGTGATCTCGTCGACCGCGGCCGCCGTCTCCTCCAGCGAAGCGGCCTGCGCTTCCGTGCGGCGCGACAGGTCATCCGCGGAATGGCGCATCTGCGTGCCGCTCGACTGGATCGCCTCGGCATTGCTGCGAATGCTGCCCAGCGTGTCCTGAAGCCGCGCGAGAGAACCGTTGAAGTCCTGCCGGAGCTGTTCCAGGCGGCCGGAGAACGGCGTGTCGATGGCCTGCGAGAGATCGCCCCTGGCAAGGCGCCCGAGGCCGGCGGCGAGTTCGCTGACGGCAAAATCGATCTGCCGGTCGGTTTCGCGCTTTTCCGCGTCGCTCAATTCGCGCTCCGCCGCTGCCTGTTCGTCCTGGCGCTGCGCGATGTCCTCCATCTCGATCTTGCGCTGGGCATTCTCGCGGAAGACTTCGAGCGCGCGGGCGATCTGGCCGAATTCGTTCGCCTTGTCGCGGCTTGGAATATCCGTGTCGAGACGCCCTTCGGCAATGCCCCCGACGGCGCCGATCAGCGCGCGCAGCGGCCGCGTCGCCCGCCTGACGGCGAAATAGGCGAGCGCGCCGAAGACCAGCATCGAAAGCACGCCGGCAAGGATGGCGCGGACCTGAAGGTCATGAATTTTCTGGAAGTAGATCTCCATCGGGATGCCGATGAAAAGGATGCCGACATTGGCGCCGGCGGCGTTCTTGACCGGGAAATAACCGGTCATGAAGTCGCGGCCGAAGAGCTGCGCCGGCCCGAAATAGGGCTCGCCCTTGGCGAGAACCGCCTGTGCCGGATGCTCGGGCGCCAGTTTCGTGCCGACGGCCCGCGACCCGTCCTCCTTCTTCACATTCGTCGAGATGCGCACATAGTCCGCGCCCTGCTTGGCGAAAACCGTCGCGACGCCGGCAATGGAGCTCGCCGTGCGGTCGACGAGGTCGTGGTTGGCAAGCTCCGGCATCGCCTCGCTGTGGATCGCCGTGAGTCCGCCATCCTTCAACGCAACGGAGGCGTCTTCGATCGCCGCACCGTAGAGAACGGCCATGGCGCGCGTGGCATCCCGCGCATCGTTGGCCGCGTCCTCCAGCACATAGCTGCGCAGGTTGTAGTGCATCACGCCAACGATCACCGCGGCGCTGAGGAAGATGAAGGCAAAGGTCATCGCCGCATATTGATAGGCGACGGAAGATCTGAAAATCCTGATCATAGCGGACTCCTCTTGTCCGCAAATGATAAGAATCAAATATATAAGAAAAGCTGAAAATTCGCTGCAATAACCCATAAGAAACAGGGGTTTTTCAAGCAAAAAGGCCTGGAAATCCAGGCCTTTTCTTGGTTAACGGCGGTCCGGTCTACGCCGCGCGATAAAGGCCCTGGCCGTCGCGATCCTCTTCCAGGCGGAACTGCTCGACCAGCATCATCAGCGTGTCGGCTTCGCTGGCAAGCTTGCGGCTGGCGGCGGTCGTCAGGTCCACCATCGAGGCGTTCTGCTGCGTCATCTGGTCCATCTGGTTGACGGAGCCGTTGACCTCCTGGAGCGCTGCCGCCTGGTCGCGGCTGGCGGTCGCCATCATCTCCACATGGTGGCTGACGGTGACGATCTGCTGGCTGATCGAGGCCAGCACCGAGCCGGTCTCCTGCACGAGGTGCGATCCCGCGCTGACCTCGCTCGTCGACTTCTCGATGAGGCCCTTGATCTCGCGGGCGGCACTCGCGGACCGCTGGGCGAGTTCGCGAACCTCCTGCGCGACGACGGCAAAACCCTTGCCGGCTTCGCCGGCGCGGGCAGCCTCAATGCCGGCATTCAGCGCCAGGAGGTTGGTCTGGAAGGCGATGTCGTCGATCACCTCGATAATCTGCTCGATCTGGCGCGAGGCCCCCTCGATGCGGCCCATCGCGGCGATCGCATTGCTGACGACGGAGGCGGAGCTGTCGGCACTGCGCTTGGTGGCGCCGACGACGACATTCGCCTCATGCGCCCGCTCGGCGGAGGAGCGCACGGTGACGGTGATCTGTTCGACGGCGGCGGCGGTCTCTTCCAGCGACGAGGCCTGCGCCTCGGTGCGCTTGGCAAGCGCATCGCCGGAGCTCAGCATATCCGCGCCGCTGCGCTGGATCGACAGCGCATTGTTGCGGATCTGGCCGAGCGTGTCCTGAAGGCGCACGAGCGAGATGTTGAAATCCTGGCGAAGCTGCTCGAGGCGGCCGGAGAACGGCGTGTCGATCTGGCGCGACAGGTCGCCCTGTGCCAGGCGGCCGAGGCCGGCGGCAAGCGCGTTGACCGCGAAGTCGATCTGCCGGTCGAATGCCTGCTTTTCGGCATCGTTGCGGGCGCGTTCGGCTTCCGCGGCGCTGCGCTGCTCCTCGCTTTCGGCCTCGATGCGGATCTTCGACAACGCGTTCTGCTTGAAGACGCCGAGCGCGCGGGCCATGTCGCCGATCTCGTCACGACGGCCCTCGCCGGAAATGCCGGTATCGAGGAAGCCATCGGCGAGGCGGCGCATGGCGCCGGTGATCTGGCCGATCGGCCCCTTCAGCGTCAGAACCAGCGCGATGCCGGCAAGCACCGCGATCGCGACGCCGGCGACGGTTGCCAGGACCGAGACCTGGTTTGCCTTTTCGCGCTCGCTGCCGGCGCTGGTCTTCTGCTCTTCGGCGAACTGGCTCAACAGATTCCAGATCGTGTCGATGGACTGGCCGGCCGCGTCGAAGTCGGCGGCGCGCTGCGTGCTGATCGTCACGAGCGTCGCGCTGTCCGCATCCATGCGCTCAAGCACCGGCGCCAGCGTTTCATCGACCGTGTCGAAGAAGGCGAGGCCGCTGGCGCTGCCGCGCAGGCCGCTCATGTCGCTGCGCAGAAGCGAGAGATTGCTGAGCAGCTTGGTGCGATTTTCAACCGATGTCTGGCCGAGGAAGCGGGCGGCGATGATTTCGATGTCATAGATCGAATTCACCAGCTTGCGGGTGGCCGAAAGGATGGCTTCGGATTTGATGATCGGCTCGTCGAGTTCGCCGAAGATACGGGTCGCCTCGCGCATTTTCTCGCCCGCAGCGCCCTGAAGCTGGATGGCGACCTGGCGGAAGCGGTTGATGCGGCGTGCGATTTCCGGAACGGTGACGTCGGCCGGATCGGTCGAGGAGAGGAAACCGCCGAGTTCATCCACCGTGTTGCGGATGGTCGTGGAGACGACCTTCTGGCTCTTCGGCAGGATCATCGAAATGGAACGGTCGGTCTTCGAGATGGAGGGGTAGCGCTCCTTGACGAGCTTCAGCTTGTCGTCCGGCGTGGCTGCCTTGGTGAAATCGGAGAGGAAATCGGCGAAGAACTTGCTGGCATTCGTCAGGCGGTCGGCCTCGCGCAGCATGCTCTTGGCGGTGTTCTCGTTCTGGCGCACCGTGCGCTGGAGCTTGGTCGCCTCTTCCAGGATCTTGCCCTGCTCGGCCGCAAGATAATTGAGGTTCTTGCCCATCGCTTCATGGAGCTTCGCCTCGCGGACATAGAGCAGCCAGAGCCCTTCCATGCGCGCTTCGATATCCTTGGTCTGCTTCTGGGCTTCGAGGAGCTTGGAGGCGTCGACGTCCGGCGTCAGGCCATCCATCGTCACCCGCAGAAGCGCCACCTGCGCCTTCAGGCGCTCGTTCACGGCGTCGCGGCTTTCCTCGCTGGTGTTCTGCAGGAACCGGTTCATACCGGCATAGACATCCTTGAAGCCGCTCAGCGACTGGAGGACGCTGTTGGAAATCTCCATCCTGCCTTGCAGGAGGCCCGAGGCGTAAAGCCCGGTAAAGCCCACGGCGCAGATGCTGAGCACGAAGGGCAGAATGAAGACCAGAACCTTGGTCTGGATCTTGAAACGCGCGAGGATCTTATCAATGAACATGGCGGAACATCCGTTGTCGGCGTGTCCCACCCCTGCCCTTAAAGAGCCTCCCAAGGATTCGGACCGCCGGATTACCGACTTTCATGCGGCCGCAATGCCGCTGATCCGGGGGAGCACTCATTGCCAGCCGCGTTGCATCCGTCATGGGACGCGGCTTCCGGAACCCTATCCGGAAATCATCGGCGGCAAACTTTAAAATTCCATCACTTTTTAAACCGATTTATGACGGCTCAAAGGGCGGCGATGGCAAGGCCGGCGACAAGGATGGCGGCGAGCGCGCAATTGATGCCGATCGCGACGAGGCGGCGGCTTTCCTCGGCGGCAGCAATGGCGATGGCGCGGGCGGGGCGGCTTTTTGCCGGCATGCGGCGATACTCCGTTACGAGATACTACGGGCACCCGGATGATCCGGCCAGCCGGCCCACATCATGTTGTCTCCACGCGAAGGCGCGTGGAAAATGCCGACATCCTTGGAGCATCCGCCGCGAGGTCTTAAAGGACGGTAAACGCCGCCTAGCAGTCCTCGCGATCAGGCATCCTGGCCGGCCGCATGGCCGGACGCCCAGGCCCACTGGAAATTATAGCCGCCGAGCCAGCCGGTGACATCCACCGCCTCGCCGATGAAATAGAGCCCCGGCACCGCCTTCGCCGCCATGCTGCGGGAATCGAGGGTCGCCGTATCGACGCCGCCGAGCGTGACTTCCGCCGTGCGATACCCCTCCGAGCCCGGCGGGCGAAAGCGCCAGTCCTTGAGTTTCTGCACCAGCGCATCGGTGCGCCGCGCCGGCTGTTCGGCGAGCGGGCCGTCGATGCCGAGTTCGGTGACGACAAGCTGTGCGAGCTTCTTCGGCATGTGTTCGGCAAGCACGGTCTGCACCGCCTGCCGGCCGTTTTCGCGCCGGGCGGCGGCGAGTACGGTGGCGAAATCGACATCCGGGCGGATGTGGAGCGCGATCTCCTCGCCCTCCCGCCAGTAGGACGAGATTTGCAGGATGGCGGGACCGCTCAGGCCGCGATGGGTGAAGAGCGCTGCCTCACGAAACTCCGTCTTGCCATGGCGGGCGATGACGTCGACGGCGACGCCAGGCAGGCCCTCATGGGCGGCAAGTGTTGCCGGGTCCAGCGTCACCGGCACGAGGCCGGCGCGGGTTTCCACCAGCCGCAGGCCGAATTGTTCGGCGATGCGGTAGGCAAAGCCCGTCGCGCCCATCTTGGGGATCGACTTGCCGCCGGAGGCCATCACCAGCGAGGCGGCCTCGACGGTGCCGTTCTCCGTGACGATGCGGAAGGATGAGCCGTCGTGCTCGACGGCGCTGATGGACGTCGAGAGCCGCAGCTCGGCACCGGCCGCCTTCATCTCGGCGAGCAGCATCGCGATGATGTCCTTCGCCGAGTTGTCGCAGAAGAGCTGGCCGAGCGTCTTCTCGTGCCAGGCGATGCGGTGGCGCTCGACGAGATCGAGGAAATCGCGGGGCGTGTAGCGGGCGAGCGCCGACTTGCAGAAATGCGGATTGGCCGAGAGGAAATTCTTCGGGCCGGCGTGGATATTGGTGAAGTTGCAGCGCCCGCCGCCGGAAATGCGGATCTTTTCGCCGGGTGCGCGGGCATGGTCGAGCACGAGCACGCGGCGCCCGCGTTTGCCCGCTTCGATGGCGCACATCAAACCTGCCGCGCCCGCTCCGATGATGACGACGTCCCGCCGCTCTGCCACGTATAAGATCCTTGTTCACCCCTCCTTTCAGCCATCGCGGACGAAAGTCAATCGGTGCAGTAAAAACAGATTTTCTCTGAAAAATCGCCATTTCTACCCCCCGGGGGGAGCTAGTAAAGGGCTAAACACCGGTTATGATGCGCCATCGTCAACAACCCCGGTGTGTCATGCCGTCCAAAAAAAAAGTCGTTACCCCCACCATCGAGAAAGCCGCACGCTCTACTAAAATCCCTCCCGCCATCAGCGTGCCACGTGGGGTAAAGACCTGGAAGGACGCCGCAGACTGGCTGAGGGCCCGTGGCATCGAGGATATCGAATGCATCACGCCGGACCTCGCGGGCGTCCCGCGCGGCAAGATGATGCCGTCCTCGAAATTCACCTCGAACACCTCGCTGGCGCTGCCCTCGGCGCTCTACCGCCACACGATTTCCGGTGACTATCCGGAAGAGACCGGCAATTTCCGCTACGAGCCGCGCGACAGCGACCTGAAGCTGCTGCCGGATCTCTCCACGCTCTCCGTCGTGCCGTGGGAAAGCGACCCGACCGCGCAGGTCATCTGCGACATCGTCGGCTCGACCGGCGAGAACGTGCCCTATACGCCGCGCAACGTCCTGAAGAACGTCGTGAAGATGTATAGCGATCGCGGCTGGCGCCCGGTCGTCGCACCGGAAATCGAGTTCTATCTCGTCGCGATGAACGAGGACCCGGACTATCCGCTGCATCCGCCGAAGGGCCGCTCCGGCCGTGCCATTCTGGGCGGCCAGGGCTATTCCATCGCCGGCATCAACGAGTTCGACGAACTGATCGACGACATCTACCACTTCTCCGAAAAGCAGGGTCTGGAGATCGACACCCTGATCCACGAGGAAGGTCCCGCACAGCTCGAAATCAACCTGCGCCACGGCGATCCGATCGAGCTTGCCGACCAGGTGTTCCTGTTCAAGCGCACGATCCGCGAGGCGGCGCTGAAACACGGCATCTACGCCACGTTCATGGCCAAGCCCATGCAAGGCCAGGCGGGCTCGGCCATGCATATCCACCAGTCGGTGGTGGAGATCGCGACGGGCAAGAACGTCTTCTCCAATCCGGACGGATCGGCCTCGAAGGAATTCTTCCACTTCATCGGTGGCATGCAGACCTATGTGCCGAAGACGCTGGTGATGATGGCGCCCTACGTGAATTCCTACCGGCGCCTGACCCCCGAAATGTCGGCACCGGTGAACAATGCCTGGGGCTACGACAACCGCACGACGGCGTTCCGCGTGCCGGTTTCGGATGCCGCCGCACGGCGCGTCGAGAACCGCCTGCCGGGATCGGATGCCAATCCGTACCTGGCGCTGGCGGCCTCGCTCGGCTGCGGCCTGCTCGGCATCATGAACGAGATCGAACCGAGCGAACCGACGGGCGACACCGCCAACGAAGGATCGATCGACCTGCCGCGCGGCCTGCTCGAGGCCGTGTCGCTGCTCGAATCGGACTCGGCGCTTGCCGACGTGCTCAGCGCGGAATTCATCGGCCTCTATGCCGGCGTGAAGCGCGGCGAGTTCGAGACCTTCATGCAGGTGATCAGCCCCTGGGAACGCGAGTTCCTGCTGCTCAACGTCTGAGCGGCCCCGGCGGTCCGGGCCGCCCGAAGAGATCAGATCCTGAGAGCGGCCGGCGCCCCGGTGCGCCGCCGCATCCTCTTGAACATGAGAGTGTGAAATGCCCTGGCAAAGCCCGATTTCCCCCGGCGTCTCCTGGTATGAGGCCAGCGTCGGAGACCGCCCCGAATATGCCCCCCTCGACGGTTCCGTCGAGGCCGATGTCGCCATCGTCGGCGGCGGCTTCACCGGCCTCCAGGCCGCCTACAATCTCGCGAAGAAAGGCGTCCGCGTCGTGCTGATCGAGGCACACCGCTTCGGCGACGGCGCTTCCGGCCGCAATGGCGGCCAACTCGGCACCGGCCAGCGCACGGACGCGGAGACGCTTGAGGCTGAGATCGGTTTCGAGCGCGCCAAGGCGCTGTTCGACCTTGCGGAGAATGCCAAGCGGCACATCCACGATTTCGCCGTCGGCCAGAACCTCGACATCGACTATGTTCCCGGCCAGCTCAACGTGAGCCACAAGGCAAGCTACGAGAAGGAGTTTCGCGATCACATCGAGATCGCCGCGACCCGTTTCGGCTATCCGCATCTGAGCTACCTCGACCGAGCGCAGACCGAGGAGAGCGTCGGTTCCAAGCGGTTCCTCTTCGGCATGCGCGACACCGGCACCGGTCATATCCACCCGATGAAACTGCTTGTCGGCATCGCGCGGGCGGCGCAGGCTGCCGGTGCTAGCCTGCATGAAAAGACGCCGGCCCTGAAGATCGAGCGGACGGGCGGCAAGGCGGTCATCACGACGGCCAGGGGCACGATCCGCGCCGACAAGGCACTGATCGCCTGCAACGCCTATATCGGCAATCTCGAAGCGAAGACGGCCTCGCATGTCATGCCGATCCGCTCCTTTATCGGCGCGACGGTACCGCTCGACAAGTTCCCCGCGATCATTCCCGGCGGCGAATCGATTGCCGATACGCGCTTCGTGGTGCGCTACTTCCGCAAGACCCGCGATGGCCGGCTGCTTTTCGGCGGGCGCGAGGCCTATACGTCGGACAATCCCGCAGACATGACCCCGCCCATCCGCCGGCAGATCGAAGAGGTCTATCCCGAGCTGAAGGGTATCGAGCTTACCCATGCCTGGGGCGGCTCGGTCGGCATCACCATGCCGCGCAAGCCCTATGTGCGCGAGGTCATGCCCGGCATCACGACGATCGGCGGTTATTCCGGCCATGGCGTCATGCTGTCAAACTACTGTGGCAAGCTTTATGCGGAGGACGTGACCGGCGGCAGTGCGGAACTCGACCAGCTGAAGGCGCTGAAAATCCCGGCCTTCCCCGGCGGTCCCCGGTTCCGTTCGCCGCTTCTGTTCCTCGCCATGACGTGGTACGCGCTGCGCGACAAGCTCTGATCGAGTCGGAACCGTCGTTTTTGTTGCGTTGCACTCTGGCGTTTTTAAATCGATTAGATTATAACACCCGGCAACAGAACGAGATCGAGAAATCCGATGAGCAGCCAGATCATTCCCGTTGAGCCCTTCGACTATGTCGTCTTCGGCGGAACCGGCGACCTTGCTGAGCGCAAGCTCCTTCCGGCCCTCTACCACCGGCAGCTCGCCGGCCAGCTCTCCGACCCGACGCGCATCATCGGCGCGTCGCGAACCGCCTATACGCATGAGGAATACCGCAAGTTCGCCGTCGCCGCGCTGAAGGAACACCTGAAGCAGGGCGAATTCGACGAGACCGAGGTGAAGACCTTCTGCGACCGGCTGTTCTACGTCGCCGTCGACGCCAAGTCGGACGGCGGCTGGGACAAGCTGAAGGAGCTTCTCGATGAGGGCAAGGATCGCGTGCGCGCCTTCTATCTCGCCGTAGCACCCGCGATCTTCGGCGACATCTCGGAAAAGATCCGCGACCACAAGCTGATCACCAAGCAGACCCGCATCGTCGTGGAAAAGCCGATCGGCCGGGATCTCGCGTCCGCCAACGAGCTCAACAACACGATCGGCAAGGTTTTCCGCGAAGAGCAGATTTTCCGCATCGACCACTATCTCGGCAAGGAGACGGTGCAGAACCTGATGGCGCTGCGCTTTGCCAACGCGCTCTACGAGCCGCTGTGGAACTCCGCCCATATCGACCATGTGCAGATCACGGTCGCGGAAGCTGTCGGCCTCGAAAGCCGCGCCGGCTACTACGACAAGGCCGGCGCGCTGCGCGACATGGTGCAGAACCACATCCTCCAGCTTCTCTGCCTTGTGGCGATGGAAGTGCCCTCCTCCATGGATGCGGAAGCGGTGCGCGACGAGAAGCTCAAGGTGCTGCGCGCACTGAAGCCGATCGACCAGTATAATGTCGAACGCCTGACGGTGCGCGGCCAGTACCGCGCGGGTGCTTCCGCCGGCGGCCCGGTCAAGGGCTATCTCGAGGAACTCGAAGGCGGCGTTTCCAAGACGGAGACCTTCGTCGGCATCAAGGCGGAGATCGGCAACTGGCGCTGGGCGGGCGTGCCCTTCTACATCCGCACCGGCAAGCGGCTTGCCGCGCGCATGTCGGAAATCGTCATCACCTTCAAGCCCATCCCCCATTCGATCTTCGACCCCACGGCCGGCCGCATCGAAGCGAACCAGCTCATCATCCGCCTGCAGCCGGACGAAGGCGTCAAGCAGTCGCTGATGATCAAGGACCCCGGTCCGGGCGGCATGCGGCTGCGCAACGTCTCGCTCGACATGAGCTTTGCCGAAGCTTTCGACGCCCGCAATGCGGATGCCTACGAGCGCCTGCTGCTCGACGTCGTGCGCAACAACCAGACGCTCTTCATGCGCCGCGACGAGGTCGAGGCGGCATGGCGCTGGGTGGACCCGATCCTGAAGGCCTGGGAAGCGACCGGCCAGCAGGTGCAGGGCTACACGGCCGGCACCTGGGGCCCGAGCCAGGCCATCGCCCTCATCGAGCGCGACGGCCGCACCTGGCATGAATCGTAAGGAAGCCTGATGAGCGCGACAGTGCATGAATTTTCCGACGGCACCGCCCTGGCGGAAGGGCTTGCGGACCGGGTTTCCGGTGCGCTGGCCGAGGCTGTCACTTCCCGGGGCCGCGCCAGCATCGCGGTCTCCGGCGGCTCGACCCCGAAAGCCTTCTTCAAGGCCCTGTCGAGCCGCGACATCGACTGGGCGAAGGTGACGATCACGCTCGTCGACGAGCGTTTCGTGCCCGCCGACAACCCGCGCTCGAACCACCTGCTCGTCGCCGACAACCTGCTTCAGGGCAAGGCGCAGGCGGCGCAGTTCCTGCCGCTCTACCGGGACGCCGGCAGCGCGGAAGAAGCGGCGGAGATCGTCACGGCGGATGCCGCGGCACTCGGCCATCCCTTCGACGTCGTCATCCTCGGCATGGGCGCGGACGGCCACACGGCCTCGTTCTTTCCGGGCGGCAGCCGCCTTGCCGAGGCGATCTCGCCGGAGACCCCACGCGGCATCATCACCATGGAGGCAGAAGGTGCCGGCGAACCCCGCCTCACCTTCACCTTCGCCAGTCTTCAGGATGCACGCCTTCTGGTGCTGCATATCGAAGGCCAGGGCAAGAAGGACGTTCTGGCCGCTGCCGAAGGCGACGGCCCGGAAACCGACATGCCGATCCGCGCCGTGCTCCGGCGTGCAGCGACCCCGGTCGATATCTACTGGGCGCCTTGAGGCACCCTGCCGGCTAACCCCGGCTCCACCCGGCGCAAGACGCCGATGATTAGCGGACTGCGCAGCGCCCCCGCTCGCTTTGCCGCGCGAAAATGCAATCGAGAACAGTCAGGATAGCTCCCATGTCCGCCGACAAACGCATTGAAGCCATCACCGCCCGCATCGTCGAACGCTCGAAGCCGTACCGCCAGCCCTATCTCGACCGCGTGCGCGCCGCCGCCTCGCAGGGCGTGCATCGCGCCGTGCTGTCCTGCGGCAACCTCGCGCATGGCTTTGCCGTCTGTTCCCCCGCCGAGAAGGACGCGCTCGCCGGCGACCGCGTCCCGAACCTCGGCATCATCACCTCCTACAACGACATGCTTTCGGCCCATCAGCCGTTCGAGACCTATCCTGCGCTCATCCGCGAGGCCGCGCGCGAAGCTGGCGGCGTGGCGCAGGTTGCCGGCGGCGTGCCGGCCATGTGCGACGGCGTCACCCAGGGCCAGCCGGGCATGGAGCTATCGCTGTTCTCGCGCGACCTCATCGCCATGTCGGCCGGCATCGGCCTGTCGCACAACATGTTCGATTCGGTCGTCTATCTCGGCGTCTGCGACAAGATCGTGCCGGGCCTGACGATCGCCGCGCTGACCTTCGGCCACCTGCCGGCCATCTTCATCCCGGCCGGGCCGATGACCACCGGCCTGCCGAACGACGAGAAGGCGCGCGTGCGCCAGCTCTATGCCGAAGGCAAGGCCGGCAGGGCGGAGCTGCTGGAAGCCGAATCCAAGTCCTACCATGGCCCCGGCACCTGTACCTTCTACGGCACCGCCAATTCCAACCAGATGCTGATGGAGATTATGGGCTTCCACATGCCCGGCGCCTCCTTCATCAATCCCGGCACGCCGCTGCGCGATGCGCTGACCAAGGAAGCCACCAAACGTGCACTTGCCATCACCGCGCAGGGCAACGAATTCACCCCGGCCGGCGAGATGATCGACGAACGCTCGATCGTCAACGGCGTGGTCGGCCTGCATGCTACGGGCGGGTCGACCAACCACACGCTGCACCTGCTCGCCATGGCGCGCGCTGCCGGCATCCTGCTGACCTGGAAGGATATTTCCGAGCTGTCCGACACGGTGCCGCTGCTTGCCCGCGTCTATCCGAACGGCCTTTCGGACGTGAACCATTTCCACGCGGCCGGCGGCATGGGCTTCCTCATCCAGGAACTCCTGAAGCACGGCATGCTGCACGATGACGTGCGCACGGTCTTCGGCCAGGGCCTGCAAGCCTATACGATCGATCCGAAGCTCAGCGAGACCGGCACGGTGCTGCGCGAACCGGCACCGAAGGTCAGCCACGACCCGAAGATCCTCGCCAATATCGAGACGCCGTTCCAGGCGACCGGCGGCCTGAAAATGCTGACCGGCAATATCGGCAGCGCGGTCATCAAGATTTCTGCGGTGAAGCCGGAGCGCCATGTCATCGAGGCGCCGGCAAAAGTGTTCCACGACCAGCAGGAACTCAACGTCGCCTTCAAGGCCGGCGAACTGACGGGCGACTTCATCGCCGTCGTGCGCTTCCAGGGACCGAAGGCCAACGGCATGCCGGAACTGCACAAGCTGACCACCGTGCTCGGCATTCTTCAGGACCGCGGCCAGCGCGTCGCGCTCCTCACCGATGGCCGCATGTCCGGCGCCTCCGGCAAGGTGCCGGCTGCCATCCATGTGACGCCGGAAGCGGTCGACAACGGCCCGATCGGCCGCATCCGCACCGGCGATATCATCCGGCTGGATGCCGCTCACGGCACGATCGCGGTTCTGGTGGATGCCGCCGAGTTCGCCGCCCGCCCGCAGGCGACGGCCGATCTCTCCGGCAACGAATTCGGCATGGGCCGCGAACTTTTCGCACCCTTCCGCGCGATTGCGGGACCGGCGGACCACGGGGCGAGCGTGTTGTTCGCGTAAGATCAGAGGGGCGTTTCGCCCCTCTTTTCATCTCAGCTATAGATATCCAGCGTGCGGCCCTGGTGGTTGCGGTGCGTCGAGTAGACGAAGATGCGTTGCAGGTCCTTGTCGGAGAGCATGCGCAGGAAGCGGGCTTCGACGACGTCGTTGGTATAGACGCGCTGCGTCAGGCAGCCGATCATCGGCAGGCGGGCGCTGACGATGTCGAGGTAGAAATTGCGCGGCAGTTGGAACTTCGTCGTCATGGTGACGATGGCGCCACTGCGCGACAATTTGGTGATCAGGCACCGGCGCGAGACGAGATTGACGAGGCCGCCATTCTCGGTGAACTCGATGCGCGCCTCGTTGCAGGTGTCCTCCATCGGGAAACTTTTTTCCCGGTCGTACATGAAGGACTCTTCCTTGCTGAGGTAGTTGTTACGCGGTTCGGATCCCCGGATACTCATCTGCCTGTTGCCCCTGGCACTGTCTGCTTTCGAGAAAAGTTAGGGGAGCAACGCTTAACATCGGGTTGAGCGGCAGGGCTAAATCCTGCCGCCCCGCCGGTTTCGTGTCAGGTTTCAGGACGCGCGATAGCTTTTGCCGGCTGTATCGAAAAGATGCAGCTTCGCCCTCTCCGCCGTGAAGCGGATCCGGTCGCCGCGCTTGACGGCGAGGATGCCGGGGATCTTGGCGATGATCGGCTCGCCTTGCACGAGGCCCTCGATGTAGAGCAGCGTCACCTCGCCGAGTGCCTCGACGATCGCCACCGTGCCTTCGAAGAGGAAATCGTCGCCGGTGGAAATCTGGAGATCTTCCGGACGCACGCCGAAACTGGCCGCTTTGCCGACTTCGGAGGAAGCCGTCGCGATATCGACCGTGGAGGTGCGTCCGCCGGTCAGTTCCAGCACGGTCGCGGCGCCTGCGGACGTGATCTTCGCCGGGATGATGTTCATGGCGGGCGAACCGATGAAGCGGGCGACGAAGAGGTTTGCCGGGCGCTCGTAGAGCTCCAGCGGCGGGCCGACCTGCTCGATATGGCCGGCCGACAGCACGACGATGCGGTCGGCGAGCGTCATCGCCTCGACCTGGTCGTGCGTCACGTAGATCATCGTCGTGTCGGCCATCTGCTCGGAAAGCTTGGCGATCTCGATGCGGGTGGCGACGCGCAGCGCGGCGTCGAGGTTCGACAACGGCTCGTCGAAGAGGAAGACCTTCGGGTCGCGGCAGATGGCGCGGCCGATGGCGACGCGCTGGCGCTGGCCGCCGGAGAGCGCCTTCGGCAGGCGGTCGAGATACTTCGTGAGCTGGAGGATATCGGCGGCCGCGCGCACGCGCCGGTCGATCTCTTCCTTGCTTTCGCCAGCGATGCGCATGCCGAAGGCCATGTTGTCGAACACGGTCATGTGGGGATAGAGCGCGTAGGACTGGAACACCATGGCGATGCCGCGCTTGGAAGGCGGCACGTCGTTGACGCGTTCGCCGTCGATCATCATCTCGCCGCCGCTGATCTCCTCCAGGCCCGCGATCATGCGCAGCAATGTCGACTTGCCGCAACCGGACGGGCCGACGAAGACGATGAACTCGCCCTGCTTGATATCGAGATCGATGCCGTGGATCACGTCCACCGCGCCGTAGGACTTGCGGATATCCTTGAGAACCAGCCCTGTCATGTTCCTACCTCCCCTTTGGTCCGTTACGCGAAGCGGGCGAAAAAGCCGCTCCAGGCCGGAAGTTCGATGTTTTCGTCATGCATCATGCTGTCGAAGCCGTGACCTTCCAGAACGTCCAGCGTGCCGGAAGGCAGGTCGGCGAGGCGCGCGACCGGGCTCATGTTGAAGGCGCAGAAGACCTTCTCGTTGCCGTGCGTGCGCACGAAGGAGAGGATCGCGCCTTCGGCCGAATGGAACTCGATCTCGCCCTTTACGAGCGCGACGTGCTCCTTGCGGAAGGCCAGGAAGCGGCGGTAGTGCGCCAGAACCGAGGCCTCGTCGCTTTCCTGCACATTGACCGCGCGTTCCAGATGCACCTCCGGAACCGGAAGCCAGGGTTTGCCCTGGCTGAAGCCGCCGGATTGCTCGCGGCTGTCCCAGACCATCGGCGTGCGGCAGCCGTCGCGACCCTTGAAATCCGGCCAGAACTGGATGCCGTAGGGGTCCTGCAAGTCCTCATAAGCAAGGTCGGCTTCCGGCAGGGCAAGCTCCTCGCCCTGGTAGATGCAGACCGAGCCGCGCAGCGACATCAGCAGGCTCGCCAGCAGCTTAGCATGGGCGTCGTGATCGGTGACGGCGCTGCCCCAGCGGCTGATATGGCGCATCACATCGTGGTTCGAGAAGGCCCAGCAGACCCAGCCCTCGGGGGCCGCCTTTTCCAATGCGCGTTGCGTCTCGGCGACGAAGGCCGGCGTCAGCGGCTCGGGCGCCAGGAATTCGAAGGCGTAGCACATGTGCATCTTGTCGCCGCCGGACGTGTATTCGCCGGCGATTTCGAGGCCGCGCTGGCTGTCGCCCACCTCGCCGACGGCGGCGATGGCCGGAAACTCCTCCATGACCGCGCGGAAGCGCTTCAGGAACTCCAGGTTCTCCGGCTGGTTCTTGTCGTAGAGATGTTCCTGGTAATTGTAGGGGTTCACGGCGGGTGCCGTCTGGGCGTTGCGGCGCTCGGGGGCGAGCGACGGGTTGTCGCGCAGTTCCTTGTCGTGGAAGTAGAAGTTGATCGTATCGAGCCGGAAACCATCGACGCCGCGCTCCAGCCAGAAGCGGGCGACCGAGAGCAGCGCGTCCTGCACCTCCGGGCTGTGCAGGTTCAGGTCCGGCTGCGAGGTCAGGAAGTTGTGCATGTAATATTGCAGGCGCGTCGGGTCCCACTGCCAGGCGGAGCCGCCGAAGATCGACAGCCAGTTGTTCGGCGGCGTGCCGTCCGGCTTGGAATCCGCCCAGACATACCAGTCCGCCCTCGGATTGGTGCGCCGGGAGCGGCTTTCGACGAACCAGGGATGCTTGTCGGACGTGTGCGACAGCACGAGATCGATCATCACGCGGATATTGAGGCGGTGCGCCTCGGCGATCAGCGCGTCGAAATCGGCGAGCACGCCGAAGATCGGATCGACGTCGAGATAATCCGAGACGTCATAGCCGAAATCCCGCATCGGCGAGGTGAAGAAGGGCGAGACCCAGATCGCATCTGCCCCGAGGGAGGCGACATGGGCGAGGCGCTCGGTGATGCCCCTGATATCGCCGATCCCGTCGCCAGTGGTGTCCTGATAGGAGCGCGGATAGATCTGGTAGATCACCGCGCCACGCCACCAGTCCTTATCCGGGGTCAGAAGCGTTGAACTCGACGTCGTCATTCTGGTCAGTCCTGTAATTTTCTTGTTTCTGCGCAATTCCGGACGCAAAACCGCTTAACACTTTTGCTGGAATTGCTTTTGTCAGCCGCCCTTGACCGAACCCGCCAGCAGGCCGCGCACGAGATAACGCTGCAGGCTGAAGAACACGATGAGGGGGACGATGATGGTGATGAAGGCGGAGGCCGTGAGGATTTCCCAATTGCCGCCGCGCGAGCCGAGCAGGTTCACGAGACGTCCGGTCAGCACCAGTTCCTCATTGCCCGCCCCCAGGAAGACCATGGCGACGAGCAGGTCGTTCCAGGTCCACAGGAACTGGAAGATGGCGAAGGACGCGAGCGCCGGGAAGGACAGCGGCAGGATGATCTTCACGAAGATGTCGAAGTCAGAGGCGCCGTCAACGCGGGCGGATTCCAGGATTTCGCGCGGCAGGCCGGCCATATAGTTGCGCAGCAGGTAGACCGCGAGCGGCAGGCCGAAACCCATATGGGCGAGCCAGATGCCGACATAGGTTTTTGCCGGCACGCCGAAGAAGGCGCCCACGCCGTTATAGAGCCGCAGCAGCGGGATGAGCGACATCTGGAGCGGCACGACGAGCAGGCCGACGATGACGGCGATCAGGATTGCCCGGCCCGGGAAGGGCATCCAGGCGAGCGCATAGGCGCAGAAAGCCGCGACGAGGATGGGGATGATCGTGGCGGGGATCGCCACCGTCAGCGAGTTGATGAAGGAGGCGCCGATGCCTTCCGCGTTCAGCACTTCGCGGTAGTTGTCGAGCGTGAAGCGCGAGGGCACTGCTGCCGTGTAGAAGATGCGCTGGCCGCGCGTGCCTTCCATGCGGGTCGGCGAGACGATCTCGTAGCTGCCGTCCTCCTTGACGGTCAGCGTCTGGCCGTCGCCGATATCGGCCGCCGTGCCGGCCTCGAAGGCGGTGGGCTGCAAGGGGCGGAAGCCGAAGGCGGAGACCTTTGCGTCGCCGCCTTCCAGAAGATTGCCGGATATGACGAACTTGCCGTCACGCTCGACCTGCGCTTCCGGGGCTGCGGCACGGCCGGTCAGGTTCTGCGAGGAGGTGGAGAGCGCCGTCCACCAGCCGGAGACGGCGAGCTGGTCCTTGTCGCGCAGCGACGAGATCAGCAGGCCCGCGGTCGGCAGCGTCCAGAGCGCCACGAGCAGCAGGACGGAGAGATGGACGACGAAAATGAGCGGCGAACGGGACGTGGCGATCATCTCAGTGGCCCTCCATTTCCTTGGTGGCGTTGCGGATGTTCCAGATCATGATGGGGATGACGAGGATCATGATCACGACGGCGATGGCCGCGCCGCGCCCAAAATCCCCGCCGCCGCGGAACATCCAGTCGAACATCAGGTTCGCCAGAACCTGCGTCTGCCATTGCCCGTTGGTCATCGCGAGCACGATGTCGAAGACCTTGAGGACCAGGATTGTGATCGTCGTCCAGACGACGGCGATCGTGCCCCAGATCTGCGGCACCATGATCTTGAAAAAGATCTGGAAGCCGTTGGCGCCATCGATGACCGCCGCCTCGATCGTCTCTTCCGGAATGCCGCGCAGCGCGGCGGAGAGGATGACCATGGCGAAACCGGTCTGGATCCAGATCAGGATGACCATCAGGAAGAAGTTGTTCCAGAAGGGGATGGTCATCCAGGCTTCCGGCGAGCCGCCCATGGCGACGACGATGGCATTCAGGATGCCGATCTGCTCGGAGCCTTCGGCGCGGTAGTCGTAGACGAACTTCCAGATGACGGCGGCGCCGACAAAGGAGATCGCCATCGGCATGAAGATCAGCGTCTTGGCGATATTGCCCCACCAGATGCGGTCGGTCAGCGCGGCGACGATCAGGCCGAAGAAGGTGGCGAGCGCCGGCACCACGAGCAGCCAGAGGAAATTGTTGAAGATCGACTGGCGGAACTCGCCGTCATTGATCATCCAGGCAAAATTGCTGAAGCCGACAAACTGCTGGCCGGTGCGGTCATGGAAGGCGAGCCGGACGGATTCGAAGACGGGATAGACGAGGTAGACCGACAGCGCGAGCAGCGCCGGCGCCATGAACAGCCAGGGCCGGATCGCATTGGTGATGCGCAGGTTCTTCGAGGCTTGCGCGCCCGTCAGCCCCTTGGAAGGGAAGATCCTGTCGAGCAGGAAGTTCGTTCCGAAGAAATAGACGACGCAGGCGAGAACGCCCCCGACCATCGTGAAGATGGCGAATAACAATTGCTGCATGGCGATCCCTCCCCTGGAAACTTCCCCGCAATGTATTTTTACGGTCACGTCGAGCGCTCACGCGGAGCGCCCGCATGGTCCGGCTGCACTTCGGCATGCTTTGGGAAAACCGGCAGGCGACCGCCCGCCGGTTCACCGGGATGTTACTTGATGGCGTCCCAGGCCTTCTGGGCACCGTCGGCGACATCGGCCGCGGACTTGCCGCCGACGAAGTCGACCATGCCGGTCCAGAACGCGCCCGCGCCGATCTTGCCCGGCATCAGGTCCGAACCGTCGAAGCGGAAGGTCGTCGAGTTGAGCAGGATTTCGCCCTGCTTCTTCATCGGCGCGTTGGCATAGGCTTCCTTGTTGGCGCTCTTGTAGGGCGTCAGGAAGCTCGTCTGCGCCATCCACAGCTCATGCGCGATCGGCGTCTTCAGGAATTCGATGAAGGCGCGGGCGGGCGGCGTGTCCTTGGTGATCATGGCGAGCGTGCCCGCACCGAGCACCGGGTTGCCGAGCTCCGGCTTGCTGGCATAGGGCGGCATGTAGAAGAAGTCCGCATCCTCGCCGACGACCGTGCCCTCCGGGAAGAAGGACGGTATGAACGACGCCTGGTGGTGCAGGTAGCACTTCGGCGGCGAGGCGAAGAGGCCCTTCGGGCTGTCGCGGAAGTCGGTGGAGGCAACCGCCGCCGCACCGCCATCGACGAACTTGTCGTTCTTGGCGAACCAGCCGAATTCGTCGATCGCGCCGACCACGGCGGCATCGGTGAACGGGATCTGGTTGGTGACCCACTTGTCGTAGGTTTCCGGCGAGGCCGTGCGCAGCATCAGGTCTTCGACCCAGTCGGTCGCCGGCCAGCCGGTGGCGCCGCCCGAACCCAGGCCGATGCACCACGGCGTGCCGCCGTCGGCGACGATCTGCTCGGTCAGCGCCTTCAGGTCTTCCATGGTCTTCGGCACTTCATAGCCGGCGTCTTCAAAATTTTCCGGCACGTACCAGACGAGCGACTTCACGTCGATCTTGTAGGGGAAGGCGAAGAGCGCGGCATTGCCGTCCTTGCCCTTGTAGGTCGAAAGATCGACCCAGGACTGGCCGGCGGCGTAATTGTCGAGCAGCCATTGCTTGGTTTCGTCGCCGAGCGGGCTCAGGTAGCCCTTGGACGCGAGATCGGCGATGAGGCCCGGCTGCGGCAGGATGGCCACATCCGGCGGGCTGCCCGCCTGCGTGTCGATGACGATCTGCTGCTCGTAGTTTTCGGAAGAGGAATATTTGATCTCGACGCCCGTCGCCTCGGTGAAATAGGCGTAGACGATCTTGAAGAGCGCCTCGTCCTCACCGCGCCAGGGGCCGAAAATGGTCAGCGTCTGGCCCTTGAGGTCGTGACCCTTCTTGAAATCCTCGAAACTCTGCCAGTTGAACTTGGAATCTTCGCCGGGCTTGAATTTCAGCTCGGCCACGGCGCTGCCCGCCATAAAAAGCGCGAGCGCAGCCGTCATCAGCAACGTCTTTTTCACGAGATTTGCCTCCCATAGCAATCCCGCCCTCTCCCGGGGCAGGCATCTTCTAAAATACCCCAAAATTCAAAGCGCTTTGGATTTCCTTTCATCCCATTTCCCCCCAAGCTTCGTCAAGTACCCCTCAACAATTTGAACGTGAAATCGCCGTATCTAACGCAGTGCAGCGTAGTTTTGCGGCGCAAAATAGCCAAAACAGCTTTTCCTGTTTGATTTGCTGATGTTAGATGCCAAAACGCTTTGAGATAAATTCAGGGACAGAAAAGTCAAATATTCAAAGCGCTTCGATTATTTCAAGAAAGCTAAGCATGTGAATCTCAAGCAGTTATCGCAATTGCTGGGCCTCTCTCAGACAACCGTGAGCAGAGCGCTGAACGGCTATCCGGAGGTCAATGCCGAGACGCGCCAGCGTGTTCTCGATGCCGTGCGGGAGACGGGATATCGCCCGAACCGGGCCGCCCAGCGCCTCGCAACCGGCCGCGCGGGCTCGATCGGCCTCGTCATGCCGACGGCTGATGGCATCGAGTCCGACGTGCATTTCGGCGAATTCCTCGCCGGCCTCGGCGACGAGGCGGTCAAGCACGACTTTCATTTCGTCATCAATCCGAGCCACCCGGACGAAGAGGTCGCGACCTGCCGGCGGCTGGTGGCGAGCGGCAATGTCGATGCACTGTTCCTCGCCTATATGCGCGTGAAGGACCCGCGCATCGCCATGATGAAGACGCTGAAGACACCTTTCGTCGTGCATGGCCGGTCGATCGGCGTGCCGAACGACTACCCTTTCCTCGACATCGACAATACCGGCGCCTTCTACGATGCCGCGCGCCTGCTCGCGCAGCTCGGCCATCGGCATTTCGCGCTGCTGAACGGTCCCGACTATCTCGCCTATTCGATCCGCCGCAAGAAGGGCACCGTGCGCGCGCTTGCCGAGTATGGCCTGGTGCTGCGCGACGACTGTGTGGAACATTCCCAGATGACGGACGAACACGGTTTTCGCGCCATGGAGCGTTTCCTCCAGCTCGAAACGCCGCCGACCGCCGTGCTCTGCTCCAGCACCGTGCTGGCGCTCGGCGCCGTGCGGGCGATCAGCCAGGCGGGGCTGAAGCTCGGCGTCGACATCTCCCTCATCGCGCATGACGACGTGCTGCCGATGCTGAAGCCGGAGAATTTCATGGTGCCGCTGACGACGACGCGCTCGTCGCTGCGCGCCGCCGGCCAGCGCATCGCCCGCCGCCTGATCGCCAGCATCCTCGATCTCGAAACCCTGCCGCAGCAGGAGCTCTGGAAAACGGATTTGATCGTGCGCGCCTCGACGGGGCCGGCGCCGGCGGGGAAATGAAAAGGCGCCCCGCGAGGCGCCTTGCATCTAGTGACAATCAGAACTTCGGCGGCGTCCTGCCGGCCTTGCGGTAGGCGGCGATGACGGTGTTGGCCATCAGCATGGCGATGGTCATCGGGCCGACGCCGCCGGGGACGGGGGTGATGGCGCCGGCGACCTTGGCGCATTCTTCGAAGGCGACGTCGCCGACCATGCGCGACTTGCCCTCACCCTTCTCCGGTGCCGCAATGCGGTTGATGCCGACGTCGATGACGGTGGCACCCGGCTTCACCCAGTCGGCCTTGACCATTTCCGGACGGCCGACGGCGGCGACCAGGATATCGGCAGTACGGCAGACGGCGGCGAGGTCCTTGGTGCGCGAATGGGCTGTCGTCACCGTCGCATTGGCGGCGAGCAGCAGGGCCGACATCGGCTTGCCGAACAGGTTCGAACGGCCGACCACCACGGCGTTGAGGCCTGAGAGGTCGTTGCCATGCGTGCGACGCACGAAGACCATGGCGCCGGCCGGCGTGCAGGAAACGAGGCCGCCATCGAGATCGCCGGTCGCAAGCTTGCCGGCATTGACGACATGCAGGCCGTCGACGTCCTTTTCAGGCCTGATCGACTGGATGATCGGCTCGGAATTCAGGTGCTTGGGCAGGGGAAGCTGCACGAGGATGCCGTGAATGCTTTCGTCGGCGTTTAGCGTCTCGACGAGGCGGGCGAGTTCTTCCTGCGTCGTCTCCTCCGGCAGCGTGTGCTGGATGGAGGTGAAGCCGCACTCCTTGGCCATGCGGCTCTTGGAGGAGACATAGGCGTGGCTGGCCGGATCGTCGCCGACGATGACGACGGCGAGGCCGGGTTTTACGCCCGCATCCGTCTCCAGCGCGGCGGTCGCGGATTTCACGGCGTCAATCACGGAAGCGGCAACCTGCTTCCCATCGATAATGGTGGTCACATTTCTCTCCCTGAATGATGTGCCCCACTCTAGTGGGGCGGCCGCGCGGCGGGATGGCCTCTTAACGCCCTATGCTGTCCAAAACACATAATTTCAAGCGCGTGTTGCGGGAAACCGTCGGTCCGATGGATTTTCCTGTCAGCGATGCGAGAGCCATGCCTGCCGCATGACGGAGCCCGCATAGCAGGCGAAAAGTCCTTTTTTGACGCAACCATAAGGATTCTTCCGGTGGAAAGCCGAGTTCGTGCGCAAAAAATATCTCTTGATATCAGCCGCTTATACCAACGATGGGCGACATGGTTAGGAAAGCGTGAACGCCACCCATAGGCTTTTCCCGAAAACCTTAAATGGCCCTTCAGGCGAAGTTGTTAAACCCGACGTAGAACAGAACGCGCATTGCGGGATCGGCCAAGACCGTCCCGGAAGGAAGCTTTTCATGAACCTTATGTCGGGCAATATCGTCGCCTCGCAACGGGATATTCTCGGCCTGCCGGTCTGCGATCTCGGCTGGGCGGAGGCCTTCGCCTTTGCCGAGGAGGTGGCGACCATGCCCTTCGGGCAGAGCGTCATCGCCTTCATCAATGCCGGCAATGCCAATCTGATGATCCGCGATCCGGAATACCGCGCCGTTCTGGAGCGCCAGATCGTGCTGCCGGACGGCCACGGCGTCGACATCGCTTCCATGCTGTTCCACGGCCGCAAGTTCCCGGCAAACCTCACCGGCACGGATTTCGTGCCGGCTTTGCTCACCTATCTTGCCCGGCCGATGCGCGTGGCGATGATCGGCGCGCAGCAGGCGACGCTGATGCAGGCGGCGGAGAATTTTCGCCGGCACGCGCCCTGGCACGATTTCCTGCCGATTTCCGACGGCTTCTTCGACCGGGGGGCCTCCGATGCGGTGATGGAGCGGGTGCGCGAGGCGAATGCCGATATCCTGCTCGTCGCGATGGGCAGCCCGGCGCAGGAAAAATGGATCGACCGCCATGTCGGCCCCGGCCATGCCCGGCTGGTGCTGAGCGTCGGCAACCTGTTCGACGTCGTCGCCGATGCGCCGCATGCGGCGCCGGGCGGCATCCGCCGGCTGCGGCTCGAATGGCTCTACCGCCTGGTGAAAGCGCCATCGCGCCTCAGCCGCGCCGACTTTTCCTTCCTCTACCATGTGCTGCGCTACAAGTTTTCCGGCACAGGCGAGGCGCATGACAGGAACGATACGGCAAAAGCCGGCTCGCTCTGAGGCGGCCGGCTCTTATCGATCGATAAAAATGTGGTCAGGCGGTGGGTCTCAATGCCCGCCGCTTTTTTCCGCGGGCTTGCCGGCCGGAACTTCGCCCTTGACGAGCGTCTGGCCTTTCTTCGGCGCCGGGTCCTGCACGGAGGCGGTGGTAATATAGTCGATCTGCTCGACATAGACCTCCGCGATGACTTCCGCACCAAACCGGCGGTTCAGCCCCTCCTTGACGATGCCGCGAAAGGCATCGACATCGAAGCTTCCGACGGTCGCCACATCGATCATCTTCTTGCCGACGAGCAGCGTGTAGAGTTCGTCGGTGATCATCTGCGGGAGCGGTACGGTCTGTTTGGCGGCAAGCTCCTTGTTCGCCTTGTAGGCGAGCTTGGTCAGGAGATAGCCGCTGACACCGCCCTCCCCGATCACCGGCACGGTCGTCGTATAGCCGCTGACGAACTCCATGGCCGCCTCGCGCTCCGCGGCGGCCGTATCAACCTTGGGGGCCGAGGCCATCTTCAGCGAAAAATAAACCGAGGCGAGCGTGATCGCGAGAATCCAGACGCCGGTGCCGATAAGCTTGATCATGTGCCGTAACTCACGCGGAACTGTTCCTGCGAATAGGTGCCGTCGGCTTCGAGGTCCTGCACGGCATTCTTCAGGATGCTGACGACCTCACGCACCGCATCGAGATGGGCGGAGACGCGCTGGGCGTTGGTCGCGAGCTTTTCACGAACGCGGCCGAGCTGGGTGGAAAACGTCCGCGGCACCTCGTCCGGACGCACATCGCGCGTCAGCATCGCCAGCTCATAGAGGCAGCGGCTCTTGTGGGCGTTCGAGGTCGGCAGGTCGAATTCGGGATCGCTGCCGATATTGTCGTTTTCGTTGTCGATGATGGTCTCAAGCCGGCCGAGGACGGTGCGGATCCGGAGTTCGTTGGTCGCCTGTTCCATTTTGTTATGCTCCGCTTACGCTTTTCTTGTCATGTTCCTTGATGCCCGGCGTCAGGTCGGCAAAGGCCTCTCGCTGCAGGGCCTGCACCATGCCGGATGCGACACGGTCGGTATTCTTGTCTTTTTCCGGCGACGCGGCGCCGATACCGCTGCTCTTGGCGAGGCTTTCGGCAATGCCGATACCGCCGCCCTTGGCGATCGCAGTGCCGAGCTGGTCGGCCATCATGCCGCGCCACATCTCGCCGGCGGTGCCCTTGCCGTACATTTCTTCACTGTCTGCCGGCAGCATGGATTTCACGAAATTCTGCAACACCATGGCTTCGAACTTGCGCAGGTGCTCCGGCACGGACTTGCCGCCGACGGCGGAAACACCCTGGCTCGACGCGTGCGCACCGGCCGAATCCCTGTTGAGGATGCTGCCGACGGTGGCCTGGAAACCGGCGCCTGCTTCCGCAAGGCTCGTCGCCTCGAAGGCGGCGCGGTTCGATTTCAGCTTGGCTTGCGCTTCCTGAACCTGGGCCGGGTCGGCAGCGCGCACGACATCGAGCACCAGATCGCTGGGGGGAGAAATTGCCACGTCCTAAAGCCTTTCAGGTGTTTCCTGCAAGCCGGACCCGTCCTCATGGCGGTCCGCCGGCCTTTGACTGTTTGGGACATCGGGATCGTCCGCGCCGCGCTTGCGGCTGCTTCGACAAACCTCGTCATCGTCCTGATGCGACTATCGCTGCTCAACCTTACGGGAGGCTGGTGGCGGATGACGAAGTCGTGACGGCATCGACTGCCAAATCCACTCTGACGCAAGCTTCCATGAGACGGCGTTAAATCGCGTTTCATTACAGGGGCTTGGGCAAGGACGCCTAGTCGTCGCTCTTCTTGTAGGCGATGTGCTGGTCGATGAGGTCGTAGATGGAATTGTCGGCGGCCTCGCGGTCCTCGGCGCTGCGCGCTTCCTTGCGGTGCTCTTCCATGCGGTCGCCCTTGGTGCGCTCGCGCACGACGCGCATCTCGTGCATCTGCTGGACGTTGGCCAGCATCTGGTCCTGCTGCTGGAGCTTGCTGTACTGGCCGGAATAGTGGCGCGAAAAGCTGCGGTGCACCGGATCGAGCGAGTTGATCGCGCCGATGACGGCGTCCATCGTCTCGGCCACTTCCTGGCGCTGCTGGGTGGTGTTGGCGAGGTCGATCTCGGCCATCTTTTCCAGGTGGCGCTGCACGGAGACCAGACGTTTCAGCTTGTCCGACCGGTTCTGCGCCATCGTCATCGCCCCTGGAAGACTGGAATGAAGCCGGCTGCGAAAATCTCAAGCAGCGAGGAAATGCCGAAATACATCAGCACCAGGCCGCCCAGAATGATGAAGGGCAGCGAGACGAAGTAGATCGGGATCTGCGGCGCCAGCTTGTTGACGAGGCCGATGGAGACGTTGAACACCAGGCCGTAAAGGATGAAGGGGCTTGCGAGCCGCAGCATGATCATGAAGGTCTGGCTCAGCGTATCGGTGAGCGAGATCAGCGCGCTCTGCGGATTGAAGCCTTCGCCGAGCGGCATGACATTGTAGGATTCGATCAGCGCCCGCATGACGACATGGTGGAAATCCAGCATGAAAAGCACGAGCAGGCCGGCAAACGAGAGCAGGTTCGTCAGCTGGTTTTCGGCGGTGTCTTCGAGCACGTCCGGCGTCGGCGGCGCGTTGAAGCCCATCATCATGGTGAGCACCGTGCCCGCGAATTGCAGGCCGAGCACGTAATAGCGCGCGATCAGGCCGATGACGGCGCCGGTCAGCGTTTCGAAGACGATTAGCTTGAGATAGCCGTCGAGCGAACCCGAGGTGCGCGGGTAGATGACGTCCCACATGATGGGCAGGACCGCCATGGAGATCGCCACCGCCAGGAACAGGCGAATCTGCATGGAGAGGCGCGCGGAGGAGAAGCCCGGCAGCAACATGAAACACCCGCCGACACGGCAAAAGGCGGCGAACAGCGCCAGCACCGTGCCCTGCGGGTCCGTTATCATGAAATGGAGCCGAGAATCTTGATCTCGATGCCCTTGGCGAGCTCGACATGCGAGAGAACCGGCAATGTGGCGAACAGGCGCTCGATGATCATGCGCACATAAGTGCGCGATTCGGGCGACGTGACCAGTACGAAAGGCGTGCCGCGGTCCAAAAACTCGCGGATAACCCGCGTTGCCTGCTCGGAAAACTCTTCGAGCTGGCGCGGATCGATGTCGAACTCGACGATTTCGCCCTTTGTGTCGCGCTTCAAGGCCTGGTGGAAGACCATGTCCCACTTGTTGCCGAGGCGCAGCACCGGTAGCACGCCGTTTTCGGCGAGATCGCCGCAGATCTGCTGAGACATGCGGATGCGGACATGCTCGACGATTTGCTCGGTCTTGCGGACATGCGGCGCGAGTTCGGCGACCGCTTCGAGGATGAGGTGCAGGTTGCGGATCGAGACGCGCTCGGCAAGCAACAGCTTCAGGACGGCCTGGAGGCCGGAATAGGACATGTGCGACGAGCAGATTTCGTCGGCGAGCTTGCGGTATTCCGGATCGAGGCGCTCGATCAGCACCTTGACGTCCTTGTAGGACAGGAGCTGAGGCAGGTTGTTGCGGATGACTTCGGAGAGGTGCGTGAGAACCACCGAGACGTTATCGATCGGGTGGAAGCCTTCGCGGCGCAGGTCGTCGGCGAAGGTTTCGAGGATCGAGACCGCCGGCATGCCGAAGGCGGGTTCGCGGATATCGTCGCCCGGCACGCTCGGCTTGCGCCCGCCGCCGGTGACGACCAGCACTTCGCCGACGCGCACGATGTTGGACGCGATCGTCGTGCCGTGGATGCGGATTTGGTAGGATTTGTCGGGGATCGAGATGTCGTCGGAAACCTTGATTTCCGGCACGACGAAGCCGTATTGCCCGGCGAATTTCTTACGCATCTTGCCGACGCGGAAGGCGAGTTCCTGGTGCGCGCCGAGCAGGCGTGTCGAGACCTGCTTGCCGAGCAGAAGCTCGATTTCGGCGGTCTTCAGCACCGACTTGACCGAATCCTTCTCCTGGTCGCGCGTCTGTTGGACCTGTTTGGCCTCGTCGTCCCGGCGCGCCTTGTTCTCCGCTTCAATGCGGCGCGGGATCATCCACGCCCCGAAGGCCATGAGACCACCGAGCATCATGAACGGGAAAAAGGGCAGGCCCGGAATAACGGCGAGCATCATCATCAGGCCGGACGCGACGAAGAGCGCACGTGGATAGCCGGAGAGCTGGTTGACGACCGCCTGGTCCGTCGAGCCTGCCGTGCCGCCCCGCGACACGATGAGACCCGCGGCGAGCGAGACGATGAGGGCCGGGATTTGCGAGACCAGGCCGTCGCCGACCGAAAGCTTTACGAAGACGTCGGCCGCTTCCGACAGTTCCATACCGTGGCGGAAATACCCGATGATGATACCGCCGAAGACGTTGATGGCGGTGATGAGCAGGCCGGCGATCGCGTCGCCGCGCACGAATTTCGACGCACCGTCCATCGAGCCGAAGAAGGAGCTTTCCTCTTCCAGTTCGCGGCGACGCAGCTGCGCCTGTTTCTCGTCGATCAGGCCCGCCGAAAGGTCGGCGTCGATCGACATCTGCTTGCCGGGGATGGCGTCGAGGGTGAAACGCGCGCCGACTTCGGCGATACGCGTTGCGCCCTTGGTGATGACGATGAAGTTCACCACGATGAGGATCATGAAGACGATAAGACCGATGACGAAGTCGCCGGACATGACGAGGCTGGCAAAGCCAGCAATAACGCCACCCGCCGCATCATGGCCCTCGTTGCCGTGCGAAAGGATGACGCGGGTCGTGGCGATGTTGAGCGCCAGCCGGATCATCGTCGCGATCAGCAGAACGGTCGGGAAGGACGAGAAATCGAGCGGGCGCTGGATCCACAGCGCCACCATCAGGATCAGGACCGAGAAGGCGATGGAGAAAGCCAGCCCCATGTCGATCATGAAGGCCGGAATCGGCAGGAAGAGGATCGACAAGATCGTCAGGATGCCAACGGCGAACGCGATGTCGCGGCCGTTTGGGCTCATCTTCGGAATGCTGATTGCCGGTACTTGCGCCATCGAAAGAGTTCCCGTCTCGTCATGAGAGGCGGCGGCGCGTCACACGCGTCGCCCATTTTCACCCCATGACCTACAGGCCGAAGCTTGCGCAAACCTCTCCTGTGTCATGGTCGGGCCTGACCCGACCATCCACGCAACGGCTGTGGATCCTCGGGTCAAGCCCGAGGATGACGTCCCGCAGGTGGGATACTCTTGCGACAGAAACCGGCTAGAAGCCGCTTTCTATTCGGGAAAAGACTATATTGGTAAAAATGGAGATCTGGGCGCCGATGAAGGGGGCCGAAATGGCGATCGTTACGAAGATCGCGAGGATTTTCGGCACGAAGGTGAGGGTCATTTCCTGCACCTGGGTCAATGCCTGGATAAAAGCGATGGCGACGCCGACGATCATGGCGGCAAGCACGGCCGGTCCGGAGGCCACGACGACCGTCCAGATGGCTGCCTGCGCTATGTCGAGGGCGTCTGCCTCATTCACGTTTCGGGTTCACTCGCCGTGGTTTCGCTGACCTTCACGCCGGGACCGATGACAAGGGTCTTGCCCGAATCAAGCGTCGCAACGATGCCGTCGTTGTATAGCGTGACTTCCTTGACGACGCCAGAAATCTTGCCGTCCTCGCTGGTGACGGTGCGGCCGATGACCGAGTTCGCTTCCTGCAGCGAGGTGCGTTGCAGCAGGCTTTCCAGGTTCTTGTTGGTCTTGATAGTCTGCTCGACCTGCGAGAAGGTCGCAAGCTGCGCCATCTGCTGGGTCGCGTCCATCGGCTCGGTCGGATCCTGGTTCTTCATCTGCGCCACGAGCAGCTTCAGGAAGCTTTCGTAGTTGATGGTCGCCGACTTCTCGTCCGTGCCGGATTCAGCGCCGGTAACGGTCGGAACATAAGGCTTGTCTGCCGCCGATGCGGCGCCGACGGGGGTTACCATGGTGCGATCTCCCTGCGGATCTGTTCGATGGTGGCCGGCGGGATCTCCTGATTGTTGAGGATGCGATCCTCGATCGGGTAGAGCGCGCGGATGGCTTTCAGCGCCTCGAAGACGCGGTCCTGGGTGACGAGGGCGTCGACGCGCTTGAGCTCGGCGAGCACTTCCTCGTTCTTGAAGCAGGAAAGCAGCATGATGACCGATTTGCGGAACATGGCGATCGACTGTTCGGCCCCTTCCGGATTGATCAGCGCCATCTGGGCGATGAAGTAGAGCTGGCGAAGCGGCGTAGTGGCCTGCTCGGGCTGAAGAACGTGGTTTTCCAGGAGGAAGGTGACATCGTTGAGGAATTCGATCGCGACCTTGCGGTCGACCCTCAAAACTGCGCCGTTGACGAAGATGCGCTCACCGGACTTCAGCGATATACGCAGTGTACTTTTCATTTGATGCCATCCTTGATGATGGTGGTGATGTCGATGATGCCCTGGAAATTGTTGGATTCGCGTTTGCGAATCTTTTCGACTTCCTTGAGTATCCAGATGGCGATCGAGATGAGGTTGGCCCGAAGCTCGTCTTCGAGCTGGTTTTCCGGGTTTCCGAGATCTTCGATAAAGCGTATCCAGACGCGGCGGGTGAAGTAGATCGCCTCCACCGCTTCCCTGCCGTAGGTGCCGCCATCGGAGGCCATTGCCGCTGTCAGAAGCGCAATCGACCGGTCGAGGACCTGCCGCTCTCGATCTTTCGAGACGGCAACGCCTTCCTCCATGATCTCGGCATATGAAAACTGGTACATTCAGACATCCTTCATGTGTGTCCGTACCCTCTGGTTCATCAGAGGTAATTCAGCAGGCTCAGGTTCTGGATCCTCGACGTCAGCGTGTAAGCGAGTGAAAGCTGCGATTCGAGCGTGGTGACGCGCGTCGCCGCCTCGTAGGTATCGATGCCTTCCATATCTTTGATGCTGGTGCTCAGGATGGTGATCTGGGCATTGAGCGAGGTATTGGCCTGGGTCACGCGCGCCTCGGAAATGCCGAGCTTCGAACGCTCGCCATCGATGCCGGAGATCGCGCGGCCCGTATAGTCGATCGCCGCGTCGCTGACCGTCTTGCGGGTCTGTTCGGAAACGCCGAGCGCCAGCAGCTCCTGACCGAGCACGAGGCCGAGCGCCATGTAGCGCATGCCCTCGACATTGGTGTTGGTCGAGCTCTGCACCGTCTCGGCCGTGCTGATGCGGCTCTGCATGTTCTCGTCGGACGCGTTCGACCAGTCCGTCTCCCAGCCCGGCCCCATGAAACTGGTTTCAAGGCTGTCGATGAAGTCCTGCATGTCGGTCGGCGTGATGCCGGCGACAGCGACTTCATCGGTCTGCGGGAAGCCGAAATGCGTGGCGAATGCGGCGTCGAACGCGGCCTTCGCATCGGAAACCGGCGTTTCCTGCAAATAGTCCTTGAGCGGCGTCACGTCGGTGTTGATGCCGGCAAAGAGGAATTCACCGCTGAACGAGCTGTTGGCGGCGGCGGTGAAGGTCGACATCGCGTTGCCGATGTTTTCCTTCGCGAGCGCCAGTTGGTCGGCCGACGTGATGCCGGAAAGCGCGATGAACACTTCCAGCGCATCGTTTGCCGCCGTCGACATCTGGCCGAGCGCTTCCTGGGAGGCGGCAAGGCGCTGCGTCGTCAGCGCGTTGGTGCTCTTCAGCGATTCCATGCGCTGGAGGTCGCGGTGCAGGTTCAGCGTGCGCGCGGTCTTGGCGCCAAGCACGGCGCCGACATCGGCATGACGGCCGGTGACCGTCTCCTCCTGAAGCTGCAACATCTCCTTCTGCGCGCTGGCGACCGTGAGCCGCATCGCGTTCTGAAGGGACATGTTCGAAACGAAAGAAGTCTTCATAACTTACCCCGCCGCCTGAAGAAGCGCGGCAATCATCTCATCGACCGCCGCCACGAGTTTCGCCGACGCCTTGTAGGATTGCTCGAGGTCGAGAAGCAGGGCCAGTTCCTCGTCGAGGCTGACGGCCGTCACATTGAGAAGCGCTTCCTGGGTGCGGCCGAGCAGCGCTGTCTTGTCGTCGCCTGCGGTCGTCGCCGCGCTGCGGATCTGTTCCAGCCAGCCAACCGAGCCGGTCGAGAAGGCGAGGATCGTGCCGGTCGTGTCGATCGCCGCATCCGGGTCGAAGGTCCTGGTCGTCTCGAAACCCGTCGCGTAGCCGTTCAACAGCTCCGAGAAGCTGGCATCGTCATTCAGGTTGAAGGTCGCGTTGATGCCGTCGCGCAGCAGCATGGCATTGCCGCCCTGCGCAGTGATCACGTCCGGATTGACCTTGATGACCGCGCCGAGACCGGGCGAATTGACCGTCGGGATGCCGCTCCAGGTGAAGAGACCGTCGGTCGCCACGAAGGTGCCGGAGCCCGGCGGCGTCTCGACGCTCTCGGAGAACATCGAGATGAGGGCGACGGACATTTCATCGAGCTGGTTCTGGAAGGTCGGCGCGACGTTGTCACGGATCTGCAAGAGAGCTGCGATCGAGCCTTGTGCGCTGGTGTTGCCGCCGGCACCCGGCTGGATCGGCACGCCGTCCACATAGACCGGAAAGCCATCGACGGCCGCCGTGTAGGTGGTCTGCGGCTCGAAGGTCACCGTGCGCGCCACCGTCTCGAACAGCACCGTGCCATCGCTCGTGTAGAGCGCCAGGTCGTTGTTCGTGCGGTTGACGGCGGTGACGCCGACGATCGCGGAAATTTCGGTGAGCAGCTTGTCGCGCTGGTCGAGCGCGTCGTTGACGTCGGTGCCAGAAGCCGTGCCCTGCTTGACCTTGTCGTTCTGGGTCTTGAATTCGCCGAGCAGGCGGTTGAGTTCCTTCACAGCCCCGTCGATGTCCGCATCCGCTTCGGAGCGAAGCTTCTGCAGGGCGTGCGAGGTGCCGTTCAGGGAATTTGCAACGTCGATCGCATCCGACACGACCGTCTCGGCGAGCGAGACTTCGTTCGGCTTGTCGGCGAAGGTCTGGAGATTGTCGCGCAGCTTCGCGAGATAGGTGGAGGGCGCGAGTTCATAGTCCTCGCCGCCCATCATCATCTTCATCTGCGTGAGACCGGACAGGAGCGTGTCCTGGCCGGCGGACTTGGAGATCGACAGCAGGTTCTGCTTCAGCAGTGCTTCGTTCTGCGCACGCTGCGTTTCGACCACCGTTGCACCGGAGGTCGCCGTAGCGAGGATCGCCGCGCGGCGGGCGTAGGCCGGGTTGCTTGCATTGGCAATGTTCTTCGACGCGACGGCCGATTGAAGGCCTACGTTGGAGAAGCTGGACTGAGCAGTCTTCATTGCTGCTGAAAGCGACATCGGTTCTACCTAACTCTCGAATGCACGCGCGGCGTCATGCCGGCTTATCTCTTGAGATTGACGAGGACTTCCATCAGTTCGGAACCGGTCTGGAAGACCTTCGAGTTGGCAGTGTAATTGCGCTGCGACTCGATCATGCTGGTCAGTTCTTCGGCGATGTCGACGTTGGAGTCTTCCAGCGCGCCGGAGATGATGGTGCCGTAGCCGCCGTTACCGGCATAACCCATGACAACCACACCGGAATCGCTGCTCTGTGCGTAGACGTTGCCCGGCAGAGGCTTGAGGTTGTCCGGGCTCTGCACGTTCGCCATGGCGATACGGTATTTCGGAGCGAGGTCGCCGTTCTCGTATTTGAGGTAGACGATGCCGTCGTCGCTGATTTCATAGCCGGCAACACCGCTCGGGCCGATGCCGTCGATGTCACCCTTGGCTGCAAAGTCGGCCGCAAGCTGCGTGCTGCCGCCGCTGGTGCCGCCGATGGAGATTTCCAGCGGGTTGAGCACGCCGCCGCCGATGGTCGTCGGGCCGGCCAGCGTGATGTCCGTCGGCGAGACGAGCTTGCCGTCCGTGTCGAAGGTCAGGGTCGTTGCTGCGAGAAGCGGCGTGACCGTACCGGAGACCGGGTCCGTATAGTTGACTTCCAGCGACCACTCGTTCGGGGTGCCCGTCGTCGAATATTTGAAGTCGAGCTTGCGGGTGTTGCCGAGGCTGTCATAGGCGACCAGCGAGGTCGTCTTGGAGAAGGGGTCTTCCGCATTCGACGGCAGGTTGACGTGCAGGTAGCCGCTTTCGGAGGCCTTCACGTTCAGCTCGCCGGCTGCAAGGTTGATCTCTTCGAGGCCCGCAAAACCGTTGATGACGATCGTCGGATCTTCGGTCGAGGAATAGGGGTAACCCATCAGCTTGAAGCCGGACGAGTTCTGCAGCGAGCCGTCGCTCATCGGCGTGAAGGCGCCGGCGCGGGTCATATATTCGACGCCGTCGGAACCCTGGACGATGAAGAAGCCCTTGCCGTTGATGGCGAGGTCCGTCGCAGAGGTGGTGTAGGTGAAGGTGCCCTGCGAAGAGATGGAGTAGCGCACATCCGTGTTGACGCCGCCGGAATTGTAGGCGCCTCCGGTGGTGGGCAGGATAAGGGAGGAGAACTGGGTCGAGGCCTTCTTGTAGCCCGTCGTATTCGCATTTGCGATGTTGTCGGCCACCGTGCTCAGGCGGTTCGCCTGTGCATTCATGCCGGAAACACCCGTTCTCATCGTACCGTAGAGGCTCATGTCATTTCCCCGTTCGTCTCGTCACTACGACCCTATGAAACGGGCCTTGCGTGAAGCTGGCTGCCAGGGTCCGCCTTCCCCGCCAGCCGGCAATCTCTTTTCAGCCCTGCCAGTCGATGCAGTAGCCAAGGAAGCGCTTGGAATCGATCGGGTCGAAACCGAGCTTCTTGCGCAGCTTCTTGCGCAGTTTGCTGATGTGGCTTTCGACGACATTCTCTTCGACGTCCTCGTCGAAGATGCCGTAGATCGCGTTGAAGATCTGGGTCTTGGAAAGCCGGCGGCCGCGGTTGGCGACCAAATATTCCAGGATGCGGCGCTCGCGACGCGGCAGCGGGAAGACTTCGTCGCTGATTTCCGGGTCGCGACCGTCGGAAAACACACGGATCGGGCCGATTTCGGTGAAGTTGGTCAGCGCCTTCAGGCGCCGCCGGATGGCCGCCGCACGGGCCAGGATTTCCCGGGGATGCACCGGCTTGCGCACGACGTCATCCACGCCGCTGTCGAACAGCGCAAGCGTGTTTTCCAGGGAGGGTGTGTCGCTGACCGCGATCACCGGGGCCTGGGAGCGGTCCCGGATCGCGCGCGGCAGTTCCATGCCGAGCTGGCCCTGGCCAATCAGGAAGGCCTCGACCGCATCGATATCCGAATCGGCAGCGGTGTTGACCCACTCGCCGAATTCACGGGGATCGAACCCCGTCGAGGGCACGCCCTCGCGTCCAAATAGAGAAGTATAACCATCTTTCACGAGCTCTCGCTCATCAACCACTACGATCATTCGTCCGCCTCCGAATCAGTGTGGTGCCACGTTGAGGCAGTGGTACGAATCGGGCGAATCACCGGCAATTAGAGAAAGTGACTGAGTGGAATTAACAGTTGATTAAGATTTGCGTGCCGATTTGATCTACATATAGTAGGTCGCCTCGACTTTCGCCACAACTATGTAGTGGAAAAGTTAACAAAGGTTAACGACGCGCCTTGTCATCCCAATTCAGGGCGCATTCCTGCCACATTACGGCACAGGTCGTTCGGACTGTGAAATTTCAACTTTTAGTCGAATTATTGACAGAACTGTTTCGCGTTCGCCGTCCAGCTTCCATAGCCCGTCGCGACCAGATTTGCGATCACCCGGCAGACATAACGCTTCTGCGCGGGGTCGTTGTTCGGCCCCGCATGATAGCGCGCGACGGCCATCGTCCAGGTCTCATGCCTGGCGTGAAGCCGCGAAAGAAACGCCGCCGCATACTCGACGTTCTTGCGCGGGTCAAACATTTCCGCCGTCGAGGCAAACTGGTCGCGGTGGAAGTGGTGGTTGATCTGCATGCAGCCGAGGTCGATCAGCTTCGCGCCGCTGGCGCGTGCCTTTTCGAAAGCCTGCAAGGCATCCTGCCGGTCGCGGCCGAAAAAGGCCTTGCCCTCGATGTTCATGGCATAGGGCTGCAACGATCCCTTCCGACCGGTCTCGGTGAGACCGACGGAATAGAGGATGCCGGCCGGTATGTCGTATTTCGCAGCCGCGGCGAGGATTTCACGCTCGCAGGCCCCGACGGAGGCGTTGGCGTCAGAGATAGACGCCGCCAGTGCGCTGAGGCTGACCGCCAGCGAGGCCAGGAGCGTTTTCCGACGTGTTGCCTTCATGGGACATTCCCTCGCGTGCAAAATTGCGTGCCTGCTGCTCTCCGCCGCCCTGGCGGCCATTGCCGCCTTCACGCGCCTGCGGGTTGGAAAACTGCTGCTGTTGCTGCTGGTTCTGGCTGTCGCCCTGCTGGGCGTTCGCGCTCTTGTCGGCCGGCGAAAGCTGCACGGTGACTTGGTCGACGGCAAAGCCCTGGCCGCGCAGCGCGCGTACGATGGCGTCCTGGTCGTCGGTAAGCTGGCGATAGGCCTCGCCCGTCTCCACCTGCAGCGAGACGACGAGCGCGTCGCCGTGCAGGCGCAGGGTGGCGGTGACGAGGCCGAGCTCGATCGGGTGCATCTGGATCTTCAGCGTGTTGACGACCTTGCCGGTCGCAGCCGCTTCGGAATGGCTGAGCCCGCCGGTGGCGCTGAGCGAGGCCGCCCATTGCGGATCCTGCGTGATCGCGGACGTCACGGCGCCCGCATTGCCGGTCTGCGCGAGGCCGATGTAGCGGCGCGCATCGACCACGGTCACCGTCTCGCCCTTCACGCCGGTCGGGTTGGCGTCGCGGAAGGTGGCGCGCTCGCCGGCGTCGGAAAGTTTCATGTCGAGATCGCGCCCCTTGCCGTCGGCACGGATCAGGCGGAAGAGCTGGTCGGTATCGGATTGCGGCACCTCGCCGGCGTCCGCACCATCGACCGCCGCCGTCGCATCGGCCTTCACGGCCGTGGCATCGGCGCGGGCGTCAGCCTTGGCCTGGCCCTTGCCGCCGGTCTGCGTCTTGACGTCCTGTACGGCGCCCGCAATTCCGGCCTTCACCGCTGCGCCGTTGGTCACGGCATGGGACACGGCGTTCGGGGCGGCCAGCATTTCCAGGAGATTGCCGACATCCGTGTTCGCCGATGCCGCCTCTGCCGTGTCGGTCGTCGCCTCGGCTGCGTCCGCGGCCGGCTCGTCGGTTTTGCGTGTAGCGACCTTGTCGGTGTTGCGGCCCTCGCCCTGTGTCTTGCGACCGTGGCGGCCAGCGGCTTCGAGCAGGGCTGCCGCCTTTTCCTCGAAGGGCACCGCGTCCTCTTCAGGCACGTCCGCCCCGGCCTTGTTGCGCAGGGCTTCGTTGAGCGCCGTGCCGTCGCGACGGCCGAGCTTGACGCGCGTCTCGTCGGTCTTGTCGCCTTCCGGTTCACCCGCGCCGATCGAGAGCGACAGGCGCGCGCCCTTGCGGCCCGCCTCGCCCTCTCGTCCGGAGATGCTCGCAACGGCACTAGCGAAACCGCCCTCTTCCGAAGCGCCGGCGGAAAGGCCGTGAGCGGCCTTGCCCTTGGTTGGCGCATGCCCCTGCACGACGCCCAAAACCCCGCTACCGATGGTGCTCAACTGCCTTCTCCTTTCAAGAGCGCGTCGATTTCGTCGAGCTTGGACCGGCCGCCCGATACGAATGTATCGAAAGCCGGATCGATGCCCGCCGTTTCGCCCTGCTCTTTCGTTTCCTCTTTCGGCTCAATGGCCGATGCGACCGGCGTTTCTTCGCCGCCGGCGCGCGGGTCCATCGCCCGGTCGGCCATTTCCGCTTCGCTCAGCCCCTCGTAGGAGGCATCCTCCACATCGTCAGCAGGCACGGTGGCCTTCGCCTCCACCGGCACCGTCTCCGGCACGCGCAGCACTTCCTCGGCCACCGCGCGGGCAGCCGCCTTCAGGGCGCGGTCCTTGGCCGAAAGCTTGTCGTCGGGAATGGCGATGATCGATTCCATCGCCTGCGCCACGTCGCCTGACGGCACCGAGGCAAGGCCCGAATAGAGATCCGCCAGCACTTTCGGCACGCTTTCGCCGTCTCCAGACAACGCCTGCGCGCGTTCGGCAGCGAGCGAAGCCAGCTTGTTCTTGCCGGAGATCGCGGCGAGCCGTGCCATGCGCAGGTAGACCTCGCGCTGGCGGGGCACGTCCATGAAGGAGAGGATTTCAAGGATATCGTCTTCCTTGATCGCCTCGAAATGGTCCACCGCCAGCTTCACGAAAAGATCGGCGAACTGGCTGGCATAGGGCGAGCGCAGGTAGCGGCGCGCATAGCGGTTGGCATAGGCCATGCTCTTGTCGATCCAGCCCGCTTCGCTGGCGATATAGATCGAGCGGCGCAGGGCCGCCTCCTCGACGATCGTGCCGGGCGCGACGAGGCGACCCCAGTCGAAATAGGTCAGCGCCAGCGCCGGGTCCTTGCGCATGACGGAATTGGCCGAGACGAGCGCCAGATAGGCGCCGACGCGCGAGCGCTTATATTCCGGGAAGATTTCCGCCAGCGACTTGACGCTCTGCGTGCCGCGGCCGCTGAGATAGCTGCGCAGCGCATCCGTGAGGCGGGAATCGAAGTGCCCGTCCACATCCTTGGTGATCAGGAATTCCAGCGTCTCGGGGTTGCCACCGCTCATCGCGTAGACGAGGGCCGCATCGACATTGCGCGGATCATCGAAGATCGACGAATCCGCCGTGCGCAGCCGCTCGTCAATGGTGCTCAGCAGGAAGCGCTGCATCTCCATCGCCGAATGATCGCCGAGCGCCACCGTGTCCTGCACATATTGCAGCGACCGGATCATCTTGTAGGGCGCGAGGTCGTCAAGATTTTCGGCGCGCGCGGAGGCGGCACCGCAAACCGCAGTGCAGAGGACCGTACCCGTCAGGAGGAGGCGCCGCAACAAGCCCATGGCGTCAGGTGCCCTCGGCCTGGATGAGGATTTCGATGCGACGGTTGGCGTCGGCCATCGGGTCGTCCGGCACCTTCAGGCGACGATCGGCAAAGCCGGTCACCTGGCTCACGCGCTTCTCCTCCAGCCCGCCGCGCACCAGCATGTAATAGGCGCTCTCGGCGCGCTCCATGGACAGGCGCCAGTTGTCGTTCTTGCCGCCGGCGAAGGGGCGGGCATCCGTATGGCCACGGATGGCGATCGCGCCGGGCCGGGCTTCGAGGATCTTGCCGATCTTCTCCATGGCCAGCACCATCTCGCGCTTGGGCAGCGCCGAGCCGATGTTGAACATGGGCGTATCGAGCTGGTCGGTGAGGCTGACGAGCAGGCCGCCCTCGGCCGGCGTCACGGTCAGGCCTTCCGCCAACTTGCCGAGCGTGCCGATCTGTTCGGTGATCTGCTTCTTCAACTCGTCGGCCTTCTTTTCCTCGGCGGACTTGGCCTCGTCTTCCTTGGCCTTCGCCTCCTCGGCGATGGCCTTTTCAGCTTCGGCCTTCGCAGCGGCAGCCTTTTCGGCCTCTTCCTTTTCGAGCGCTTCCTTCACCGTGTCGTCGCTGGCCGCAGCCATCTGCTGGGCGGTCTTGCCTTCGCTGCCGGCATCGGTCGCCTGCGAGACCTCGACCTGCTGCGTCCAGAAATCCGGATCGAACGGGTCGCGATAGGCTTCGCCGCCATTGGCGCCGGTGGCGGGACCGGAGGTCGCCGCACCGCCCTCGCCCTTGGCGCTGACATTGGCCTGCTGGCCGACTTCCTGCGCGATCTCGGAGAGCACGGAATAGGGGTTCTCGAAGAAATTGGCCTCGGAATATTGCGATTCCTCGCCGGCCGTCGTCTTCTCGTCCTTGCCGCTTTCGGCGCCGTTGCCGCTTGCCTGCTGCTGGCCCTGCTCCTTGGACTTGTCCTGGGTGGCCTCGCCTTCGGCGCTGTTGGCCGGCTTCTTCACCGATTTGTCGGCCGGCTTGTCGTCGGTCAGCTTGATCGGGTTGAAATAGGACGCGACCGAGGCCTGCGTCTTCTCGTTTGCGGCATTGACGAGCCACATGACGAGGAAGAACGCCATCATCGCGGTCATGAAGTCGGCATAGGCGATCTTCCAGGCGGCCGAATGGTGGTCGCCTTCATGATCGCCATGACGTTTGACGATGATGATCTCGTTCTTGCCGTGGTGGTGATTTTCGCCTTCGCTCATGCAAGCACCTTGCGTACGGTATCAGCCCAAGCCGCCATCCGCGTTACGAGGACGGTTTCGCCGAACTCCACCGTCAGATCGACATCCTGCATCTCGACATGCCGGAAGACCGGCGCGGGCTCGTCGAAATGCGATTGCAATTGTTCGAAGAGGTTGAACGGCCCCTTCACCGTGATCGCCATGCCCTCGTCGGCCTTGAGGCCCTCGGCGATCATGCGGGCGAGGTCGGCGACGGCACCCGTCGTCAGGATCTCGCTCATGACCGGCGCCAGAACCTCGGCCGTCTGGGCGGCAACGCGATCGGCAACTTCGCCGGTCAGCGTGGAAAACCGCTCGGCCAGCGCCCTGGCATAGTCCAGCTCGTAGCGCATCTTCAGCGCGTCGAGTTCGGCCTCGTGCTCCGCCTTCAAGGCGGCGATATCCGCCTCGTGTTTGGCGACAAGCTCCGCCTCGGCTTCCGCCCGGCCTTCCGCAAAAGCTTCGGCGCGTTCGGCGGCAAGGTCGACCGGCGGTTCCGGCGGCGGCATAACGAATGCCGGAGCGGCAGCGCCACCCTCGGCCTCACCCATGGAAGGCGACGAAAAGGCGGGCGTCCTGGCGCGCGGCGGTGCTCCAAAATCCTTGAGGTAACGGGCGAGTTGCACACTCATGCCGCGCCCTCCCGCCCTGCCGCGTGCCGGACGAACGAAAAGAGGACCCGACGGGAACCCCGTGGGCCGTTTCGACGCTCGCTCTCGAAAACACTGGAACCTGACACCACCGCTGACCTGTCTCCTCGGACAACAAGCACCTTTCGGGTCGCGAAAGGCGCACAATCTTCCTGATCGTGCCATTGAGCCTAGGGGTTCAAACTTGTGCGAGGATGAAGATGAAAGGGTGTTGGGCCGCGCCAGGGCAAATAGCGCGGCCCAACCGCCCGCCTCGGCCGATGACCAGCGGCCGGGCGGATGAGAAAACCTGCCAGCTCTTACTGACGGAAGAGCTGGAGGATGTTTTCGGCACTCGAATTGGCGATGGACAGCGACTGGATGCCGAGTTGCTGCTGGGTCTGCAACGCCTTGAGGCGGGTCGATTCCTCGTTCATGTCGGCATCGACGAGACGGCCGATGCCCTTGTCGATCACATCGTTGAGGCTGGCGACGAAGCTCTCCTGCATGCCGATGCGCTTGGTAATGGCGCCGAGCGTGGAGGCGGAGTTCGTCAGGTCCTTGATGATGCTGTCGACGACGCTGATCATATCATCGAGCTGTTCGTAGGTGGTCGTGTCCGGATCGTTCGGATCGTCCTTGATCGAGATCGGCGTATCCGTGGGGGACGCGCCACCCATGTCGATCAGGTAGTAGAAGCGCGATGGGCCTGCCCCGTCGTCGGTCAGTTCGCTTGCGTCGATCGACTTGGTGAGGAAGCCGCGCTCGGGGTCCTCGATATCGACCAGCACGGAGGTCTCCGTGTCGAAGTCGAGTGTGGTGACCTTCACGTTGCCGCCGGCGGTGCGCACGAAGGAGGCCACGACGGATTTGATGCCGAGCGGATCGTCGCCGGTATTATAGAGCCAGTTCTCGCCCGAGAAGGACGCCGACTGGGCGGCGGAGACGAGCTGGTTCTTCAGTTCTGTGATTTCGTCGTTGATCTTGTTCTTGTCGACGCCCGGCTCGCGCGCGGCCACCAGCTTCGCCTTGATCTCGCTCATCACCTCGATGACGTTTTCAAGCGAGGTATAGGCGGTGTCGACCTTGGCGGCGCCGAGGCCGAGTGCGTCGGCGACGGTCGAAAGCGCGCGGTTGTCGGAGCGCATCGTAGTGGCGATCGACCAGTAGGCGGCGTTGTCGGCGGCGGTCTCGACGCGCAGGCCCGACGAAACGCGTGCCTGGGTCGTCTCGAGACCCGTATCGATGGAACGGAGGGTTTGCAGCGCCGCCATGGCGGCGGAGTTGGTCAATATGCTGGTCATTGGCATTTGCCCTGATGAAGGATTGTCGGGGACATGCCGGAGTGGGCGGGGACCGGTAACGACGAAGGGGCTTCATGCATCCGGCGCCGCTGTTTTGCCCTGGGCGCCAGTTCATCGTTCTTAATGAAGAGTTAACGGCGAATGGTTAACAAATGGTTAACGCCGTTAAGACTTCATAAAGGAAGGTGAAAAAAGCGTAAGTGGGCGATGGCTATTTCTAGCCAGGACACGACGCCACTCAACCATAAGACGCAGAGGAAGAAGACAGCCTTCGCCCCAGTATGGTACGGCCCTGTACCGATCCGGCAAAATTTGCACCGTTTTCAGGCGCTCCGCGCTTGTATTGCGTGGAACTGTTGCAACCTGTTAACGCATTGTTAGAACTTCCTGCTTAGAACTTTCCCTAGTTGCGAGAGTTCTACCCATTATCGGTACTTGCAACAACTGGCGTGGGGATCGGAGCCGCCATTAGGCTCCGGAAGCATGATGCCCTTCCGATACGCTGGCTCGTTCGAGTCATGTTCCATGAAAACAAAGTTATCGTCCGACAGGACACCCGAATTGCGAAGTCAATGGCGGGTCCGCGGACGTCCAACGCTGCAGCAAGCGCAGGACGTGCTGAGCGTGCCTTAAGGGATCGTGCCGATCCTTTCCAGGCCGTTCGCAGGGCAATGACGTTTGTGGACAGCCAACCATCAAGGGCGCGCGTTCATGACTTCAATCGTTACAAATCTTACCGTCACCCAGATCCGAAACCTTTCCTCCGCGGCAATCCAGCTCCTCAACTCCGAAGACGTACAGGCGTTGAACAGCACGCAGATCGCGGCACTCAGCTCCTCGCAGGTCAACGCATTTTCGAGCGACAGCCTTCTGGCCTTCAATTCGGACCAGATCGGCGCGATCGCCGTCAGCGCACTCGCAGGCCTCAGCGCATCGCAGCTCGCAGCACTCGAATCCGGCCATATCAGCGGCCTCAACTCCAAGCAGATCAGCGCACTCAGCAGCGCCCAGGTCGACAGCTTCACGACCGACCAAATCGACGTGCTGAGCAGCGCGCAGATCGCCGCTCTCGGCTATGACGCCTTCACCACCATCAACTCTGACGAGCTCGCAACCTTCACCACCGACGAAATTGCCGCCATCAGCGTCAAGGCTCTCGCAGGCCTGACGACCGACGCGCTGGCCGGCCTCGACACCGACAAGATCACCGCGCTGAACAGCAAGCAGATCGCCGCTCTCAGCAGCGACCAGCTCGCAGCCCTCTCCTCCGACCAGGTTGCAGCGCTCACCACCGATCAGGTTGTCGCCCTGACGGCAAAGCAGCTCTCCGGCCTCACCACCGATACCGTCGCAGCACTCAGCACCGACCAGGTGGCCGTCCTCGGCAGCAAGCAGATCGTCGCCTTCTCCAGCGCCCAGGTCGAAGCCCTGACGTCGGAACAGATCGAAGCCCTGAACAGCTCGCAGATCGCAGCCCTCGGCTCGGCAGCACTTGCCACGATCAGCTCGGACGAACTGGCAACCTTCACCACCGACGAACTGGCCGCCATCAGCGTCAAGGCTCTGTCGGGTCTCTCCTCCGCCGCTCTCGCCGGCATCACCACCGACAACATCACTGCCCTGAACAGCAAGCAGATCGCCGCTCTCTCCACGAGCCAGATCTCGGGCCTCTCGTCCGACCAGGTTGCTGCACTCAGCACCGACCAGGTTGTCGCCCTGACGGCAAAGCAGCTCTCGGGCCTCTCCACCGACACGGTCGCAGCGCTCAGCACCGACCAGGTCGCCGTTCTCGGCAGCAAGCAGATCGTCGCCTTCTCCAGCGCCCAGATGGCCGCCCTCACCTCCGAACAGGTCGAAGCTCTCACCAGCACGCAGATCTCGGTTCTCAGCTCGTCGGCACTCTCCACCATCAGCTCGGACGAACTGGCTACCTTCACCACGGATGAACTGGCCGCCATCAGCGTCAAGGCTCTGTCGGGTCTCTCCTCCGATGCCCTCGCCGGCATCTCGACCGACGACATCACTGCCCTGAACAGCAAGCAGATCGCCGCTCTCTCCACGAGCCAGATCTCGGGCCTCTCGTCCGACCAGGTTGCCGCTCTCAGCACCGACCAGGTTGTCGCCCTGACGGCAAAGCAGCTCGCTGGCCTCTCTACCGACACGGTCGCCGCTCTGAGCACCGACCAGGTCGCCGTCCTCACCAGCAAGCAGATCGTCGCCTTCACGAGCGCCCAGGTCGAAGCCCTCACCTCCGAACAGGTGGAAGCTCTCACCAGCTCGCAGATCGCAGCGCTCGGCTCGTCGGCACTCTCCACCATCAGCTCGGACGAACTGGCTTCCTTCACCACCGATGAACTGGCCGCCATCAGCGTCAAGGCTCTGTCCGGTCTCTCCTCTGCCGCTCTTGCCGGTATCACCACCGACAACATCACGGCCCTGAACAGCAAGCAGATCGCCGCTCTCAGCAGCGACCAGCTCGCAGCCCTCTCGTCGGACCAGGTTGCCGCACTCTCCACCGACCAGATCGTCGCCCTGACGGTGAAGCAGCTCGCCGGCCTCTCCACTGACTCGGTCGCCGCTCTCAGCACAGACCAGGTCGCCGCCCTCACCAGCAAGCAGATCATCGCCTTCAACTCCGGGCAGGTAGAGGCTCTCTCCTCCGAACAGATCGAAGCGCTGAACAGCTCGCAGATCGCAGCCCTCGGCTCCTCGGCACTGTCCACCATCAGCTCCGACGAGTTGGCAACCTTCACCACGGATGAGCTGGCCGCCATCAACGTGAAGGCCCTGTCTGGTCTCTCCTCCGCCGCTCTTGCCGGTATCACCACCGACAACATCACGGCGCTGGACAGCAAGCAGATCGCGGTTCTCTCCACCAGCCAGATCTCGGGTCTCTCCTCCGATCAGGTTGCAGCTCTGAGCACCACCCAGATCTCGGCTCTGACGGCAAAGCAGCTCTCGGGCCTCGCTACCGACACCGTCGCGGCCCTCAGCACCGATCAGGTTGCCGCCCTCAGCAGCAAGCAGATCGTTGCCTTCTCCAGCGGTCAGGTAGAGGCTTTCTCCTCCGAACAGATCGAAGCGCTGACCAGCTCGCAGATCGCAGCTCTCGGCTCCTCGGCACTGTCCACGATCAGCTCGGACGAACTGGCTACCTTCACCACGGATGAGCTGGCCGCCATCAGCGTCAAGGCTCTGACCGGTCTCTCCTCGGGTGCTCTTGCCGGTATCACCACCGACAACATCACTGCCCTGAACAGCAAGCAGATCGCCGCCCTGAGCAGCAGCCAGATCTCCGGTCTCTCGACCGACCAGGTCGCAGCACTGAGCACGAGCCAGATCAACGCCCTGACCGCCAAGCAGCTCTCCGGCCTGTCCACCGACACGGTCGCAGCGCTGAGCACCGACCAGGTCGCGGCTCTCAACAGCAAGCAGATCGTTGCCTTCACCAGCAGCCAGATTGCGACCCTGACGAGCGAACAGGTCGAAGCCCTGACGCCCGGCCAGATCGCAGCCCTGAGCTCCTCGGCAATCGCAGCGATGGACGCAGACGAGATCGCCACCTTCTCGACGGCTGATATCGCAGCCATCGGCGTCAAGGCTCTCTCGGGTCTGTCCACCGACGACATCGCAGGCCTCACCTCCGACCAGGCCCGCGCCTTCACCAGCCAGCAGATCGGCGCCCTGAACAGCGCGCAGGTCGAAGCGGTCATCGCGGCTTACAACGACGTCTAAGCCGAACATCACGGCCTGACATAAGGCGGCGCGGTTCACACCGCGCCGCTTTTTTTGCGTCCGCTTTCGGGGCTGCGGAGCGCCGGAAACGACCAGCCCGACGCAAGTCTGTTCCTGTAGCAAGGCGAACGAGCTCTTTTGCGAACCGTTCAACAGCCGTTGCCGCAGGATGTCCATGACCGTCAGCACCCCCATTCACGCAGATCCCAATGCACCCCTCCTCCACCTGATGGGTCGGGCCCGCAACCAGCAGCTTTCGCTTTCGGAGCTCTTCCAGAGCGCGGAAAGCCTCAGCGCGGGCGGGCACAGGGCGCATGCGGTGGAGCTCTACAAGACTTGGATCGCCTTCAACGACACCAACCCGCTGCTGCATTTGGCCTATTTCAACTACGCGGTTTCCCTTTCGGGCGCCGGCGACGCGGCGGGAACCATTCACGCGCTTCGCGCTGCCATCCGCATCAATCCGCAATTCGGCCAGGCCCATATCAATCTCGGCCGGACGCTGGAGGATTGCGGGCTGGTCGGGCAGGCCGTGCAGCAATGGCGCGGCTTCGTCGACACGACGACGGACGTGACGCCGGACCGGATCAACAACCGGCTGCTCAGCCTGCAGCATATCGGCCGCGTGCTCGAAGGCACCGGCCATCTGGAAGAAGCCGAGGCAGCGCTGTGGCAGGCCATGGAACTGTTGCCGACGCGCACAGAAGCCGCGCAGCACTGGATTTCGCTCCGGATGCGCCAATGCAAGTGGCCGATCGTCTCCTCGTCGCTGCATATCACGCCGCGGCAGTTCATGGATGCCATGTCGTCCATGACGATTGCCTGCTACACGGACGATCCGTTCTTCCACATGGCGAAGGCCTATCGCTACTCTCAGACGGCCGTCGGCCGGCCCGCCGATCTCAAAGCCTTCGTGCGCAAGCCGGTGCGCCAGAAATCGGGCACCGGAGAGCGGCTGCGCGTCGGCTACGTCTCCTCGGACCTGCGCCAGCACGCGGTCGGCTTCGCGCTCAGCGAGGTTCTCGAACTGCACGATAAATCATCAGTCGAGATCTTCGCCTATTACTGCGGCGAGCCGGCGCCGATCGACAAGACGCAGGCGCGAATCAAGCTGGCGGTCGACCATTGGCGCGACATCAGCCCGCTCAGCGACCTGGATGCCGCGCGCCTGATCGCGACCGACCAGATCGACGTGCTCGTTGACGTCAACGGCTATACCAAACACGCTCGCACGAAGATTTTCGCCTATCGGCCGGCGCCCGTCATCGTCAACTTCTGCGGATATCCGGGCACAGTTGCGAGCCCCTATCACCAGTACATGATCGCCGACGAGCACATCGTGCCGCCGGAAAACGAGATCTATTACACCGAGAAGGTCCTGCGCATTCCCTGCAACCAGCCGGTGGACCGCAAACGCCTGGTCTCGCCGCGCCCGATGCGCTCGGCCGTCGGCCTGCCGGAAAACGCTTTCGTCTTCGCCAGCTTCAACGGCATGCAGAAGATCACCGCCCCCTGCTTCCAGCGCTGGATGAGCATCCTCACCGCCACGCCGGGCAGCGTGCTGTGGCTGCTGGCCGGTGACGACAGCGTCAACGAGCGGCTCAAGCAGCTCGCGACGCAGAGCGGCATCGCGCCGGAGCGAATCATCTTCGCGGGCAAGGCGCAGAACCCGGACCATCTGGCCCGAATCGGCCTCGCCGACCTCTTCCTCGACACGTTTCCCTACGGCGCGCATTCCACGGCTGCCGACGCCATCACCCAGGGCCTGCCGGTGCTGACCGTGTCCGGCAAGAGCTTTGCGTCGCGCTTCTGCGGCAGCATCGTCACGGCGGCCGGCATTCCCGAACTGGTCTGCGCCGACCCGGACACCTACGTTCAAAAGGCCATCGCTTTTGCCCGGAACCCGGCGAGTCTCGCGGCCGTCCGGCAATCGCTCCAGGCCCAGCGCGAGACCTGCGCGTTGCGCGACATGGACCGCCTCGCACGCCGCCTCGAAGAGCTGTACTGGCAGATGCAGGGCGATGCGGAACGCGGCGAACTGCCTGTGCCGGACCTGCGCAACCTCGACGTCTATTACGAGGTGGGGGCCGAGCTTGCGGCTGCGGGCATCGAATTCGAGACCGACGAGGCCTACCGTCAGCGCTACCGGGCCGAACTCGTTGCGCTCAACGAGCATGCTCCCCTCTATCCGGACGCGCGCCTCTGGCAGACGGCCGGTTAACCTCCGGCCGCGAGCGCGCCAAACGTGAGAACGCAGGACGGGATGCCATGCGCGTAAAAGAAAAAATCCTCATCGTCGGCGCCGGACTGTCCGGCGCCGTCATCGGCCGGGAACTCGCCGATGCGGGCTACCGGGTCGAGGTCATCGATCAGCGCAATCATATCGGCGGCAACTGCCACACGGTGCGCGACGAAGCGACGGGCGTGATGGTGCATATCTACGGGCCGCATATCTTCCACACCGACGATACCGAGGTGTGGGACTATGTGAACGGCTTCCAGACCTTCATGCCCTACAAGAACCGGGTAAAGACGACGAGCGGCGGCCAGGTCTATTCGCTGCCGATCAACCTGCACACGATCAACCAGTTCTTCGGCAAGACCTTCCGGCCCGACGAGGCGCGCGCCTTCCTGGAAGACCAGGGGGACAAGACGATCACCGATCCGCAGAGCTTCGAGGAACAGGCGCTGCGATTCGTCGGCCGCGATCTCTACGAGGCCTTCTTCAAGGGCTATACCCAAAAGCAGTGGGGCTGTTCGCCGACCGAGCTTCCAGCCTCGATCCTGAAGCGGCTGCCGGTGCGCTTCAACTACGAAGACAACTATTTCTTCCACAAATACCAGGGCATGCCGGAGACCGGCTATACCGAAATGATCGAGCGCATCCTCGACCATCCGGATATCACGGTGACGCTGGAAACCAGCTTCCGGCGTGACCAGACCGAAGGTTTCGCCCACGTCTTCTATTCCGGCCCCCTCGACGGCTATTTCGACTACGAACTCGGCCGGCTCGGCTACCGCACACTGGATTTCGAGCGCTTCACCTATGACGGCGACTACCAGGGTTGCGCGGTGATGAACTACGGCGACGTGTCGGTGCCCTATACGCGCATCACCGAGCACAAACATTTCTCGCCCTGGGAGGAGCATGCGGGCTCGGTCTGCTATCGCGAATTTTCGCGCGCCTGCGAGGCCGACGACATCCCCTACTACCCCATCCGCCTCGTCGAGGAGAAGGCGCAGCTTGCCGACTATGTCGCGCGCGCGGAACAGGAAGCGGGCGTCACCTTCGTCGGGCGGCTCGGCACCTACCGCTATCTCGACATGGATGTGACGATCCGCGAGGCGCTCGATACGGCCCGGCTCTATCTCGCCCGCAGGGCCGAGGACGACGCCATGTCGAGCTTCCTGCGGTCGCCGCTTTAAGACAAGGAAAAAGGCCCCGGAAAACCGGGGCCTTCTGATGGACTTGAAGGATTAAGCCTCGCTTTCCGATTAACGGAAGAGCTGGAGGATGCCTTCGGAAGAGGAGTTGGCGATCGACAGCGACTGGATGGCGAGCTGCTGCTGGGTCTGCAGGGCCTTCAGGCGGGTCGATTCTTCGTTCATGTCGGCGTCGACGAGGCGGCCTACACCGCTGTCGATCGAGTCCGTGAGCTTGGAAACGAAGTCTTCCTGCAGGCCGATACGCATCGAGATCGAGCCAAGCTCGGCGGCTGCGCTGGTCATTGCCGAGAGCGACGTTTCGACGTCGGAGAGGAACTCGCCGATATCGGCCGGGGTCATCGTGTCGTCGAGTTCGATGTCGATGACGGCGGTGCCGGAAACGGCGCCGGCCGTACCGAGGATACCGGCGGCGAAGTCGATGTCGGTGCCATCATGGCCGAAGAGGACGTTGCCGTCGGCGGCGGAGTTGAAGGTGTAGGTGGTCGTCTTGACCGAGACGGTGTCGTCAGCGGCGCGGACGAAGCCCGAAACGACGGACTTTTCGACGGCATCTTCGCCGGCAACCCAGTTTTCGCCCGAGAAGGAAGCCGATTCCGCAATGCTGCGCAGCTGATCCTGAAGCTGGGTGAGTTCTTCCTGGATCTTCGCCTTGTCGATGCCTTCTTCCGTGGCGGCAACAAGCTTGGACTTGATTTCCTTGACGACTTCGATCGCCGAGTCCATCGCCGCATAAGCGGTGTCTACCTTGGCGGCGCCGAGGCCGAGGGCGTCCTGAACAGCGGAAAGCGCCATGTTGTCGGAACGCATCGTGGTCGCGATCGACCAATAGGCGGCGTTGTCGGCTGCACCAGCGACGCGCAGGCCAGACGAAACGCGGGCCTGGGTTTCTTCCATGTTGCTGCCGATGGAACGCAGGGTCTGGAGTGCGGTCATTGCCGCAATGTTCGTCAGAATGCTCGTCATGTCTAAGGTGCCCCTTGAGTGGCTGAAACTGGGAGAAGGGACATTCCGGGGTCGCCGGGTAACGGTGGTCAGCATCATGCCTGCTAACCGGTTAAGTTTCTTGGTTAACCCACCGTTTCGATGAGCACAGAAAACCGCATTAAGGTTAAGGAAGTCTTTAGCGCGGAATAAAAAGCAAAAAACCGCACCCGTTGCCGGGTGCGGTTCTTTGTAGGGATGGGGTGCGGTCAGCCTCCGCGCCTTCCCCCGATGGTCGATTAACGGAAGAGCGACAGGATGTTCTGCGATTCGCCGTTGGAGATCGAAAGCGCCTGGATGGCCAGCTGCTGCTGGGTCTGGAGCGCCTTGAGGCGGGTCGACTCTTCGTTCATGTCGGCGTCGACAAGGCGGCTAACGCCCTGGTCGATCGTGTCGGAGAGCTTCGAAAGGAAGTCGTCCTGCAGGTTGATGCGCATGGAGATCGAGCCGAGCGTACCAGCTGCGTCCGTCATTGCGCTGAGCGCGTCTTCAACGTCGGAGAGTGCGCCGGCGAGGGCGTCGCCGTCCATGGCGCTGATGTCGAGCGTGTAGACTTCGTTGCCTTCGGTGCCTGCGGTGCCGAGGATACCAGCGCTGGTGTCGACGTCGGTGCCATCGTGACCGAACAGCACGTTGCCGGTCGCACCGGTGTCGAGCGTGTAGGTCGTCGTCTTGACGGAGACGCCATCGTCAGCCGAGCGAACGAAGCCGGAAACGACCGTCTTGTCGCCAGCAGCGCCGGCAATCCAGTTTTCGCCGTTGAACGATGCGGATTCCGCGATGTTCAGGAGCTGTTCCTGGAGCTGGGTGATTTCCTTCTGGACCTTCGCCTTGTCAACGCCTTCTTCGGAAGCGGCAACGAGCTTGGTCTTGATCGTCTTTACGACCTCGATAGCGGCGTCCATACCGGCATAGGCGGTATCGACCTTGGCGGCACCCATGCCGAGCGCATCGGATACGGCCGAAAGAGCCATGTTGTCGGAGCGCATGGTGGTCGCGATCGACCAGTAAGCGGCGTTGTCCGAGGCGCTGCCAACGCGCAGGCCGGACGAAATGCGGCCCTGCGTCGTTTCCATGTCGTTGCCGATAGAACGCAGCGTCTGGAGAGCTGCCATTGCAGACGTGTTGGTGAGAATGCTCGCCATTCTAGTTGTCCCTTTTTTTACAAAATACTGGTGGGGACATACCGGACTGAAAACTTACCGGTTACGGCGGTTCGGCATCATGCCAACTCGGTTTCTTCAGGGCTCTGAAGGGATACCAAACCCGTCGTGTGAGCCCCAACCTCGCAGCCAATCCTTGCCAACTTCTTAAATCGGGCAAGCGGCCGCAACCCGTTGAAAAACAGGGTAAACAGCGGGTAAAATGATATGGTTAATGAGCTCTAACTGAAGGAGCGGACGAGGCTTCCGACGAGCAGATTCCAGCCGTCGATCAGCACGAAGAACAGGATCTTGAAGGGCAGCGAAATCGAGGTCGGCGGCAGCATCATCATGCCCATGGCCATGGTGATGGTGGCGACGATCATGTCGATGACGAGGAAGGGCAGGACGACCAGGAAGCCGATTTCGAAGCCGCGTCGGATTTCCGAGATCATGAAGGCCGGGATGACGACGCGCAGGTCCGCGATGTTGTTCTGGACGACCGTCTGGCCACGCTCTTCGGCAAGCGAGATGAAGAGCTCGAGGTCCTTGTCGCGGGTGTTGGCCACCATGAATTCGCGGAAGGGTTCCGCAATGCGCCGCATCGCTTCGGTCTCGTCGATCTGGTTGGCGATCATCGGCTCGACGCCGTTCTGCCAGGCGCGGTCGAAGGTCGGCGCCATGACGTAGAAGGTCATGAATAGCGCGAGCGACACGAGAATCATGTTGGACGGCGTGGTGGCAAGCCCCATGCCGGAGCGCAGGATCGAAAACGCGATGACGAAGCGCGGAAAGCTCGTCACCATGATGAGGATGCCGGGGGCGACCGAAAGGACGGTCAAAAGCCCGAAGGTGCGAATGATCCAGGAGGCGACCGAGCCATCGATGGGCGCGTTGAGGAGATCGCCCGGCAGCTGCAACTGCTGCTGGGCGTAGGCCGCACCGGTCATCGCCATCATGGCGACGAAGGTCAGAAGGGCTCGAATCATTCGATCACAAAACTTCGGAACATGACGTTGGTTACGCGCCCTTCGGACCGAAGGTCAACCCGCTCCTGCAGGTCTTCCCGGAGATATTGGAAGCCGCGGGGTCCCTGCACCTGCTGGAGCGAGACCGTGCGCATGTAAGCCATGATGTCCTGGTGGATTTCTTCGGCCAGAACCACGTCCGGAACGCCCTTGAACATCAGCGCGACTTCGAGGCGCACGCGGTTGTCGGAGGGATAGGCGAGATTGCTGGTGATCGGGTCGAGCAGCACGACGCCGTTCGCCGGGGTGGAGATATGCGGCACGGCTTCCGCCGCATCGCCTTCCGCACCACCGCCATGGCCGTCTCCGCCTGCGGCGGCCTCGGCTGCCGCCACCTCTTCCACCGGCTTATCGGTGGGCGGCGGGGCCAGCATGTTGCCGACGAGCCAGCCGCCGCCGAGCGCCAGGACCGTCAGCACCGCGATTGCCGCGATGGTGATGACCAGCGAGGGCTTCTTCTTCTCCTCGACGACTTCCGCTTCGTCCGCCATGCTTTTCTTTCCGGGTTGCTAGGGTTTGGCGTCAGATCGGCGAGAGCAGGTCGACGGCCTGCTGGCCCCATGGCGGCTGCTGCACTTCGGTCAGGCGGCCGCGGCCGCCATAGGAGATGCGGGCTTCCGCGATGCGCTCGTAGGCGATCTGGTTGTCGGAATCGACGTCCTGCGGGCGCACGATGCCGGCAACGTTCAGGATGCGGAGCTCATGGTTGACGCGCACTTCCTGCGAACCGCTGATCAGGAGATTGCCGTTCTCGATCACGCCCGTCACGACCGCGGCGACGAGCAGGTTCAACCGTTCGGACCGCTCCGTCGTGCCGTCGCCCTTGGTGCTGGTCGACGAGCCGTAGTTCAGGTCGGCTTCCGTATCAGTCTTGAAATTGTTCCCCGAGCCGCCGAAACCGAGATTCATGCCGCTCTTGTTGGTGCGCGAGCGGTCAGTCTTGTTGTCGAAGGTCGCCCGGTCGTTGACGCGGATGTTGACGGTCAGGATGTCGCCGATCTTGAAGGCGCGCGAATCCTTGAAGAGCGCCGACTGCTGGTCGCTCCAGATCGAATAGCCGGACACCGCCGTGCGCGGCTGCTTCGGATACATGGCAAGCTGCGGGGTTTCCGCATAGTTCAGCCCGCTGCCGATCGGGCTCATCGCCGGCGCCTTGCCGATCTCGTTCAAGGCCTGGCTAGAGCAGCTCGACAAAGCCAGCGCGACGGCGAGTGCTGAGGCGGTCTTCTTCATGACGGGTCCTTTGACGTGTTCGGGTCGCCCGCAATCGCGATGAGACGGGTGAGAAGTGCTGCCTTGTCGGCCGGCATTTCGGCCAGGATGGTGCTCGACTGGCGCGGCGGCAGCTTCATGATGATCGCCGAGGCGATCTCCGGGTTGATCTCGGCGAGCTGGCCTGCCGCCGCATCCGGCTTCATCTTGCGGTAGATCTCGACGAGGCCACCCTCGGCCATCTTGAGGAAATCGTTGCGGCGCTTCAGCCAGTCCTCATATTCCGCCCGTCGGGCTTCCAGCGTCTTGATGCGCTCGTCGACATCCTTCTGGAGGTTTTCCAGCTCCTGCTTCTGGAGGAGATAGCGCTGGTCGCGCGCCGCATCCGCGATATTGGTGCAGAATTCGCGGATCTCGTCGGCGGTCGCCTTGGTCGTCATGATGACCGGGCGTTCCTCTGCGAAGGCGCCGGGAATGGCCATCAGCACGAAGCCCGCCATCGGCAGCGCGAGCTTGCGCGCCAGCGTCTTCACGGCGGTAAGGGTCGATACGGTGGTCATTGCAACACCAGTTCTGCCTGGAGGGCGCCTGCGGTCTTGATGCTCTGGAGGATCGAGATGATGCCGTCCGGCTTGACCCCGATGCTGTTCAGCCCGGAGACGAGCGAGCGCAGGCTCGAACCATCGAGCAGCGCGACCGTGCCGCCATCCTGCTGGACGAGGATATCCGTGTTCGGCTCGACCGCCGTCTCGCCCCTGGAGAAGGGCTCCGGCTGCACGACCTTCGGCATCTCGTTGATCTGCACGGTCAGCGTGCCGTAACTGACGGCGACGGGCGAGATGCGCACATCCTGGCCGATCACGATCGTTCCCGTGCGTTCGTTGACGACGACGCGCGCGGGCACATCTGTCTCCACGACGAGATTCTCGATATCGGCCATCAGCCGCGCGAGGTCGGCCATTTTCGGCTTGGCGACGTAAACCGACTGCGAATCGCGCGATTCGGCGATCGGCGCGCCATATTGCGCGGCCGCATAGCGGTTGATGGCGTCAGCCATGCCGACGGCGGTGGAAAAGTCGGGGTTGCGCAGTTGCAGCACGAGATCGGACGAATCCTTGAAGCGCGAGGGAAGCTCGCGTTCGATGATCGCGCCGTTCGGCACACGGCCTGCCGTGGTGACACCCTGCTGCACTGTGGCAGCCTCGCCGCCGGCACTGATGCCGGTAACGACGATCGAGCCTTGCGCGACCGCATAGATCTGGCCGTCGGCGCCCGACAGCGAGGTCATGACCAGCGTGCCGCCGCGCAGCGACGATGCATCGCCGAGCGAGCCCACGGTCACGTCGATGCGGCTGCCGGGGCTGGCGAAGGGCGGCAGCGTCGCGGTGACGAGCACAGCGGCGATGTTTTTCGCCCGCGTCTGAGTACCGACCATCGAGATGCCGAGGTTCTGCAGCATCGCCCGCATGGACTGTTCGGTAAACGGCGACGAACGCATGCTGTCGCCGGTGCCCTGGAGGCCGACGACGAGGCCGTAGCCGATAAGCTGGTTGTCGCGCCCGGCCTGAAGCGAGGCGACGTCCTTGATGCGGGCGGCGGGAAGTGCCGGGCCTGCCGCGAGCAGCAGGCAGGCGATCATGGCAAGGGCATGGGAGAAGAGGTTACGCATCATTTCGCCACCACATGCACGGTTCCATCCGCCATGACCGTGCCGGAGACGGTGACGCCCGAATCCTTGTTGCGGATGCGGATCAGTTCGCCGGCCGCGCCATCCTGCAAGGGCGTGCCGGATGCCCGGATGACGAGCGATCCATTGTCGAAGACCATCTGCACGGTCGTGCCGCGCGACACGAGGAAGGGTTCGCGCAGCGCCGAGACGAGGATGACGCGACCCGGCAGCAGCGTGCGCTTGGTCACAAGCCCGCTGACCTCGTCGACATTCTGGGCAAAGCCCTTGACGATGTTCGGGTTGGTGACCTCGACCACTTCGAGCTGTCCCGCCTGGATCTCCTCGCCGGGATAGATGATGCGCTTGGGCACGACCGCAGTGCGCGTGTCGGCAAGGGCCGCATCGGCCACGAGAAGACCGACGAGCGCGGCGGGCGCGAAGAGGGCCGCGCGCCACCGGATCGACCGGGTCTTTTCTTTCCGAAGAGCTGCTATCAGGCGAAACATCATGTTCCCCGCATGTCCGGTTGTTATCTCAGGTTCTTGCTGACCACGGCCGCCATTTCGTCCGCCGCCTGGATGATCTTGGAGTTCATCTCATAGGCGCGCTGGGCGGAGATCAGGTCGGTGATTTCCTTGACCGGATCGACGTTCGAGGCTTCCAGGTAGTTCTGCTGGATATAGGCGAAGCCCGCTTCGTCCGGGGCGCCGACATTGGCCGGGCCGGAGGCTGCGGTTTCGCGGAAGAGGTTTTCGCCGAGCGGCTCAAGGCCGGCCTCGTTGACGAAGTTCGCCAGCGTGATCTGGCCGAGTTCCTGCTGGTCACCGGCGACGGTGGCATAGACCTGGCCGGACTTGCTGACGGTGACTTCCGTCGCGTCGGCCGGAACGTTGATGCCCGGCACGACCGTGTAGCCGTCCAGCGTCACGAGCTGGCCGTCGGCATTGGTGTTGAAGGCGCCGGCGCGGGTGTAGAGCGTCGTGCCGTCCGCCGCCTCGATCTGGAACCAGCCGCGGCCGATCAGCGCGAGGTCGAAGGAGTTGCCGGTGCTGGTAAGGCCGCCCTGGAGGTGCAGGTTGCGCACCGCGGCGGTCTTGACGCCGAGGCCAACGATGGCGCCTTCCGGCACCACGGACTGGTTGGCGCGGTTCGGCACGCCGGCGGCGCGCTCCGTCTGGTAGAGAAGGTCGGAGAACTCGGCGCGGGCGCGCTTGAAGCCCGTCGTGTTGATGTTCGCGATGTTGTTCGCGATCACTTCGAGATTGGTCTGCTGCGCGTTCATGCCGGTGGCGGCAATGGCAAGGGCTTTCATGTCCGGTCCTCAGATCTGCATTCTAGCGACTTCGAGATAGGCGGTGACGACCTTGTCGCGGATGGCGATGGCGGTCTGCAGCGACTGCTCGGCGTTCATGACGGCATCGACCACTTCGCGGGTCGAGGCCTTGCCCTGGATGGCTTCGAAGGACTTGGTTTCGCTGAGCTTCAGCGAATTGGCCGCGTCGGTCGCCATGTCGCCCATCACCTGGGCGAAGCTCATTCCGGTTGCGGTTCCCTGCGCGGCGGCAGCGGAAACGGGGTTCGACGTTTCCGTCACGCCCGAAAGGGGATTGGCGGAGAAGAGCGAATTGACGCCCTTGATGCTCTCGATCATTGCGATGCCCTCAGGAGGTCGATGGTCGCGCTGATCAGGTCGCGCGATTGTTTGATGCTCTGCAGGTTGGCTTCATAGGAGCGGTTGGCTTCCCGCATGTCGGCCATTTCGACCAGCATGTTGACATTCGGCATCTTGACGATGCCCTGTTCGTTCGCCGCCGGGTTGCCGGGGTCGTATTCGGTCGAGAACTCGCCTTCATCGACGCCGAGGCGCTCGACCTCGACGAGGGCCGCGCCGGTCGCCCGGTCGAGCTCGGCCGCGAAGGTCACGGTCTTGCGACGGAAAGGGTCGGCACCCGGCGTATCGCCTGTGGAGCGGGCGTTGGCGAGGTTTTCCGAGACGATACGGATGCGGGTGGATTGCGCCTCAAGTCCCGAGGCCGCGACTTTCAGTGAAGCTATGAGCGGATCCATTTTTTACCTTCTGACTGTCATCAGCATCATGCGATGAAAGGCCTTGACGAGGCCGGCATTCAACTCGAAATCACGCTTGACCTGACCCTCCTTCATGAGTTCCTCGGCAAGGCCGACGGTGTTGCCGGACTCCTGCACGCCGATCTCTTCGGTGGGCTTGGTGTCGATGACGCGGCTTGCCATTTCGGTTTCGGTGAAATGGCCCGGCTGCGTCGCCGCCATGCGGATGCCCGTGGTTTCGAGCACCGACTGGAAAGGGGTCACGTCCTTTGCCTTGAAGGCGGGCGTGTTCGCGTTGGCGATGTTGCCTGCAACCACGCTCTGGCGGACAGAAAGCCATTCGGCTTGTTTCGATGCCAGTTCAAACAGTTGTATCGGTTGCATGACAAGCTCCATCCTTGTTCGAGGCGAACCTACGGAGCCAATCTTGCGTGGGACTTGCACCGGGTGAGCTTCACCGCCAAGTCCCTGAATTCCCCGGAAATAAAGTGCTCAAGCTGCTCTTGCCACAGCGAGCGGGCGGCCGGCATCCCTCATCGGACGGGCCGAATCGAAGGCGGGCGAAGGCCCGCCGTCGCGTCAGTTGCGTTTGACGATGTCGCCGTTCGAGGTGACGATGACCCAGGCGCCGTCGCGCTGTTCCAGCGTCGCCAGGCGGCTGTTGTCCGGCAGGATCGAGCCGACACGCACGATATACATGCCGCTCGCATCCTCGATCAGCGCCCGGCCGTTCGCCACATGCATCAGCCGGAAGCCGGACGAGGCGGGCAGCGGCTGGTCGAGACCGGTTTCCACCGGAGCGCCGAGCGTCGTCTTATCCTTTTCACCGCCGCCAGCGGTGGTCGCGGTCGAGACGGGATCGACGCTTTCCAGGCTCGGATCGTCGTCGTTATCGACCATCGCGGCAGGCGAGACACTCATCACTTCCTTGGGCTTCGTTTCCGGCAGGTCGCGGGTGTTGCCTTCCCAAAGTGCGGGAACCGAAAACTGATCCGGGTTGAGGAAAACGTACCACGGAAAGAAAGCGGCCATGGCGGCCAGCAGCACGCCGGTGCCCACCAGCATCTTGTCGCCGGTGCTGTAACGCCCCTTCGTCACGCGCTTGATCGGCGGAACGCTCTGGTCCGCATCGAAATCCGTCACTGTTATCCCCTTCTCGTTGCCGGCGCGCCGCCCTGCCCGGCCGCATTCTTCAACGCGACCGCAAGGTCGGAGAACGCGTCACCGGCGGGCCTTTCGCCCGGCGTCTGTTTCAAAACCTCGTAGATGACCGGCACCTGCTTGATCGCCATGTCGAGATCCGCATCAGCACCCGGGCGGTAGCCGCCGATGAGGCGCAGGTCCCGCGTCTCCTCGAACCGGTGGATCAGCGCCTTCAGCCGCGACACCAGCTTCTCCTGGTCCGGCGTCCAGGCCTTGCGGGCAAGACGCGAGATGGAGGCGAGCGGGTTGATCGGCGGGTAGCGGCCCTCTTCGGCGAGGCTGCGCTCAAGCACGATATGGCCGTCGAGAATGCCGCGCGTCGAGTCGGCGATCGGGTCGTTGTGGTTGTCGCCGTCGACGAGGATCGAGATGATCGCGGTGATGGTGCCCGCACCCTCGGCGCCCGGTCCGGCACGCTCCAGAAGGCGCGGCAACTCGGTGAAGACAGAGGCCGGATAGCCGCGGGCGATCGGCGGCTCGCCCGACGCGGTCGCCACTTCGCGGATCGCATGCGCAAAGCGCGTGACGCTGTCGATGATCAGCAGGACGTTGTCGCCCTGGTCGCGGTAATGTTCGGCGATGGTTACGGCGGTCAGCGGCGCCATCTTGCGCAGCATCGGACTTTCGTCGCTGGTCGCGACGACGGCAACGGACTTCGCCAGGTTGTCGCCGAGCGTATCCTCAATGAATTCACGCACTTCACGGCCACGTTCGCCGACCAGCGCGATGACGACCTTGTCGAACGCGTCCGCGCGGGCGAGCATCGATAGAAGCGTCGACTTACCAACACCGGAGCCGGCGAAGATGCCGAGACGCTGGCCGAGGCAGAGCGGCGCAAAGATATCGATGGCGCGCACACCGGTATGGAACCCTTTTTCGACGCGCTTGCGGGTCATCGAGGGCGGGGCGGAATTGGAGATCGAGCGGCGCACGTCGCCCTGGACCAGCGGGCCGAGCCCGTCGATCGGCTCGCCGAGCGCATTGATGGTGCGGCCACACCACGAGGAGGCCGGCGCGACGCGGAAGGCGCCCTTGCGAATGACCGTGTCGTGGATGCCGATCGGCTCGCCGGGCTCGATCGGGCAGACGACGACCGTCTCCGGCTCGACACGCACGACCTCGCCAAGATGAATGCCGGTCGGGCTGCGATGCGCGACGAATTCGCCGAGGCGCACATGGCGCGACAGGCCGCTCACCGTATAGTTGCCCGACGCGATCGTCTGGACATGGCCGCCATGCACGACGGAAAATTCCGGCGAGGAATAGCGCCGCACCAGGCCCGCCATCGCGCTCAGCATGCGGCCGCCGTCGGGGATACGGGTGTCGCTGGTCGTCCTCTTCTCTGCCGCCATGATCGTTTACCGGTTTCCGCCGAAGGTGCGGATGGCTTCCTTCAGCGATTCCTCGCTGTCGCGCATCAGCGATGCGATGCTTTCGAAGGCGCGCGTGACCTGGATAAGCTGCGTCATCTCGCCGATGGCGTTGACGTTGGATTCCTCGACATAACCCTGCACCACGCCGGCATCCATGCGGTCGACGACCGGCTCGGGCGGAATGGTGGTGATGATGCCGCTGTTGCCGGCGCGCACGAAGCCGCCGGAGAGATCGGCGTCGAACAGGCCGAGGGCCGCGACGGGCTGGCCGTTCTGGTTGAGCTGGCCGTCGGCGCTGAGCAGGATCGGCCCGTTGGCGAGATCGAGCTGGATCGGCCCGCCGCCGGCATCCAGCACCGCATAGCCGTTGAGCGTCACCAGTTCGCCGGCATCGGTCACCGTGAAGCGGCCATCGCGGGTGAGCGTGGGGCCGGAGGGCGTCTCCACCTGGAACCAGGCGTCGCCCTTGATGGCGAAGTCGAGCGTGCCGCCGGTCTCCGTCATGCCGCCGCTGCGGGTGGACAGGAATTCGTTGCCCTGCGAGACGAAGGCGACGTCGGCGACTTTCTGGTCGCTGACGACCTGGTTGAATTTCACTTCCGTGGCGCGGAAGCCGACGGTCGTCGAATTCGCGACGTTGTCTGCAAGTGTCGTCAGGCGGCGATCAAGCGCAAGCTGGGACGAAAGCGATACATAGAGCCCGGTCTGCATGATCAGCGACCTCCGAGTTTCAGGTTGTTGATGGAAATCAGCAGGTCCGTCGAAATGCCGGTGAGGCTCGACGACTGGAAGACGGTCAGCGGATCGTAGCTGCCGGACGGGTTTTCCAGCTCCCACATGGCGGTGAAGCGTTCGAGGAACTTGCCGACCTTGCTGGTGTCCTTGAAGTCTTCGAGGTTCAGCGCCTCTTCGTAGTAGGCGGCCTGCCGGTCGATATCGGTGCCGGCGAACTCTGCCGGAAGCTGGAGCGCGGTGCGCACGACCTGGGCCAGCGCATCGTCGGCGATGATGGAATAGCCGGACGTGATGGACGAGGCCATGCGCTCGAAATAGAGCGCCAGGCGCACGCCGGTATTGTCCTCGCCGGCGCTGACTTCCAGCGTCTGGCGGGCATATTTGTCGACGACGCCCTTCTGGGCGCGTTCGAAGCCGGTGGCGAACTCGCCGTGCTTGGCGAAGTTCAGCGATTCGGCCAACTCTTTGTAGCGGGTGTCGCTGAGCTGGTTGGCGAAGGCGGCCTCGTCCTCGGTGCCTTCCGTCAGCACCTTGCGCATGAAGGCCTTGGCGTAGGCCATGTCCTCCAGCCCGTGGGCCTTCATCACGTAGTTATAGAGCCGGCTGTCGGCGAAGAATTCATCGACCGACTTTATGCTGCCGATCTTCGAGAGGTAATATTCCGTCTCGCGCTTGACGTCCGGCTGCTCCTGAACGCGCGACAGCGACGTCTGGAGGTCCGCGGTAATCAACTTGTAGCTCGTATAGGTGGTCGTCACGATTGGCCGCCGATCAAGGTGCAAGAAGGCACGATTGCCCGTTATGAGCCATGATCCTGCGGGTTTTTGCTTGCGCGAACCTGATCCGTAAACCTGCCGTTAGGTACAGCCTCACGCAAGGCTGGAACCGTATCTCCACAAGGGTCAGAATTGTGTTGGGACACCTGCGCTCATGAACATTATCATCGGTCTAATCGTTACCTTCGGCTGCGTCCTTGGCGGCTATATGGCCATGGGCGGGCACCTGGAGGTGCTGAACCAGCCCTTCGAGCTCCTGATCATCGGCGGCGCCGGCGTCGGCGGCTTTATCGTGGCGAACACGATGAAGGTGATCAAAGGGACCGGAACCGCGCTCGTCGAAGCCTTCAAGCACAAGGTTCCCAAGGAGCGCCATTATCTCGATACGCTCGGCGTGCTCTACAGCCTGATGCGGGACCTGCGCACGAAATCGCGCAACGAGATCGAAGCGCATATCGACAATCCGGACGAGTCGCCGATCTTCCAGTCCGCGCCAACAGTTCTCGCCAACAAGGAACTGACCGCCTTCATCTGCGACTATGTCCGCCTCATCATCATCGGCAATGCCCGCAGCCACGAAATCGAGGCGCTGATGGACGAGGAAATCCAAACGATCACCCGCGACAAGATGAAGCCCTACCACGCGCTCAGCACGATGGGCGACGCCTTTCCGGCCATCGGCATCGTCGCGGCCGTTCTCGGCGTTATCAAGGCCATGGGCGCCATAAACGAAAGCCCGGAAGTGCTTGGCGGTAAGATCGCGGCGGCCCTCGTCGGCACGCTGCTGGGCGTGTTCCTGTCCTATTCGATCGTCACCCCGATCATCACCAACATCAAGGTCGTGCGCGAAAAGCAGAACCGCCTCTACGTCATCGTCAAGCAGACGCTGCTCGCCTACATGAACGGTTCCGTGCCGCAGGTGGCGCTGGAATACGGCCGCAAGACCATCTCTTCCTACGAGCGCCCGTCGATCGACGCGGTGGAGCAGGAAATGATGAATCCGGGCGGCAGTTCGAAGGCGGCCTAAGACATGAAAGAAGCGAGCGTGAGCGAAACCCCTACCCTAGACCCGATCGTACTGGCCCGGCTCACCGGCCGGCTCGGCGACCACGCGACGATCTCCAAGCTCTGCGCCAGCCTCGGCGACGTCTTCGCCGAGTTCCTGCCGGACATGCTGGAGAGCGAGCTTGGTTTCGAGGTCGCAGTCTCCTATGCGGGTTTCGAGACGGGCAAGTACGGCCCGCTGGTGGAAGGCCTCGGCGGTGCCATGGCGTTCTGCGACGCGTCGCTGCGTGACTGGTGCGATCGCTTCACGCTGATCTGCGACAGCCCGATGATCATCACGCTCGTCGAAAACATGCTCGGCGCCGTCAGCGATACGATCGAGGATCCCGAACCGCGTCCGCTCTCCAAGATCGAGCTCGACCTCGCCGCCATGATGTTCGACCGCATCTCCGGCGTCGTGAAGACCGCCGTCAACGGCGCGAACGGCTTCGAACCCTTCCTCGGCCCGGCGCACAATGCGGAGACCCGCAAGGCTGCCGACGATGGCTCGGACGATACTTTCGTCGCCATGGTCAACATGGCCGTCGGGATCGGCCCGGTGCTCTCGACCTTCCACATCGTCGTTCCGCAGAGCGTTCTCCTGAAATCCAACATCGCGGCGCCGAAACCGGCGAATGTGGCGAAGACCCGCGTCGAGTGGAGCGAACAGCTCGGCGAGCAGGTCCGCCGCTCGAAGGTGACGCTGGAGGCGCGCATTCGTCTCGAAGCCCAGACGCTCGACACGATCAGCCGTCTGCAAGCGGGCGACATCATTCCTTTCAACGAGACGGGCGACGTTCGCGTCGACGTGAACGCCAACGGCCGCAACCTCTATGTCTGCGAGTTCGGCCGCTCCGGCGCCCGCTACACGGTTCGCGTCAAGGATACCTACGGTTCGGAGGACGAGCTTCTCCAGCACATCATTGGATAGTTTAGGCATGAAGCCTGACGAGTGGCACGCCTCAGGCAAGTTTCGAATGGAATAGTGGTCTTATGGCACCGAAGAAAACACCCATCGCTGACGACATGACGTCTTCCCTCAACGCGGGCGACCAGGAACTGGAGCAGGCGATCGACGACCTGCGCGGCGTTCTTCAGAAGGATGCTACCGGCAGTTTCGGCGCGGATCTTCCCGCGACCATCGACAACGACCCGCTCGCCGCTTTCGGCGGCGATTTCGGCAGCTCGGACTTCGGCGGCGGCGCGGCCACGTCGGATTTCGGCGGCGGCACGAGCTTTGGCGGCTCCGATTTCGGTGGCGGCACCGATTTTGGCGCCGATCTCGGCGAAGCGGCCCGCCCGGGCAGCGCGCTTACGTCCAATATGGACCTCATCATGGACATCCCGATCGATCTTCAGATCGTTCTGGGCTCGTCGCAGATGCAGGTCTCCAGCCTCATGAACCTCTCGGAGGGCGCCACGATCGCGCTTGATCGCCGCATCGGCGAGCCCGTCGAGGTCATGGTCAACGGCCGTGTCATCGGCCGCGGCGAAATCACCGTTCTTGAAAATGACGACACCCGCTTCGGGGTCAAGCTCATCGAAGTGAAGAGTACACGCAAGGTCTGATACCGGTTCAGGTCTCAGGGGGATAATCCATGATGGATTTCGAAAATTTCGGCACCTCCACAGCGGTCGGCGCACCGCTATCGCAGGTCGAGAAGGCGGCAGCCGTGCTTCTGGCCATGGGCAAGGGTGTTGCCGGCAAGCTCTTGAAGTATTTTACCCAGAGCGAGCTCCAGGCGATCATCGCCTCCGCACAGAACCTGCGCGCCATCCCGCCGCATGAATTGCTGGACCTCGTCAACGAGTTCGAAGACCTCTTCACCGAGGGCGCCGGCCTCATGGACAATGCCAAGATGATGGAAGGCATTCTCGAAGAGGGCCTCACGCCGGACGAAGTGGACGGACTGCTCGGCCGCCGCGCCACCTTCCAGGGCTACGAGACGACGATCTGGGACCGTCTGCAGGACGCCGATCCGGTCTTCGTCGCAAAGTTCCTGCTCAACGAGCACCCGCAGACCATCGCCTATATCCTGTCCATGATGCCCTCGGCCTTCGGCGCCAAGGTGCTGCTGGAGATCCCGGAAGATCACCGCGCGGACATCATCAACCGTACCGTCAACCTCAAGGATGCGAGCCCCAAGGCGACCGTCATCGTCGAGGCGCGCGTCATCGAGATGATCAATGCGCTCGACGCCGAACGCAACTCGATGGGTTCGAACAAGGTCGCGGACCTCATGAACGAGCTCGAAAAGTCGCAGGTCGACGAAATGCTCGCCTCGCTCGAAACGGTCTCCACCGAATCGGTCAAGAAGGTCCGTCCGAAGATCTTCCTCTTCGAAGACGTGCTCTACATGCCGCAGAGAAGCCGCGTGTCGCTGTTCAACGACGTCTCCGGCGACATCATCACGGCGGCCCTGCGCGGCTCGACGATGGAACTGCGCGAATCGATCCTCTCCTCGATCGGCGCACGCCAGCGCCGCATGATCGAATCCGATCTCGCCGCCGGCGACCAGGGCGTCAACCCGCGCGAAGTGGCGATCGCCCGCCGCTCGATCACGCAGGAAGCCATCCGCCTGGCGGCGGCCGGACAAATCCAGTTGAAGGAGAAGGAACAGGCGCGCGAAGCGGCCTGATCCCGCTTGACACCGTAACGCCACAGGCGGAGCGTACTTCCGGCCCGAATCTCCTGAATGGGGATTCGGGCCGTTTCTTTTAGGGAGCGCGACGTGTCGGACGACGACAAAGACAGCAAAACAGAACTCCCGACCGAGAAAAAGATTCGCGATGCGATGGAGAAGGGCAACACGCCCTTCTCGCGCGAAATCACCATCTTCGCCTCGACGCTCGCGATCTATCTCTTCCTCGTCTTCTTCATGCCGGGCGGCATCGCGCGCATGAACGAGACGCTGCGCGACTTCTTCGAGCAGCCGGAGGCCTGGAACCTCAAGACCGGTACCGACGTGATCGCGATCTTCCGCCATCTCGGCTGGGAGGCCGCAACGCTTTTGACGCCCATCCTCATCATGATGATGGTCTTCGGCATCGCTTCCTCCGTGTTGCAGAACCTGCCGAGCCCGGTGCTCGAACGCGTGCGCCCGCAGATATCCCGCCTCAACCCGGTGAAGGGCCTCGGCCGACTGTTCGGCAAGCAGGGCCTCGTCGAATTCGCCAAGTCGCTGATCAAGATCCTGCTTGTCTCGCTCGTCGTGGCGCTTGCCATGCGCGGCAATTATTTCGCCTCGCTCGACACGATGTTCTCCGAGCCGGCGGCGCTGATCATGATGATGACGGCTGATATCAACAAGGTGCTGCTGATCATCCTGTTTGCCACCGCGCTCATCGCCGGCATCGACTTCGCCTGGACGCGCCATCACTGGTTCTCCGAACTGATGATGACGAAGCAGGAAGTGAAGGAGGAAATGAAGCAGTCGCAGGGTGACCCGATCGTGCGCGCCCGCATGCGCTCGATTCAGCGCGACCGCGCCCGCCGCCGCATGATGACGGCCGTGCCGCGCGCCACCCTCGTCATCGCCAACCCGACCCACTTCGCCGTCGCCCTGCGTTACGTGCGCGAAGAAGGCGACGCTCCGGTTGTCGTCGCCAAGGGCCAGGACCTCGTCGCGCTGAAGATTCGTGAGATCGCCGAGGAGAACGGAATACCCGTTTTTGAAGACCCGCCGCTCGCACGCTCAATGTTTGCGCAAGTCTCGGTCGATAGTGTCATTCCGCCGGTGTTTTACAAAGCCGTGGCAGAGCTGATTCACCGGGTTTACGCAGCTTCGCCTCAGACCAGACGGGTAAACTAGATCCGATGAGAAAATGCACCTATTCCGCCGAGCGCGAGAAGATTGTTGCTGAAGCAATCTGCCCGGTCGCCACAGAGCTCCGACTGCTCGACGCCGCCGATCTCGTCTCGTTGTTGCGTTTCGAGTGCTACGGTAACCTGGCCGATCTGGTCTCCTCGGCGGCGGAGCTGTATTTCCTGCCCGGCACGGTGAATTTCGGCGCCGGCGGTGACTACAGCCTCGACTGGGGCACCGAGCCGGAAGTGACGCTCGACATGGAGCTGCGCCCGCAGGGTGTCACGGTCTATGCGAAACTTCTGTTGCAGAAGGACACGGCAGGCGTGGAAGTCACCCATGTCGCCTTCAACAATCCGTCGGCCGATCCGGACGACAACACGGCCTTCTTGCGCAAGAGCCTCCAGGAGGCCCGCTACGTGAAATCCGGCGGCAAGGCGCCACCGGCTCTGCACGCTCATTAGAGCATTTCTGCAATTCCGGACGCAAAACCGCTACGCACTTTTGCTGGAATTGCTTTAAGGCAAAAGGCTCGTCAGGTGATGTAGCCGAGGCGGATCGCCTTGGCGATCGCCTGGATGCGGTTGACTGCGTCGAGCTTCGTCGTGGCGGTGCCGAGATAGGCGTTCACGGTGTGCACCGAAAGCCCCATCTTTTCGGCGATCGCTTCCGAGATGCAGCCATCGCCGGCCATCTGGAGGCAGGCGATTTCGCGTTCGCTGAGGGCTTCGGAGGGCGCGAGCTTCTTTTCCTCGCAGGCCAGCATGTCGATCAGCACTTGGCAGCTCTTCATGTGCATATCGACGATGAGGTCGCTGGAGGGCGCGATGAACGGCCCCACGAAGACGACATAGCCGTTACCATGCGCGCCGAGACGGATCGGGAAAGCGATGCCCGACCAGGCCAGCAGCCGCGGCGGGAGACGCGTCGTGAAGGGCTCGGCACCTGATTCGGCGAACTGGTTGTCGCCGGCCCCTTCCCAGATCAGCGGCAGCATGGACGCTTCGAGATGGGCGAGCATGGCGGGGCCGTAGGCTTCGATAAGTGCGCGGGCATTGCCGTCGACATCCTGCGCCCAGTTGTGCAGCGAGAGCGTCAGCTTGCGTGCCGACGGCAGGCCGTGGCCGCTGAGGCGAAGCACCGCGAAGTGCTCGGCGCCGATGATCGTCTGCATCACCTGAAGGCGGGAGACGAAATCGGAGGCGCGGGCCGCCTTTGGCGGGCGCGCAAGGCGGATTTCCGTCTCGATGGCCGTGGGGGCGGAAAGCTGGATGTCCATGATGCCCTCCTCAGACCAGGCTGTTGCGAACGGCCCAGGCGATTGCCTCGGACCGCGTCTTGGTCGCGGTCTTGCGCATCACGCTGGTGATGTAGTTGTTGATCGTGTTGCGCGAGATGCCGAGGATGACGGCGATCTCGTCGCTCGTCTTGCCTTCGGCGATCCAGTAGAGGCACTCGATCTCGCGTTCGGTCAGTTCCATCTCGCGATCCTGACGGAGGATCGCGCCCTTGCAGCAGACGCTGGCGAAATAGCCGGTCATGACGCCGACATCGCGCAGCTTGCTCTGGGAGAGGATGAAATGCTCCGGGAAGAGCAGCAGCAGCGACATGCGCGCCCGGCCGACATGGAAGGCGATGACGCAATATTCGCGGCTGACGCCTTTCGGCACCGGAGCGCCCTCGGCGAGGTGGTGGAAGCAGGGCTTCAACAGCCCGAGGCACTTGTCGAGTTCGCTCATGCGGGACTGGCTGGCAAGCACGGAGCCCGCGATGGAGCGCACCATGTCGAACGGCCAGTCCGAGGCCACGACGGTTTCGAGCCCGGCTTCGGGCGAGACATCGTGGCGGACGAGAAGGTAGTGGGACGCGCTGACATAATCGGTCAGCGCTCTCAGACCGGTGGACAGGCCCGCGCGGTTGGCGCAGCGTCCGAGGTGTTGAATCAGAAGCTCACGCGCACTCTTACGCTCACCTGACTCGGCGGAGAATCCATAGGATTCCCAGGCCGCGACATCCGACCGGATCGTTTCCATGATAGCCCCCTGTTCCGATTCAGAACGGACATTCCCGCCTCCTTCCCGCCAAAAGTTCGGAACCGTCCGAACTTCCCCCGGTCAGGCCGCATCGGCGAGAATCACCAAGCGAATCAGTGACTAAAGTGTACATCGGCCATCGCTAAAAACCACCGCCATCTTCTCGGGATTTACTTTTGCCGGCTTCCGTGAGTCGATTCGAAACGGGTGATTTGCCGGCTCACGAAGAGCTTAATCTCGCCGATGAGCCAGAGGTAAGTGATTGTTAACCATACAATATTCATTTGCCGCAATCGGGGTGCCGCTTGAAAGTGGGCGCTAATTCGATTCACGATTGTGAATAAATAATACAAATCACAACCATAAAGATCATAAACTTTTTGCGAGCATCGACGGCGTGCGGAATCGGCGGGGCGGGAAGTGACTCCGCCGGCGAAAAAATTGCGCGGATCGACCAAGCGAGCGTTGCCGAAATGCGACACGAATTGGCAAATCAGCGTCGCCGTTTTGTCATCCGCAAAAGCAAGGGCGCGGTCGTTGCCGACCGCGCCCGATGTCTTTTCGAAATTTTGGAGCCGTCAGGCCGCTTCCTTGTCGACCGCCCACTTGCGCAGGATCTTGGCAGCGCGTTCCTCGCTGATTTCGACCATGCGGCCGAGGCGGCGTTCCGGGCCTTCCTTGACGCGGCGGTTGAAGGTGCCGTCGCCGTCGTCACCGGCATTGAGCAGGTCGTCGGTGCTGTCGAAGCCGAAGTCCGCGCCGAAGCCGTCCATGAGCGTGGCACCGGGGCCGCCGACACCCGCCACCGGCGAGAAGTCGGGCAGTTCGAGGCCGGCCGCGTCGCTTTCCAGCGCATTGGCCGAGGCACCACCGCCGGTAACCGAGCGGACCGCAGGGCGAAGGCCGAACCAGACCACCACGATGGCGACGCCGAGGAAGGCGAGCGCATTGATGATGCCGCCGAGGTTGCGCGTCAGCACTTCCATGATGCCCGGACCCGCCACGGCCTCGTCGAGGAGCTGGTGGTCGAGGAATTCCATGGCGTTGATCGTCACGATGTCGCCGCGGTCGGTGCTGAGGCCAGCGGCTGAAGAGACGATCTTCTGCATGTCGGCGATGTAGGCATCGATTTTCGCCTGGTCGGCAGGCTCGCCAACCATGGCCGCGATACGGGCGCGGTTGACGACGACGGCGACAGACAGCTTCTCGACCGCAAAGCCGCTGCGCACGGTGGCGACGGTCTTGCTGTTGATCTCGTAGTTTGTCTGCTCTTCCTTCTTGTCGGCTTCGTCGCTCGATTTCTGGCCGTTAGCGTCGCCCTCGGGGCCGCCCTGGGGAATGTTCTGCTCGACGGTCGCGGCCTTGTTGTCGGCCTGCTGTTGAGACTTCTGGGTTTCCCGCGTGACGCGGACCGAGCGCTCGACGCGGGATTCCGGGTCGTAGACCGTCTCCTGGATCTGCTGCGAGTCCGTGTTGAGCGAGGCTGTAACGCTGGCGCGGAAATTGTCCATGCCAAGGAAGGGTGCGAGCGCCTTTTCGATGTTGCGTTCGACTTCGCTCTGCACGGTCTGTACGGCCGTCAGAGAGCGGTTGACTGCACCATTCTCCGCATCGTCGCCAGAGGCGAGAAGCTGGCCGGCCGAATCGAGGATGGTGACACCGTCGACTTCCAGGCCCGGCACGGAGGCCGCGACGAGATGGCGGATCGCGCCTGCCGATTCACGGCCGATCTGCGCGCTGGCGCGGATCATCACGGAGGCGGTCGGCACCTGCTCCGCTTTGCGGAAATTGCCGCGCTCCGGCATGACGATGTGCACGCGGGCTGCGGCGATGCCGCTGATCTGCTGGATGGTGCGGGCGATTTCGCCTTCGAGTGCGCGGACACGCGTCACTTCCTGCATGAAGGAGGTGAGGCCGAGCGATCCGACCTTGTCGAAGAGTTCGTAGCCGGAATTGGCGCTGCTCGGCAGGCCGCGCTCGGCGAGATAAAGCCGCGCCTTGCCCGTCTGCCCGACCGGCACTTCGATGCTGCCGCCGTCCGTTCCGGTGTTGAAATCGATATTGGCTTCGGCGAGCGCCAGGCTGATCTGGTTCACGTCGGTCTTTTCCAGACCGACATAGAGTGTCTCGTAAGCGGGTTTGTTAACCAGGATTCCGGCGGCAAGCACCAGACCGATCGAGACGATGGCGGCTCCCGCCAGCATCGCGAGCTTCGCCTGCCCTAGCGAAGCCAGGTTCTTGTAGACTTTCGTCAACTGTTCCAACAGATTCATTCTGTTCCCGCACGGACTAGTCGCCTGGACACCGGGCAACATGCCGGCGTTATCAGACGCATTTTCAATCTCGTGGGACGAAACCGGCGCATTTCCGCACGCGCCGCCTGCCCCATGGAATACCTGGATCTAACTGACCCGACATGGAGACTAGCCGGCGAAACTTGCGCGAGCATTTCGTTGCGGCGCACTGGAGAGTGCCCGCACAATGCAGGACGGCGCCACAGGGGCGCCGCCAAACTCACTGATTATAGTGTGTGGAATCGGCTAGAAGGCCTCGAAATCGCCGACGGCCTTGCCGATCGGCTGGGAATGGCCGTGGCGCATTCCGTTGCTCAGCGCCTTCTGCATATCAGCAAGCTTCACCAGATTGAGCGCGGTCGTAACGTCGACGATCCAGTTCTCCGGAATGCTTGCGGTGATCGTGTCGATGAACTCGGCGAGGCCGCGCGTCTTCTGGACGGCAAGGTCGATGCCTTGCAGCACCATCATGCGCTCCATGGCGTTCGCTGCGGTTTCGCCATGCACGGCGGCCAGCTGCGGCTCGATACGTTCGATCAGGTAGGCGACATCGTGCAGTTCGGACACGATTCGCATCAGGACATCCGGAAGGGCTTCCTCCATGGCAGTCGCTGCACTCAGATACTCGGCTTGCATGGGTGACCCTTTTTATACCCTGTTCGCTTCCTTGGGGTGCGATTGCCCGGTCAGAAGAATTCGATCGAGCTTTCGACAGGCCTGGCGACGGGTACGGGCCGCTGCTCCAGCGCCACCGTCTTCTGCGTCTCCACCCCTGTCAGCGCATATTGCCTGGCCCGGCCGCTCGACGGCCAGTATTCCAGCTTGCGCCCATGCTCGCCGCCGGTGCTTTCACCGACGACCTTGATGCCTTCGTCCATCAGGAACTGCCGGGCGAACAGCGCGTTCTGCTCGCCGACATTGGAGAAGCGCGCGATCGTCTTCGCGCCTCCAAAGATTTTCGCCTCCAGCCGGTCGCGGCGCGCGCCCTGCTTCAAAAGGCCGTTGATCAACAGTTCCATCAGGTGCACGCCGTAGCGCGTGGCGTCGCCGCCCGAGGCCATCGCCTCGGCCGAGCCCGGCAGCAGGAAATGGTTCATACCGCCGACGCCAATGACCGGGTCGCGCATGCAGGCGGCCACGCACGAGCCGAGAATGGTGGTGAGCACCACATTCGGATCGTTGAGGACCTTGTATTCTCCCTGGATGACATGGACGCGGCGCGTCCCGGCGTCTGCTATCATTTCAATGCCCCGAACACGGCTTCGATGGCCGCCTTCATCTTTTCGATGGTGAACGGCTTGGCGAGAACGTTGTTGGCACCGAGTGCCGCCGCCTTCTGCACCAGGGCACGGTCGCCCTGTGCGGTGAGGATGATGAAGGCCGCCTTCTTGGTGGTGGGGTTGGACCGCACCGCCTGAAGGAACTCGATCCCGTCCATCTTCGGCATGTTGAAGTCGGAGATCACGAGATGGTGCGGCTGCTGGGCCATGATGGCCATGCCCTGCGCACCATCACCGGCTGCCGTGATCTGCTTGAAGCCGAGTTGCTGCAGGGCATCACCCAGCAGCAGGCGACTGGTCACCTGATCATCGACGATGAGGACTTTGATTTTTTCAGCGATAGACATTATTCGCTCCCTTCTCTACGGGCCGCAGTGATCTTCAAGATTTCCTCCCCAATGGAGGAGAGCGGAAACTGGTGTTCTACGGCGCCCAGCTCGAAAGCCACTCTCGGCATTCCATATACGACGCAGGTTTTTTCATTCTGACCGATGGTCCGCGCCCCTGCATGGCGCATTTTCAACAGGCCGCTTGCCCCGTCCCGGCCCATGCCGGTGAGGATGACGCCGACCGCATTGCGGCCGGCAAGTTCGGCCACCGAATCAAACAGCACATCCACCGAAGGGCGATGGCCGTTGACCGGATCCCGTTCCACCAACCGGCAGCAGGGTGCATGCGGGTTGGAGACCTGGAGATGACGTTCGCCGCCGGGCGCCAGGTAGATCTTGCCGATCTCAAGGCGGGCACCGTCCGTCGCTTCCTGCACCACGGGCGCGCAGAGCCGGTGCAACCGGTCGGCAAAGCTCTTGGTGAAGGACGGCGGCATGTGCTGGGTGATGACGGTCGGCGGGCAATTGACCGGGAACTTCTGCAGGACCGCGATCAGCGCTTCCACGCCGCCCGTCGAGGCGCCGATGGCGACGACCCGGCGGCCGGGCTTGTAGCTCACGGCCGGGTTGACGTTGGCGGCGGTCGGGGCCAGCGGCGGCACGTCCGTGCGGATCTGGCGGCGCTGCGAGCGGGCGGCGGCCTTCACCTTTTCGGCGAGGTCGCCAAAGGGGCGGGCGTCGCCCGGCTGCGGTTTTCCCACGCAATCGAAGGCACCGATTTCCAGCGCCATCAGCGAAGCTTCCGCGCCGCGATGGGTCAGCGTCGAAACCATGATGACCGGCATCGGCCGGAGCTTCATGATCTTGTCGAGGAATTCGAGCCCGTTCATGTTCGGCATCTCGATATCGAGCGTCACGACGTCCGGATTGAGCTGCTTGATCGCGTTGCGGGCTTCCATGGCGTCGCCGGCCTGGCCGACGACGTTGACGTCCGGATCTGCATTGAGCACGGCCGTGATCAGGCCGCGCATGGTCGGCGAGTCGTCGACGACGAGTACGCGCGCGGGTGCCATCATGCGCTCCTCCTGTACTTGCCCGTGTAGCGGTAGGTGGTGATGCCGATATTATCGAACTGGTTCTTCGCCTCGCCCGAGACGCGCTCCGAGTGGCCGATATAGAGGTGGCCGGCGTCGCCGAGCATGCCGGCGAAGCGCGACCAGATCTTCATCTGCGTCGGCTCGTCGAAATAGATGACGACGTTGCGGCAGAAGATCACGTCGAACGGACCCTTGAACGGCCATTGCGCCATCAGGTTCAGCTCGTTGAAGGTGATGAGGCGCTTCACGCGGTCATCGACCTGCCATTTCTGCCGGCCGCCCGCATCCACCTCGCGGAAGAACTGCTTTCGCATGGCGGGGTTGACCGTTTCGAGCGCATTGGCGTCATAGGCGCCGGCGCGGGCGATGGCGAGGATCTTCGGGTCGATATCCGTCGCGAGGATGCGGAAGTCGTAATCCGCGGCGTTCGGCATCAGCGACAGCACGGTGAGCGCGATCGAATAGGGCTCCTGACCATCCGAACAGGCGGCCGACCAGATGCGCACGCGGCCGCCATTGCGGGCGCGCGCCAGGAGGTCCGGCAGCACGTCGGTCTTCATATGGTCGAAGTGATGGTTCTCGCGGAAGAAGCGCGTGAAGTTGGTCGTCAGGTGCGACAGCATCTCCTTGCGCGGGCCGGCACCGGCGGGCGAGGAAACGAGCGCACAATATTCCCGAAAGCCCTTGAGGCCGAGCTGGCGGATGTGCTTCGACAGGCGCGAGTAGACGAGCGAGGCCTTGGTCTCGTTGAGGTAGATTCCGGCATCCGCATAGATCATGGCCGCAATCTCCGAGAGGTCCTTGCGCGTCAGCGGGTATTCGCCGCTGGCAAGGCACTCGTCCGGAGACTGTCTTGCATCGATGGCCGGGGAATAGGTCATGCAGCTTCGCTTTCCGTATGCGGGAACAGGGCATCGAGTTCGATGAGGCAGATCATGCGGCCCTCGATGGCGAGGATGCCGCGGGCGTAGGCCTTCGCCGCCTCATTGGCGATGTCCGGCGTCGGCTGCATGTTGTCGTCGGTCACGGTCAGGATGTCGGACACCGCATCGACCAGCAGGCCCACCACCCTCGTCCCGACCTGGGCGACGATGATGACGTGGCGCACCGTCGGCTCGGCCGGCTTCATGCCGAGGCGCAGCGACAGGTCGACGATCGGCAGAACGGCACCGCGCAGGTTGATCACGCCCAGCACATAGGACGGCGCATGCGGCATCGACGTCGCCGGGGTCCATCCACGGATCTCCCGGACCGACATCACGTTCACGCAGAACTCCTGGTCGCCGATCCTGAAGGCGATCAGTTCCCGTCCATGCGTGAGATTGTTTGCCGCGTACGTCATTGTCTCTTAACCGGTTGCAGCGAGCGAGATGTCTTGTCTGAGCGACTGTCCGCGCGAGGCGGCGACCACCGCATCGACGTCCAGGATGAGGGCCACGCGGCCGTCGCCGAGAATGGTGGCGGCGGCGATGCCGGGTACGTGGGTGTAGTTGGCCTCCAGGCTCTTGATGACGACCTGGCGCTGGCCCTGGATGGCATCGACCATGAGGGCACGCTGGCCGCCGCCTTCCGATTCGACGAGCAGGGCCACGCCGTCCATCGGATTGGCCTGCGTGTTGCGGAAGTTGAGGATCCGGCCGACATCCACCAGCGGGCAGAAGGAGTTGCGGATCGAGATGAGGCGCTGCGAGGCGCCGAAGGAGTGGATGGCCGAGGCTTCCGGCTGGAGCGTCTCGACGATCGCCGTCAGCGGCACGACCAGCGTCTGGCCGGCAACCGTGACCACCATGCCGTCGAGGACGGCCAGCGTCAGCGGCAGGCTCATGGTGAAGACGGAGCCCTGGCCCGGCTTCGACGAGATCGAGATGCGGCCGCCGAGCGCCTGGATCGAGCGCTTGACCACGTCCATGCCGACGCCGCGGCCGGAAAGGTCGGAAACCTTGTCGGCGGTGGAGAAACCGGCGTGGAAGATCAGGTTGTCGATTTCCTCGTCCGACAGGTTGGCGTCGGCGGCGATGAGATCGTTGTCGATCGCCTTCTGGCGCACCTTCTCGCGGTTGATGCCCGCGCCGTCGTCGGCAAGTTCGATGACGATGCGGCCGGAGCGGTGTTTCGCCGTGAGGCGGACCGTACCTTCCGGGTTCTTGCCGAGCGCTTCGCGCTTCTCCGGCATTTCCAGGCCATGGTCGACCGCGTTGCGGATCATGTGCGTCAGCGGCTCGGCGAGCTTGTCGATGACGGTCTTGTCGACTTCGGTGTTCTCGCCTTCCGTGATGAGGCGGACCGACTTGCCGGTAATATCCGCGATTTCGCGAACGGTACGGGCCATGCGCTGGAAGACCGGCTTCACCGGCTGCGCGCGGATCGCCATCACGGAATCCTGGATCTCGCGGGTGAGCTGTTGCAGCTCTTCGAGGCCCATATTGATGGAGGACGTGCCGTTGGTGTCGTTCTCGACGACGCTCTGCGAGAGCATCGCCTGGTTGATGACGAGCTCGCCGACAAGGTTGATCAGGCGGTCGACGCGGTCGAGATCGACGCGGATCGTCTGGCCTGCGGCGGCAGCCTGGTTGGCCTGAGCGGCGCTGGCGGCGGAAGCCGCGGCCTTGGCGTTTTCGGCGGCGCGGCTTGCGACCTGCGCCACCTTGCTGACGGTTTCGGCGGCGGCAACGGCGGCAGCCGCGTCGCTTTCAATGGCGGCCGGCTCTTCGTCCCCAGCAGTCGAACCACCTTCGTCGAGGATCGACAGGTCGAACGGCACCGGCTGCATCGGCAGCTCTTCCTCGTTCGCCGCCTCGCCGACGACTTCTTCCTCGACGGTGCGGATGTCGAGATCGCAATCCCACTCGGCGAATTCGAAGACGGTGCGCACACCGTCCTCGCCCTTGTCTGTCGTCACCGAGATCTTCCAGGAGAAATAGGCTTCCTCCGGGTTCATCTTGTCGAGCGGCGGCAGGCTGTCCATGTCGCAATAGATGCTCATCTCGCCGAGGCGGGAGAGATCGCGCAGAAGCAGGGCCGCTTCGTTGCCCTTGGCATAGAGGTCCTTCTTCGGGCGGAAGAGGATCTGGCAGGTCGGCACGTAGCGATCGGCCGGCTCTTCGTCGAAATCGCCGAAGGAGAAGGGGATCGGCTGGAAGCCTTCGTCGTTGACCGCCGGCTTTTCGACGACCGGCGCCGGCGCGGCCGCCTTGGGAGCAGCAGCCACGGGTTTCGGCGCGGGGGCCTCGGCAGCGGCCGGCACTTCGCCGTTCGCCAGCGCTTCCAGTTCGCGGATGAGGGTGCGGCTGCGCGCCTCGTCGACGCTTCCGCCGTCGCGCGCCGCATTGGTCAGGTCCGCCAGAACGTCGGCGGATTTCAGCATGACCTTCAGGACGTCCTGGGTCGGCTCCAGCTTGTTGGATCGAACGCAATCCAGTGTCGTCTCAAACACATGGGCGAAGGAAACGAGGTCATCGAGGCCGAATGCACCGGCACCGCCCTTGATCGAATGCACGGCGCGGAACACGGCGTTGACCGTCTCCGGGTCGCGATCCCCATCGTTCAACTTCAAGAGACCGGACTCCAGTTCCGCGAGTTGCTCCTCGCACTCCTGGAAGAAAATCTCTTTGATTTCGTTCATATCCATCGGGAGAAATCCTGGATTAGGCGGTTACGCGCTCGATTGCGTCGATCAGCTTCGTCGGGTCGAAAGGCTTTACGATCCAGCCCGTGGCGCCGGCCTGGCGTGCACGGTTCTTCTTCTCGGCGTCGCTTTCGGTCGTCAGAACGAGGATCGGGATTGCCCGGTACTTCTCGTTGCGGCGAACGCCCTCGATGAAGCCGAAGCCATCGAGACGCGGCATGTTGATGTCGGTGACGATGACATCGGGGTTCGCGTTTTCCAGAACTTCGAGGCCCGCGATGCCGTCTTCGGCCTGGATGGTCTCGAAGCCTGCATTGTTGAGGGTGACGAGAAGCATGTTTCGAATTGTCCGGGAATCATCCACGGTGAGTACTTTTTTCTTCATTGCCTAGCCTCCTGTGCCAGCAAGTGATCAATATTCACGCCAATAAGTTGCATTGTCTTCATGAAAGGTTCGGACACCTTGGCGAAGGTGAAGGGCTGCTTGTCCTCCTCCCAGCTCTTGGCGCCAGCCATCAGTACCTGGGCACAGAGCGCACCGACCCGCTCGACCGCCGAAGCGTCGATGACGAGCGGACCGCCCTTCAGCCCCATGAGCTGTGCATGCAGCGCCGTCGCCTCGTTAAGATCGAGGACGGGGGCAAGGCTTAGACTTTTCTGAGCGGCTTTCTTGCTCGCCATTACCGGGTTCCTTGTCTGCGTCTGTGCAAAATCATCGTTGTCTCGTTCCGGCCGGCGGGCGGATGGCTTCCTTCCGAAAGCCGGCTGCGCGCCGTCGAGAACCAGTGCCGGGGCCGTCTCTCCGTCATCTCACCCTCCGAAGCCGACGGCACGAGCCGTGAGGAAATCGAGGGGCGAAGCCTGCACGTCGCTGCGTTCCGCGGCGACACGCGTTTCCGCCGGCGCGGGACGCGTGTTGCGACGAAGGTCGCGGCCGGACGAAACGTGGAATTCACGGATCGTGCGGCCGAGTTCGAGGATGACCGTGTGCAGGTCGCCGCCGGCCTCGCCGACGCGGCCCGCATCCGAAGCATCGGCTTCGAGCGCACGGCCGGCACGGCCGATATCCGCGGTGACGCCGCCAAGCCCTTCGGCATCGACGGCGCTTTCGCGCACGATGCCGGTGATGGCGTCATTGATGTCGGCAACCTGGCGCACGATGTTGCCGATCGCATCCTGGGTACGGTGAACGTGCTCGACGCCGGCTTCCACCTGCGCCTTGGTGCCCGTCACGAGCTGCTTGATCTCGCGCGCCGCGTCCGCCGAGCGCTGGGCGAGTGCCCGCACTTCCTGCGCGACCACCGCGAAGCCGCGGCCGCTATCGCCGGCGCGGGCGGCTTCGATGCCGGCGTTGAGCGCCAGGAGGTTGGTCTGGAAGGCTATCTCGTCGATGACGCCGATGATCTGGCCGATCTTTTCCGCCGACGCCTCGATATCCGCCATCGCGGACATGGCCTCGCCGACGATGTTACCGCTTTCGGCTACGGACTGCTGCGTTGTGGCGGCGGCCGACTGCGCCTTGCGGGTTTCGCCCAGCGTCTGGCGCACGCGCTCCACGATGGTGCCGAGGGCATTCGCCGTCTCGATCAGGCTTGCCGACTGCTCGGCCGAACGGGCCGACAAGGCGCCGGCGCCCGAGGCGAGCGTGCCGACGAGGCGGTCCGATTCCGTCGCGCGATCGGCGGCGGTGGTAAGTCGGGACTGGATTTCGTCGAGCGCGCCGTTCAGCGTCTCGGCCAGCTCGCGCCAGGCCTCCGGCATCTCGCCGGAAACGCGCGCGGAGAAATCGAGTGCGGAAAGGCTGCGGATCGTTTCGCCGAAGACGCGATCGAGCTCCGCGCGGTCCTCGCGGCGCTGTTCGCCAAGCGCCCGTTGATGGGCGTGGCGCAACTTGTTGAAGCGCAGCGAGACGCCGATTTCCATATCGACCATCGCGGTGCGCAGGAAGGCGGAGACGAGGTCGGTCAGCTCCTGGCGGCGGGCCTTGGCACCGGAGAACATGGATTTCGGCCAATATTGTTCGATCAGGCCGGTGACGACCGTTTCGACGACGACCGAATGGCCGGCAATGCGCCAGCGCGGGTCGAGGCCCATCTGGCTTTCGCTGTCGGAAAGGACCTTGACCCGTTCGGCATAGAGCGCATCGAACCGCGCATCGGTCAGCACGCTCCAGTGGGAGCTCTGGAGATCGTGCAGGCGGTCGATCTGGCGCTCGCTCTGGAAATGGCGGGCGGCATCGGGAAAGGTCTGGAAGCGCTGGAAGAGATCGCGAAGTGCCGTTTCGACATGCCGTTCGAGCGTCTGGCGGTGACGGCGGAGCGTGTCGCCCTGCGTGCCTTCGACGCCGGCAAAGCGCAAACGGTCGCGCAGGCTGGCTGCCTGTCCCGTTCGTGCCTGTTCTGCCGGCATTTCCTGCACCAAACTGCTCCCAAACCAACAATGCCCCGGCCACCCGCAATGGATGGACGACTGAATTCTCGCATGGAGAGGTTGGCTACCGAGCCGTGCTCACGCGGCGGCACAGAGATGCCACCCGTCGATCCATGATCAAATTCGGTGAAACTCGAATACCGGCTCGGATCCGGTACGGCGGTTCGGCATCATGCCTGGGTGAGAAATGGCGAATTTCCCATTCCGACGTGTAGAGCAATGTTTATGGTTAATTCCTTGCCTGAAGGTTAATAGTTCATAGCTTGCTTATGGCATTGCTAAAATTAACAGAACCGACGTTGCGTAAGCCACACGCAAGCTCGCGCGCGTAGGGTCTGGGCATGGACTGACAATGATGTCAGGAGGAACGAACAATGATTGTTCTAGGACTGGGCGCCGCGCTGATCGCTTCTGCAACCCTCGCCGCCATCTACCTGCTTCTCGATATCGATGCGGGCCGCGCCCCGGCCAAGGCCCGGGTGTTCTGAAACAGCCCTCAGCCCTCGGCGACGAGCGAGCGCCAGCGCGCCGCATAGTCGGCTGCGCCCGGCGGTAACTCCTCTGCAATCGTCACCAGCGCCGGCTCCGGCGCCCGGCCCGCCGCAAGGCAGGCCGCGCCGACGCTCGTGCCCGTCGCGCTGCCGCCGGTCAGCACCGCGCTCGCCGTCGCCACCTTCAGCATCATCAGGAACGCCCGGTTGGCCGCAAACGGCCCCTCGACGATCACCGGTCCTTCGGCGCCGATGAGGTCGAGGCAGGTCGCCGTCATCAAGGCGAGATGGAAGGCGATCACGGCCTGCGCTGCGTCTTCGCTCAGGTCTTCGCGCGCAACGGTCCACGTCGCCTCGCGGCCGGGAAACGGCCCGGAATCCTCGGGCAGCGACGGGAGCAGCATGGCGCCACGCCCCAGCACCTCGGCTATGGCTTCCGGCGGCAGGTCGCCGGACTTGCCGCCCAGCACCGAAAAAGCCCGGCCGCCCATGAAGCGGGCGGAGGGCACCGGGTCGCCGAGCGCATTGACGTTGACGAGCGTATCGCGCGCCTCGTCCAGCACGACCGGCCGCGCGCCTATCGCCATCACCACGACCCAGGTGCCCGTCGAGACCACCGCATAGGGCGCCCGCCGCGTCAGGACGTAAGGCAGCAGCGAGGCATTGGAATCATGAATGCCGCAATGGACCGGGATGCCCGGCCGCAGCCCCGCCGCTTGCGCGATTTCCGGGAGGATCGGCCCCAGCACGTCGCCCGCCTTGCGGACGGGCGGCATCAGCCGGGTCCAGCCCTGGCTTTCCACGAGGCTGGAAAAGCGCCCGTTGCGCGGCTCCCAGAGATCGGCATGACAGCCAAGCGACGTCACCTCGCTCGCCGCAACGCCTGTCAGGCGGAAGGACCAATATTGCACATACATCAGGATCCAGCGCGCCTTGGCGAATTCAGCGGGAAAGCGTTTCGACTGCCAGTAGATCTGCAAACCGGCATTAAGGCCGACAGGCAGCACGGGCGTGCCGCTTTCCTTGAAACGTGGACGGACGGTCTGGTATTCTTCTCCGAGTTCCTGCGGCCCCTCATGCTCATAGTCCAGGACGGGAAGGACGAGTTTGCCATCGTCGCCGACAAGGGCTGCCGTGGCACCGTGCGTGGTGACCGAAATCGCATCAATCGGGTGCTCCCGGTTCAGCGCAGCAAGGCTTTCGACGATGAACGCCCAGAGTTTTTCGGTGTCGAAATGCGGATAGGGCGCGGCCTGCACCACGCCGTTCGGCATGGTGCGTGCGGCAACTTCCCGAAAGCTTTCGCCATCGACGAGCACGACCTTGGCATTCGTCTTGCCGATATCGATGACGGCGATGATCATCGGCTCATTCCATATGGAAGACGGTGACGAGCGGCACGGCGACCGGTTCGTTGTCCGGCTTCGTTTCCATGATGTCCGCCATGAACGCCCACCAGCGTTTCATGACCGGATGACTCGGCAGGTCCGCCATCGTGTGGTCGTCTCGCCGCCAGAGCACGCCGAAGAGCAGGTTCGTCTCCTCATCGAGGTGGATGGAATAGTCGGATACGCCGGCCTCCTTCAGGAGCGCGGAGAGCTCCGGCCAGATCGCATCGTGCCGCGCCTTGTATTCATCCGCCATGCCGGGATTGAGCCGCATGCGAAACGCGTATTTCTCCATGGCTCAACGGCTCCGGAAGCGGCGATAGAGGATCGGCAGCGCGATGACGGAGATCAGCAGCAAACCGATGAAGATCGACATGACTATGCCCGGCACATTCAAGAGGCCAAAGCCGAAGGTCACCATGCCCATGATAAGCGCCGCCAGCACGACACCCGGAATGGTACCCGAGCCGCCGAGAATGTTGACGCCGCCGAGCACGACCATCGTCACCACTTCCAACTCCCAGCCGAGCGCAATGGATGGCCGCGTCGAGCCGAGGCGCGCGGTGAGGCAGATCGAGGCGATCGCCGCCATCAGGCCGGTCAAAAGGAACAGCACGAATTTGACGCGACCGACGCGGACGCCGGAGAAAAGGGCAGCCGTCTGGTTGTTGCCGATGGCGTAGACGGCGCGGCCGAAATTCGTCTTGTGGAGGACGATGCCGTAGATGATCGCGAGTGCCACGAAGAGGCAGAATTCGAAGGAGAACACCCACCAGACGTAGCCCTGGCCGAACCAGGAGAAACTTGCCGGATAGCCGGTGAACGCCTTGTCGCCGAGAATGACGAAGGAGAGGCCGCGGAAAAGGCTCATCGTGCCGATGGTGACGACGATCGACGGCAGGCCGAGGCCGGTGACGAGCAGGCCGTTGAAGGCGCCGCAGAGCAGGCCGGTGGCAAGGCCGACCATGACGAGCGCCGGCGTGTCGAAGCCAAGTTGCACGGCGTAGCCCATCGCGGTGGAAGTCAAAGCGATGATCGAGGCGACGGAGAGGTCGATCTCGCCAGAGATGATGACCAGCGCCATGGCAAAGGCGATCATCGCCTTTTCGGTGAAGTTGAACGTTGCGTCCGACAGGTTCCACGGATCGAGGAAATAGGGCGAAGCGAAGGAATTGACGAGGAAGATCGCCAGCGACACAGCGACCAGCAGCGTCTCCCAGCTCTTCACAAGACGCGCGCCGCGGCCTTCCAGCCGGTCGGGGATGTGGCGCGCCACCATCTGGGTCTCAGCCATGCACCGCCTCCGCTTTTCTGAGGATCACCCGACCTTTTCGCTTTTCGGCACGCGCATTCACGGCGACGGCGATGATGATGACCATGCCGGAAATCGCCATCTGGGCGAAGGGCGAGATGTTGATGACGGGCAGCGCATTCTTGATGACCCCGAGGAACAGCGCCCCAAGCAGCGCCCCGCCGACCGAGCCGATGCCGCCGGCAATCGAGATGCCGCCGATGACGCAGGCCGCGATGATATCGAGCTCGAAGCCCGCCGCGATATCGACATAGGCGACGGCGTAGCGCGACACCCAGAGATAGCCGGAAAGGCCGGCCAGCGTGCCCGACAGGCAATAGGCGAAGAAGCGCGTGCGGCCGACATCGATGCCGGTATAGACCGCCGCATGCGGATTGCCGCCGACGGCGAAGAAGGCGCGGCCGAGCGGCGTGCGGCGCATCACCACGACCATGATGGCGATGATGACCAGCGACAGCCAGGAGAGCAGCGGAAAGCCTAGCACGACTGCGCGCGGTAGTGCCTTGAAGGCATCGCTCATCTGGTGCGCATTGATCCAGGCGCCACCCGACAGCAGGAAGATCAGGCCGCGATAGATGGTGAGCGTGCCGAGCGTGACGACGATCGGCGGAATGTCGAGTTTCCAGACGAGCAGGCCGTTGATCGAGCCGAGCACGGCTCCAAGCGCCATGGCGATCAGGATGATCAGCGGGATCGGCAGGCCCGGCATCGCCGCGTTGATCATCGCCGCCACCATGCCGGAAAGCGCGAGGTTCGCGGCCATCGACAGATCGATGCAGCGCGTCAGGATCACGGCCATCTGGCCGAGCGCCAGGACGATCAGGATCGACGTGTCATTGTAGACATTGGCGAGATTGCCCGGCGTCACGAAGGGCGGGAAGCGGATGGCGATCAGCACGACCAGGGCGACGATCGCCACGACCAGCAGCATTTCGCGGTTCTTGAGCAAGAGTGTCATGCGGCCTCCTGAATGCCGGCGGCGGCGCGCACGAGCTTTTCCGCCGTGAGGTCCGCGCGCTCGAAGCGGCCGGCAATGCGGCCCTCGCGCATGACGATGACCCGGTCGGCCATGCCCATGATTTCCGGGATTTCAGAGGAGACCATGATGACGCTGAGGCCCGAGGCTGCAAGTTCGCTCATGAAGGCGTGCACGGCCGCCTTGGAGCCGATGTCGATGCCCTTGGTCGGCTCGTCGAGGATGATGACTTTCGGCCGCGTCGCCAGCCATTTGGCGATCACCACTTTCTGCTGGTTGCCGCCCGATAGCGTGCCGACATCCTGGTCGAGCGAGGCGGCGCGCAGATCGAGGCGTGCCGTATATTCCCGCGCCAGGGCGAACTCCTCCGCCATGCGCAGGAAGCCGGCGCGGGAGGTGCGCGAGAGCGAGGGCAGCGTGACGTTCTGGAAGATCGGCAGGCCGATGATCGCGCCCTGCCGGCCGCGCTCCTCCGGCACATAGACGATGCCGGCTTCGATCGCTTCCGCCGGCGAGCGGATGACCTTGATCTCGCCATCCAACCGGACGGCACCGGCTGAGGGCCTGGTGATACCGATCAGCGATTGCATGAATTCCGACCGACCTGCGCCGACGAGGCCGTAGAAGCCGAGGATTTCGCCGCGGCGTAGTTCGAAATTGATGTCCTCGAATTCCGTCGGGTGGCGGTAGCCGGAGACGGTGAGCACCGGCTCGCCGATCGCCACCTCCTGCTTGGGAAACACCTGGCCGACATCGCGGCCGACCATCAGGCGCACGAGATCGTCCTGCGTCGTCTCGCCAATCAGCCCCTCGCCCACCATACGGCCATCGCGGAAGACAGTATAGCGGTCGGCGATGCGGAGAATTTCATCGAACTTGTGACTGATGAAGAGGATCGCCTTGCCATCCGCCTTCAGCCGGTCGACCAGTTCGTAGAGTTCGTGGATTTCCTTGTGCGACAGCGCCGCCGTCGGCTCGTCCATGATGACGACGCGGGCGTCGATGGAGAGCGCGCGGGCGATGGCAACGAGGTGCTTGTTGGCGATGCCGAGATCGCGCAGCCGGATCGACGGGTCGAGATCGGCACCGACGCGGGACAGCAGGGCGCGGGCATCGGCGTTCATCCTTTTCCAGTCGATGAGGCTGAGGGCAGTGCGCGGGGCGTGGCCCAGAAAAATGTTTTCGGCGACCGAGAGTTCGTCGAACAGCACGGTCTCCTGATGGATGGCGGTGACGCCAGCTTTTGCGGCAGAATTGGCGGTCGGGAAGCGGGTCTCCACGCCGTCGACTTGGATTACGCCCTCGTCGGGCTGATAGATGCCGGTGAGGATTTTGACCAGCGTCGACTTGCCGGCACCGTTTTCGCCGACGAGCGCCGTCACCGAGCCCGGATAGAGCGCGAGCGAGACCTCTGCGAGTGCGCGCACGCCGGGAAAGGATTTCGAGATCCCCTCAAGCGCTACGGCGGGCTTCATCCGCGATGTGGTCGTGTCCTGCAGCAAGTCTCGGTCCACTCGTTGGGTTCATGCTTGATAACGGGCAATGCGCACCCCCCTCTGACCTGCCGGCCATCTCCCCCTCAAGGGGGGAGATCGACAAGGGGCAAGAACCCTGCTCCATCAGCAGCGTCGGAGATGGGCGAGGCGATGCCCCATCCGATCTCCCCCCTTGAGGGGGAGATGCCCGGCAGGGCAGAGGGGGGTCACGCCAGATCAGAAGATCTTGGCGAACTCTTCGACGTTCTTGGCATCGTAGATGAACGGATCGGCCATGGCGCCTTCGTTCTTGTCGTCGAGCTTGACGGTGCCCATGCGGCCCATCTTCAGTTCTGCGCCGGGCTTGGCTTCCGCGCCGCCGATCAGGTCATAGGCGATCATGGTGGCGGAATAGCCGAGGTCGATCGGGTTCCAGATGGCGAAGGATTTGGAGGCGCCCGACTTCACATGGCCGGCCATTTCCGAGGGAAGGCCGAGGCCGGTGACGTTGATCTGGCCGATCTTGCCAGCGTCGGTGACGGCCTGGGCGGCGGCGACGATGCCGACGGAGGTCGGCGCGATGATCGCCTTCAGGTTCGGATGCGACTGGATGAGCCCTTGAGTCTCGCGATAGGACTTGTCGGCAAGGTCGTCGCCATAGACGGTGGCGACCACGTTGATGCCCTTGTAGTTGGGCAGCACCTTGGTCATCTCCTCGATCCAGACATTCTGGTTGGTCGAAGTCGCGGTGGCCGAGAGCACGGCGACGTCGCCGCCTTCCGGCAGGTTGTCGGCGGCGAGCTTGATGATCATGTTGCCGATCAGCGGGTTCGACGACGGGTTCAGGTGCATCGAGCGACCTTCGGGTGCGACGCCGGAATCCCAGGAAATGACCTTGATGCCGCGGTCCATGGCCTTCTTGAGGGCCGGTACGAGCGCATTCGTATCGTTCGCCGAAACGGCAATAGCGTCGACCTTCTGGGCGATCAGCGAGTTGATCACCTCGATCTGACCTTCAGCGGTCGTCGTCGTCGGGCCGGTATAGATGACCTCGACATCGCCGAGTTCCTTGGCGGCTTCCTGCGCGCCCTTGTTGGCGGCCTCGAAAAAGCCGATGCCGAGCGCCTTGACGACGAGGGCGATCTTCTTGGTTTCCGCCTGCGCGGTGGCCATCATCGCGACCGAGACGGCCGCGGTCATAAGCAATGTCTTCAGAATTTTCACGACTGTTTCCTCCCAGTGAAAATCAACCCGCCGGCGTCATGCCGACGAGGGTGCATTCTGCGTTTTGGCATCGGCCTGAACGTTTGCGACGATCAGGTTGACGCCGGCCTCCTCCAGCATCGCGGCATCCCTGTCCTCGATGCCCGAATCCGTGATGACGGTTGCGATGCGCTTCAGCCCGCAGAGAATGAGGCTGGAGCGCTTCTTGAATTTGGTGGAATCGACCAGCACGATGAGTTCGTCCGCCTGGTCGATCAGTTTCTGCTCCGCCTGGATGAGCAGCGGATCTGCCTCCATCAGGCCGAGCGGCCCGAGGCCCTGCGCGCCCATGAACATGCGGCGCGCATAGAAATTGCGCGTCACGTCATTGTCGAAGGGGCTGAGCACGATGTTCTGCTCGCGGTAGATCGTGCCGCCCGAGAGCATGATCGTGTTCTTCGAATGCTTCAGCAGGTGTTCGGCGATGTTGAACGAGTTGGTGAAGACCTGCATGCGGCGGTTGGTCAGGAAATGCACCATCTGGAACGTCGTGGTGCCGCCGTTGATGATGATCGGGTCGCCGTCCTCGCAGAGCCCGACAGCCTCCTTGGCGATCGCCTGTTTCTGACGGGTGTTCAGCGTCTCGTTCACCGTGAAGGGCCGGCCGGCGAGGCCGACGAATTGCGGCGGATGCAGCGCCTCGGCGCCGCCGCGCACCCGGCGCAGCTTCTTCTGCACGTGCAGGGCCGCGATGTCGCGGCGTATCGTCGCTTCGGAACTGTCGGTCAGGTCCACCAGTTCGGGCACGGTGACGACCGGCTTTTCCTGAACCGCGGACAGAATGATCCGATGTCTTTCCTTCTCGTGCATGGTTCCTCCAGTGCTGGCAATGCTTCCATCAGGAACGCGCAATGTCAATCACGATCAATCATATTTTTTCATTGTGCAGCGCAATATGACTGTTTTTGATCGTTTATGATTGACATCCGCGAAGTTTCCGTGAGATTTGAAAGCATGCCTTCAAGCGCGGCGATAGCCTTGCGCATACGAAACACCGGGAGGAAATGCCGATGCTGGAGAAGAACCAGGGCGCACGCCTTGCAACCCTGTGGGATGACGCAAAGGCGTCGACGATGAGCGAGCCCGAGCGGCTGCTTTATCGCTCCAACCTGCTCGGCTCCGACAAGCGCATTACCAATTACGGCGGCGGCAACACCTCGGCAAAGGTCATCGAGAAGGATCCGCTCGGCGCGGGCGAGGTGGAGGTTCTCTGGGTCAAGGGCTCGGGCGGCGATGTCGGCACGATCAAGATGGACGGCTTTGCCACGCTTTACATGGACAAGCTGACTGCGCTGAAGGGGCTCTATCGCGGCCTGGAGCATGAGGATGAGATGGTGGGTTACCTCCCCCACTGCACCTTCAACCTCAACCCGCGCGCCGCCTCGATCGACACACCGCTGCATGCCTATGTGCCGAAGAAGCATGTCGATCACATGCATCCGGACGCGATCATCGCGATTGCCGCCGCAAAGAACAGCCGCGAGCTGACGCAGCAGATTTTCGGCGACGATATCGGCTGGCTTCCCTGGAAGCGGCCAGGCTTTGAACTGGGCCTATGGCTCGAAAAGTTCTGCCTGGAAAACCCGACGGCGCGCGGCCTCGTGCTGGAAAGCCATGGGCTCTTCACCTGGGGCGATACGGCCAAGGAATGCTACGAGGTCACCATCGAGATCATCAACAAGGCGATCGGCTGGTTCGAAGAAAACAACACGGCGCCGGCCTTCGGTGGTGCGGTGAAGCCGGTGCTGGCCGCTGCCGAGCGCCGCGCGGTTGCAGAAAAGCTGATGCCGATCATCCGCGGCATGATCAGCGAGGACGAGAAGAAGGTCGGCCATTTCGACGATGGCGAGGCCGTGCTGGACTTCGTGACGTCGAAGAATCTTGCACCACTCGCGGCCCTCGGTACGAGCTGCCCTGACCATTTCTTGCGCACGAAAATCCGGCCGCTGGTCGTCGATTTCGATCCGGCCAATCCGGATGTCGACAAGACGCTTGCCGGCCTCGCCGATGCGATAGCCGCCTATCGGGCCGATTACGCCGCCTACTACGAGCGCTGCAAGCGGGACAACAGCCCGGCCATGCGTGATCCGAATGCCGTGGTCTATCTGGTGCCCGGCGTCGGCATGATCACCTTTGCCAAGGACAAGGCGACGGCGCGCATTTCCGGCGAGTTCTATGTCAACGCCATCAATGTCATGCGCGGCGCTTCCGGTGTGTCGGACTATGTCGGCCTTCCGGAGCAGGAGGCCTTCGACATCGAATATTGGCTGCTGGAAGAGGCAAAACTCCAGCGCATGCCGAAGCCGAAGAGCCTCGCCGGTCGCATCGCGCTCGTCACCGGAGGTGCCGGCGGCATCGGCAAGGCAACGGCCAACCGGCTGATGGCGGAAGGCGCCTGCGTGGTGCTGGCCGATATCGACGAGGCGGCGCTTGCCGCCGCGCAAAACGAGCTTGCCAGCCGCTATGGCAAGGATGTCGTGCGCTCGGTCGCGATGAACGTGACGGATGAAGCGCTGGTGGCGAAGAGCTTTGCCGATACGCTGGTCGAATTCGGCGGCCTCGACATCCTCGTCTCCAATGCCGGCCTCGCCTCCTCCGCCGTCATCGAGGAAACGACGCTGGAGCTCTGGAACAAGAATATCAGCATTCTCGCCACCGGTTATTTCCTCGTCTCGCGCGAAGCCTTCCGCATCTTCCGCCGGCAGAAGGCTGGCGGCAACGTGGTCTTCGTCGCCTCGAAGAACGGCCTTGCCGCCTCCCCCGGCGCCTCGGCCTATTGCACGGCGAAGGCCGCCGAGATCCATCTTGCCCGCTGCTTGGCGCTCGAAGGTGCATCCGAGCAAATTCGCGTCAATGTGGTGAACCCGGACGCGGTGCTGCGCGGCTCGAAAATCTGGACCGGCGAGTGGAAGGAACAGCGCGCGGCAACCTACAAGACGGATGACCTGGAGGCGCATTATCGCGAGCGCTCCATGCTGAAGATGTCGGTCTATCCGGAGGACATCGCCGAGGCGATCTACTTCCTCGCCTCCGACATGTCGGCGAAATCGACCGGCAATATCGTCAATGTCGACGCGGGCAATGCCCAGTCCTTCACGCGCTGAGGAGATCGACCGATGACGATGATTTCCAAGGACGTGGTTTCGCGCGAGAACGACAGGCGTCTTGCCGATCTAAAGAGCGACTATGCGCATCTCGGCGCGCAGCTTGCCCGCCGCGGCGTCGATATAGATGCGGTGAAGCGCAAGGTCGCGGCCTATGCGGTGGCAGTGCCCTCCTGGGGCGTCGGTACCGGTGGCACGCGCTTTGCCCGTTTTCCCGGCGAGGGCGAGCCGCGCAACATCTTCGACAAGCTGGAGGATTGCGCGGTCATCCAGGAACTGACCCGCGCGACGCCCACGGTCTCCTTACATATTCCGTGGGACAAGGTAACGGACCTCAAGGAATTGAAGGAACGGGGCAATGCGCTCGGCCTCGGTTTCGACGCGATGAACTCCAACACTTTTTCCGATGCGCCGCAGCAGGAGCATTCCTACAAGTTCGGTTCGCTCTCACACGCCAATGCCGCGACGCGCCAGCAGGCCGTCGAGCACAATCTCGAATGCATCGCCATCGGCAATGCGCTCGGCTCGAAGGCGCTGACGGTGTGGATCGGTGACGGCACGAACTTTCCGGGGCAGGCGAATTTCACGAAAAGCTTCGAGCGTTATCTCGATGCGATGAAGGCGATCTACAAGGAGCTGCCGGAGGATTGGCGGCTCTTTACCGAGCACAAGATGTACGAGCCGGCCTTCTATTCGACGGTGGTGCAGGACTGGGGCAGCAACTACCTGATCGCGCAGGAACTCGGCCCCAAGGCCTATTGCCTCGTCGATCTCGGCCACCATGCGCCGAACGTCAATATCGAGATGATCGTCGCCCGGCTCATCCAGTTCAAGAAACTCGGCGGCTTCCATTTCAACGATTCGAAATATGGCGACGACGATCTCGATACGGGCTCGATCGATCCCTACCGGCTCTTCCTCGTCTTCAACGAACTGGTCGATGCGGAGGTGCGCAAGGCTGAGGGCTTTGCGCCGGCGCATATGCTCGACCAGAGCCACAACGTGACCGACCCGATCGAAAGCCTGATGCGCAGCGCCACGGAGGTCTGCCGTGCCTATGCGCAGGGGCTGATCGTCGATCGCGCGGCGCTCCTTGGCTATCAGGACGGCAACGATGCGCTGATGGCGTCGGAGACGCTGAAGGTCGGCTTTCGCACCGATGTCGAGCCGATCCTTGCCATGGCGCGGCTGGAGTCCGGCGGCGCGATCGATCCGGTCGCGACCTACCGGGCGGCGGGTTACCGGGCGAAGGTCACCGGCGAGCGGCCGGCGGTGGCGAGCGGGGGCGGCGGCATCGTCTGAGCGGCTGAAGAGAAGTTTTCAAAGCCCCTTGCTTTCCGGAAAACGGCTGCCAGATTGAGCAGTGACAGAATGATGCTGTCAAAGGGAGCATTCCATGGGCATTGAAAGCATTCTTATTTTCCTCCTCATCGGCGCCATTGCGGGCTGGCTTGCGGGCCTGATCGTCTCGGGCTTCGGCTATGGCCTCATCGGCAATATCGTCGTCGGCATCGTCGGCGCCTTCATCGCCGGTTTCCTGTTTCCCCGGCTCGGCTTCTCCATCGGCGGCGGCATTCTCGCCGCGATCATCAACGCCACGATCGGCGCGGTGATCCTGCTCGTGCTCATCAAGGTCCTCAAACGCGCCTGACCAAGGCGCAAAAATCGAAAAGGCCGTGGCGGGAAACCGCCACGGCCTTTTCGTTTCAGTTGACGCTCACCGGCTTCGAGCGCATGCGCGACACCGTCTCGCGCTCGGCGCGCTTGCAGCGCATCGGCGGCAGGCCGCGGTCCATCAACACCATATCCTCCAGCACCATGTCGCCCATCTTCTTGAAGGCACTGTCGAGCGCGCCGGCGCGGTGCGCCGAACGCACGAAACCGGCAAGCGTGCGCACCGGATGGTCGAGCGGCAGTGGTTCCTCCGGATAGACGTCACTTGCCGCAACGATATGGCCGGATGCGACGGCCGCCATCAGCGCCGGGAAATCGACCACGTCGGCGCGGCTGAGCAGGATGAAACCCGCGCCCTTTCGCATGGAGGCGAAGGCCTCAGCGCCGAGGAACCCCTTGTTCTCGCTCGTCACCGAGGCGACGACGAAGACGAAATCGCTCATCGCCAGCACTTCGGAGAGCGACGCCGGCTCGACGCCCGCCTCGCGCAGCATCGACGGCGGCAGCCAGGGATCGAACACGCGGATTTTCGCCCGGAAGCCGGAAAGCACGCGGTTCAGCGCCCGGCCGAGATCACCGAAACCGACGATGCCGATTTCGGAGCCGGAGAGAAGGCGGGCTGACTGGTTGCCCTCGCCGCCCCAGAGCTCTTTGCCCTCGCGGAACGCGACGTCCGCATCGATCACCCCGCGCGCGAGGTTCAAGGCCATGGCGAGGCCGAGTTCCGCGACCGGCTCGGCAAAGACCTGCCCCGTCGTCACGACATGAATGCCGCGCGAAAACAGGATCTCGTAGGGCATGTTGTTGAGGAGATTGCTCTCGACATTGAGGATGGCACGCAATTTCGGCATGCGCGCCAGCGTCTCGGCGGAGAGCGGCGGCTGTCCAAGGATATAGCGCGCCTCGCCGAGCACATCGTCGGAAAGCCCGGCGATGTTGTCCGGATCGGCCTCGACGATGCGGTAGGTGCTGCGCAGCTCGGCCTCGGCCTCCCGCGTGAAGATCAAGTCCAGCGAGCGCGGCTCGGGCGCGCTGATCACCAGCGGCAGGGGGGCATCGGTCATGGCTGCTCCGGAGAATGGATGGGAGAATGTTACCAGTCGAGGCCGCGCAGGTTGCGCTCGCGCGACAGCGGCATGCCGCTGCCCGTCGTGGTCACGCCGCTGCGCGTGCAGTCATAGACCGTGCGGCCCCAATGTTGCTGCGTGCTGTTTTCCGGCGGCGGAATGTAGCGCGGCGTGCAGTCCACCCGCTCCTCGGCTTCATGCTCCTGTGTCGTCACGACACCGGGCAGGTCATGAAAAACCTGCGCCTGCGTGGCGGCCGGGGCAAACAGGAGGCTCAGGGCGACAAGGGCCAATCGTATCTTCATCGTCTCTTCCGGCCGGCGGCCGGTCCTTCGTCTTCCACAAAGAAGTACCGCGAGCCGGAAACATGCGCTATAGGCCTCACGATAATCGTGCAGCTTAGATGGGGTTTTTCATGGCAAGTGCAATCCGCTATCACGAAGGCGACATTTCCGCGGCGGATGCGGCCCGCTACACCGGCGCCATCGCCATCGACACCGAGACGCTCGGCCTCATCCCGCGGCGCGACCGGCTCTGCGTGGTGCAGCTTTCGCCGGGCGACGGCACGGCGGATGTCATCCGCATCGCCGCCGGCCAGAAGGAGGCGCCGAACCTGACGGCCATGCTGGAAGATCCGGCCCGCCAGAAGATTTTCCACTACGGCCGCTTCGATATCGCCGTGCTGTTCCACACCTTCGGTGTCACCACCACGCCGGTGTTCTGCACCAAGATCGCCTCGCGGCTGACGCGCACCTATACCGACCGGCACGGCCTGAAGGACAATCTCAAGGAAATGCTCGAGGTCGACATTTCCAAGCACCAGCAGTCCTCCGACTGGGCGGCCGAAACGCTGTCGCCGGCGCAGCTCGAATATGCCGCCTCCGATGTGCTGCACCTGCATGCACTGCGCGACAAGCTGAATGCGCGCCTCGTGCGCGACGGCCGGCTGGCCCATGCGGAAGCCTGTTTCGCCTTCCTGCCGACCCGCGCCAAGCTCGACCTCATCGGCTGGGAAGAGACCGACATTTTCGCGCATAGCTGAGCCTTTTCGTGCAGGAGCAGCACCAGACCGGGCCGACGCTGGAGCCGTTGCGCCGCGTGATCCGCGGCCGGCTGGCGGCGCTGCCGCCGGGGCTTGCCGAATTCGTGCTGTTCGGGCTGAAGCAGGCCTGGGCCTGCCTGTTCGGCGGGCTGATGCTCGGGCTGATCATCCTGACGAAACTCGTCTGGCAGCCGGACTGGCCGATCCATCGCTACGACGCGCTTTTCGTGATGGCGCTCGCCATCCAGGTCACCTTCCTCAAGCTCAAGATGGAGAGCTTCGAGGAAGCGAAGGTCATCCTGATCTATCACCTCGTCGGCACGGCCATGGAGATCTTCAAGGTCCATATGGGCTCGTGGGTCTACCCGGAGGAGGCGCTCATCCGCATCGGCGGCGTGCCGCTGTTTTCCGGCTTCATGTATGCCTCGGTCGGCAGCTACATGGCGCGCGCCATCCGCATCTTCGACATGCGCTTCACCCACTATCCGCCCTTCTGGGCGACGGCGCTGCTGGCGATCGCCATCTACGTCAATTTCTACATGCACCATTTTTTCATCGACATCCGCATGGTGCTCTTCGCGGCGACGGTGCTGCTGTTCTGGCGGGTGCGCATCTACTACACGGTCGAAGAAAAGCCGCGCTGGATGCCGCTCGTGCTCGCGGCTTTCTTCACCAGCATTTTTCTCTGGATCGCCGAAAACATCGGCACGGCAACGGGTGTATGGCTCTATCCGGGGCAGAAGACCTGGCACATGGTGCCCTTCACCAAGCTCGGCTCGTGGTATCTGCTGCTCTATGTCAGCTTCGTGCTGGTGACGGTCGTCTGCCGGCCACAGCCGCCGGATACCCCCGAAATCCGACGGGCACAGGCTTAACGTTCGGTTAATCGCCTGCGGACTATCCTCCGGCAAGACTGGAGGTTGCCATGTTGACACCCCTGCAAAGCGCGCAGTCCACCGCCGCCGTCTCGGCGATGCAGTCGATCGTCGAGACGATCGAGGATCGGCGCCGCGAGGAAGCGGAAAAGACCAGCGGGCGCAAGACCGATGACGTCCTGCAGCCGGCGGCCCTGCGTTCGGATGACACCGCGCGGCAGGCGAATGCCCGCATCAACGAACATTTCTTCGGCAGCAACGGCCGCGGCGAGGATACGCTCGCCAAGCTCATCTCCCGCTTCAGCGATGCGCTCGGCGTGACGCAGCAGGAGGGCGAAACGTCCCGCGCCTTCGCGCAGCGCCTTTCCGACATGCTGACGCTCGTCGACGGCATCGCGCTCCCGGCCAAGGGCAGCACGCTCAACGTGACGCTCGGCGGGCTCGGCACAACGCTGACCGCCGTCAAGCAGGCGATGTCCGGGCCCTCGGACGACCAGACCGCCAACCTCGTCGCCCGCCTCGCATTCGCCTCCGGCGTGGAGCAGGGCGAGGAGGAAGCGGACGCCGATTTCGAAAAACGCCTTTCCAACATGCTGACGCGCCTGCGCGGCGAATTGCCGACGGACGTGGCGACGCTGGAAAGCAAATCCGGCCTTTCCGATCTCGGCCTCAAGGCGACGGATCTCGTCGCGGCGATCCGCAGCCCTTATGGCGCGGAAGCGGAGCGCGTGAAGGAAGCGCTTGCCGAGAAGGCGCGCGACGAAAAGGCACTGACGCCCGAGATGCGCAAGGTGCTCGCCCGTCTGGAAGACGCGGCCGACCCGAAGACCATCGAGGAACTCAAGCTCGACCGCACGAAGCGCGACCCGACTCGCGTCGAGGATGCCGAGACCCGCGCCGAGCGCGAGGAAACGATCCAATCGCTGGAAGCCGGCGAGAAGCTCGAAGACGTGCAGAAGCTGCAGGACGCCGTCGGCCGCGCCCATGAGGATGCGACGAAGGGCAAGACGGACGGCAAGGCGGCGAACGACCCGGCAAAAGCCGCGGTCGACACGATCCAGCTGCTTGCAGCCGGTGCCGCGGCGACGGCACTTGCCGAGAAGACGCCAGCGAAATCCGACAAGGCCCCGACCGACGCCAAGGACATCACGGCGGAAACCGTTCGCGATCTCGATGCCGCAAGCGTGCGCGAGCAGGAAGAGCGCGAAGAGGCCAAGAAGGAAATCTTCACGCTGCGCGTCGATGACAACGGCATCTACGACCTCATCACCCGTCAGCTCGTGGCCTGACGATCAGGGCTTGCGCCGCACGATGCCGAGCCGGGCGATGACTTCCGGTGGAATGGCGTAGCGGCGGACAGCATCCTTCTGGCTGCGCAGGCCGCACATTTCCCGCTGGATGAAGAAGGCCCAGACTTTGTCTGCCGCGTCGTTCAGCAGGTCCTCGCGTTCCAGCTCGGTGCAGCCGGCGGCAAGGCGCTCGGCGAGCAGCGCCAGCGCCTTCTCGACCTTCAGCCCATGCCGGCCGAGCGCATCCGCCCGTTCCGACATCAGCTCGTATTCCAGGATGTTCAGCCCCGTGTCCTTGGTGAAGGAGGGGGCGAGCGCCTGCGGCGGGCGTACCGTCATCTCTCGTCTCCAGTCATCGAAGCCAAGATGGAGCGGCGGACGCCCGTCTGCAAGGGGATCAGGCGGCGCGGGCGCGCACCTCGTCGAAGGTCCAGTCGCGCAAAAGCTTGCCATCGCGCCAGACTGGCTGGAGCAGGTTTTCGCGGCCGACGAGCTGGTCGACGCGCGCGGCTTCCAGGCCGCCAACGCCCGTCACCACCGCCTGCCGGCCAGCCTTCGAGGCTTTCAAGTTCATCGTCGCCGGGCGCTTGTAGACGTCGTGCCAGGCGCCGGCCGTATCCTGCCGGGCATTGGCCTTCATGGCGAAGGAATAGGTGTCACGGTTGACCTTCTGCAAAAGGCCCGCGCCCATGCCGAAGGCGATGTTTTCCGCGGAGAAGCCGAAGGCCTCCAGGCGGCCGAGTATAAGGCCGATATCGGCGGGTGAAATGCCATCGCCCTGGATGACGCGCACGCTGTCGTCGAGCACCTTGTAACCCTTGGCATTCAGGTGCGTGCCGAAGGCATAGGCGAGCTGGCGCACGACCTGCACCGGTGTCTCCACCGGATCGCCGCTGTCGGGGCGCACGACCAGCGTGCCGCCGGCCGTCTGCACCCGCTCCTTCAGCTGCTTGCCCCAGATTTCCGCGACGGCATTGTTGATGTCGTAGCTGTCGGAGACGACGGCATAGAGGCCCTTGGCCCCGAACTTGTCGATCATGTTGCCATAGGCTTCCGCCTCGTGCTCCTGGCCCCAGGAGGTCATGGTCGAGTGCTCGGAGGCCGGGATCGAGAAGCCGGCCATGTCGGCACCGTAGTAGCGGCGGGCGAAGAGTACGGCGCTCACCGTATCCGTGCCCATGAAGTTGACGAGATGCGCCGCACCGCCGATGCCCGCCTGCTCGAAGCTCGTCGTGCCGCGCGCGCCAAAATCGTGCAGGCGGAAGGGGAGGACGGCGGCCGGGTCGTCGCAGGTCTTTTCCAAGAGGGGCTGGATGATCTGCTTCACCTTGCGCGAATTGGAGGCGACCGTGCTCGGATACCAGATGGCGCGCAGAAGCGAGGTCTCGATATAGGAGGTCAGCCAGTAGCAGGCCGGATCGGTGTTCACCACCTGAACGACCGGCACGCCGCGACGCACCATGGTGCCTTCCGGCAGCGCCTCGATGAGAAGCGGGAGGAAGCCACCGTGCTTGTTGACGATATGCGCCCAGCCCTCGCGGTTGAACGGCAGGCCATGGGCCGTCACGATGCCTTCGGCCTCCTCGATATCCTGGCGCGTGACCGGCTTCGACAGATAGTCCTTGAGGAACATCTGGAGGCCGAAGAACAGCACTTCCGGCTGCTCGGAATGGCCGCGCGCCTCGACATAGGAGGAAATCGCGCGCGTTTCTGGCGGATATTGCAGGTAGTGGCTGAACTTGTAGCTGTCGGTGTTGAGGATGGGATTGGTGAGGTTCATCGAGGGGGTCTCCGCCGCATCCGCGGCCCGCAAAACACCGGCGGCCAACAGTGCCGGGAAGATTTACGCGAGCTGAGCATAAGGGGCAAGGCCCGTTTCGCGCGACAATTCGGGGTCAACAATGCTGCGTGTGCGAAGCGTTTCAGCACGCGTTAGCAATTCGTTAACCATAAAATGCCAATTCTAATGGATAGGAAGTTGTTCGGAATAGCGGGCTCGCCCGTCCGGCACAGTTGCAGCGGTTCAGTGTTTCGCCGGGTTATCCGTCGCCTCCGCAGAAATGCCCGGTTCGTCCGGGCCGAAGATCATCACCTCGCAGCGTCGCGCATGATGCGCCATCCGACGAACGATGGAACATTGGCAGGCTTTGCGATGCGGATAGCATCGGCCGGGAAGAACAGGAGGCGGGCATGCTGCCACGAGTGGCACCTACGACCGGGGCACTACAGCCCTCCCTCGCCCTTCAGGCCGGCACCCCCGTCGAGGCCGCCGTCAAGCCGCAGCTTTCCGCCGCCGCCCTCGCCAATCTCCGCGCCGAGGTGCTGCTGCGCCTCATCGAGACCATGCTCAAGCACATGCCGCGCACGAGCGAGCCGAGCCCGAGCCGCGACCTGCTCGAGACGCTGCTTGCCGCGCTGAAGACCTTGCCCGGCCGGGAGGGCGAAGGCGGGCGCAAGCTTGCCGACATCCTCGCCAAGCTGCCGCCGGAACTTCGCCCCGCCGTGGAAAAACTGATCGGCACCGTGCTTTCCGCCATGCCGACGCGCAGCCTCGTCGAGGTGGTGCGCAACCCGAACGGGCCGGAAGCGCAAAAGCTCGCCATCCTGCTGACGGCACGCCTCGATGCCGTCGATCTTCCCGCCGCCGGCGCGGAACGCCAGCAGAAGCCGCTCGGTCTCACCGCCCAGCAGCTCGCCGCCGTCGGCCGCCATGGTCCGCAGCAGACCGCTCAGGCAACGCAGATCGCCGGCGATGCCCGCGCGCTCCAGACCGTGCTGAAGCGCATCTTCGATCTCGACAGCGGCAGCAAGCCGCGAACCGTGACCACGACGCGCACGGTGGAAACGGCGCTGGCACGCCCGGTCGCCCTCGCCGGCGCGAACCGCCTGCCGGTTCAAGCGAATACGACAGCGCGGACGGAGCTGCCCGTGCAGGCTCCCATCACCAAGGTCGCCGACCGGCCGCCGGTGGAAGCAACCGAGGCGGTTACCCGCGACAACAACGATACGGAAGAAACGCAGAAAGCGGCGCCGGCCGTGAAGCAGGACGAGATGCCCGCCAAGGCGCAGACCGCCAATGCCGCCGGCCAGGCGCTCGCGCGCAGCGTGCTGCAAGCCGTGGCGCGTGACCTGCCGCAGGCACTCGTGATGCAGGCCGTCGCCCACCTCGTCGAAAACCTGTCGCCGGAAGAGGCGAAGTTCCTGCAAGCGCTGCTGGAACAGCCCATCGATCCGCCGGCGGAGCAGAACCAAAATCCCCTCCGCACTAAACTGCCAGAACAGGCCGCAGAACAGGCAATGGAGGCCGAAACGGTCGCCGATGGCGGCAAGGTGCGCGCCGAGACCACGCAATCGACCCCGACCCTGCCGCGCCAGACGGCCGAGCTGGACGACGCCCTGCCGCTGCCGCTGCAGAGAGAAACCATCCGGGCCGCCGTCGCGGCCGACACGACACCCGAGAGGCTGCTTGCAGCAACGGTCTTGCCGCGCGAGGGTGTGCCGCTCGCCTTCGTGCCCTACCTGCCAGCGGAAGAGGATCTTGAATGGTTCGAAACCCGCGACACGGAGAAGGACGAAGAGCAGGCGGAGGGTGAAGGCGAAGGGGACGGCGAGGATGCAGACCCGGATGCCTCCGGCGACGAACCGGGAGAAGCCACCCCGGAAACCACCGACATGGTGCGCCGGCGCGAGAAGACGGCGGAGATGGTCGGCGTCATCGAGCCGGGCCTCGTCTTCTACCAGAAGCTCGGCGACTACTGGACCTGAACGAAAAAGCCCGCGGAGATCGCTCTCCGCGGGCTTCTTATTTTTCAAGCAAGCAAGGCTTACTCGGCGTTGTTGCGGTTCTTCAGAGCCGCGCCGAGGATGTCGCCGAGCGACGCGCCGCTATCGGACGAACCGAACTGTGCGACGGCTTCCTTCTCTTCGGCGATTTCGAGCGCCTTGATCGAAAGCTGGATCTTGCGATCCTTCTTCGAGAAGTTCAGCACGCGGGCGTCGACGGTCTGGCCGACCGAGAAACGCTCCGGACGCTGTTCGTCACGGTCACGCGACAGGTCGTTGCGGCGGATGAACGAGGTGAGGTCTTCGTGGTTGACGAGACGCACTTCGATGCCGCCATCGTTGATCGCGATGACTTCAGCCGAAACGACGGCGTTCTTGCGCAGGTCGCCTGACGCAGCGGCGTCGCCGACCGAGTCCTTGCCGAGCTGCTTGATGCCGAGCGAGATGCGCTCCTTGTCGACGTCCACATCCAGAACGACAGCCTTGACGACGTCGCCCTTGTTGAACTCCTCGATGACCTGCTCGCCCGGACGGTTCCAGTCGAGGTCGGAGAGGTGCACCATGCCGTCCACGTCGCCGTCGAGGCCGATGAACAGGCCGAATTCGGTCTTGTTCTTGACTTCGCCTTCGACTTCCGTGCCAGCCGGATGGCTGTGCGCGAAGGCCTGCCACGGGTTCTCGAGGGTCTGCTTGAGACCGAGCGAGATGCGGCGCTTCGTCGGATCGACTTCGAGAACGACTACGTCGACTTCCTGGCTCGTGGACAGGATCTTGCCGGGGTGAACGTTCTTCTTGGTCCAGGACATTTCGGAGATGTGGATCAGGCCTTCGATGCCCGGCTCCAGCTCGACGAACGCACCGTAGTCGGTGATGTTCGTGACCGTACCGGAGATCTTCTTGCCGGTCGGGTACTTGGTGCCGATGCCATCCCACGGATCCGACTCGAGCTGCTTCATGCCGAGCGAGATGCGGTGGGTTTCCTGGTTGATGCGGATGATCTGAACCTTGACCTGCTGGCCGATGGACAGGATCTCCGACGGATGGTTGACGCGGCGCCAGGCCATGTCGGTGACGTGCAGCAGGCCGTCGATGCCGCCGAGGTCAACGAACGCACCGTAATCGGTGATGTTCTTGACGACGCCGTCAACAACCTGGCCTTCTTCGAGGTTCTGAACGATTTCAGAACGCTGCTCGGCGCGCGATTCTTCGAGAACCGTACGGCGCGAAACGACGATGTTGCCGCGACGCTTGTCCATCTTGAGGATTTCGAAGGGCTGCGGGTTGTGCATGAGCGGCGTGACGTCGCGGATCGGACGGATGTCGACCTGCGAACGCGGCAGGAAGGCAACGGCGCCGTCGAGATCGACGGTGAAGCCACCCTTGACCTGGTTGAAGATGACGCCTTCGACGCGCTCGCCGGCTTCGAACTTGACTTCGAGCTTGGCCCAGCTCTCTTCGCGGCGAGCCTTTTCGCGCGAAAGAACAGCTTCGCCCAGCGCGTTTTCGATGCGCTCGACATAGACTTCGACTTCGTCGCCGACCTTCAGCGTGCCGTCCTTGGACTTGGCACCGAATTCCTTCAGCGGTACGCGACCTTCGACCTTGAGGCCGACGTCGACGATGGCGACGTCCTTCTCGATGGCCGTAACGATGCCCTTGGCGACATAGCCTTCGGCCAGGTCGTTAGACGCAAAGGATTCCTGCAGAAGGGCTGCGAAATCTTCGCGCGTGGGGTTTGCTTGAGACATGAAAACTCCTGGTGTGCCACTCGGGCACGGGCGCCGGGGGTTAGCGTTGATGATAAACGGAGCTTTGTCCGCTGCCTCGTGAGGCAGCAAATCCGGCGCGGGGACAGGCTTCGTTCTAGTGCTTCAGAGCGGCGTCGATGATCGATTTAGCCGCCGAAAACGCCGCCTCTATACTCATTTCCGAGGTATCAAGCAAGTGCGCATCGTCGGCGGGGCGAAGCGGGCTGTCGGCGCGGCCCATGTCGCGCTCGTCGCGGCGGCGGATATCGTCGAGGATCGTCTCGAAATCGGCCACCCCGCCGCCCGCCACGATCTCGTCCAGGCGGCGCGTCGCGCGCACTTCGGGCGAGGCCGTGACATAGAGTTTCACCGCCGCATCGGGGCAGACCACGGTGCCGATATCACGCCCGTCGAGCACCGTGCCGGGCTCGCGCGCCGCAAAACCGCGCTGCGCCTCGACCAGCGCCCGGCGCACGGACGGCATCACGGCGATCTTCGACGCCGCCTCGCCGATGTCATGGGCGGACAGCACCGTGCGGTCGAGCCCGCCGAGATCCAGATTGCGCGCCACGCCGGCCGCCACCGCCTCGTCGTCGAGCGGCAGCCCGCGATCGATGAGCGCCTTCGCCGTCGCGCGATAGGTCAGCCCCGTATCGAGGTGATGAAAGCCATAGTCCTCCGCAATGCGGCGCGACAGCGTACCCTTGCCGGCAGCGGCGGGACCATCGATGGCAATCGTTTTCATAGAACACCCATGTGTCACATGTTTTTCATGAAGGGTGTTAGCGGAAGACGAGGGGCGATGCCAAGAGGCAAGGTGCATGGCGCAAATTCATGAGCCGGCATCGCCACGCGCGAGCGTCAATCGTTCACCTCGATCTTCGCCCCAAGCCCCGCCATCAGGTCCATGAACTCCGGGAAGCTCGTGGCGATCATCGTCGCGTCGTCCACGGTAACCGGATGTTCCGAGACGAGGCCCATGACGAGGAAGCTCATGGCGATGCGATGATCGAGATGGGTGGCGACAGCCGCACCCGAGGCGTTGCCGAGGCCCTTGCCATCCGGGCGGCCGCGCACGACGAGCGAGGATTCGCCCTCGTCGCAGTCCACGCCGTTAAGCTTGAGGCCGATCGCGACGGCCGAAAGCCGGTCGCTTTCCTTGACGCGCAGTTCTTCCAGGCCGTTCATCACTGTCGTGCCTTCCGCGAAGGCGGCGGCGACAGCGAGCACCGGATATTCGTCGATCATCGACGGCGCGCGGTCTTCCGGCACCGTCACGCCCTTGAGCTCGGAGGAGCGCACGCGCAGGTCCGCGACGTCTTCGCCGCCGGCAAGGCGCGCGTTCAGCACTTCGATGTTCGCGCCCATTTCCTGCAAGGTGAGGATCAGGCCGGTGCGGGTCGGGTTCATCAGCACGTTGAGGATCGTGATGTCCGAGCCCGGCACGAGCAGCGCTGCAACCAGCGGGAAGGCCGTGGAGGACGGATCGCCCGGCACGTCGATGACCTGGCCGGTGAGCTTGCCACGACCTTCAAGCCGGATCGTGCGCACACCGTCCGCATCCGTCTCGACGGTCAGGTTGGCGCCAAAACCCTGCAGCATCTTTTCCGTATGGTCGCGCGTCATGATCGGCTCGATGACCGTCGTGATGCCCGGCGTGTTGAGGCCGGCGAGCAGCACAGCGGACTTCACCTGGGCGGACGCCATCGGCACGCGGTAAGTGATCGGCGTCGGGGTCTTCGGGCCATGCAGCGTCACGGGCAGGCGGTCGCCGTCAACGGACGTTACCTGCACGCCCATTTCACGCAGCGGATTGAGCACGCGGCCCATCGGACGCTTGGTGAGCGAGGCATCGCCGACGAAGGTGGACGAGAAATCGTAGACGCCGACGAGGCCCATGGTCAGGCGGCAGCCGGTGCCGGCATTGCCGAAATCGAGCGGCGCTTCCGGCGCCAGCAGCGCGCCATTGCCGAGGCCGTTGATGATCCAGGTATCGCCGTCCTTGCGGATCTTGGCGCCCATGGCCTGCATGGCCTTGCCGGTGTTGATGACGTCCTCGCCTTCGAGCAGGCCGGTGATGCGCGTCTCGCCGCTGGCAAGCCCGCCGAACATGAAGGAGCGATGGGAAATCGACTTGTCGCCGGGGATGCGGACGGTCCCGGAAAGGCCTGAGGATTTGCGGGCGGTTGCGGGCCGGCTGCTTGCGCCGTGCGACATGGGCGTCTTCCTTATATACATCCACCGCTCCCCGGAGAGGATCGCCCGGGGAGAACGCGGGCTTGCTATCACAAACGATTTAAAGCGTCATCATCCCGCCGGAAAACATTCGTCCGGGAGCGGCGGCCGTTTCCTCCCGAAGTTTGGCTTTGACAGGATTGCCCAAGACGACTATGGGGACCGGCTAATCATTCTACCGTTCAACGCGCCGGCAACCCGGCCCCGCCGGAAACATACGGCACAGAGAAGGCTTCGACTGTGGCAAAAGCGGAACTCGGAACCAAACGCATCGATCCGGAAACGGGCAGGAAGTTCTACGACCTGAACCGCGATCCGATCGTCTCCCCCTACACGGGCAAGTCCTACCCCTTGTCCTATTTCGAGGAAACGGCTGCTGTCGCCGTTCTCGAAAAGGCTGAGGAAGAGGATGTCAACGAAGTCGATACGGAGAACACCGAAGTCGAACTCGTCTCGCTCGAGGATGCCGACGACGAAGCAGCGGCCGGCGACGACATCCCGGATCTCGGCGATGACGACGTCGAAATCGACGGCGACGAGGACGATACATTCCTGGAACAGGAAGAAGACGACGATGACGACATGACCGGCCTGATCGGCGTCACCGGCGACGAAGACGAAGTTTAAGCTTTTGATTTTCCGGCCGGTTTCAAAAAAACCGGCCGGATCTCATTTTTCGGCTTGCCATCTCCGATCACCGGAAGTAATAAGCCGCACACCGAACGGACACACCGCTTCGGTTCCCGGAAAACCGGCCATGCCGGACCCGTTATGGGGCTATAGCTCAGCTGGGAGAGCGCTTGCATGGCATGCAAGAGGTCAGCGGTTCGATCCCGCTTAGCTCCACCAAACTTCCCCTGATCCATAAAATGACTGAAATCGCCGGAACGCTACGGCTGTTCGCGTGTGCCGGGCACCTCGCGCTGGTCGGCGTCTTCAAGGTCGGTCTTCACGACGAAGGCGTCCGTGTGTTGGCGGGCGGCTTCGCGTACTGCGGCGAGGTTGGGGACGTCGTCGCCCTCGATTTCGCCATCGCCCTGGTCGATTTCGCGGGCGGCCTGAAACCAGTGATCGTCGGGCTTGCCGTCAGGCTGGCCTTCCTGCTGCCAGAGTTCGTGGGCGCGTTTGCGGATTTTTTCTTCGCGGTCGTCGGTCATGGAGGTGCTCCCTTCGCATTTCAGCAATGAACGAAGGCCACGGCGAGATGTTCCGCGCCCTGCCCTTCGCCTCCGCCGGATTATGTCCCCGCTTGCGCAGGTAAGGAAGCGCGAATAAGCATGGGCTTTCGGGCGTCTCAGGGATTGGACGCACGCCTTGTCGGGGGACAAACATGAGCTTTACGGAAACGACGACCACCTCCTGGTTCTCCAGGCTGAAGGGCGCGCTAATCAAGATCGTGGTCGGCTTCATCCTTCTCATCGCCTGCATCTGGCTGCTGTTCTGGAACGAGGGCCGGTCGGTGAAGACCTACCGGGCGCTCGTCGAGGGCGCGGGACTGGTCGTGTCTGTCGACAATGGCAGCGTCGATCCGGCGAATGACGGCAAGCTCGTGCATATTTCCGGGCCGGTGAAGCCGGTGGGCGTGCCGGAGGACGACGTACTCGGCATTTCGGCGGATGGCGCGGTCGGCGTCAACCGCATCGTCGAGATGTATCAGTGGATCGAGACCTCGAAGTCGGAGACGCGCAAGCAGCTCGGCGGCAGCGAGGAGACGGTGACCACCTATTCCTACCACAAGGAATGGAAGAGCAACGAGGTCAACTCCAACAACTTCCGCCAGTCGGGCCATGAAAACCCACAGAAGCCCATCGACGATGCGAGCTTCCCGGTAAAATCCGCCACGATCGGCGCCTTCAGCGTGGATGGCCGCGCGGTCGCCCGCCTTGGCGATGAGCGCCCCGTGCCGCTCACCGCCATCGAGGCGAACCGGATGAGCGAGGCCGTAACGCTCGGAAAGCCGGTCTCGACGATTGCCGGCCAGGCCGTCTTCTCCTTCAACCCGGAGGACCCGCAGGTCGGCGATATCCGTATCCGCTTCGAGCGCTCGGACATTTCCGAAGCGAGCTTCGTCGGCGCGCAGCGCGGCAGCGGGCTGACGCCCTACAAGACGACGAACGGGCGCGACCTCTTCCTCAGCGACGCCGGCCTTCTCGATGCGCCCGCCATGTTCGATGCGGCGCAGAGCGAGAACACCATCATCACCTGGCTGGTGCGGGTCGGCGGCCTCGTCGGCATCTTCGTCGGCTTCGCCTTCATCCTGTCGATCCTCGGCGTGATCGCCGACGTGGTGCCCTTCATCGGCTCCATCGTGCGCTTCGGCACGACGGCGATCGCCCTCATCTTCACCCTGCTGATCGGCCCAGCCGTCATCGCCATCGCCTGGATCGCCTATCGCCCGTTCGTTGCCATTGCGGTTCTCGCCGCCGGCATTGCGATCGCGGCCGGCATCCTCTATCTGCGGCGCGGCAAGGCGGCGGCGACAACACCGGCTCTCGGGAGAGCGTGAACGCGCCCGCACGACAACAGCAGGGCGGGTGACGCTTGACCTATTATGCCTCGAAGATCTTCTGGCTCGCGGCCCAGCCCTTGTCGCTTGCCCTTCTGCTGGTCCTGTTCGGCCTGCTGGCCGGGCTCCTGCGCTGGAAGCGGCTGCGGACGACGGCAAACATTTTTGCTGCCCTCCTGCTCTTCGTCACGCTGTTCACCTCGACCGGCGCGGTGCTGCTGCAAACCCTGGAAGACCGCATCCCGCGGGCGGAGCTACCGGCCGGCGGCCCGGGCTGCGTCATCATGCTCGGCGGTGGCGTCGAGGCGGAGGTGATTGCGGCGCGCGGCGGCTTCGAGATGAACCAGGCCGGCGACCGCTTCATCGAGACGCTACGGCTGGCGCGGGAGTTTCCCGCGGCGCGCATCCTGATTTCCGGCGGCGACGGCTCGTTCAGCGGCAACTATGAGGGCGATGCCGCGGTGGCGACGCGCTTCTTCGAGGCTTTCGGGGTTCCTGCCGACCGGCTGATCCGCGAGACGGAATCGCGCACCACCTTCGAGAATGTCGAGAACACCAAGGCGCTATTGGCGGCAAACGGCCTCGACCGCTGCTTGCTGGTGACCTCGGCCTTCCACATGCCGCGCTCGGTCGGCCTGTTCCGCAAGCTCGACATCGACGTGCTCCCCTGGCCAACGGATTTCCGCACGACGGGCCAGGCCGGCCTCGCCTTCGATTTCAGCCAACCCTCGACGAACAGTCAGCTGATGACGACGGCATTGCGCGAATGGACGGGCCTGCTCGCCTACTATCTCGCCGGCCGCACGCACGCGCTTTTCCCGCAATAGAAGCTATTTTTTCGAGATCGTGTCGAACTGGGCGCCGCGCACGCGGATCGTCATGATGCAGTATTCGGAATCGTCGCGCCCGCAGCTTGCGGCATTGGCCTTCAGTTCCAGCACCATGTTGCCGTAGCGCTTCTTCAGCTCGTAGCCGTAGAGATCGGCATTGGCGGCGAGGAAATAGCCGCCCTCGGCCACCTGGATGTAGAATTCATAGGGGCAGCCGACATTGCCGCACAGGCCGCCCGGTGTGCCGTCGCAATTGACCGCGCCGAGATTGACGATGGCGTCGGGAAGGCTGTCATTGTTGAAATCGATGGTCTCCGAAAAGTCCTCGCCGTAGATCGGCGTCTTGCAGCGCTTGGCGACCTCGGCCTGCGCAGTGGCGATGGCATCCGGCACGATTTCCGCCGCGCGGACCGGCAGGACGGTCGAAACGAGCGCTGCGCAGACAAGCGCCAGGATTCTGATGCGGATGGCCATCTCTCAAACCTTTCCATGGCAGGCGATTCGGTCATTATGCGGACGGGCCGGCGCGCTGCCTGATTCTGCCCGGGTACACGGGCGCGCACTCTAGCGCGACAAAGCTGTCGCGAGGCTTGGCCCGAGAATGGCCTGTGATGGAAGGGGACAAGCGTGCCGATCCTGGAACTGCTCGATTATACCGGCGTGGCGGTCTTCGCCGCCACCGGCGCGCTTTCGGCCTCGCGCAAGCAGCTCGACATTATCGGCTTTCTCTTCCTTGCGGCCGCGACCGGCATCGGCGGCGGCACGTTCCGTGACGTCATCCTCGGCGCAACGCCCGTCTTCTGGGTGGTCAACCCGACCTATCTCATCGTCTGCGTCGTCGTGGCGCTCGTCGTCTTCGTGCTCGCGCACCGCATCGAGTCGCGCTACCGGCTTCTGCTCTGGCTCGATGCGATGGGTGTCTCGGCCTATTGCGTGATGGGGGCGGCGAAGGGCCTTGCCGCCACCGGCTCACCGACGGTCGCGATCACCACCGGCGTGCTGACGGCAAGTTTCGGCGGCATCCTGCGTGACCTGCTGGCGGGCGAGCCTTCCGTGCTGCTGCGGCCGGAGGTCTATGTCACGGCGGCACTCATCGGCTCTGCGGCCTTCACGGCGGCAAGCGTTGCCGGCGCACCGCTCTGGCTCGCCTCGGCGATCGGAATCGGCGCGGCCTTCATCGTGCGCGGCGGGGCGTTGCGGTTCGGCTGGCGGTTTCCGGTCTACAGGCCGCGGCCGGGGCGGCATCCGGATGACGTGATGTGAGGGCTTTGAGCGCTCTCAGGGCTTGCGCGGGCGCAGGCGGATGATCACATCAACGTGAGCGATCTCCATGCCTTCCGGCGGCTCCGGCAGGTTGCCGATCGCGATATTGCTCACCGGAATGTCGAGAACGTGGTTTTCACCCTCGACGAAGAAATGGTGGTGGTCGGAGACATTGGTGTCGAAGTAGGTCTTCGAGCTTTCGACCGCGAGAACGCGGATGAGGCCGGCCTCGGTGAACTGGTGCAGCGTGTTGTAGACGGTTGCGAGAGACACCGGAACGCCCGCGGTAACCGCTTCTTCGTGCAGTTCTTCCACCGTTAGGTGGCGGTCGCCCTTGGCGAACAGCAGGTCGGCGAGAGCCACGCGCTGGCGCGTCGGGCGCAGGCCGGAATGGCGCAGGCGCTCTTCGATGGGCAACTCGTGTGCATGCGTCATGGGCGACGGATCCGCTTGTCTGGCCTTGAACAACAATCTTGATATTTCGATATAACTTTAGCGCCGCCGGGATTCAATAGGATTACGGCGCTTGAAAGGCGCGCAACAGGCGGAAAAACCGGGGCCTTTGCTTGCCTCGCCCGAATTTAGGCTGGCTGTCACCGCAAGCATCATGTATGCGGACTGCTGGATTAACGTATCGCCCGGCCAGGGCGCGACGATAAAAAGGGGTGGTCCGGGGTGCTTCAATTCGCGCCTTAGCTGCTCTAAATCTAAACGCAATAAGCGTCTACGCGACCGGGGATGAGACATTCGATGACGACCAGGCAATCCAGCTACAACTATGAGGAAATTCTGAGCTGCGGCCGCGGCGAGCTTTTCGGCCCCGGCAATGCCCAGCTTCCTCTGCCTCCCATGCTGATGGTCCATCGCATTACCGACATTTCCGAAACGGGCGGTGCCTTCGACAAGGGCTATATCCGCGCCGAATACGATGTGCGCCCCGACGACTGGTATTTCCCCTGCCACTTCCAGGGCAATCCGATCATGCCGGGCTGCCTCGGCCTCGACGGCATGTGGCAGCTCACCGGCTTCTTCCTCGGCTGGCTCGGCGAGCCCGGCCGCGGCATGGCGCTCTCCACCGGCGAAGTGAAGTTCAAGGGCATGATCCGCCCCACCACGAAGCTCCTGGAATACGGCATCGATTTCAAGCGCGTCATGCGCGGCCGCCTCGTGCTCGGCACGGCCGACGGCTGGCTGAAGGCCGACGGCGAGACTATCTATCAGGCATCCGACCTGCGCGTCGGCCTGTCCAAGGACAAGGAAGCCTGAGGCGGCGGCCTACGCCGCCTTCACCACGAGACGTTCTAGATAAAGGTCAGAAACATGAGACGGGTTGTTGTCACGGGTCTGGGGATCGTATCCTCCATCGGGAACAATGCTGACGAAGTGACGGCGTCGCTGCGCGATGCGCGCTCCGGCATCAGCTTTTCCCAGGATTTCGCCGACCACGGCTTCAAGTGCCAGGTCTGGGGTGCGCCGAACATCGACACGGCCGACCTCGTGGATCGCCGCGCGGCCCGCTTCCTGTCGCAGGGCGGCTCCTGGAACCACGTTGCCATGAAGCAGGCGATCGCCGATTCCGGCCTGGAAGAAGCCGATTACGCCGCCAACGAGCGCGCCGGCATCATCATGGGTTCGGGCGGCCCCTCCACCCGCACGCTGATCGAGGCGGCCGAGATCACGCTGAAGAACAACTCGCCCAAGCGCATCGGCCCGTTCGCCGTGCCGAAGGCGATGTCGTCCACGGCATCCGCGACGCTTGCCACCTGGTTCAAGATCCACGGCGTCAACTATTCGATCTCCTCGGCCTGCTCGACCTCGGCGCACTGCATCGGCAATGCCGCGGAAATGATCCAGTGGGGCAAACAGGACATCATGTTCGCCGGCGGCCACGAGGACCTCGACTGGACCATGTCGAACCTCTTCGACGCGATGGGCGCCATGTCCTCCAAGTACAACGACACGCCCGCAACCGCCTCGCGCGCCTATGACGTCAGCCGCGACGGCTTCGTCATCGCCGGCGGTGCCGGCGTGCTGGTGCTGGAAGAGTACGAGCGTGCCAAGGCCCGCGGCGCCAAGATCTATGCGGAAATCGTCGGCTACGGCGCGACCTCGGACGGTTACGACATGGTCGCTCCGTCGGGCGAAGGCGCGATCCGCTGCATGCGCCAGGCGCTTGCCACCGTGAAGGGCGACGTCGACTACATCAACACGCACGGCACCTCGACGCCCGTCGGCGATTCGAAGGAGATCGGCGCGATCCGCGAAGTCTTCGGCGACAAGATCCCGCACATCCAGTCGACCAAGTCGCTGACCGGCCATTCGCTGGGTGCAGCCGGCGTGCAGGAATCGATCTACGGCCTCCTGATGATGCAGGCCGGCTTCATCGGCGAAAGCGCGCATATCACCGAGCTCGATCCGGAATTCGACGGCGTTCCGATCGTGCGCAAGCGCATCGACAATGCCAAGATCGACACTGTTCTTTCCAATTCCTTCGGCTTCGGCGGCACGAACGCCACGCTGGTCTTCCAGCGCCACAACGGATGACAAGCATGACGGGGATCATGAACGGCAAGCGCGGCCTCATCATGGGGGTCGCGAACAACCACTCCATCGCCTGGGGCATCGCCCAGAAGCTGGCAGCCCAGGGCGCGGAACTCGCTTTCACCTACCAGGGCGAAGCGCTCGGCAAACGCGTGAAGCCGCTTGCCGCCGAGCTCGGCTCGGATTTCGTCATCCCCTGCGACGTCGAAGACATCGCTTCGGTGGATTCGACGATCGAGGCCATCAAGGAAAAGTGGGGCAAGCTCGACTTCGTCGTGCACGCCATCGGCTTTTCCGACAAGAACGAGCTGAAGGGCCTTTACGCCGACACCTCGCGCGACAATTTTTCGCGCACCATGGTCATCTCCTGCTTCTCGTTTACGGAGATCGCCAAGCGGGCGGCAGAGCTGATGACGGAAGGCGGCTCGCTCCTGACGCTGACCTATGGCGGCTCGGTGCGCATCATGCCGAACTACAACGTCATGGGTGTCGCCAAGGCCGCGCTGGAAGCCTCGGTGCGCTATCTTGCCGGCGACTACGGCCCGCGCGGCATCCGCGTCAACGCGATCTCGGCCGGCCCGATCCGCACGCTGGCCGGCGCCGGCATTTCCGATGCACGCGCCATGCTTTCCTGGCAGCAGAAGAACGCGCCGCTGCGCCGCACCGTCACCATCGAGGATGTTGGCAATTCGGCGCTCTACCTGCTTTCCGATCTGTCGAGCGGCGTCACCGGCGAAATCCACTACGTGGATGCCGGCTACAACATCACCTCCATGCCGACGCTCGAGCGTCTGGCGAAGGCCGACAGCGAATAGGATTTTCGGCGCGAAGCGAAAGCCTCGCGCCGTCTTCTCCTGCCTTCAAAGCGCCATCAGCACGACGACGAGCAGGATGACCACGGCGAGCACGCCGAGGAACAGCACGCGCACGCGGCTGTTCATTTCCGGCACTTTTGCCTCCGCGGCGCGCTTCAGGAAGGCGAGCGGCACTTCGGAGGTCGGCGTGTGCCCCTCCGCCTCCTTCACATCCTTGACGATGACTTCCGCCACATCTTCCGTGATCGGCGGTCTTGCAGGTCCAAAAGCCATTACGGATCTCCTGAACGGAACGGTTCCGTGATGGTGGACCTCTTTCATTGAAATGGCAATCGGTCGCTATTCCAGCACGACGGGCACCAGCGAGAGGACGAGCAGCAACGCCATCGCACGGTTGAACAGCCGGAGGCTGCGCTCGCGGGTGATGAAGCGAGCAGCCCCGACGCCGACGATGGTCCAAGCCACGGTGCTGACAAGTGTCGCACCGCCGAAGATGACGGCGAAGGCGGCCGGAACCGTCAGGTCTCCGGCGGTGCCGCTGCCATAGGTGACGACGGCGCCCGCCACCATCACCCAGAGCTTTGGATTGACGAGTTGCAGCAGAGCGCCTTCGACGACCGTGAACGGCCGCTGCCTGCCGCTTTCCGCAGCAAAGCCGGCAGGCGCGGCGTTGGCAATGCGCCAGGCGAGCCAGAGCAGATAGGCGACGCCCACCCATTTCAGCACCAGATGCACGCGCGGCTCTGAGACGATCGATCCGCCCGCCGCCGCAACGACGAAGATGATGACGGCAACACCGATTCCCATGCCGATCGCCACCGGAAGCGTGCGGCGGAAGCCGTAATTCGCCCCGGAGGCCGTCACCATCGTGTTGTTCGGCCCCGGCGTGCCCGCCATGGCGAATGCAAAGCCCGATGCCGCCAGAACCCAAGTCCAGTCCATATCGCTCTCCTCGTCAAACCGGGCAAGCCTAGCCGACCCCATGCGCAACGGGGTTGCCAAGATGCCAAAGCTGGGGAAGAGTTTGGCATCGGCTGCCGTTAACCGGCTTGAACGTTTGTGAGGATTCCAATGCAGCTCGACGACATAGACCGCCGCATCCTGCGCGAGTTGCAGCAGGACGGCCGGATGCAGAATATCGAGCTGGCACGGCGCGTCGGCCTGTCGCCCTCGCCCTGCCTGCGCCGGGTCAAGCTGCTGGAAGAGGCGGGCGTGATCAGCCGCTATGTGGCGGTCGTCGACCAGGCGAAGGTGGGCTTGCAGCTTTCCATGTTCGCCCGTGTGTGGCTCACGGCACAGGATGCCGAGACAATCGACCATTTCATCGCAGCGATGAAGCGGCTGCCCGAGGTGGTGGAGTGTTACATCATGCTCGGCGAGAGCGACGCGCTGTTGCGCGTCGTCGTGTCGGACCTTGCGGACTACCGCCGCTTCCAGGCGGCGAACCTCACCCGCAAGAACGGCATCCAGAACGTCAAGACGGACGTGCCGAGCGAGACGATCAAGCAGACCTTCGCGCTGCCGCTGTGAGCATTTAGACTAGCGCTTGCCCCAGAGCACCTTGAAGCGGGCGTTGCGGCAGACCTCGCCGCTCTCCTTGAAGGCCTCCTTCAGCACCGGCTCGTAGGGCAGGCCGCGGTTGGCGACCATCAGCAGGCGGCCGCCGACCTTGAGGGCCTTCGCCGCCGCCTGGATCATGCCGGCGCCGAGCGCGTGGTCGGCCGCATGGCCTTCATGGAAGGGCGGGTTCATGACGATGAGGTCGTAATGGTCGCGCGGCGTCTCGGCGGTCAGGTCGAACCAGTAATAGCGCGTCGGGATGTTCGGGCAGTTCTCCGCCATGTTCTCCTTGGCGGCTTCGAGCGCTTCATAATGCGCCTCGAACAGGTCGATGCCCTTCACCTCCGGCGCGCGGCCGCCGAGCATGACGGAAAGGTAGCCCCAGCCCGCGCCGAAATCGGCGGCATGGCCGTGGAAATCTTCCGGAATGCGGGTGGCGAGCAGTTCCGAGCCGTCATCGATACGGTCATGCGAGAACATGCCCGGGGCTGCGGTAAAGCGGCCGACGATGCGCACCGGCTTGGCCGCGAGCTTGGCGATGGCGTCCGCCGGGTCTTCCGGACGGGCGAACCAGATGGCGAGGCCGTGGTACTTCGGCATGTAGTCGCCGGTCAGGCCGAGCTGGTCCAGCCGCTTGCGCATGGACTGGATGCCGTCTTCCTTGCCGCCGGCAACGACGATAATGCCGCCCGTGCGCACGCGGCGCAGCGCCTCGGCAATGCGGTTCTCGTTCTCGCCCTTGTGCTTGTTGATCAGGATCAGCGCGCCGTCATAGTCCTCGCCCTCGACCAGCGGCTTGACGGGCACGCGCACCGCCTCCAGGCCGCGATAGAGCGGGCGAAGTGGCTGGACCGCGTCGAGCGCCGCCCCAAAGCCCTCCGGCGGCCGCTGGCCGGCCTCTGCGCCGAGGAACAGATAGCGCTCGTCCTCGCCGGGCATGGCGAGCGTGCCGGAGGCGAAAGGATGGAACAGGGTTTTCAGGGCTTCGCGGGTCATATGGGTGGGCTTTCGGACGGGCGGGAGAACAGATTGAGCATAAGTAAAAGGGGCGCGGAACGTGCCGCTCCGCGCCCCTTTTAAAGGTAGAGAGTAGGCTTACTCGGCGGCTTCGCCGTCGCCCTTCTTCTCGGCAGCGACTTCCTTGCCGGTCGCCTGGTCGACGACCTTCATGGAGAGGCGGACCTTGCCGCGCTCGTCGAAGCCCATCAGCTTGACCCAGACCTTGTCGCCTTCCTTGACGACGTCGGAGGTCTTGGCAACGCGCTCCTGGGCGAGCTGCGAGATGTGCACGAGGCCATCACGCGGGCCGAAGAAGTTGACGAAGGCGCCGAAGTCGGCGGTCTTGACGACCGTGCCTTCGTAGATCTGGCCGACTTCCGGTTCCGCGACGATCGAGTGGATCCACTTGCGGGCCGCTTCGATCTCCTTGCCGGAGGACGATGCGATCTTGATCGTGCCGTCGTCTTCGATGTTGATCTTGGCGCCGGTCTTCTCGACGATTTCGCGGATGACCTTGCCGCCCGTGCCGATGACTTCACGGATCTTGTCGACCGGGATGTTCATGACTTCGATGCGCGGTGCGAATTCACCGAGCTGCGAGCGGCCTTCGGAGATGGCGTTGGCCATTTCGCCGAGGATGTGCTTGCGGCCGCCCTGCGCCTGGCTGAGCGCGACCTTCATGATCTCTTCGGTGATACCGGCGATCTTGATGTCCATCTGCAGCGAGGTGATGCCGTCGGCGGTGCCGGCGACCTTGAAGTCCATGTCGCCGAGGTGGTCTTCGTCACCGAGGATGTCGGAGAGAACGGCGAAACGGTCGCCTTCGAGGATCAGGCCCATGGCGATGCCGGCGACCGGCTTGGCCAGCGGAACGCCGGCGTCCATCAGCGCGAGCGAGGTGCCGCAGACCGTTGCCATCGAGGACGAGCCGTTCGACTCGGTGATCTCGGAGACGACGCGCAGCGTGTAGGGGAACTGTTCCGCCGTCGGCAGCATCGGGCGGATAGCGCGCCAGGCGAGCTTGCCGTGGCCGATTTCGCGGCGGCCCGGGGAGCCCATGCGGCCCGTTTCACCGACCGAGTAGGGCGGGAAGTTGTAGTGCAGCAGGAAGCGTTCCTTGTACATGCCGGTCAGGCTGTCGACATACTGCTCGTCTTCGCCGGTGCCCAGCGTCGCAACGACGACGGCCTGGGTTTCACCGCGGGTGAAGAGCGCCGAACCGTGGGTGCGCGGCAGGATGCCGACTTCCGAGACGATGGCGCGAACGGTGTCGAGATCGCGGCCGTCGATGCGGCTCTTGGTGTCGAGGATGTTCCAGCGAACGATCTTGGCCTGGAGGTGCTTGAAGACGGCGCCGATGACCTCGGCGGTGTACTTCGGCTCGACGCCTTCCGGGAAGAAGTGGGCCTTAACCTTCGCCTTGACGGCGTCGACGGCGGCGTAGCGGTCGGCCTTCTGGGTGATCTTGTAGGCGGCGCGCAGTTCGGTTTCGGCGAGGCCCAGCATTTCGGCTTCGAGCGCGGAATGGTCTTCCGGGTTGAAGTCGCGGGGTTCCTTGGCAGCCACTTCAGCGAGCTTGATGATCGCGTCGATGACCGGCTGGAAGCCCTTGTGGCCGAACATGACGGCGCCGAGCATGACGTCTTCGTTCAGTTCCTTGGCTTCGGATTCGACCATCAGGACGGCGTCCTGCGTGCCGGCGACGACGAGGTCGAGAACCGACTCGTCCATCTCGTCGAGATGCGGGTTGAGGACGTATTCGCCGTTGATGTAGCCGACGCGCGCACCGCCGACCGGGCCCATGAAGGGAACGCCGGAGATCGTGAGCGCTGCGGAAGCGGCAACCATCGACAGGACGTCGGGATCGTTTTCGAGGTCATGCTGGACGACCGTGACGACGACCTGCGTGTCGTTCTTGTAGCCTTCCGGGAAGAGCGGGCGGATCGGACGGTCGATCAGGCGGGAAACCAGCGTTTCCTTTTCCGACGGGCGGCCTTCGCGCTTGAAGTAGCCACCCGGGATCTTGCCGGCGGCGTAGGTCTTTTCCTGGTAGTTGACGGTCAGCGGGAAGAAATCCTGGCCCGGCTTCGGCGCCTTGGCGGAAACGACGGTGGCGAGAACGACGGTTTCGCCGTAGGTCGCGAGAACCGCACCATCAGCCTGACGGGCGATCTTGCCGGTTTCCAGCTTGAGCGGACGGCCCGCCCATTCGATTTCAACCGTATGGGTATCGAACATGTCTTGTCCTTCTTGGCAGATACGCGCACCGCCGCCCGAAAAGGCGCAGGTGGTCTATCCGCTTTCATGACGCATCATGGGCAAGACAACGGGAGGCTTCCGGGTGGTGGCTCGCGAACTCTGCGGGCGAAGGCTCTGTGAGCCCGGCCGACGACAGGCGCGCGCCTGAAGCATCCTGCAATCCTGCCCCATGACAGGTCATCGGTTGGTTCCGCAGGACCGGCCCATCCGGCCTGCTGGAGAATTCCGTTTCACGAGGCGGTCGCAACCGGCACAGGCAAAACGGTGTGTCCTTGTTCCCGCAATCCCAAACGCAAAACCGCGGTCCGCGCTCCTGCTGGAATTGCTTTAGCGGAATTCTCTTCCGCGAAAGAAAGCGGCGGGCGCTCGTGAGAACGCCCGCCGAAAAGGCTTAGCGGCGAATGCCCAGGGCAGCAATCAGCTTGCTGTAACGGGCTTCGTCCTTCTTCTTGAGGTAATCAAGAAGCGAGCGACGGCTGGAAACCATGGTCAGAAGGCCACGACGGGAGTGGTTGTCCTTCTTGTGGTCCTTGAAATGGCCGGTCAGGTTGTTGATCCGCTCGGTCAGGATAGCAACCTGGACTTCCGGGGAACCGGTGTCGCCTTCGACAGTTGCATATTCCTTGATCAGCGCAGCCTTGCGCTCAGCAGTAATCGACATCGTATGTCCTTTCATGAATGGAGAACTTAGGACGCCAAAAGCCGGGATGTCGTCCAGCAATGGCCGTGAATGCAAGCGGAGCCTAGGCCCGCATTGCTGGCGGTGCCTATAAACCATTCCCTTATGAAAGGGAAGAGCCGTCGTTCGGGACGCCTAGCGCTGCTCGGCCGGCTGGCTCGGTCCCGCCTCGCGCGTTTCTCCCGGCTGCTTGCAGACGACGTAGGCGCCGAAGATCCAGCCGAGCCTTTCGCCTTGCCGCGCGACGAAGAGCCAGTGTTTCTGGCCGATCTTCATCTCGTCGACCACCTCGACGATCGAGCCGTTCGCAAGCGTCGTCAGGATCGTGCCGTTCGGCGCCGTGCGCACGTTGAGCGGCGTGCCCGTCGGGTCGTCGACGTAACATTCGCCATAGGCGGCGAAGGCGGAAGGGATGGAGGCGACAAGGCATGCCAGGACGGCGAACACACGCAAGAAGGACGTCATGAAATAGACCTGCAATGAATATGTCGGAAGAAAGTCGGCTTGCTCATGGCGCGGTGCCCTGCTGGTGGACGTCCTCATCGCGCAGCCGCGCCAGCGGGATCGTCACCCGCCATTCGATGCCGTCATCATGCACGATGAAATCGAGCTTGGCATCGAGCGCCATGCCCAGCATGCGCTCCAGCACCACGCTGCCGAAACCCTTGCGGCTTGCCGCGATGGCGTCCTTGTCGATCGTCGCCCGGCTTTCGCGCCAGACGAGATTGAGGTCGTCGCCCGATGTCACCCAGCTCAGCGAGACCACGCCCGTCTCGTTGGCGAGCGCGCCGTATTTCGTGGCATTGGTGGAAAGCTCGTGCAGCGCCATGCCGAGCGTCTGGGAGGCCTGCGGATCGAGCAGCACGGCGGGGCCGGCGATGCGCACGCGCGTCGTGTCGTCCGGCGTGAAGGGTTTCAGCTGGTTCTTGGCGAGTTCGGCGAGGTTCACGCCCTGGGTGGCATTGGCGATCATCAGGTCCGTCGAACGGGCGAGACCGGCGACGCGCTTGCGGAAGGTATCCGCAAAGTCGGACGCATTGTCCGCACCCGCCGCCGACTGGTTAAGCATGGCCTGGATGACGGTCAGCTGGTTCTTCGAGCGGTGCGCCACCTCGCGCATCAGGAAGCGCACCTCGTTTTCCGATTTGACGCGGGCATCGGCCGCCTCGGCGAGCGCGCGCGACACCGTCTCCAGCTCGGAAATGGCGTAGGGGCGCGGCGCGACCCGTTCGCCGTGGCCTAGCCGTCGCGCATCATGCGCAAGCAGCCGCACGTCGCGCGACAGCACGCGGGCGATGCCGACGGCGCTGGCCGCGGCAAGGGCCGCAAAGACCGCGCCGCCGATCGTCAGCCAGAGGAAGGAGGAGACGGCCGGTCCCTGCACATCCGACGACTTTGCCCAGGCGATCATGCGCCAGCCGGCAAGCGAGGAGAATTCCGTGACGACCTGATATTCTGTGCCGCCCTGCCGCATGGTGCTGACGCCGAGGCGCAACGACGGCACGACGCGCAGGAAGAAGGGCGTTCCGGTCTTCTGCTTGTCATCCGTCGAGACGATGACCGTGCCCTCGGAATCGAGCACCGCGGCATTCCAGCCGGGCGAAAGAATATCCGGATTGACCGCGCGCCGGAGTGACTCGGCATTCTTCGTCAGCGTCAGCAGCACATGCTGGCCATTGGCGAGGCGCATCGGCTGATAGACGTTGAACACCCATTGCTGCGCGGTCCTGCCGAAGAACAGGTCCGAGACGATGCGCTCGCCGCGCGCCAGCGCCAGGCCGGCGGAAACCGGCTCCGAGGTCGTGTTCAGCACCGTGCCATAGGGCACGCGCGTGTTGAGCAACTGCCGCATCGTCTGGTCGATGACGAGGAAATAGATGTCGGTGCCTTCCAGCGCCTTGGTCGCCTGCCCATGCAGGGACGCGTAATCGCCCTTCTCCAGGCTGTCCGAGGTCGACAGGAAATTCAGCGTCGAGAACATGCCGGAAATCTCGCGCTCGACCGCACGGTTCACGGCGCCCGTCGACGTGCGCAGCAGCGATTCGAAGATGCGTTCCTGCGCCTCGTTGGTGCGCTTCAGCACGACGATCGAAAACAGGAAGGACGGAATGACGATGACGAGGATGAGGCAGACGAGGTAGAAGACGACCGGGTGGTGCATGCGCCGGCGGCTCTGAACAGGGCCTGCGCCCTCACCCGCGTCCTCATCGGACACCGTTCTGTCAGTCGGCGCAATCGTCAACGGCCAGCCCTTTCACCCTTCGCCCACGACCGGGCGAGACGGCAATGCGCCGCCCTGCCCGCTTGTGAGCGAACCTCGCCGGCCATAGAGCCTGTAGCTTGTGGTGAAATCAAGTCGGCAGCGATTGGTTCCGCCGACCCATTGTTAGCCGGCAAAGACCCGCTTGGGCCGGAATTCGCCGCCGCCGATCTCGCCGATCGCCACCAGTTTTCCGCGCGCCGTGGCATAGGCCTCATCCGCCGAAACCGGCGCATCGCGACCGCGCAGGATGATCGGATTGCCCATGCGCAGGCGATGCGCCTGGTCGTCGTTGATGACGATCTGCGGCAGGCTGGAGAGCGCCTCGCCGGTGTCGATCAGGAAGGCGTCGAGGGCTGCCAGGCGCTCGGCCTCGTCCTCGATCTTTTCCAGCGCCGTAAGCTCGGCGAGCGGCACCATGTCGTCCTCGCCGAAGGGCGCGACGAAGCTGCGGCGTAGCCCGGAAATATGGCCGTAACAGCCGAGCTGGCGGCCGAAATCGCGGGCGAGAGCGCGCACATAGGTGCCCTTGCCGCATTCGACCTCGAATTCCGCCGTGTTCTCGTCCGGGCAGCCGATCAGCGTCAGCCGATGGATTTCCACCTCGCGCGACGGGATTTCGACGACTTCGCCTTCGCGGGCGAGATCGTAGGCGCGCTCGCCGTCGATCTTGATTGCGGAAAACTGCGGCGGGATCTGCTGGATGGTGCCGGTATATTCGCCGAGGATCGCCTTGATCTCATCGGCGGTCGGGCGCTTGTCGGCGCTCTGCGTCACCGTACCTTCGAGGTCGTCCGTGCTGCGCTCCTCGCCCCAGGTCACGGTGAATTCGTAGATCTTGCGGCCATCCATCACGTAGGGCACGGTCTTGGTGGCGTCGCCCAGCGCGATCGGCAGCATGCCGGACGCGAGCGGATCGAGCGTGCCGGCATGGCCGGCCTTCTGCGCCTTGAACAGCCACTTGATCTTGGCGACGGCTTCGGTCGAGCCGAAATCGAAAGGCTTGTCGAGGATAAGCCAGCCGGAAATCGGCCGGCCCTTGGGCTTGCGGGGCTTGGACATCTTATTCCTAAGTTATTTGTCGCCGTCGTCGTCGGCGGCAAGATCGCGAGCGACTTCCGGCGAACGCAGGATTTCGTCGATCTTCTTGTAATTGTCGAAGCTCGTATCGTCGCGGAAGCGCACGTCGGGCATGTACTTCATCTGGCGCAGCTGGGAGCCCATACGGCCTCGGATGAACTTTGCGTTCCGGTTGAGCGCCTCGATCACCGTGTCATGGTCCTTGACGCCGAGCGGCGTCACGAAGGCCGTGGCGTGCTTGAGGTCGGGCGACATGCGCACCTCCGAGATGGAGATCACCGTCGTCTCGATCAGCGGGTCGCGCACTTCGCCGCGCTGAAGCACCTGGGTGATCGCCGCGCGCACCTGCTCGCCCACGCGCAGCATGCGTTGCGAGGGCGCTGAGGATGTTGCTCTTACCATGGTCGTCACCTTTAAAAAAATGCGAGCGCCGAAACGATCCGGCGCTCGCATGATGTTTGGATCGCCGGACGCTTAGAGCGTGCGCGTGATGTGCTCCACGCGGAAGCACTCGATCGTGTCGCCGGCGCGGATGTCTTCGTAGTTCTCGAAGGCCATGCCGCATTCCTGGCCCATCGGCACTTCGGCGACTTCGTCCTTGAAACGCTTGAGCGTCTTGAGCTTGCCTTCGTGGATGACGACGTTGTCGCGTACGAGACGCACGCCGGCACCACGCTCGACCTTGCCTTCGATGACGCGGCAACCCGCGACCTTGCCGACCTTCGTGATGTTGAACACCTCGAGGATCTCGGCATTGCCGAGGAAGGTTTCGCGCCGTTCCGGCGAGAGCAGGCCCGACATGGCTGCCTTCACGTCATCCACCAGATCGTAGATGATGTTGTAGTAGCGGATTTCGAGACCGGCGCGCTCGGCGGCGGTGCGGGCCTGTGCGTTGGCACGGACGTTGAAGCCGATGATGGCCGCATTCGACGCCTCGGCGAGCGAGATATCGGATTCGGTGATGCCGCCGGCACCCGAATGCACGATGCGTGCGCGAACCTCGTCCGTGCCGAGCTTGTCGAGGGCGCCGGCAATGGCTTCGATCGAGCCCTGCACGTCGCCCTTGATGACCAGCGGGAACTCCTTGAGACCCGTGGACTGGAGCTGGCTCATCATCTGCTCGAGCGAGCCGCGCGAACCGGCCTGGCGGGCAACCTGCTTCTCGCGGGCGAGACGCAGACGGTATTCCGAGATTTCGCGGGCACGGCTTTCGTTTTCAACGACAGCAAAGCGGTCGCCGGCAGCCGGCGTGCCGGAGAGACCCAGCACTTCGACGGGCATGGAAGGCCCTGCCGACTTGACGTGTTCACCCTTGTCGTTGACGAGCGCGCGCACACGGCCCCACTGGTCGCCGGCCACGATGATCTGGCCGGGCGTCAGCGTGCCCTTCTGCACAAGAACCGTCGCGACGGCACCGCGGCCGCGGTCGAGTTCGGCTTCGACGACGACGCCCTCGGCGGTACGGTTGACGTTCGCCTTGAGGTCGAGGATTTCGGCCTGCAGCAGCACGGCTTCAAGCAGCTTGTCGAGGTTCAGGCCGTTCTTGGCCGAGACTTCGACGTCGAGCGTTTCACCACCCATCGATTCGACGAAGACCTCATGCTGAAGGAGTTGGTTGCGCACCTTCTGCGGATCGGCTTCGTGCTTGTCGATCTTGTTGATCGCCACGATGATCGGAACACCGGCCGCCTTGGCATGATTGATGGACTCGATCGTCTGCGGCATCACGCTGTCGTCGGCCGCGACCACGAGGATCGCGATGTCCGTGGCCTGCGCACCACGGGCACGCATCGCGGTAAACGCGGCGTGGCCGGGGGTGTCGATGAAGGTGATCTTGTGGCCGTTGTGCTCGACCTGGTAGGCGCCGATATGCTGCGTGATGCCGCCGGCTTCGCCGGAGACAACGCTGGTCTTGCGGATGGCGTCGAGCAGCGAGGTCTTGCCGTGGTCGACGTGACCCATGATGGTCACGATCGGCGGACGGGCTTCCAGATCGCCGTCGTCGTCCGACACGTTAAAGATGCCTTCTTCGACGTCGGATTCCGAAACGCGCTTGACGGTGTGGCCGAATTCGCCGGCGATGATTTCAGCCAGGTCGGCGTCGATCAGATCGCCGGGCTTCATCATCTGCCCTTCCTTCATCAGGTACTTGATGACGTCGACGGCGCGTTCGGACATGCGCTGCGACAGTTCCTGGATGGTGATGGTTTCCGGCAGGATGACTTCGCGCATGACCTTTTCACGGGTCTCCTGCATCTGGCTGCGCTTGAACTTCTCCTGGCGACGGCGCATGGCCGAGAGCGAACGGCCACGCTGCGTGGCGTCCTCGTCGGTCGAAGCGGTGGTCAGCGTCAGCTTGCCCTGGCGGCGGCCGTCGTCGGCCTTCGGACGGGCCGGGACCTTGGCAGGCTCCGGACGCGTGACCTTGCCACGGTTGACCGGGGCGCCGCCACGCGGGCGTGCTGCCTCTTCCTCTTCCGTCTCGCGACGGCCACGGCCGGGAACGGCTGCCGGTGTCACGGCCGGGGTGGTGCGGGTCGGCTGCGGGCGGCTGTCGGCACCTGCGGGCGCCGTAACGGCCGGCCTTGCGACAACGACCGGCTCGGCGGCAACCTCGGCCACGGCCGGGGCCGGCGAAGCGGCCTCGATGGCGCGGCGCTCGGCCTCTTCCTTCTCCAGGCGCAAACGCTCCTCTTCGGCAGCCTTCTGGCGCGCTTCCTCTTCCACCTTGCGGCGGGCCTCGTCCTCGGCGCGCTGGCGCGCTTCGGCGGCGTCGCGGATCTGCGCTTCTGCAAGCGCGCGGCGACGGGCCTCGACTTCATCGGGGGAAAGCTGGTTCAGCACGACGCCGCCGCGCGGACGGCTATGTTCCACCTGCGGCGTCTGGCGCTGCACCGGGCGCGGCTGCTGCGGCTGCGGCGCGGGCTGGCGCTGCTGCACCGGTGCAACAGGTGCTGCTACCGTGCGTTCGTCTCCCGGGCGGCTAAAATGGCGCTTCGTGCGGGTCTCGACCACGACGGCCTTCGTCCGGCCACGACCCATGTCCTGGCGAACGGTTCCCTGCTGAACCCCCGAGGGCTTCAGGCTCAGGGTCTTCTTGCCAGCCACACTGATCGTCTTGTCGTCTTCGTTGTCGGTCATTCCGTTCCGTTCCTAAGATCAGAGCCGGATGCGTATCACCAGACTCCGTCGTTCAATTGTGTTCGTCCAATGCGATTTCGGCCGGCCGAATGCCGGTAACCGCGTCATCGGTTGGTATGGCCAGCGCCACCTTTTGCCATCATTTGGCTGTCGCCCCGGTACTTTTCGAGCATGATTGCGCGCTTCACTACACCCTCACCCGCCTGCCCTGCAAGCGCTGCGGCGTGGATAAAAGCATTCTGGCCCAAAAGGCCCTCCAATTCACTCTCCGAGAAGAGCTTGAAGGACGGTATTTCCGTCTCGTCATCGCGCAGGAAGCTTGCCGCCTTGCGCGCCTGGTCAATTTTTCGCACGCCATCGGCGGCGGCATCCGTCGCGTGGAAGACCGCAAGTGCCGCCAATGCACGCACCGCCTGGTCGACCTTCGACGAACCGGTGATGAACTGGGCCGCCTTGCGCGCCATGTTCATCATGCCGCCAAGTTGGCCCGCCAGAAGACGGTCCACTTCGGCGCCGAGTTCCGCATCCGCCCTGGCTTCCGCCTTCAGCGCCCGCGAAAAAAGCTTCTTGGCGACCGCCTTGTCGACGATCGCCCGTTCGGCCTTCACCCAGCATCCACGTCCGGGGAGCTGACGCTTCAGGTCCGGCACGACATTCCCGTCCGGGCCGGCGACGAAGCGGATCAGATCATCCGCCTCACCCTTTTCGCGCGTCACGATGCACATGCGGTCGTTCACGCCGTCGTCGTCCTTCTTACCCATATAGGTCCTCGCAATTCCGTCCGCAAAACCGTTCAGACACTTTTGCTGGAATGCTCGGCCAACGGCGTCTCCAGCGCGCGGGACGCCGATTAGGCGTCCTGCTCGCCGCCTTCGACGACCGGTTCTTCCTCGGTAGCCAGGTCCTCTTCCGTGATCCAGCCAACCGCAAGGCGGGCCTGAACGACCATGGCTTCGGCTTCGGCGCGCGAGACTTCGAGCTTCGAGAACAGGCCCTCGAACTTCTTCGTCTCGCCGTCCTTGCGTTCCGACCAGCCGACGAGATCGTCAGCCGCGCAGCCCGCAAAGTCTTCCATGGTCTTGATACCGTCCTCGCCGAGCGCGACGAGCATCTGGCCCGTCATGCCGTCGATCTGGCGCAGCTCGTCGGCAACGCCGAGTTCCTTGCGCTTGGCATCCATCTCGGCCTCGATGCGGTCGAGATATTCGCGGGCACGCGTCTGGATTTCCTGGGCCGTGTCTTCGTCGAAACCGTCGATCGAGGCGATTTCGTCGAGATCGACATAGGCAAGCTCTTCGACAGCAGCAAAGCCTTCGGAGGCCAGAACCTGGCCGACCATCTCGTCGACGTCGAGCGAATCCATGAACAGGTTGGTGCGCTCGTTGAATTCCTTCTGGCGGCGCTCGGACTCTTCGGCTTCCGTCAGGATGTCGATATCCCAGCCGGTGAGCTGCGAGGCGAGGCGCACGTTCTGGCCGCGGCGGCCGATGGCGAGCGAAAGCTGCTCGTCCGGCACGACGACTTCGATGCGTTCCGCATCCTCATCCAGAACGACCTTGGCGACTTCCGCCGGCTGAAGGGCGTTGACGATGAAGGACGCCGGATCCTGCGACCACGGAATGATGTCGATCTTCTCGCCCTGGAGCTCGCCGACAACGGCCTGGACGCGCGAACCGCGCATACCGACGCAGGCGCCGACCGGATCGATCGAACTGTCGTTCGAGATGACGGCGATCTTGGCGCGCGAACCCGGATCACGAGCAACGGACTTGATCTGGATGATGCCGTCGTAGATTTCCGGCACTTCCATGGTGAAGAGCTTCACCATGAACTGCGGATGGGTACGCGACAGGAAGATCTGCGGACCGCGCTGCTCGCGGCGCACATCGTAGACGAAGGCGCGAACGCGGTCGCCGTAGCGCATGTTCTCGCGCGGGATCATCTCGTCGCGGCGGATAATGCCTTCGCCACGGCCGAGATCGACGATGACGTTGCCGTATTCGACGCGCTTGACCGTGCCGTTGACGATCTCGCCGATGCGATCCTTGTATTCGTCGAACTGGCGGTCACGCTCGGCTTCGCGCACCTTCTGCACGATGACCTGCTTGGCCGACTGGGCGGCAATGCGGCCGAAATCCATCGGCGGCAGCGGATCGGCGATGAAGTCGCCGAGCTTGGCGTCCGGGTTGCGGTCGCGGGCAAGCTCCAGCGGGATCTGCGTCGAATAATCCTCGGCCTTCTCGACGACTTCCAGCAGGCGCTGGAGGCGGATTTCGCCGGTCTTGGAATTGATGTCGGCGCGGATGTTCGATTCCGTGCCGTAACGCGAGCGGGCCGCCTTCTGGATGGCGTCGGCCATCGCGGCAAGCACGATCTCGCGGTCGATGACCTTTTCACGGGCCACGGCATCCGCGATCTGCAGAAGCTCAAGCCGGTTCGCACTGACTGCCATTGTCTCAGGTCTCCATGATCAAGCCGGGGCGAAGCCTCCGGTTCCGTCCTCTCCGTTTCGCCCGCATCGGGGGCAAAACGCACTCACACATTCATTCGTCGTCTTCGACTTCGTCGTTCTGGTTCGCGGCCTGCGCGGCCTTCGCCTTCTTGTCGGCGGTCAGCGCGTCGCGGATCAGGTCGTCGGTCAGGATCAGCTTACCCTCGGCAAGCGCCGTGAACGGGATGACGACCGAAGGCTCCTCGCCATAGGCGGGCTGGTCCCGCTCCAGCGTAAAACCGTTTTCGTCGGCGGCGACGATCTTGCCGCGGAAGCGCTTGCGGCTGTCGACGAGGATCGACGTCTCGCACTTCACCAGGTGGCCAAGCCAGCGCGTGAAATCCGACTTGCGGACCATCGGCCGGTCGATGCCGGGCGACGACACTTCGAGATGATACGCCTTGTCGATCGGATCCTCAACGTCAAGCACCGGCGAGACGGCCATCGAGACCTTCTCGCAATCCTCGACGGTCATCGTACCATCCGGCCGCTCGGCCATGATCTGCAGGGTCGCGCCATTCTGCGCCGAAAGGCGAACGCGCACCAGCCGGTAGCCGATCTGCTCGATGCTCGGCTCGATGATCTCGGCGACGCGCCGGTCGAGACCGGTCTCGACGATCAGGCGCGGCTCGACGGCCGCATTTTCTGTCTGGGTCGTGTCGTTCATGACATGCCCTCCCGGGATAGTCGTTATCATGCGCTCGATCGGGGCAATAAAAAAGAGCGGGTCCTCGCGGGCCCACTCTTCATCTGACGATCAAGAATTTGAGGGTGATATAGACGCTCTCGCCCGCAATTGCAAGTTCGGCTTCCCAGGCCCGTTTTTCGCCCGGCTTCGACTTGCCGCATTCCCCTGATGGGCTAGATTGCTCGTAACGCTGCGTCGAGAATGAGTGCCTGCCCGTGCCAGACCGGACATCCCCCCTTGCCCCCTTCCGGAACGAAACCTTTCGGCTGATCTGGGCGGCAAGCCTGGTCTCCAACTTCGGCGGGCTCATCCAGGCCGTCGGTGCCGCGTGGATGATGGCCTCGATCTCGTCTTCTGCCAACATGGTAGCGCTGGTGCAGGCCTCGACCTCGCTGCCGATCATGCTTTTCTCCGTCGCCGCCGGTGCGCTCGCCGACAATTTCGACCGGCGCAAGCTGATGCTGACCGCCCAGTGTTTCATGCTGACGGTGGCGATCGCGCTGACGCTCTGTACCTGGTACGGCGTCATCACGCCCTGGCTGCTGTTGACCTTCACCTTCCTGCTCGGCTGCGGCACGGCGCTGAACAACCCGGCCTGGCAGGCCTCCGTCGGGGACATGGTGCCACGCGAGGATTTGCCCGCCGCCGTCTCCCTCAACAGCATGGGCTTCAACCTCACCCGCAGCGTCGGCCCCGCCATCGGCGGCGCGATCGTCGCGGCTGCGGGCGCGGCAGCCGCCTTTGCGGCAAATGTGCTGAGCTACTTTGCCCTCCTCTTCGTGCTCTTTCGCTGGAAGCCGGCCATTCCGCCGCGCACGCTGCCGCGCGAGGATTTCATCCGCGCCATCTCGGCCGGCCTGCGCTACGTCTCGATGTCGCCGAACATCGGCAAGGTGCTCCTGCGTGGCTTCGCCTTCGGCCTCGCGACAAGCTCCATCCTTTCACTGCTGCCCCTGATTGCGCGCGACCTCGTCTCCGGCGGGCCGCTGACCTACGGCGTGCTGCTCGGCTGTTTCGGGCTCGGCGCCATCGGCGGCGCGCTGATGAATGCGCGGCTGCGCGAACGCTTCACCAGCGAGACCATCGCCCGCCTCGCCTTCACCGGCTTTGCCGTCAGCGCGAGCGTTTCCGCCATCAGCACTTCGGCGTTTCTGACCGGTGCCGTGTTGCTGGTTGCCGGGGGCTCCTGGGTCATGGCGCTCTCGCTGTTCAACACGACCGTGCAGCTTTCGACGCCGCGCTGGGTGGTGGCCCGGGCGCTCTCGCTCTATCAGACGACGACCTTCGGCGGCATCGCGGCGGGAAGCTGGATTTGGGGCACGACGGCGGACACGCACGGGGCGCAGACAGCGCTTCTCGCCTCCGCCGTGGTGATGATCGCCGGTGCGGCGCTCGGCCTGCGTTTCGCGCTGCCGGAATTGCAGAGCCTCAATGTCGATCCGCTCAACCGCTTCAGCGAGCCGGACCTGCCGCTCGACCTGAAGCCGAGAAGCGGCCCGATCGTCATCCTGATCGACTACGAGATCGCCGAGGGCGACATTCCGGACTTCCTGGAGGCGATGACGGAGCGGCGGCGCATCCGCATCCGCGACGGCGCCGGACAATGGGCGCTGATGCGCGATCTCGAAAACCCGACCGTCTGGACCGAGACCTACCATGTGCCGACCTGGGTGGAATATGTGCGCCACAACCAGCGCCGCACGCATGCGGATGCCGCCAATGGCGAGAAGCTGAACCAGCTGCACAGCGGCGCCGAGCCGCCCCGCGTCCACCGCATGATCGAGCGACAGACGATCATCCCGCACGAATACGAGCGGTTCAAGCAGCAGGTCGAAATTCACTAATCAGCGAAGTTTCGTCTTCACCAAGGCATCCGGATAGCAGGTGGGCGCGAGGCCGGCTTTTGCCTGCCAGTCACCCAGCGAGCGGCGCGTCTTGTAGCCCGGCAGCCCATCGACCTTGCCGACGTCATAGCCCTTGGCGACCAGCGCCTTCTGCATGGCGAGCACATCCGAGCGCAGCATCTTGCCGACATCGCCCCATTCGCCGCGGAAAGGGCCGCTGCCATAGGCGATGCGATCGGCGAGATTGCCGATGAAGAGGGCGTAGAGGTCGGAGTTGTTGTATTCCTTGAGCATATAGAAATTCGGCGTGACGATGAATTCCGGCCCATGCGTGCCGGCCGGCACCAGCATCATGCCGGAGGCCTTTGCCTCGCCGGAGGAAAAGCCCTTGCCGGAAACGCGCGTGATGCCGGTCGATGCCCAGGCCGAGATCGGTTTTTCAAGATCCGGTCCCTCCTGCGCGCAGGAGACGCCCGCCGGGATCGTGACCTCGTAGCCCCAGCCGCGGCCCGCCTGCCAGCCCTTCTTGGCGAGGTAGTTGGCGATCGACGCCAGGCTATCCGGCACCGAACCCCAGATGTCGCGCACGCCATCGCCATCGAAATCGACGGCATATTGCAGGAAGCTCGTCGGCATGAACTGCGGCTGGCCGAGCGCACCCGCCCACGACCCCTTCAGTTGCGCCACCGTCCGGTCGCCACCATCGACGATATGGAGCGCTGCGATGAGCTCCTTGCGGAACATGTCCTTGCGCGTCGACATGAACGCTTTCGTCGCGAGAACTTCCACCGCCGAATAGGGGATCTTCGCGCTGCCGAAGCCGGATTCGCGGCCCCAGATCGCGACCACGATCTCGCCCGGAACGCCGAAGCGCTGCTCGACCTTGCGCAGCGTCGCGGCATGGGTTTTCGCAAGGCTGCTGCCCCGCCCCGCCAGCCCTTGCAGGCGCTTTTCGGAGAAATAGGCGCCGGGCGAGGAGAATTCCGCCTGGCTCTGCGACTGTTCCTTCTTGGGCTTAGAGCCGGGCGGCACGAGATCGGGCAGGTCCCAATTGAGCGTCACGCCCTCCATCGCCGCGCGAAAGGTCTTCTCGCTGACGCCGGTTTTTTGCGCGGCCGGCCAGAGGTCCTTGTCGATCCAGGCCCGGAACATCTTTTCGACTTCGCCCTTGGAGGCGGCGTGGGCGGGCATGGAAAAACCAAGCGGGATCAGCGCACAGACGACGGCGGCCTTGATGGCATTGCGAATGGTCAGCATGGGTCTCCCTCAGATCGCCGTGCGGGCGCGCAAAGCGGCCGTCAATGTTCCTTCGTCGAGATAATCGAGCTCGCCGCCGACCGGCACGCCGTGGGCGAGCCGTGTGATCTTCACGTTGAGGCCGGAGAGCTGGTCGGTGATATAGTGGGCCGTCGTCTGGCCCTCGACGGTGGCGTTGACCGCGATGATCAGTTCCCGCACGCCGCCCTTCGCCACCCGGTCGACGAGACCGCGGATGTTGAGGTCGTCGGGGCCGATGCCGTCGAGCGGCGAGAGCGTGCCGCCGAGCACATGGTAGGCAGCGTTCATCGCCGCGGCGCGTTCCAGCGCCCAGAGGTCGGAGACGTCCTCGACGACGATGATCACCGTATGGTCGCGGCGCACGTCCGTGCAGACGGTGCAGGGATCGCTGGTATCGACATTGCCGCAGCACGAGCAGATGCGCACCTTGCGATGCGCCTCGCCCATCGCGTCGGCGAGCGGCCCGAGCAACTGGTCCTTCTTCTTGACGAGATGCAGCGCCGCGCGGCGCGCCGAACGGGGCCCGAGGCCCGGCACTTTCGCCAGGAGCTGGATCAGTTTTTCGATTTCGGGGCCGGTGACTCGTTTTGCCATTGCCGGTATCTAGCCCATATCCAGGGGAAACGGAATCTCGGGAGTTCGACGCGTGATCAAAATCCTCGCCGTGTGCACGGGCGTCGCCCGCCCGGTCCCTGGCAAAAGCTACAAGACCGGCATTTTCAAGACGCCCACCGATGCGGCTATCATGGTGGACCGCGAAGGCCTGCTCGGCGATGCGATCTGCAACAAAAAGCATCATGGCGGGCCGGAACAGGCGGTCTACGGCCTCGGCTCGATCGACCTCGACTGGTGGTCGAAGGAACTCGGCCGGACGATCGAACCCGGAACCTTCGGCGAAAACCTCGTCATCGAGGGCGTCGACAGCCGCGCGGTCTCCGTCGGCGACCGGTTCGAGACGGAGAGCGTGCTGATGGAGGTGACCTCCACCCGCATTCCCTGCAACACGCTGACCGCGCGCATGGGCGACCCGGGTTTTGCCAAACGCTTCATGCAGGCCGGTCGGCCGGGTTTTTATTGCCGCGTGCTGCGCGACGGCGTGGTTCAGGCCGGTGACGCGGTGACCTACACGCCGTTCGACGGCGAGCCGGTCTCGATGCCGGAGCTTCTGCGCACCTATGGCCGGAACCTGCCGGAGGACGACCGGCTGCGCTATCTCGCGGCCCCCATCAACGACAAGCTGCGGGCCGCGCTGACCGGCTGATCAGCGGGCGGCAATTGCCGCCGCCGCACCCGCCATGGTGCCACCGCTGACGCGGTTGGCGATGCGCACGGCGCGCGGGCTTTTCAGGAACAGGCGCGCGCGGGAGGCGAGGAACACCCAGGCAAGGTCGATCGCCACCAGCACGACGAACATCGTCACGACCAGTTCCACCCAGCCGACCAGCGTGACGGCGCCGAGATCGATGATCGCCGGCAGCAGCGCCACGTAGAACATCATGATCTTTGGATTGCCGAGCGTCACCGTCAGCCCGGCGAAGAACAGTTTCAGGCCGGAACGCGCCTCGGGAAGCGCTGCTTCGTCCGCATCGGTCGGGGCGAACCACATCTTCCAAGCGAGGTAGAGCAGATAGGCGACGCCGAACCATTTGATGGCGACGAAGGCGGCGTGGAAGGTCTCGGCAATCGCGGCGAGGCCGAGCACGGCGCAGGTGAGCCAGATGCCCTCGCCGATCCACATGGCGGCGAGGAAGGGAAACACGTCCCTGGCGCCACGCGACAGCACGCGGGCGACCAGCGCCGCGATGCTCGGACCGGGCGAGCCCGCCGCCATCATCAGCGCGCCGGCGAAGACAAGCAGGGTCATCAGGCTCATCGAAATCCTCCTCGAAAAAACCCGACCTTATAGAATCAGAACGGCAGTTTGAAGCCGGGCGGGATCGGCAGGCCGGCGGTGAGCGCCTTGGTCTTTTCGGCGGTCAGGGCCTCGGCCTTGTCCTTGGCGTCCTTGTGGGCGGCGACGATCAGGTCTTCGAGGATTTCGACGTCGTCTTCCTTGAACAGCGACGGATCGACCTTCAGGCCCTTGAGGTTGCCCTTGCCGTCGAGCGTGACCGAGACGAGGCCGCCGCCGGAGGTGCCGGCGACTTCGAGCGCCGCGATCTCCTCCTGCATCTTCTCCATCTTGGCCTGCATTTCCTTGACCTTGCCCATCATGCCCATGATGTCGCGCATCGGTCTCTCCTCTTTTTATTGACTGTCAGGTTTCGATATCGTCGCCGGGCAGGATGTCGCCCTCGGCGGATTCCGCGACGGCCGCGACCTCGACGGTCTCCGGCTCGTCTTCCGTTTCCTGCACCTTGATGCGCACGTCGGTGATCTTGGCGCCCGGGAAGCGCTGCAGGATCGCCGCCACGTCCGGGTCCTGGCGCGCATCGGCGACGCGTGCTTCCTGCGCCTGGGATTCGGCTTCCGACAGGGTCGGGCCGCCGGCTTCGCGCGACAGGATCACCATCCAGCGCGCGCCGGTCCATTCCTGCAGGCGGTTCTGGAGGTCGGGCACCAGCGATTTCGGCGCATCATTGGCAAGGCTGATTTCCAGCCGTCCGGCCTCCACGCTGACCGGCCGCACGAAGGCGCGAACCAGGGCGCGCAGCCGGATGTCGCGGTTCTTGGTGCAGAGATCGGCGACATCGGAGAGGGACTTGACCGGCACCAGCGGCACCACCGCCGGCTGCTCGGCCGGCACGGGCTCGATGCGGCCGACCGGTTCGGGCGCGGGATCGGCCTGCGGCACGGGGCGCAGCATGGTCACGGTCGCGCCGCCCGACTGGGCGCGCTGGGCCGGGGCGTCCGGCTGCCGCGATATGGCCGAAACGGCGGCCGCCTGCGACGTCGGCTGGCCGCCATTGCCGCTGTAACCGCCGGATTGCGGGGCGCGGGCGCCCTCACTGCCGGAAAACTCGGCGAGGCGGCGGGCGGCGTCTTCCGGCGAGGGCAGATTGGCGGCATGCGCGAGACGGATGATGACCATTTCGGCGGCACCGGCCGGGCGGCTGGAGGATTCCGTTTCCGGAATGCCCTTCAGCAGCATCTGCCACATGCGCGACAGCGCAGTCACCGCGATGGAATTGGCGAATTCGACGCCGCGCACGCGCTCGATCTCGCTCAGCGACTGGTCGCCGGTGGCATCGGGCACATATTTCATGCGGGTGACGAGATGGGTGAAATCGGCAAGGTCCGTCAGCACGACGGGCGGGCTGGCGCCCGCCTCGTATTGCGCGGCGAACTCGGCAAGGGCCGACGCGGCGTCGCCTTTCACGATATGCTCGAAGAGATCAACGATGCGGGCGCGGTCGGCAAGGCCAAGCATGGAGCGTACGGCATCTACCTCGACGCGGCCGCCGCCATGCGCGATCGCCTGGTCGAGCAGCGAGAGGCCATCGCGGGCGGACCCTTCGGCGGCGCGCGCGATCATGGCGAGCGCGTCGGCCTCGGCCTCCACGCCTTCCTTGCCGAGAATGGTGGTGAAGAGGCCGACGAGATCGGAGGCATCGATGCGGCGCAGGTCGAAACGCTGGCAGCGCGACAGCACGGTGATCGGGACCTTGCGGATTTCCGTCGTCGCGAAGATGAACTTGACGTGCTCCGGCGGCTCTTCCAGCGTCTTCAACAGGCCGTTGAAGGCTTGGGTCGAGAGCATGTGCACTTCGTCGATGATGTAGACTTTATAACGCGCCGAAACCGGGCGGTAGCGCACCTGCTCGATGATCTCGCGGATGTCGTCGATGCCCGTATGCGAGGCGGCGTCCATCTCGATGACGTCGACATGGCGGCCTTCCATGATCGCCTGGCAATGTTCGCCGGGCACACGAAGGTCGATCGTCGGGCGGTCGATCTGCGGGGTCTTGTAATTCAGCGCGCGGGCGAGGATGCGGGCGGTGGTCGTCTTGCCGACGCCGCGAACGCCCGTCAGCATATAGGCCTGCGCGATGCGCCCAGTCTCGAACGCGTTGGTCAGCGTGCGGACCATCGGTTCCTGGCCGACCATCAGGTCGGAGAAATCCTTGGGGCGGTATTTTCGCGCGAGCACCCGGTAGGCGGCGGGCTTTTCGCTGGACGGATTTTTGATGTCGTCGCTCATCGACCCTGCCGTTAATCAAATGTCTGTCCCGACAGGACGGCCAGAAGCAGGACGGTAAGGTGGGAGGCTGGCACGATGACCCGTGCCGGGCTCGTTGGGGCTGCTTCCTTCCGGACCTGACCCGGTTGGCGAGTGGCTCGTCCACCACCAACCTCCCGTCCCCCATATCGGCAATATTCCAACCGAATGCAAGCGCGAGCGACAAAAAACTATTGGGGGAATTTCGATGCCATGGCATGACTCTCTTCCATGATCGCAATTCCGGACGCAAAACCGCAGCGCCCTTTTGCTGGAGTTGCTCATAACAAGCATGCCGGAGGCCCCCGTGAGCGAATTTCGACCCGATGAACGGCTGGCGCGCGACAGCGATCTCCTGACGAAGATCGGCCTGTGCGAACTGCGCCTGATGAAGGATGGCCGCTGGCCCTGGCTGGTGCTGGTGCCGCAGCGCCCGGATGTCAGCGAGATTTTCGACCTGACGCCGCTCGACCAGACCATGCTCGCCTTCGAGACGACGCTGGTGGCCGAGGCGCTGAAGGCCGCGACAGGGGCGACGAAGATCAATACCGGCGCGCTCGGCAATATCGTGCGTCAGCTTCACGTCCATGTCATCGCGCGCAGCGAAGGTGACCCGAACTGGCCCGGCCCCGTCTGGGGCTACGGCGCCGCCGAACCCCGCTCGGCCGACGACACCAAGGCCTTTGCAGCCAAGATCCTGGACGCGCTCTCGCCATGAAGCCATCGCTTTTCGATCTCTACCGCCCGCATCCCGAACCGAGCACCATGGTCGCCTTTGCGGAAAACAGCCTCGACCGCCAGTCGGAGCACCGCGCACCCGACTGCCTGGAGCAGGCCTTCAAGGCCGAGACGGTGCATGCCTTTGCGCTCGCCGGCGGCAAGCTCGTCGTCAAGCATGACGAGAAGATCATCGACCCGCTGTTTGCGCCCTACGAGCTTGCCGAACTCGACCCGATCCCGGAAGAATCCATCCTTCTCGGCTACCTGAAGAACGGCGAGCCGCGGCTGGCGATCCCCGTGCGCGCCGATCCCGATACCTTGCAGGAACCGCTGAAGGCCACCGACGGGCGAACGCTCTATCGCCAGCAGATGCTCGATGACGACCTGCTCGGCCAGTTCGCGCAGGCCTCCAGCCTGATGACCTGGAACGGCAACAACCGCTTCTGCGGCAAGTGCGGCTCACCGACGCGCTCGGAGATCGGCGGTTACCGCCGGGTCTGCGAGGCGTGCAGCCACACGATCTTTCCGCGCACCGACCCGGTCGCGATCATGCTTGTCATCGATATCGAGCGCGACCTGTGTCTCCTCGGCCGCTCGCCGCACTTTCCGGAAGGCATGTATTCGTGCCTCGCCGGTTTCCTTGAACCCGGCGAGACGATCGAGCACACGGTGCGCCGCGAGACCTTCGAGGAATCCGGCATCAAGGTCGGCCGCGTGCGCTACCACGCCTCGCAGCCCTGGCCGATGCCGCATTCGCTGATGATCGGCTGCTACGGCGAGGCGATCTCCTTCGAGATCCACCGCGACGACAAGGAACTGGAAGATTGCCGCTGGTTCACCCGCGAGGAAACCGCGGCGATGATCGAGCGCAGCGCCTCCTCGGGCGTCGCCCCCGGTTCCACCACCCCGCCGCCGAAGGGTGCCATCGCGCACCGGCTGATGCGCGACTGGCTGGATTGGAAGGGTTAGAAAGCACTCCGCATCGGGTGCGCCCGGTAGGTGCCGAGGATGCGGACCTTTTCGGAGAAGAAACGCAGCTCTTCCAGCGCCTGGCGGACATGCGGCTCGTCCGGATGGCCTTCGATATCGGCATAGAACTGCGTGGCGATGAACTTGCCGCCGATCTGGTAGCTTTCGAGCTTCGTCATGTTGATGCCGTTCGTCGCAAAACCGCCGAGCGCCTTGTAGAGGGCGGCCGGGATGTTGCGCACATTGAAGACGAAGGTGGTGACGACGATGTCGTCGCCGCTCTGCTCCGCCTTCTTCTCGTCGCGCGACAGCACGACGAAACGCGTCATGTTGCTTTCGGTGTCCTCGACATTTTCCTGAAGGATCGACAGGCCGTAGAGATCGGCGGCAAGCCGCGGGGCAAGGGCCGCCATGGAGCGGTCGCCGGTTTCCGCCACCAGCTTTGCCGCGCCCGCCGTATCGCCGGCGATCACCGGCTTCCAGCCGTTGAGGCGAACGATCTTGCGGCACTGGCCGAGCGCATGGATATGGCTGTGCACCGTGCGGATCTCATCCTTCGTCACGCCCGGCAGCACCATAAGCTGGAAGCGGATCGGCATGAAATATTCGCCGACGATGTGCAGGCGCGATTCCGGCAACAGGTGATGGATATCGGCGACGCGGCCGGCGATCGTGTTCTCGATCGGGATCATGCCGAGGTCCGCATCGCCGTTCTCCACGGCGAGAAAGGCATCCTCGAAGGTCTGGCAGGGCAGCGGCTCCATGTTCGGGAACATGTCGCGGCTCGCCATGTCCGAATTGGCGCCGAACTCGCCCTGGAAGGCGATCTTGTTGGTCTTCATGATCATGACGGTTCGCCTCAGACTGGGTTGGCCGCGAGGATGGCGCGGGCTTTTTCGAGGTCGGCCGGGGTATCGACGCCGAGCGGCACGGTATCGACGATCTCGGCATCGATGCGCATGCCGGCTTCGAGCGCCCGAAGCTGCTCCAGCGATTCGCGCTTTTCCAGCGTCGAGGGCTTCAGCGCGACGAAGGCTTCGAGCGCCTTGCGGCGGTACGCATAGAGGCCGATGTGGTGATAGAGCGGCCCCTTGCCGTGCGGCGCGGTCGCGCGCGTGAAATAAAGCGCGCGCAGGCGGCTGTCGCTGAGCGGCGAGCCGACGATCTTCACGACGTTCGGATTGGTCTTCTCTTCCTCGTCGCTGATCTCGGTCGTCAGCGTTGCGATGTCGGTCGAGGCGTTTTCCAGCGGGCGAAGGGCGGCGCGGATCGTTTCCGGGTCGATCGTCGGCAGATCGCCCTGCACGTTGATGATGATCTCGGCGCGGCCCTCCGGGTCGCTCTTGGTCAGCGCCTCGTAGATGCGGTCGGAGCCGGACTGGTGATCGACCCGGGTCATCACCGCCTCGAAGCCCGCTGCCACGACAGCGTCAAAAATATCCGTATGATCGACGGCCACGACGACACGGCCCACATCGGCCGCGGCGGCCCGGCGGGCCACCTGGACGATCATCGGCAGGCCGGCAATATCGGCCAGCGGCTTGCCCGGAAGCCGCGTCGAGGCCATGCGCGCCGGAATGAGGACGAGGGTCGTGTCAAAATTGGCGGGTTTCATCTCAGGCCCTTCAAAACCCCCGGGAAAAGTGTCAAAACGTCTCAGTGCGGGGGCTACAATCACTGTTGCAACGAAGCAGCAAAAGACATAGGTTCCGCGCGATTTCAAGACTGGCCGGCGCATGTCCGCTGGTTCCTAGGGGAGCGTTTGGATGAACTCTTATGTGAACATGGGCGTGGGTGCCCTATTGGGCACCGTCTTCGTACTGATGTCCGTGTCGATCGCTTCTGAAGGCATTTTCCACTCGGCGCACCCCGAGAAGGAAGGTTTTGCCATCGTGGCCGAGGAGACCGGCGGCGAGGAAGCGGGCGGCGACGCCCCCGCAGCTGTTCCGATCGCAACCCTGCTCGCCACCGCCGATGCCGGCGCCGGCGAAACCGTCTTCAAGAAATGTGCGAGCTGTCACACCCCAGAGAAGGGCGGACCGAACAAGGTCGGACCCGGTCTCTGGGACATCGTGAACCGCCCGATCGCTTCGCATGAAGGCTTCAGCTATTCCGCCGGCATGACCACCTTCTCCGAAGGCCACAAGGTCGTGTGGGACTATGACCACCTGAACTTCTTCCTCGAAGCACCGAAGAAGCACGTTCCGGGCACCGCCATGGGCTTTGCCGGTCTCAAGAAGAACGACGAGCGCGCCAACCTGATCGCCTACCTGCGCACGCTTTCCGACAGCCCGGCCGCCCTGCCGACCGCGTCGAACGAAGGCGCTGCCGCCACGACCGAGGGTGCAACCACCACCGAAGGTGCAGCTCCCGCCGATGGCACGGCGACGACCACCGAGGGTGCAGCCCCGGCGGATGGCGGCGCTGCCACCACGACGACCGAAGGGACGGCACCGGCCGAAGGCACGACCACCGAAGGCACCACGGAAAAGCCGGCTCAATAAGCGGCCGCATCCGAGACGACAAAAACCCGGCCTTTGCGCCGGGTTTTTTGTTGCCGTCAGGTCAGCAGCCAAGCCCAGAAGGAAACGGTGAAGACGCCGAGCGCCGTCGTCATGGTTATCGTCGAGGAGGCGAGCGCATGGCCGACGCCGAAATGGTTGGCGAGCAGCCAGGCATTGACGCCCGTCGGCACCGAGGAGGTCAGCACCATCGCGGCCGTCCATTCCGGGCTGAGGCCCAAAAGCCGGCAGGCGACATAGACGCAGCCCGGCAACAATACGAGCTTGAGGCTGGTCATGGCGAGCGCGATGCCGGCATTGCCGCCGACCTTGTACTTGTTGAGCGCCATGCCGATCGAGACGAGGGCCGCGGGTGCCGCCGTCGCGGCGAGCTGGTCGACCACCACCTTGACCGGCCCCGCGAGTGGCACGCCGCCCACATGGAACAGCGCGCCGGCCGCAAGGCCGATGACCAGAGGATTGCGCACGAGGCTCTTGCCGATGCCGAGCAGCAGGGCGCCGAAACGCTGCGGCTCGCGCGTGCCGCTCTTGCGCTCCGCACGCTCCATCAGCACGGTGCCGGCGATCATCATGACCGGCAGGTGTACGGAGAGCAGCACGGAGATCGCCACCAGCCCGTCCTCACCCACGATGCGCGAGACGAGCGGCAGGCCGATGAAGACCGTGTTGGCGAAGGCAGAGGAGACGCCGGCAAGCACGCCGATCCGCCGGTCGCGCTTGAAGCCGAGCGTCGCCACCAGATGGGCGATGGTCCAGGTGACTGCGACGCCGGCGAAATAGGCGAGCCAGATGCGCAGCGGCGATTCGCCGGCAAAATCCGCCTCGGCAATCGTGCGGAACAGCAGCACCGGAACCGCCACGCGGAAGACGAATTCGCCAAGCCCCTCGCCCAGTTCCTCCCGCAGATAGCGGGTACGCACGAGCACCCAGCCGATCAGGATCAGCGCGAAGATGGGCAAGACATTGAGGGCGACGTCCGACATGAAACCGTCCGGAAAACAGGGAATGAGAGACGACGGACAGCCGCCCTGGAGCAATTCCAGCAAAACTCCGTAGGGGTTTTGCGTCCGGAATTGCGTAAAAACAAAAAGATAGAGCATTTTCGCGTTTCGGAGAAAAGCGGAAATGCTCTAAAGGCTTCATGGGTAGGCCAAACGTCGGGGAGGGTCCAGCGCGAGGCCGGCGCAAGGGCGCACCGCAAATGAAAAAAGCGAGGGTTATCCCCCCGCTTCCTCATCCCGACCTGGCCGGGGAAGTGCTTCGCGCGGTGCCAGTACATCCGTGGTCACTGCTGTGCGAAACACGACTTTCGTGTCTGACGAGGTTCTACCGAGCCGCTATTACAGCGGTATGACAGAGGAATGCCCGTCGATGAAAACAAGTCTGCGCGCATATGGTTAACAAAAGGTTAACGCGCCGAAGGGCAAAATTTTCGCATTTCCGGCGATTGAACGGCGGATCTGAAACGTCTTCCCCCTGGTTCCATGCGCCACCCCCTTCCGGCTTCCCCGACGCGCCCTGTCTTTCGATTGACAAGCCGATCGCGGGTCTGGACAGTGGCGGCGGCAACGAGACGGGCAGCGTTAGAGCATTTCCGCTTTTCTTCGAAGCGCGCAAACGCCCTAACGCTTGGTTTTTACGCAATTCCGGACGCAAAACCGCGTTTTGCACTTTTGCTGGAATTGCTTGAGGAGGACTTGATGTCTATGCGCGCATTCTTCGGTTTCTCGGCACTTCTTCTTATGGCCGTGGCCTCCCCTCCCCTTCCCGCCAGCGCCCAAGAGACGCGCACTGTCGTGACGACGGAAAACCGCGATTATTTCGGCTTTGATCTGCGCACCGTGCAGGATGTGACGCTGGACCAGTGCAAGGCAGACTGCGTCGACGACCTCTCCTGCCGCGCCTTCACCTACAATCCCAAGGTGAAATGGTGCTTCCTGAAGAGCGATTTCAACCAGCTCAACCCCTTCCAGGGCGCGATTGCCGGCAAGATCGTCAAGGCGGACACGGCTGCAGACATCGGCGCGCCGGCCGCCCTGCCGTTCATTACCGAATATATGATGAGCGACGCCCGCTCCTTCCGCAACGGCCTGTCGCTTGCCGCCGACCAGCAGGGCCAGGGTGCCGAAAGCCTCGCCTCGCTCGGCCGCATCGAGACGGCATCCGGCCGGTTCGACTATGCGCTGACCGCTTTCAGGGGTGCCCTCTCGCTCGCGCCGGACGACTACTATCTCTGGATGGAGACGGCCGAGTCGATGGCGCGCGCCTTCAACAACAGCTATCTCGCAAGCCAGGGCGCGCTCGCCGCCATCAACGCCTATGAGCTCTCGCGCACGACAGAGACCCGCGCCAGGGCGCTCGCCGTGCTTGCCGACACGCTCGACAAGTCGAGCAACTACCGCGCCGGCATCAACGCCTACAAGGCGAGCCTGGACCTGAAGGACGACGTCGCGGTGCGCTCGGCCTATCTGGGTCTTCGCGCGCGCCAGGGTTTCCGCATCGTCAACCACACGATCGATTCGGATAGCGCGACACCGCGCGCCTGCGTCGAGTTCTCCGAGCCGCTCGTCAAGTCGGGTGCCGACTACGCCTCCTTCGTCACGCTGGATGGCGCGGCACCCAAGGCCGTGGAAGCCAAGGACCGGCAGATCTGCGTCGAGGGCCTGACCCATGGCCAGCGCTACAAGATCGCCTTCCGCCCCGGCCTGCCGTCGGCCGTCGACGAGCCGCTGGCATCCATGGTCGATCTCGACATCTACGTGCAGGACCGCGCCTCCATGGTGCGCTTCACCGGCGACAGCTTCGTGCTGCCGGGCAGCGCGCGCCGCGGCATCCCGATCGTCTCGGTCAACACCGACAGCGCCGACCTGAAGCTCTACCGCGTGGGCGACCGCGCCATCGCTTCGCTCCTCGCCGACAGCCAGTTCCTGACGCAGCTCGACGGCTATTCGGCCGAGCGCATCGAAAGCCAGAGCGGCCAGCTCGTCTGGCAGGGCAAGATCGACATCTCGCCGGAGCTCAACAAGGACGTCGTGACCAGCTTCCCGGTCGACGAGGCGCTGCCGGAGCGCAAGCCCGGCGTCTACGTGCTGACCGCCGCCGCCTCGAACGGCCGCACCAACGAATGGGAGGCGAAGGCCACCCAGTGGTTCGTCGTCTCCGACGTCGGCCTTACCACCTATGCCGGCACGGACGGCCTCAACGTCTTCGCCCGCTCGCTGGACAGTGCAGCGCCCATCGACGGCGTCGAACTCCAGCTGATCGCCAAGAACAACGAGGTGCTCGGCACCGCGACGACCGATGCGGACGGCCGCGCGACCTTCACCGCCGGCCTGATGCGCGGCACCGCCGCGATGACGCCCGCCGTGATCCTCGCGAAAAAGGGCGATTCGGACTTCGTCTTCCTCGACATGACGCGCGCCGGCTTCGACCTCTCCGACCGGGGCGTCACCGGCCGCCCGGCACCGGGCGCCATCGACGTGCTCGCCTGGACCGAACGCGGCATCTACCGCGCCGGCGAGACGGTGCATGCGACGGCGCTTGCCCGCGACATCGAGGCGAATGCCGTCGAGAAACTGCCGCTCACCTTCGTCTTCAACCGGCCGGACGGCGTGGAAGACCGCCGCATCGTCAGCGATGGCGCGGCCCTCGGCGGCCATGCCGTGGACCTGCCGTTGCAGGCCAACAGCATGCGCGGCACCTGGACCATGCAGGTCTATACCGACCCGAAGGGTACGGCGATCGGCGAAAAGCAGTTCCTCGTCGATGACTTCGTGCCGGATCGCATCGAATTCGACATGACGAGCGAGGCCAAGGCCATCGAGACCGGCGTTCCGGCGCAGGTGTCCGTGGAAGGCCGCTATCTCTACGGCGCGCCTGGTGCTGGCCTGGAAATCGAGGGCGATGTCACGCTGAAGCCGACGCGCGCGGACCCCGCTTTTCCCGACTACGTCTTCGGCTTGGCCGATGAAGAGGCGATCGAGGCCAGCAGCACGGCGCTGGAAGGCCTCGACGTGCTCGACGACGACGGCAAGGCGACCTTCGATGTCAATGTCACCGACCTGCCCGCGACGACGCAGCGCCTCGAAGCGCTCGTGACGCTGCGCATGACGGAAGCCGGCGGGCGCGCCGTTGAGCGTTCGCTCACCCTGCCGGTCAAGGCGACCGGCCCGATGATCGGCGTCAAGCCGGAGTTCAAGGACGAGCTTACGGAAAACAGCGTCGCGAATTTCAACGTCATCGCTGTTGGTGCCGATGGCGCCAAGCAGGCGATGCAGGGCATGCCCTGGAAGCTGCTCGCCGTCGAACGGAACTACCAATGGTATCGCGACGGCAGCTCGTGGCGTTATGAGCCGGTGCTTTCGACCAAGCAGCTGGCAAACGGTACTGTCGATGCCACCGCGGATGGCGGCCAGATCTCGGTTCCCGTCACCTGGGGCCGCTACCGCCTGGAAGTCGAAAGCGCCGAGCCGGACGGCCCGGCCACCAGCATCGAGTTCGATGCCGGCTGGTACGTCGCCGCCACCTCGACGGAAACGCCGGACGCACTGGAAATCTCGCTCGACAAGGAAAACTACGCTGTCGGCGACACGGCCAAGCTGAAGATCTCGCCGCGCCATGCCGGCCAGGTTCTCATCACCATTGGCGCCGAAAGCCTGATCGCCACCCAGACCGCCGCGATCGGCGCCGAGGGCGGCGAGGTGGACATCCCGATCACCAAGGAATGGGGCCCCGGCTCCTACGTCACCGCAACGCTGTTCCGCCCCGGTGCGGACCGTGAAAGCCGCATGCCGATGCGCGCGATCGGCATCACCTGGCTGAAGGTCGACCCCGCAGAGCGCAAGCTCAACGTTGCGCTCGACGTGCCAGAAAAGACACTGCCGCGCCAAGCGCTCGACATTTCGCTCCAGGTTTCCGGTGCGGGCGCCAACGAGGACGCCTATGTCACGGTTGCGGCCGTCGATGTCGGTATCCTCAACCTCACCCGCTATGAAGCGCCCGATCCGGCCGGCTGGTACTTCGGCCAGCGCCGCCTCGGCATGGAAATCCGCGACCTCTACGGCCGCCTGATCGACGGCTCGCTCGGTGCTACCGGGCGGCTGCGCACCGGCGGCGACGGCGGCGAAGGCGCTCTGCAAGGCAACCCGCCAACCGAAAAGCTCGTCGCCTTCTTCTCCGGCCCCGTGAAGCTCGATGCCGAGGGCAAGGCCAAGGTCAGCTTCGACATTCCGCAGTTCAACGGCACCGCCCGCCTCATGGCCGTCGCCTGGACGAAGACCGGTGTCGGCAGCGCCACGAAGGATGTCATCATCCGCGACCCGGTCGTCGTGACCGCCAGCCTGCCGAAGTTCCTCTCCCCCGGGGACCGCGCAGACCTGAGGCTGGACATCGCCAACACGGATGCGCCGGCCGGCGACTACACGGTCGAGATCACGCACAATGCCTCGGTGATGGTCGAGCAGACCGGCGCCGGCCAGACGCTGCGTCTTGAACCCGGCGCAAAGTCCGCGCTCACCCTGCCGCTGATCGGCGGCGAGGTCGGCGACGGCGTCGTCACCGTGAAGCTCTCGAACGGTGCCGGCATGTCGCTCGAACAGGCGCTCAACATTCCGGTGCGCCCGGCCGCCATGCCGATCACCACGCGCCGGCCGATCGAGATCGCCGCAAACGGCAGCCTGACGATCGACGACCAACTGCTCGCCGACAGCCAGCTTGCCGGCGCCTCCGTCAGCCTCAGCGTGTCGCGCGCTGCCGCCTTCGACATCCCGGCACTGCTGATGGCGCTCGACCGTTACCCCTATGGCTGCGCCGAGCAGACGACGAGCCGGGCGCTGCCACTGCTCTATCTCAGCGAGCTCTCCAAGCAATCCGGCCTGCCGGAGGACACGGAGACGCAGAAGCGCGTGCAGGATGCGATCTACCGCGTGCTCGCCTATCAATCCTCCTCGGGCAGCTTCGGCCTCTGGGGTCCGGGCTACGGCGATCTCTGGCTCGATTCCTTCGTCACCGACTTCCTGACGCGGGCCCGCGAACAGAAGTTCGACGTGCCGGAGCAGGCCATGCTGCAGGCGCTCTCCAACCTGCAGAATGCCATCTCCTACGACGTCAATGTCACCAACCAGGGCAACGAGATCGCCTATGCGCTCTACGTGCTCGCCCGCAACCGCAAGGCCGCGATCAGCGACCTGCGCTACTACGCCGACACGAAGCTCTCGGAGTTCTCCTCGCCGCTGTCGCGCGCGCATCTTGCCGCGGCCCTCGGCCTCTATGGCGATGCCCAGCGTTCGATGACGATCTTCTCGAATGCCCTCGGCCTCTCGCGTGACAGCATCCTGAACGCCAGCCTCTCGCGCAACGACTATGGTTCGTCGCTGCGTGACGGGGCCGCCGTCCTGGCGCTCGCCGCCGAAGCCCGGCCGGTTCCGGATATCATTCCGCAGCTAACGAAGATCGTCGCCAAGCAATGGGAAGAAAAGCGCTGGACCAGCACGCAGGAACAGACCTGGATGCTGCTCGCCGCGCGCTCCGTGAAGGATGCCGACAAGGACCTGAAGCTTGAAATCAACGGCGTCGCCCGCGATGGCGGCTATGCCGCGCAGATGACCGGCAAGGCGCTGCTCGAAAACCCGCTGACGGTCGCCAACCGCACCGGTGAGCCGGTCTCGGCCGTGCTCACCACCGTCGCAGCGCCGGTCGATCCGCTGCCGGCCGGCGGCGACGGCTTTGCCATCGAGCGCACCTACTACACGCTCGACGGCGAGGAGGCGAACGTTTCCGAAGCGACGCAGAATGAACGTTATGTCGTGGTGCTGAAGGTGACAGAGAGCAATGACTGGCCGTCGCGCATCATCATCACGGACCTGCTGCCGGCCGGCTTCGAAATCGACAATCCGAGCCTCGTCGACAGCGCGAAACTGGCGAATTTCGACTGGGTCGGCGAGATCGAGCCGGCGCATACGGAGTTCCGCTACGACCGCTTCGTGGCTGCCTTCAACCGCAGCGGGGGCGATACCCGCGAAGTGACGCTTGCCTATGTCGTGCGCGCCGTCACTCCCGGCACCTACGATCACCCGGCCGCGCAGGTGGAGGACATGTACCGTCCGCAATACTCCGCCCGCACGGCGACCGGCCGCATGCAGGTCGTCAAGGCCGAATAAGAGGATCGGTCCATGGCGCTCTGGCGCAAGCTCGTTATCGGCTCCCTTGGCGGGGCGGCGTCCATCGCCGCCCTCGCCTTCGGCCTCGACTATGCGGACAAGGCCTATCCGCCGCCGATCGCGGTTGCCGGCACCGTGTCGAAGGAAGTGCTCGATCGCGACGGCCGGCTGCTGCGCGCCTTCGCCACGCCGGACGGGCTCTGGCGGCTGAAAACCACGGCGGCCGATGTCGATCCGCAATTCCTGCGCATGCTCGTCGCCTATGAGGACCGGCGCTTCCACGAGCACGCCGGCATCGACCCGCTGGCGCTGCTGCGCGCCGCCGGGCAGTTCGTCACCAACGGCCGCATCGTTTCGGGCGCCTCGACGCTCTCCATGCAGGTCGCCCGCCTGATCGAGCCGCGCGAAAACCGCTCGATGCTGGCGAAACTGCGCCAGATGGCCCGCGCCATCCAGCTCGAACGGCGGCTGTCCAAGGCGGAAATCCTCGATCTCTACCTGACGCTTGCCCCCTATGGCGGCAATCTGGAAGGGGTTCGCGCCGCAAGCCTCGCCTGGTTCGGCAAGGAGCCGAAGCGGCTTTCGGTGGCCGAGGCAGCACTGCTCGTCGCCTTGCCGCAGCTTCCCGAAAAACGCCGGCCGGACCGGCACCGCGGGGTGGCGGAAAAGGCCCGCGAGCGCGTGCTGAACCGCATGGCGGTCTCCGAAATCATCGGCGAGGGCGAGGCCGAGCGCGCCTCCGCCGAGGCCGTGCCGGATCGCCGCCGCCAGCTCCCCTCCTATGCCGCCCATCTTTCCGAAATGGCGCTGCGCAAGGACCCGAAGGCAACCGAACACAGGACGACGCTCGACCGCACCGTGCAGGACGGGCTGGAGACCGTGGCGCGCGAGGCGGCGGAACGGCTCGGCGCGAAAATCTCCATCGCCATGGTGATGGCGGACGCCCGTACCGGCGAGATTCTCGGCGAGGTCGGCTCGGCGGACTACTTTGATGGCAGCCGCGCCGGCTGGATCGACATGACGCGCATCCGCCGCTCGCCCGGCTCGGCGCTGAAGCCGTTCATCTATGGACTTGCCTTCGAGGAAGGTCTGGTGGCGCAGGAAACGATCGTCGAGGATCGACCCTCCGACTTTTCCGGTTACCGCCCGCGCAATTTCGACATGACCTATCAAGGCGATGTCAGCGTGCGCAAGGCGCTGCAACTGTCGCTGAACGTGCCCGCCGTGCGCCTGCTCGAAGCCGTCGGCCCGACGCGGCTGATGGTGCGCTTCCGCCGCGCCGAGGTGCATGCAGAACTGCCGCCGGGCGAAACGCCGGGGCTGGCGATCGGCCTTGGCGGTGTCGGCGTCACGCTGCGCGAGCTCACCCAGCTCTACGCGGCGCTCGCCAATCGCGGCATGCCGGTGCGGCTCGGCGACGGCATTTCGCGCAACGCGTCGCAGATCGAGGGCGAGCCGCTGCTCGACCCCGTCGCCACCTGGCAGGTCTCCGACGTGCTTTCCGGCGTCACCCCGCCGACCGGCAGCCGCCGCCTCGGCATCGCCTACAAGACCGGCACGAGCTACGGCTACCGCGACGCCTGGTCCGTCGGCTACGATGGCCGCCATGTGCTCGGCGTCTGGGTCGGCCGCGCCGACAACGGCGCCGTGCCCGGCCTGACCGGCTATGGCGCCGCCGCCCCCGTCCTCTTCGAGGCCTTTTCGCGCTCCGGCATCGCCATCACCGCGCTGCCGCGCGCGCCGTCCGGCGCCGTGCGCATCGCGCAGGCCGAACTGCCCGCGAGTCTCCGCCGCTTCTCCACCACCACGGGCGGCCTCGTCGCGACCGTGGCGCGCGAGCCGGCGCCCGAAATCATCTACCCACCGGAAGGCGCCCATGTGGAACTCGGCGCCACCACGAGCTCGGATATCTCACCACTCGTGCTGAAGCTGCAAGGCGGCCGCGCACCCTTCCGCTGGCTCGCCAACGGCAAGGTATTGCCGGATGCCTCCCGCCGACGCACGACGCAGTGGATGCCGGAAGGTGCCGGCTTCTCGACGCTGACGGTGATCGATGCTGCCGGGCGGGCAGCGAGTGTGCGGGTGTTCATCGAGTAGCGGAAAAATAGCCCCTCATCCGCCTACCGGCACCTTCTCCCCGCAAGCGGGGCGAAGGGGATATGCCGCGCCGTTTTACCATCCAAAGGCGTGGCGTGGGGCGCGTCCCCTCTCCCCGCTTGCGGGGAGAGGGTTAGGGTGAGGGGCAGAGACAGGACCGCAGCGTTGCGGGCATTACTTCGTTGTATCCAACGGCACCCACCCCGGCTTCCGCTTCTCCAGAAACGCCGCAATCCCCTCCGCTGCTTCCGGCGTTTCCCAGGTGTCGGCAAGCCGCGTCAGCGTCATCTCGATGACCTTTTCGTCGATCGGCGTGGCCAGCGCATGCGCCAACGCCTTGGTGGCCGCAGCCGCCTCGGGGGACGCCGCGAAATAGGGCGTGATCTCCGCCTCGATCGCCCCGTCCAACTCAGTCACCGCGACGACGCCGCTGACGAGGCCGATGCTCCGCGCGGTCGGCGCGTCGAACAGGCGGGCGGAGGTGGCGAAGCGCAGAAGCGCCGCGGGGCCGATGCGGGCGGCGACATAGGGGCTGATCGTTGCGGGGATGAGGCCGAGGCGGGTTTCCGTCAGGCCGAAGCGGGCGCCTTCCACGGCGATCGCGGCGTCGCAGACGCTGATCAGGCCGACGCCGCCGCCATAGGCCTGGCCGTTGACGCGGGCGATCAAGGGTTTCGGCAGGTCGCGCAGCGCCTTCAGCATCAAGGCGAGCCGGCGCGCTTCGGCGATACGCGCCTCGCGGGTGGCGGCCATCTGCTCCTTCATCCAGTTGAGATCGCCGCCCGCGCAAAAACTCTCGCCCTCGCCCGTCAGCACGACGACGCGCACCGCCTTGTCCTCGCCGAGCAGGTTCGCGACAGCGGTCAGTTCGCGGATCATCAGGCCCGAGAGCGCATTGTGCTGCGCGTGGCGGCGAAGCGTCAGCGATGCCACGCCGCGCCGATCGACGGATACGGAAATCGTTTCGAAATGCATGACCACACCTCCTCTGCGCAGTGCGCAAATCGCTAGGCACTTTTCCTGGCATCGGTCTTGCCGGTGATCTGCCGGGCAAAGGCAGCGGCCACCGCCAGTTTTTCTCGATCAAGCCCCGTCTCGTATCCCTCGGCCGCCAGCATGTCGGCGACGGCGAGCGTGTCCACATTGCCGCGTGCGCCCGGCGCATAGGGGCAGCCGCCGAGCCCACCGACCGAGGCGTCGAAGACGGTGAGCCCATGATCGAGCGCCACGCGGATATTGTCGAGCGCCAGGCCGTTCGTATCGTGGAAATGGCCGGCGAGATTTTCCGGGAAGGCGACGGCGAGCACGACATCCAGCATGGCCGCGACCTCCGCCGGCCTGGCACGGCCGATCGTATCGCCGAGGCTTACTTCATGGCAGCCGAGGCGCAGGAGCTGTCCGGTGACGCGCGCCACAGCGCAGGGCTCGACCGGGCCATCATAGGGGCACTGCACGACGCAGCTCACATAGCCGCGCAGCGGAATGCCGTCCGCCTTCGCCGCTTCGGCGACCGGCCGGGCGCGCTCGATGCTTTCTGCAATCGAGCAGTTGAGATTGGCGCGGGAAAAGCCTTCGGAGGCCGAGAGGAAGACGGCGACTTCATCGACGCCGGCGGCCTTCGCCGCCTCGTAGCCCTTCATGTTGGGCACCAGCGCCGCATAGGAAAGGCCGGGGCGGCGCGCGATGCCGGCCATCACCTTGGCGCCATCGGCAAGCTGCGGCACCCATTTGGGGCTCACGAAACTCGTCGCCTCGATGCGCTGGAAGCCACAATCCGACAGGAGGTCGATCAGCGCGATCTTGTCCGTAGACGGGATGATCGCCTTCTCGTTCTGCAACCCGTCGCGGGCCGCCATCTCGACGATTTCGATGCGCCGGCTCATGCGGCCTCCTCGGGCTCCAGCGAGATGAGAAGCGCGCCTTCCGCCACCTGATCACCGACCGCGACCGGCACCGTCGCCACCACGCCATCGCGGGGTGCTGCCAGCACCAGCTCCATCTTCATCGCCTCCATGGTGACGAGCGCGTCACCCTTTGCGACGCGCGCACCCGGCTCCGCCGAGACGATGCGCACCAGGCCCGGCATGGGCGCCGAGAGCCGATCCCCGCCGGCCGCCGCCTCGCCATGATGGCCGGCCTCTTCGGCGATTGCGAAGGTGTGGGCGTGGCCGGCGAAGAAGACGAGGATATTGGCTCCTTCGCGATGCACCGTTGCAGACAGAACGCGGTCGTCGAACGCTGCGCGGACGAAACGTTTATCGGTCGATTGCAGGGCGATATCGGTGGTGATGCCGTTGTGTTCGACGTGGAAGCGATTTTTCTCGCGCGCCGTCACGCGTAGCGCATGTTCCGCATCGCCATGATCGAGGAAAACTGTCTGCGCCGCCTCGCCCCACAGCCGGAAGCTGCGGAGATGGCCCCATGGATCAGGATCGGCCGGGGCTTCGAGGAAGCCGAGCGCCGCCAAGGCGGCCAGCGCAAAGGCCTCCTCGGAGGCGTCGGGTTCGTTGAGCAGGCTTTCGCCTGCCCGGCCGATCAGGCCCGTATCGACGTCGCCCGCTGCAAAGGCCGGCAGGCGGCAGAGGCGGGCGAGGAAACCGGCATTGGTCGTGACCCCGCCGACGCGGCAGGTTTCGAGCGCCGTTTCCAGCTTTGCCAGCGCTTCCGCGCGGGTGCGGCCGTGCACGATCACCTTGGCGATCATCGGGTCGTAATAGGGCGTGATGAGATCGCCGGCACGCACGCCGGAATCGATGCGGGCGTCCTGCGGCAGGTCGAAGACGGAGAGGCGGCCGGTCGCCGGCAGGAAATCGCGCGCCGGGTTTTCCGCGTAGAGCCGCGCCTCGAAGGCCCAGCCGTCGATGGAAAGCTCTTCCTGCCGCTTTGCCAGCGGCTCGCCGGCGGCGACGCGGAGCTGCCATTCGACGAGGTCGAGGCCGGTGATCGCTTCCGTCACGGGATGCTCGACCTGGAGGCGCGTGTTCATCTCCATGAAGTAGAAGCGGTCCTGCAGGAGCCCTTCGGAGACGTCGGCGATGAACTCGACGGTGCCGGCGCCGCTATAGCCGATCGCCGCTGCCGCGCGCACCGCGGCCTGCCCCATCGCCGCGCGCATTTCCACCGTCATGCCGGGGGCCGGCGCCTCTTCGATCACCTTCTGGTGCCGGCGCTGGAGCGAGCAGTCGCGCTCGAAAAGGTGCACGACATTGCCGTGTTTGTCGCCGAAGACCTGTACCTCGATATGGCGGGGTTTCGTCATGTATTTCTCGACGAGCACGCGGCCATCGCCGAAGGCGCTTTCGCCCTCGCGCCGGGCGCTTTCCAATGCGGCCGCAAAATCCTCCGGTCGCTCGACGCGCCGCATACCCTTGCCGCCGCCGCCGGCGCGCGCCTTGATCAGCACCGGATAGCCCATGGCCTCGGCCTCGCCGGCGAGGAAGGCAGCGTCCTGCCGCTCCCCGTGATAGCCGGGCACGACGGGCACGCCCGCCTTTTCCATCAGCGCCTTGGCCGCATCCTTGAGGCCCATGGCGCGGATGGCGCTCGCCGAGGGGCCGATGAAAACGAGCCCGGCCGCCTCCACCGCCTCGACGAAATCCGGGTTTTCCGACAGGAAGCCGTAGCCGGGATGCACCGCTTCGGCGCCGCTCGCGCTGGCCGCCTCGATGATCGCCGGAATGTTCAGGTAGCTTTTTGCCGCCTCCGCCGGGCCGATGCGGATCGCCTCGTCGGCGATGGCGACATGCAGCGCATCACGGTCGGCATCGGAAAAGACGGCGACCGTCGCAACACCCATCTGCTGGACGGTGCGGATGACGCGGCAGGCGATTTCGCCGCGGTTGGCGATGAGGATTTTTCTGAACATCCCAGATCCGGCTTTCTATTGCGCTGCTATGGCTTCGACTTCCAGCAGCCACTTCTCGTCGAAGATCGAGCAGATGACGACGCTCATCGCCGGCGCGTTGGCGCCGAGATAGTCGCTGCGGATCTCGCGGTTGGCGGTGGCGTGGTGGCGGTCGGAAAGGTAGGTCGTGACCTTGACGAGGTCGGACTTCGCCATGCCGGCGGCCTTCAACTGGGCGTCGATATTGCGCCAGACGAGCCGGGCCTGCGCCTCGAAACCCTCCGGCACCTTGTCATCGTCCGAAACGGGGATCTGGCCGCTGATGAACACCAGCTTCTTGAAATCCTCGATCTTCACGGCCTGCGAGTAGCCGCCGCGCGGGTCAGGCGCGTTCTTGGCATTGATCGATTCGCGGTTCATGGACTTCCCTCCTCTACATCCGAAAAATGCCGAAACGGGTGGGCTCGATCGGCGCATTGAGCGCCGCCGAGAGCGAGAGCGCCAGCACGTCGCGCGTCTTGCGCGGATCGACGATGCCGTCGTCCCAAAGCCGCGCCGAGGCGTAGAGCGGGTGGCTCTGGCGGGCGAACATGTCGATGGTCGGCTGCTTGAAGGTGGCCTCCTCCTCGGCACTCCAGCTGCCGCCCGCGCGCTCGATGCCCTCGCGCTTGACGGTGGCCAGCACGCCGGCCGCCTGCTCGCCGCCCATGACGGAGATGCGGCTGTTCGGCCAGGTCCAGAGGAAACGCGGCGAATAGGCCCGGCCGCACATGCCGTAATTGCCGGCGCCGTAGGAGCCGCCGATCAGCACGGTGAGTTTCGGCACATTCGCGGTGGCGACTGCCATGACGAGCTTGGCGCCGTTCTTGGCAATGCCCTCCGCTTCGTATTTGCGGCCGACCATGAATCCGGTGATGTTTTGCAGGAAGACGAGCGGAATGCCGCGCTGGGCGCAGAGTTCGATGAAATGCGCGCCCTTCAGCGCCGCCTCGGAGAAGAGCACGCCGTTGTTGGCGATAATGCCGACGGGCAGGCCATGCAGGGCGGCGAAACCGCAGACGAGCGTCGTGCCGAAGCGGGCCTTGAACTCGTCGAAGCGGGAGCCGTCCACCACGCGGGCGATCACCTCGCGCACGTCATAGGGCGTGCGGGTGTCGGCGGGCACGATGCCGAGCAGCTCTTCCGGGTCGTAGAGCGGTGCCTCGCCGTCGCTGGATTTCGTAACGTCCGGCTTACGCATGTTGAGATTGGCGGCGATCTGGCGGGCGATGGCGAGTGCGTGCCGGTCGTCGCGGGCGAGGTGATCGGCGACGCCGGAGAGGCGCGTGTGCACGTCGCCACCGCCGAGGTCTTCGGCCGTCACGACCTCGCCCGTCGCGGCCTTCACCAGCGGCGGGCCGGCGAGGAAGATGGTGCCCTGGTTCTCGACGATGACGGTCTCGTCGCTCATTGCCGGGACATAGGCACCGCCGGCCGTGCAGCTGCCCATGACGACGGCGACCTGCGGGATGCCGGCGGCAGACATCTGCGCCTGGTTGTAGAAAATGCGGCCGAAATGATCGCGGTCGGGAAAGACCTCGTCCTGGTTCGGCAGGTTGGCACCGCCGGAATCGACGAGATAGATGCAGGGCAGCCGGTTTTCCGCGGCGATCTCCTGGGCGCGAAGATGCTTCTTCACGGTGATGGGGTAATAGGTGCCGCCCTTCACCGTGGCATCGTTGCAGACGATCATGCACTCGCGGCCGGAGACGCGGCCGATACCGGCGATCATGCCGCCGGAGGGCGAGGCGCCGTCATAGAGGCCATGGCCGGCGGTGAGGCCGATTTCGAGAAAGGGAGAACCGGGATCGAGCAGCTGCGCGACGCGGTCACGCGGCAGCAGTTTGCCGCGGGAAACGTGGCGGTCGCGCGCCTTCGCACCGCCGCCATCCATGGCGAGGCTGGTTGCTTCCTCCACCAGCGCCAGCGCGTCGAGCATTGCCTTGCGGTTTGCCGCAAAGGTCTCGCTGCGGGTGTTCACGGCCGAGGGGATGACCGGCATCACAGCGTCTCCTGGAAGATTTCGCGGCCGATCAGCATGCGGCGGATTTCCGACGTGCCGGCGCCGATCTCGTAGAGTTTGGCGTCACGCAGCAGGCGGCCGGTCGGGTAGTCGTTGATATAGCCGTTGCCGCCGAGCGCCTGAATGGCTTCGAGTGCGAGTTTCGTCGCCATTTCGGCGGAGAAGAGGATGCAGCCGGCGGCGTCCTTGCGCGTCGTCTCGCCGCGGTCGCAGGCGCTCGCAACAGCATAGACATAGGCACGCGCGGCATTGAAGGCGACATACATGTCGGCGGCCTTGCCCTGCATCAGCTGGAACTCGCCGATCGACTGGCCGAACTGTTTTCGCTCGTGCAGGTAGGGCACGACCACGTCGAGGCAGGCGGCCATGATGCCGAGCGGGCCGCCGGAGAGCACGACGCGCTCGTAGTCGAGGCCGGACATCAACACGTTGACGCCGCGCCCGACCGTGCCCATCACATTCTCCTCTGGCACCTCGCAATCGGTGAAGACGAGTTCGCAGGTGTTGGAGCCGCGCATGCCGAGCTTGTCGAGTTTCTGCGCGGTCGAGAAACCAGCAAAACCCTTTTCAATGAGGAAGGCAGTGATGCCGCGGGAGCCTGCTTCCGGATCGGTCTTGGCGTAGACCACCAGCACGTCCGCATCAGGGCCATTGGTGATCCACATCTTGTTGCCGTTCAGCACGTAGCGGTCGCCGCGCTTTTCGGCCTTGAGCTTCATGGAGACGACGTCGGAGCCGGCACCCGGCTCGGACATGGCGAGCGCGCCGACATTTTCGCCGGAAATCAGTTTCGGCAGGTATTTCTGGCGCTGCTCCGGCGTCGCGTTGCGCACGAGCTGGTTGACGCAGAGGTTGGAATGGGCGCCGTAGCTCAAGCCCACCGAGGCCGAGGCGCGGCTGATCTCCTCCATCGCCACGCAATGGGCGACATAGCCCATGCCGGAGCCGCCATAGCTCTCCGGCGCGGTGATGCCGAGCAGGCCGAGATCGCCCATCTCGCGCCAAAGCGGCATGGGGAAAGTGTTGCTGCGGTCGATTTCGGCCGCCTGCGGGGCGATGCGATCCGTCGCGAAACGCCGCACGCTTTCGCGCAACGCCTCGATATCCTCGCCGAGCCCGAAGCTCATTCCGGCGTCATACATATGCCATCCTCCCCATCTCGCGACCTCAGGCGGCCGTCTTCTGCTGCCCTGCCGTGTCGAAGGCCGCGCGCATCTGCGGCTCACGCGCCCTCACCCGCCTTGCCGCCTCCTCCTTCACCGGCCCATAACCGCGAATCTCGCCGTAAAGCGAGAGAAGCGCAACGGCGGCGTCGAGCGTCTCGCGGCAAAGATTCGTCAACACATGCGCCACCAGCGCCTCGTAATCGGCGATAAGCTGGCGTTCCATGCGGCGTTCTTCCGTGCGGCCGAACGGGTCGAAGGCCGTGCCGCGCAAGCCCTTGAGCTTTGCAAGTAGCCCGAAGGCCGGCAGCATCCAGCGGCCGAAGCGGCGTTTTTTCGGTCGGCCATTGGCGTCCTCGCCCTTCAGGAACGGCGGCGCGAGGTTGAAGGCGATGCGGTAATTTCCTTCGAACTGCTCCGTCAGCCCCGCCTTGAAGGCCGGATCGGTGAAGAGCCGTGCCACCTCGTATTCGTCCTTGTAGGCGAGGAGCTGGGCGTAGACATGGGCGACGGCGCGGGTCAGCCGGTCGTCCGGCCCGAGCGCCTTTTCCGCCTGGTGGACCTTGTCGACGAGCGTGGTGTAGCGGCCGGCAAGCGCCGCGTTCTGGTAGGCCGTCAGGTGCTTGACGCGGTGGGCAATCAGGTCTGGCGTCGCCATGGTTTCCAGTGTTGCCGTGCGTTTTCCCGGCTCAAGCAGGCGCTCGGCGCGGGCCGGGTCGGCGGCAATCAGGCGGCCCCAGCCGAAGGCCGAGAGCGTGGCATCGACGGCCACGCCGTTCAGCGCGATCGCCTGTTCGATCGACTGGCGCGTCAGCGGGATCAGCCCCTTCTGCCAGGCAAAGCCGGTCATGAGGATGTTCGTCGCCATGGCATTGCCCGCGACCTTTTCCGCGATGGTCGTGAAATCGAGCAGGTGCGAGGGCTCGCGTAGCGCTGCCCGCACCGTGCTCTCGACATCACGGCGGCGGAAGTCGAAGTCGCGCTTGCGCACGAAATCGGCGACTGGCGTCAGCTTGGTATTGACGACGCCCGTCGTGCGGTGATGGTCGCAAAGCGTCACGGCGTCCTTCGAGGAGGCCACCACGTCGTCGGCAGCAATGAGCAGGTCCGCGCCACCGGTGATGATCCGGGGCGACGAGACGTCCTGGTCGTGCAGGCCGATGCGCAGGTGGCTCATCACGGCGCCGCCCTTTTGCGCAAGGCCGGCCATGTCGAGGATCATCGGCGACTTGCCGTCGAGATGGGCGGCCATGCCGAGGATGGCACTGATAGTAAGGATGCCCGTGCCGCCGATGCCGGCGATGGCGACATTGTAGGAGCGATCGCCGATCTTGACGATCTCCGGTTCGGGAATCCCTGTCAGGTCCGGGTTCGAGCGCGCGGTCTTGCGCAGGCGTCCGCCTTCCACCGTCACGAAGGAAGGGCAAAAGCCCTTGAGGCAGGAATAGTCCTTGTTGCAGGTCGACTGGTTGATCTTGCGCTTGCGGCCGAGTTCCGTGTCGAGCGGCTCGACGGAGACGCAGTTCGACTGGGTGGAACAGTCACCGCAGCCTTCGCAAACGGCGGGGTTGATCATCAGGCGAACCGGCGGGTCCTCCATCAGGCCGCGCGAACGGCGGCGGCGCTTTTCGGCGGCGCAGGTCTGCACGTAGACGATGGCAGAACAGCCGGGTGCCTCGCGGATGTCGCGCATCACCCGGTCCATCTCGTCGCGGTGGCGAATGATGACGCCGGGCGCGAGCATGGACGGCGAATATGCCTCCGGGTGGTCCGAAACGAGGTAGATCGGCTCGACGCCTTCGTCGTGGATCTGGCGTGTCACTGCCTCGGGGCTGATCGGCCCGTCGACAGCCTGTCCGCCGGTCATCGCGACCGCATCGTTATAGAGCAGCTTGTAGGTGATGTTGACGCGGGCGGCGACCGACTGGCGGATCGCGAGAATACCGGAATGGTAATAGGTGCCGTCGCCGAGATTGACGAAGATGTGCTTTTCATCGGTGAAGGGCGCGATGCCGGACCACGGCACGCCCTCGGCGCCCATATGGGTGAAGGTCGTGGTGTCGCGGTCCATCCACTGGACCATGTAATGACAGCCGATGCCGGCCGTCGCGCGGCTTCCCTCCGGCACCTTCGTGGACGTGTTGTGCGGACAGCCGGAGCAGAAATAGGGCACGCGCTCGATGGGGGCGGCGTGTTTCTTGCGGATTTTTTCGCGTTCCAGAAGATAAGCGAGTTCGTCGGAAATCAGCGTCTTGAGGCCGGCGTCGAACTCGAAATGCAGGAGGCGCGCGGCAATCGCCCGGGCCACCATACCGACCGTCAACGCCTGCGACAGCGGCAGGAACGCATGATCCTCATGGTCGAACTTGCCGATGATGCGCGGGCGCTCGCCATGATGCCAGTTGAAGAGCTGCTGCTTGATCTGGTTCTCGATGATCTCGCGGCGTTCCTCGACGACGAGCACCTCTTCCAGCCCCTGCGAGAACTCGCGCACGCCTTCCGGCTCCAGCGGCCAGGGCATGCGGACCTTGTAGATGCGCATGCCGATCTCGGCCATCTCGGCCGGGCCGAGGGAGAGTTCCTTCAGCGCCTGGAGCACATCCTCATAGGCTTTTCCCGAGGCGATGATGCCGAAGCGCGCCTTCGGCACGTCGTGCGTCACCTCGTCCACCCGGTTGGCGCGAGCGAAGGCAATTGCCGCATAACCCTTGTAGGTCTGCAGCCGCTCGTCCTGCGGCAGCGGCGGATCGGGCCAGCGCAGGCTGAGGCCACCCGGCGGAAGTTCAAAATTCTCGGGCAGGACGAACTGGCGGCGCTCGCCGGCGAGATCGACGGAGGCCGTCGTCTCGACCGTGTCGGAGATGAACTTCATGCCCACCCAGCAGCCGGAATAACGCGACATGGCGGTGCCGAGCAGGCCATATTCGACGAATTCGTGGATGGACGAAGGATAGAGCACCGGCATGAGGGCCGACATGAAGGCGTGGTCGGACTGGTGCGGGATGGAGGACGACTTTGCCGAATGGTCGTCACCGGCGAAACAGAGCACACCGCCATGTTTCGAGGTGCCGGCGGCATTGGCGTGCTTGAACACGTCGCCGCAACGATCGACGCCCGGTCCCTTACCGTACCAGTAGCCGGCAACGCCATCCTTCAGCGCGCCGAGCGAGAGATGAAGCTGCTGGGTGCCCCAGACGGCGGCGGCCGCCAGATCCTCGTTGACGCCCGGCCGAAACACGATGTCGTGCGCCGCCAGGTGCTTGCCGGCCTTGGCAAGCTGCTGGTCGTAACTTCCGAGTGGCGATCCGCGATAACCCGAGATGAATGCGGCGGTGTTCAGCCCCGCGGCACGGTCGCGCCGCATCTGAACGATCGGCAGGCGCACGAGTGCCTGGATGCCGGAAAGGAAGATCCTCCCACTTTCCGCCGTATACTTGTCCTCGAGAGAAAAGCTCTGCTTCAGCATGACTTCCTCCTCGATGGCCCTCCTCCGTGAAAGCCATCCTCCATATGTAGGAGCCTACGCCTGGATTGGGAGGAGCGGGTCCTTATTTTCCCCTTGCAGCATCACGATTTAGGGATGGCATCCGCAAAGCGGGCCTCTCGACGCAAAGCCATCCTAGTGGCGCGTCAGATCGGTACCCGGTGGGTGTTCTTCAGCTCGTCGAGGGCGAAGCTGGAATTGACGAATCCGACGCCGGGAAGCTTCAAAAGAGCCTTCTTCAGGATCTCCTCGTACTGGCGCACATTGCTTGTCAGCACGCGCAGAACATAGTCGTGCTCGCCGGTCATCGAATAACATTGCACGACCTCGGGCATGTTCTTCACCGCTTTTTCGAACTCCAGCAGCGTCTCCTCGTCATGCTGCTTCAGCCGCACGAAACAGAAGACGGAAACCTCGAATCCGACGAGTTTCGGGTCGATCGCGACGATGCGGCCGCGGATGATGCCGAGCCGCTCCATCTCCTTGATGCGCCGCCAGCACGGCGTGTGGCTGAGGCCCACGCGTTCGCCGATCTCGGCGACGGTCAGGTCCGGTTCGCTCTGGAGCAGCCGCAGGATCTTGCGGCTCGTCTCGTCCATGCCGCCCTCGGCCATGGGCTAGAGAAGCCCGCGAGAGGAGAGATTGCGCATCAGCGCGGTGATGCCGAAGGTCCAGGGCGGGCATTCGGTTGAGAGGCGCACGGTGTTGGTGAGGGCGCCCAGTTCGGCATTGGAGATCGTCACGCGGTCGCCGGTCTTGTGGGTAAAGCCCTGGCCCGGCGCATCACGGTCCTCGACCGGCGCGAACAGCGTGCCCATGAACAGCATGAAACCATCAGGATATTGATGGTGCTGGCCGATGGTCTGCGACACGAGGTCGAGCGGATCGCGGCTGATCTCGCGCATCGTGCTGCGACCCTTCAGCACGAAACCGTCCTCGCCTTCGATCAGGAGATCGAGGTCTGCCTTGCGCACTTCGTCGATCGCATAGGTCTCGTCGAACAGGCGGATGAAGGGACCGATGGCAGAGGAGGCATTGTTGTCCTTCGCCTTGCCGAGCAGAAGCGCCGAACGGCCCTCCACGTCGCGCAGGTTCACGTCGTTGCCGAGCGTGGCACCCTTGACGCGACCCTGGCTATCGACGGCAAGCACGATTTCCGGCTCCGGATTGTTCCACTTGGAGATCGGATGCAGGCCGACCGAGGCACCCCAGCCGACGGAAGCGAGCACTGGCGCCTTGGTGAAGACCTCTGCATCCGGCCCGATGCCGACTTCGAGATATTGCGACCAGATGCCCTCCTCGATCAGCGCCGCCTTGACCTGGGTTGCCGCTTCCGAGCCCGCCTTCAGGTCACGCAGGCTGTCGCCGATGATGGCGGTGACGCGGCCGCGCACCTTTTCCGCCATTGCCGGATTGCCTGCCGCCTTTTCCTCGATGACGCGTTCGATCATCGAGCGGGCGAAGGTGACGCCGCAGGCCTTGACGGCCTGGAGGTCGCAGGGGGCGAGGAGATGGAGACGGGAGAAATCGCCCGCCCCTTCGACCGAGGCGTCGAGCACGGCATCAACTGCGCCGAGAGATTCGCCCGGCGCAGCGCGGGCAACCGCGGCCGGATCGTCCTTTTCCAAGAGATCGCGCATGGTGGGCAGATCGGCGGACGTGATGTCGAACAGCACGCCGTCGCGCACGACCACGATGGCCGGCCCCTGCACATCCGGCCGCCAGACGCGCCCGACAAAGGTTCCCCGCGAAAAATCTCCTGCCGTCACCGTCACGCGCGTTCCTCCCAGAATCCTCGCCCCGAGTTCTAGACCGAAAGAGGCGGTGGCGAACAGGGCGAAGACGGCCGCCGGCCGATTTTCCGCTCAGCCACGCACACCGAGCGCATGGGCGACGATCATCGTCGCGGCCAGCAGCAGCACCGTCGCTTCCGCGACCGTCCGCAGGACGAGCCAGACGGCCGCGAGGCGACCCACATGCAGGTCATGCTCGAACCAACGGACCTCGACGATGATGTACCAGAGCAGCGAAAGCAGCGAGATCGCCGTGCCGACGGCGACCATCTCCTGATGGCCGGTGCGGGCGATGTTCATGCCTGCGCTGAGCCCGAAGGCAAAGGGAGCCGCAACGTAGCACTGGCTGTAGAAAGGCGGCTTCAGCGTCTCGCGGTCGAGCGCCGCGCCCGTGCGCCCCAAAAGCCGCACGGCCATCAGCAGCGGAAAGATACTGAAGAGAAAGGCGCGGAAAATCAGGAGATTGGTATCGTTGCGCAGCATCTCCCGGCAGCATGGCATCGTCCCGGTGGGCGATCAGCGCCAGTTCGAGCCCGTGGGCGAAGAGCAGCGTGAGCAACAGGAAGAGCGGCGGGCTCAGCGTATCCTTGTAGCGCTCCTCCTGCGTATCGCCGAGTTCGACATCGGCATAACGCATCATCTGCTGCGGCCGGCGCAGCGTGCGCCAGAGCGTGACCGGATAGAATACGAGCCAGGAGACGAGCTCGTAGAGCAGTTCTTCCAGCGACTGCAAGAGACGCATAAAATCCATTTTTGGCATCCCCGTGGCGCGGTCGTTCCGGCATACCGGGTTTTCACGCCAGCGAGAAGCCTTGGGATTGGCGGCCCCGGCGGAGCCGCCATCCATGTCATGCCGGGCGGGTGTGCACAGCCGAGACGATGGTGATCGCGGCCAGGAACAGCACCACGCCGCTTGCGACGAAGACGCTCGAAACACCGTTGGCATCGAACAGCGCACCGCCGGCAGCGGCACCGGTCGCGATCGCGAAATTGATCGCGGCGACGAAGAGGCCGCCCGCACTTTCGGCTTCATCCGGCACGGCGCGGGTGATCCAGGTCGACCAGGCGACCGGCACTGCACCGAAGGCGAGGCCCCAGAGCGCCACCATGGCGGCATCGGCCACGAGATCGCCGCCGAACATCGAGAGCGACAGCGCCAGCGCGCCCATCACGACCGGCATGATCGTCAGCGTCAGGCGCATGGAGCGTTCCAGCAGCACGGCGCCCAGATAATTGCCGAAGAAGGTGGCGATGCCGAAGCCGAGCAGCACGGCCGAAACACCTTCCACGCCAACGCCCGTCACCGTTTCAAGGAACGGCCTGATATAGGTGAAGAAGGCGAAGTGGCCGGTGAAGACGAGCAGGATGGCGAACATCGCAAAGCCCACGCCCGGTCGCGCCAGAACCTCGATCAGCGTTCCAAAGCGTGAATGCCCGCGCGGCGGCAGCGACGGCAAGGTCGCAAGCTGCACGACGAGCGCCAGCGCGCCCAGCACGGCGGCCCCGAGGAAGACATTCCGCCAGCCGACGATATCGCCGACATAGCTGCCGACCGGCGCGGCGAACACCGTCGCCGCCGAAACACCGAGGAACATCACCGACAGCGCCTTCGGCACCACGGCCTCCGGCACCAGCCGCATCATGGTCGCGGCCGACAGCGTCCAGAACCCCCCGAGCGCCATGCCGAGCAGCACGCGGCCGACGAGCAGCATGGCGAGGTTCGACGACATCGCCACGAGAATGTTGGAAAAGATCAAGAGGACCGAGAGACCGAGCAACACCAGCCGGCGGTCGAGCTTGCGCGTCACCACCGTGATCAGCAGGCTCGTCACCAGCGCAACCGCGGCCGTTGCCGTCACGGCCTGTCCTGCCATGCCTTCGGAAATCCCCAGGTCATCCGCCATCGGCGTCAGCAGGCTTGCGGGCAGAAATTCCGCGCCCACCAGCCCGAACACGCCAAGCGTCATCGCGATCACGGCCCCCCAAGCCGGCCGGACATCCGCCTCGCTCTCCGGCGCGGCTATCGTTGCATCCGTCATGTGCAGTCCCTTTCCTGTTGCAATGCGTGCTCCAACAGGTGGGTTGAAATGCCAGACGCACAATGCCATTTTATCCGCAATGTTTGATCGATCGTCCGACCCAGCCAAAAATGCGCATGATCCCGTCAGCGAACTTCTGATGGGCATGCGCCTGCGCGGTGCGAGCTATGGCAGGCTCCAGCTGACGCCGCCCTTCGGTATCCGCTTTCCGGCGGGTCCGGAAGCCCGTTTCCACTTCGTCGCCCGCGGCAAGGTCTTTTTGCGAACCCATGGCGAGGCGGGCCGCGAACTCGCCTGCGGCGATGCCGTGCTGCTGCCGAGCGGCGGGCCGCACGAGATCGTCACCGGCCCGAACGTCCAGATACGCGACTATGACAGCTACAAGATGACACCGCTCTGCCCCGACGTGGCAGCGGTGGAGGCCTGCGTCAAGGAGACGAGCCGGGAAAACGACACGCTGATCTTCACCGGCCGCATGGAATTCGAGCTCGACACGCTGCATCCGCTCGTCGGCCTCATGCCGCAGGTCATGTCCGTCGGCGCGCTGATCGGCCGCCAGCCGGAGCTGATGCCGCTGCTCGACGCCATGGAGCGGGAAATGTCGGAAGAGCGCGTCGGCGCGGCCGGCATCCTCGCGCGCCTTGCCGACGTCATCGCCGCCTCCATCGTGCGCGGCTGGGTGGAATGCGGCTGCGGCGATGCGACGGGCTGGATCGAGGCGCTGCGCGACCCGCGCCTTGGCCGCGTCATCGCAGCGCTGCACCGCGAGCCCGGCCGCAACTGGACGCTCGCCGAGATGGCGCACGAGATGGGCAGCTCCCGCTCGGTCTTCGCCAAGCGCTTCGTCGACGTCACGGGCATGACCCCGCAACGCTACGTGCTGGCGCTGCGCATGCGGCTTGCCGAACAATGGTTCCGCCGCGACAAGCTCTCCATCGACACCGCCGCCCGCCGCCTCGGCTTCGGCTCCCAGGCCGCCTTCGCCCGCGCCTTCAAACGCGTCGTCGGTGAACCACCCGGTCATACGCGCAAGAAGGCGGCGCCAAACGGGGCGGAGATGGGCAAAACGGGAGGCGGAAATGGCGCCGCCGGAAGGCCTTGACCTGGATCGCGGCGTTTACGGGCATTGACGCCGTTTAGCGGGAAAGTCGGATTTATTTGGCCCTGTCCTAAAACAGAGTCCGAAAAAATCTTTTAGCATAAGCGGTAGAAGCGCTATCGCGCTGGAACATGCGCGCGTACCGCGTAGATCGGCGCCATATGGAACGCTAACCTGTCCTCCACGTTCTCAAAGTGTGTATCGAACTTAGGGAGAGCACGATGGACGAGAACCTTATTGCCCAGCTCAACGCAACGGGCGCCGATTTGCGGAGGCGAGCACTGGAAATCGACAAGTCAAGCGAAGAACCAGATACCGCTCTGATAATGCATGGCCTGGCAACGGCAATGGACGCGATCCGTGCTCTTGCCGCGACGGCAGGCCGACTAGACGGCCCCTCTGGCCTCGGAAAGAGTGGACACTAGGAGCGGCAATCTACGAAAGCGAGCGCCCTGGGGGAAGGGCGCCCGCATATTTACTTGTGGGTTGGAACGCTTGGAGCAACTGGTCCGGTCGGCTGCGAAATCTAGAGCAAGTAATCCGCTTCCGCTCCGAGACCGAGCCCGCCGAGCAGGCCACCCAGCACATCTCCGAGATCATCCAGAACGTCATCGACGAGGTTGCCGAGACCGTTGTTATTCAGGAGGTTGGTCAAGCCGTCCTCCATGCCACCCTGGCCGCCAAGAGACGACAGCAGATCATCGACACCTAGCCCATCGACCAGGTTTTCCAGCGAGAACTCATCGACCCCGAGGCCGCCAAGCACGCCGCCAAGCCCGAGTTCATCAAGCAGATCGCCCACACCAAGGCCGTCCAGCAGGTCATCAACAGCCCCGGTCAGACCGGACAGGCCGACACCCAGATCGAGAACGGTATTGTCGCCGGTGACGATTTTTTCGACGCTGTAGAAGTTCTGCGTTTCACCCCCACCGAGGAGATTGAACCCTCCGTCGATATTGAGGGAAATCAGAACGTCCTGGGCATCGCCTTGGATGTACGCGGTGTCGGTTCCATCGCCGCCGTAAACGGTGTCGTTGCCGTCGGCATAAAGAATATCATCCCCTGCGCCGCCGCCGATAATGTCGTCACCTTCGCCGCCACGCACAGTGTCGTTTCTGTCGCCGGCATAGACCGTGTCGTTACCCGCCCCACCGTCGATGTCGTCGGAGCCAGAGTTCGGGGAAATCTTCGGGCCGCCGTAGACGATATCGTTGCCAGCGCCGCCGCGGACAATATCGTCGCCGGCGCCGTGAAAGAGCGTGTCGTTGCCCGCGCCGCCATCGATCTCATCGTTGCCGGCATTGCCCCAGATCAAATCGGCGCCGCCGCCGCCCTGGGCATTATCATCGCCAATACCGAGGCCGATCGTGTTGTCGCCGTCGTTGCCGACAACCGTATCGTTACCACCCTGGGCGAATACGCTTCCCTGCCGATCGCCAAAAACAAATGTGTCGCTGTCGGCGGTGAGAAAATAGGTCTTTGCCATTTGTCCACTCCTGCGAACCTTGAGTTGAACGGGCCGGTATTGGCTCGTGCTATAAATACGGACGCAGATGATAAAAGTTCAATCAAGGCGGGTAAATTGTAATGCTCTGGTAATTGAATGATTAATCGACTATCGCTAGCGTTGCAGGAACAAGCAAGTTTTGTTCCGTCAAGGCAGCAACCTAGGAACGAACAGGCATTGCTAATCTTTCGTTGACTCCAAGACAGAATCACACGCTAAGAATGTGCAAACTCAAAGCTTTTGGGGTAATCTGGTGCAATCGCGGATTAACCAATAGTTAGTTTGGATCACGAGGTGCACATGTATACAGGGCACAGTTTATCCATTCCGCCTTTGCAGCCAGAAGAAGTGGCGGGGCTACGAGCTATTATAGACGAGTGGTGTCACGAGTATGGTTGTAACATCACGGGTAAGCTTGCACAGGACAGGGCGAAAAAGCTCTTACTTGCGTATAGCGCGGGTGTTAGGGACGCCGAGGCGCTTCGCAATCTGATCCGGCCATTTTAGATCCCGTCCGAGCGACTAGGCTCAGGACTCATTGATTAAAGCCAGAAGATGACGGTTGCTGCGATGCAGATGGCTGAGAAGAAAGTATGCGCGCACCGGTCGTATCGGGT
>NZ_JBPEHL010000007.1:0-315312 GCF_051201095.1 Shinella sp. BE166 | reverse complement strand
ATCGACACCACCACAGCCCGGGCAATCCATCACTTGCCTCCACGCAAATCACCCCCATAGCAGAACCTCAAAAGCGTTCCGTGTAAACACTCCCCTCAAGGGGGGAGATTGGATGGGGCAGTCGTTTCGCCCAAAATAAACGATGCCTTTGAAGCAATGTCCTTGCCGCTTGCCGATCTCCCCCCTTGAGGGGGAGATGCCCGGCAGGGCAGAGGGGGGTAACGGCGCACAATGGTCAGACGCTCTCTTCTTCGTCCGCCTGCGTCACGTTTTTCGGCTTCAGCAGCGGCTCCGGCTTGACCGGCTTGGAATGGAGCATGTGCCGCCCCGCGGAAATCCCTTCGGCCGCCTGCAATTCCAGCCGCGCCACGTCGCGGCGGCGGATGTCGTCTCCGATGGCCAGGGCGTCGTCCGGCTCCACGCCGAGCGCTTCCAGCGTCTCCCGGCCGAAGACGAGGGCGGATTCGAAGGTTTCGCGCACGTCGTGCTGCACGCCGCGGGCGCGCAGCGACAGGGTGTGCACCCGGTCGTAGGAGCGGGCGAAGATCGTCGCGTTGGGATATTCCGACTGTACGAGATCGACGATGCGGTCCGTCGAGGCCTTGCCCTGCGTGCAGACGGCGACGATCTTGGCGCGCTCGATGCCGGCGGCGCGCAGCACGTCCTTGCGCGTGCCATCACCGAAATAGATGCGGAAGCCGAAGTTTGCGGCCTGGCGCACGCGGTCGGTCGAATGGTCGATGACCGTCACCTCACGCCCGCCGGCAAGCAGGATCTGCGCGGCGATCTGGCCGAAGCGCGAAAAGCCGATCATCAGCACGTCCGCACCGGCACCCTCGAAATCCTCCTCCATCTCCTCTTCCACGTCGGCCACCAGCAGGAAGCGGGAAAGGGCCGCCGCAATCGGCGTCAGCGCCATGGAGGTCGTCACGATGGCGATGAGCAGCGAGGCGAGCCCGCCGGAAAAGATGCCAGCGGCGGCCGCCGCCGTGAACAGCACGAAGCCGAATTCGCCGCCCTGCGGCAGCAGCAGCGCGATGCGCACGGCATCATTGTGCGAGGAGCCGGTGAAGCGGCAGAGGCCGTAGATCACGAAGCCCTTCACCAGCATGACGGCGGGCGTGGCGATCAGGATCGTCAGCCAGCTCGAAAAGATCACGTCGAGATGCAGCGACAGGCCGACGGCCATGAAGAACAGGCCGAGCAGGATTCCGCGGAACGGTTCGACATCCGCCTGCAATTCATGGCGGTAGGAGGAATCGGCCAGCAGCACGCCGGCAAGGAAGGCGCCCATCGCCATGGAGAGGCCCGCCATCTGCAGCAGCATGGCGGCGGCCAGCACGACGAAGAGGGCGGCCGCGATCATCGCCTCGCGCGCGCCGGTGCGCGCAATGATCTGGAACAGCGGATTGAGCAGGTAGCGGCCGGCGACGAAGAGCGCGGCAATGGCGGCGATGGCGACGAGGAAGTCCTGGAAGGCCGTCGTCGTGTCCTGCGGCGCCTGTTCGGCAAGCAGCGGGATCAGCGCCAGCAGCGGCACGATGGCGAGGTCCTGGAACAAGAGCATGGAGAAGGCGCGCTGGCCGAAGCGCGTGTTGGTGTCGCCCTTCTCGTCGAGGATCTGCATGGCGAAGGCGGTGGAGGAGAGCGCCAGACCGAAGCCGATGATCAGCGCCCCGTCCCACGCCTCCAGCCCGAACAGCAGGGTCAGTCCCGCCAGCACCAGGCCGGTCAGCACCACCTGTGCCAGGCCGAGCCCGAAGATATCGTGGCGCATCGCCCACAGGCGCGAAGGCTTCAGCTCCAGCCCGATCAGGAAGAGCAGGAACACGACGCCGAGTTCGGCAACGCCCAGCAGTTCCTCGCCGTCGCGGATCTGGTGCAGGATCGGGCCGATCACCACGCCGGCCGCAAGGTAGCCGAGAATGGTGCCGAGCCCCAGCCGCTTGAAGATCGGCGCGGCGAGAAGCGCGCCGCCGAGCATCAGCAGGACCTCGTTATACGGGCTGTGGGTATAGGACATGCGGAAGGCTTTCTTCGAGGGGCGCGGGCACGAGGGCAAAAAAGGCGCGGCTGCCCTTGATGCTCGTGCTACTGCACAATAAATGGGTCAGCAAAGAAAGGCCAAGTCATGTCAGAGACGATCGATTCCGCAAGCCTTCTCGCGCGCGCCGGCGAACTCATCGACCGCGCCATACAGGCGGGGGCGGATGCGGCCGATGCCGTCGTGGTGCGCGGCCGCTCCTCGTCCGTCAGCGTCCGGCTCGGCAAGGTCGAGGGCACCGAAGCCTCGGAGAGCGACGACTTCTCGCTGCGCGTCTTCGTCGGCAAGCGCGTCGCCAGCGTTTCCGCCAATCCCGGCTTCGACCTGACGGTGCTCGCCGAGCGCGCCGTCGCCATGGCCAAGGCCTCGCCGGAAGACCCCTATGCGTCGCTTGCCGCCGAGGCCGACCTTGCGCGCGACTGGCCGGATCTCGAACTCTACGACCCGACCGAAGTCTCCGCCGAACAGCTGACCGAGGCAGCACTGGCCGCCGAAGCCGCGGCGCTGGCGGTCTCCGGCATCACCAATTCCGGCGGCGGCGGCGCGTCCGCCGGCATGGGCGGCCTCGTGCTCGCCACCTCGCACGGCTTTTCCGGCGCTTACAGCGCCAGCCGCTTCGGCCGCTCCGTCAGCGTCATTGCCGGTGAAGGCACGAAGATGGAGCGCGACTACGACTACGATTCGAGCCTCTACTTCGCCGACCTGCGCGATGCCGAAGAGATCGGCCGCGAGGCGGCGGCGCGCGCCGTGCGCCGGCTCAATCCGCGCCAGGTGCCGACGGCCAAGAACGTCACCGTCGTCTTCGATCCGCGCGTGGCGCGCGGCATGACCGGCCATATTGCCGGCGCGATCAACGGCGCCTCCGTCGCCCGCAAGACGAGCTTCCTGCGCGACCGCATGGGCAAGCAGGTGCTGAAGGCCGGGCTTTCGGTCACCGACGACCCGCTCATCGTGCGCGGCTCGTCGTCGCGTCCCTTCGACGGCGAGGGCGTCACCGGCAAGCGCCTCGCCATGATCGAGGACGGCGTGTTGCAGCACTGGTTCCTCTCCACCTCCACCGCCAACGAACTCGGCCTGAAGACCAACGGTCGCGGCGTGCGCGGCGGCACCTCGGTCAACCCGGCCTCCACCAACCTCGCGCTGGAGCCCGGCGATATCTCGGCGGAAGACCTGATCCGCTCCGTCGGCACCGGTTTCTACGTCACCGAGCTGATCGGCCAGGGCGTCAACATGGTGACGGGCGAATACAGCCGCGGCGCCTCCGGCTACTGGATCGAGAATGGCGAGCTGACCTTCGCGGTCTCGGAAGTCACCATCGCCTCCAACCTCGTCGACATGTTCATGCGCATCACGCCGGCAAATGACATCGACCGCTCGTTCGGCGTCGCCGCGCCGACGCTGGCCATCGAAGGCATGACGCTTGCCGGGACGTGAGACCATGCCGAACCCCGCCAATCCCTGGACCGCCGACCTCGATCTGCTCGTCGGCGCGGCGCGGCTGGCGGGGGCGCGGGCGCTCGATTTCTTCCGCAAGGGGCCGGAAGTCTGGTGGAAGAATGGTGGCCACTCGCCGGTGAGTGCCGCCGATTTCGCGGCCAACGATATCCTCAAGAAGGAGCTGCTCTCCGCCCGGCCGAACTATGGCTGGCTGTCGGAGGAGACCGACGACGATGCCGGCCGGCTCGACTGCGAGACGGTTTTTGTCATCGACCCGATCGACGGCACGCGCGCGTTCATCGCCGGCAAGGACATCTGGTGCGTCAGCGCCGCCGTCGTGCACCGGGGCCGCCCCGTTGCGGGCGTGCTCTTCGCCCCGTCGCTTGATGAACTGTTCACCGCCGCCGCCGATGGCGTGGCGCTGAAGAACGGCAAGCCCATCCATGTCACCGAGCCGGATGCCAGCCGGTCGACGCGCATGGCGATCCCCGAGGACATGACGCAGGACCTCCACCGGGGCCTTTCCGGCGGCGTGCACCGCATCTCGCATGTGCCGTCGCTCGCCTACAGGCTTGCCATGGTGGCGGACGGGCGCATCGATGCGACGCTGGTCAAGCGCAACGCCCACGACTGGGATCTGGCGGCCGCCGACCTCATCCTCGCGCGCGCCGGCGGCGCGCTCGTGACGCTCGATGGCGAGGCGCTCCTCTACAACCGCCCGACCGTCAGCCACGAGACGCTGGCGGCCGCCGGTTTGTCCCGGCTTTCCGGGCTTGTGGACGCCTCCCGGCACCTTGCCGGCCATTGACCTTTGGTGCGGAATACCGCAAACCACCTGCCGAAATCGGTAAGAAAAAGAGAGAAGACATGACCGAAACCACCGAACCGAAACAACTCCTCCACCTCGTCTTTGGCGGCAAGCTGAAGACCCTCACGGACACCCAGTTCCGCGACCTCAACAATCTCGATATCGTCGGAATCTTCCCCGATTATGCATCCGCGCTCACCGCGTGGAAGGGCAAGGCGCAGCTGACCGTCGACAATGCGCATATGCGTTATTTCATCGTCCACATGCATCGCCTTCTGGACCCGCAGAACGGCTGAGCCACGTTCCCCCGACACCGTTCCGCGCGGCCTGAGGCCGCGCCGAACAGAAAGACCGGACCTTCCATGATGCCGAAAAGCCCCAAGCTCACAACGACGGTGCCCTGCGCATGAGCAGGCGGCTCGCCCGTTTCGCGCTGTCGCTGTATCGCTGGGGCGGCGTCGCGCTCTATCCGATCGTCGGACCCTATCTCGGCTTCCGCGCCGCCAAGGGCAAGGAAGACCGCTCCCGCCGCCGCGAGCGCTACGGTTTTGCCAGCGTTGCGCGCCCCACCGGCCCGCTCGTCTGGTTCCATGCGGCAAGCGTCGGTGAGACGATGGCGGTCATTCCGCTCATCAAGGAAGTGCGCCGCCGCGGCATCGCCGTCCTGCTCACCACCGGCACCATCACCTCCGCCAAGGTGGTGCGCGAGCGCCTGGGGCCGGATGTCATCCACCAATATGTGCCGCTCGACGTGAAGCCGGCGATCAGCCGCTTCCTCGAATATTGGCACCCCGACCTCGCCATCATGGCAGAGTCTGAGATCTGGCCGATGACCATCCTGGAACTCGGCAAGCGCCACATCCCGCAGGTCCTGGTCAACGGCCGCATTTCGGATCGCTCCTTCCCGCGCTGGAAGCGGCGCATGTCGATCGCCGATGCGATCTTCGAGAATTTCGCCCTCGTCGTCGCCCAGTCGGAACTCGATGCCGACCGTTTTCGCACGCTCGGTGCGCTGCCGGTCATGGTCTCGGGCAATCTCAAGGTCGACACCGATGCGCCGCCGGCCGATTCCGCCGTGCTCAGGGGTTATCTCGACCAGATCCGCGACCGGCGCACCTGGGCCGCGATCTCGACCTTCGAGGGCGAGGAGGCGGCCGCCGGCAACGTACACCGGGCACTCAAGGAGCGGACCGGCCTGCTCACCATCGTCGTGCCGCGCCATCCCGAGCGCGGCGACGCCATTGCCGACATGCTGACGGCGCGCGGCCTCAAGGTCGCCCGCCGCACGCTGAACGACCCGCTGACGCCGGAAACCGATATCTTCCTCGGCGACACGATCGGCGAGATGGGGCTCTACCTGCGCATGACGGAGATCGCCTTCGTCGGCCGCTCGCTCTTTGCCGAAGGCGGGCAGAACCCGCTGGAGCCGGCCATGCTCGGCTGCGCCATCCTGTCCGGCGGCAACGTGCAGAATTTCCGCGAGTCCTACCAGCAGCTCGCCCGCAACGGCAGCGCCAAGATGGTGCGCGACGTGGAAATGCTGGCCAAGGGCGTGCACTACCTCATGATGAACGACGACATGCGCAAGCAGATGATCGAGGCGGGGCAGGAGACCGTGCAGGAGATGCGCGGGGCGCTACGCGCCACCATCAAGGGGCTGGAACCCTATATCAACCCGCTCACCGTGAAGGCGCGGCTGCATCCGCGCCAGACCACCTGAAAACCAGACGAAAAGGCAAGCCATGACCAAGGCGCAGACCATCTCCGGCATCCTTTTCGACAAGGACGGGACGTTGCTCGACTATGCCAAGAGCTGGGTGCCGGTGAACTACGAGCTCGCCCGCATCGCCGCCGCCGGCGACGAGGATCTGGCCCGCGTGCTGCTCCTGGCCGGCGGCATGAACCCGGACACCGGTTATGTGACGCCCGACAGCCTGCTGGCCGCCGGCAACACGGTCGAGATCGCCGAAGGCATGGTCGCCGCCGGCTCTCCCTTCACGGTGGAGGCGCTCGCCGCCCATTTCGACGGGCTCTTCGCCAATTCGGCGCAGCTTGCCGTCGCCGTCACGGATCTCGCGCAGTTCTTCGCCACCATGCATGCCCGCGGCTACTGGCTCGGCGTCGCCTCCAGCGACAACGAGGCCTCGATACGCGCGACGGCAAAACGCTTCGGCTTCGATAGCTATCTGCATTACGTCGCTGGCTACGACAGCGGTTTCGGCACCAAGCCCGAACCCGGCATGGTGATGGGCTTCTGCGCGGCAACCGGTCTCGAACCGCACCAGATCGCTGTCGTCGGCGACAACAACCACGACATGCACATGGGCCGCAACGCCGGCGCCGGCCTCACCGTCGCTGTCCTGACGGGCACCGGCTCGCGCCAGTCGCTGGCCGACGCCTCCGACTACTGCCTCAACGACATCACCGAACTTGTGCCCCTGTTCCCCGAAGCAGCCACCGCGCGCCCGGCGGCGTGAGAAAACCGCCGCTCGCTCGCCTGGCCCGTTTCGCATGGTTGATTTTCCGCAGCATCTCGCGTTTCTTGGACGCGACCGGGTCGGGACGCCCGCGGGGGACTGAATGGTAAGTGAAGCGCCGCCTTTCTGGTGGACGAAGGCTGACTGGCGTGCCTATGCGCTCTGGCCCGTCTCGCGCCTCTATGGGCTCATCGCCGGCCGGCGCATGCGCAAGGGCCGCCGCGCCGAGATTTCGGTGCCCGTCATCTGCGTTGGCAATTTCACCGTCGGCGGCGCCGGCAAGACGCCGACGGCGATCGCGCTCGCCCGCGCGGCGAAGGCCCGCGGCCTCAAGCCCGGCTTCCTGTCGCGCGGCTATGGCGGCTCGCTGGATGTCACCACCGTCGTCGATCCGCACCATCACCGCGCCCGCGCCGTCGGCGACGAGCCGCTGCTGCTCGCCCGCGAGGCGCTGACGGTGATCGCGCGCAGGCGTGTCAAAGGGGCGAGGAAGCTGGTGGAGGAGGGCGCCGACCTCATCATCATGGACGACGGCTTCCAGAGCGCGCAACTGACCTTCGATTATGCGCTTTTGGTCATCGATACCCGCCGCGGCATCGGCAACGGCTATCTCGTGCCGAGCGGCCCGGTGCGCGCGCCGCTCGCCGAACAGATGCGCCAGGCCAATGCGCTGCTCGCGATCGGCGATGGCAATGCCGCCGACCGGCTGATCCGCCAGGCGGCCCGCGCCGGCAAGGCGATCCATTCCGCAACACTCGCCACCGTCGGCGCGGACGACCTGCGCGACCAGGTCGTCATGGCCTGGTCGGGCATCGCCGACAACGAAAAGTTCTTCCGCACCGTCACCGAGACCGGCGCGCATCTCTACGTGACGCGTGGCTTCCCCGATCATCACTATCTCAGCGACGACGAGGCGGCGGATATCCTCGATCACGCCGAAGGGCTCGGCTACCAGCTTGTCACCACGGCAAAGGACAGCGTGCGCCTTGCCGGCGGGCATGGCCGCTCGGAGGAACTGAAGGCGAAAAGCCGGGTGATCGAGGTGGAAATCCGCTTCGACGACCCGAAGGGGCCGGATGCGATCATCGACGCGGCGATTGCCAGCGCACGGCGGCGCAAGCTGCACCGGCTGGCGGAGAAGTAAGGTCTAGCGCTTCTGCGTCGGTAGCGCGCCGGCGCGCTTTTCGGCCTCCAGCGAAGCCTCGCAGCTGATATAGGGCTCCTGGCGCAGCACGCTCCAGTAGCGCAGTTCGTCGACCGGGATCGTCTCGCCGGTCATCGCGCAGGTGACGTGCGAACCCGGCATCAGGATCTGGAAATCGCCGTCGAGATAGCGGATCTTCGCTTCGCGGCTGCCGCGGCCTTCAAAACGGTTCATCATCGATTTCAATATCCATCTCATGTGACGCCTATGCCATATCTCGGCATAGGCTAAATTTCCAGAGGTTTCCCTCTCAGCTTCGCCCGAACAGCCGCTCGATATCCGACAGCTTCAGCTCGATATAGGTCGGGCGCCCGTGGTTGCACTGGCCGGAGCCGGGCGTCGCCTCCATCTGGCGCAGCAGCGCGTTCATCTCCTCCGGCCGCATGCGCCTGCCGGAGCGCACCGAGCCGTGGCAGGCCATGGTCGCGGCGAGATATTCCAGCTTGTTCTTCAGCCCGCTGGCCGTGTCCCATTCCGCCAATTCGTCGGCAAGCTGGCGGATGAGGCCGGCCGCGTCCATCTCGCCGAGCATGGCCGGCGTCTCGCGCACCGCGACGGCACCCGGGCCGAAGCGCTCGATGCCGAGGCCGAGTTTGGCGAATTCGTCGGCATGGGCGACCAGCCGGTCGCAATCGTCCTCGGAAAGATCGATGATCTCCGGAATGAGCAGCGCCTGCGCCGGGACGGCGCGCGAATGCAGCGCATTGCGCATTTCCTCGAAGACCAGCCGCTCATGCGCCGCATGCTGGTCGACGATGACCAGCCCGTCCTCGGTCTGCGCGACGATGTAGTTGGCATGAAGCTGCGCGCGGGCAGCACCCAGCGGATGGCGCTGCGGCGGCTCCTCCTCCCGGGCTGCCGGCGAGGGGAAGACCGGCTCGCTGCGCGCCGAGGGCGCGGCGAAATCGGCAAAACCCGCCTGCTGCTCGCGGAAATGGTTCGACGCGGCACCCGCCGTCTCGAAGGGTCGGTAGGGCGAGGCCGACGGCGTCCAGGGTGCGGCGGGACGGGCGGCTTCCGGCCGGAAGGCGCGCATCAGGCCGGCGGCGCCCGTCGTCGCGGCGCGGTCGCCTTCGCGGGCGAGCGCCTCGCGGATCGCGCCGATGATCAGGCCGCGCACCAGGCCGGGATCGCGGAAGCGCACGTCGGATTTCGCCGGATGCACATTGACGTCGACCAGTGCGGGGTCGATGTCGATCGCCAGCACGGCGACCGGATAGCGCCCGTGCGGGATCGTCTCGGCATAGGCGGCGCGCAGCGCCGACCAGATCAGCTTGTCCTGCACCGGCCGGCCGTTGACGAAGGCGAACTGGTTGAGGCTGTTGCCGCGGTTGAAGGTCGGCACGCCGGCAAAGCCGGTCAGCCGCACATCCTCGCGCGCCGCATCGATCTCGATGGCATTGTCGCGGAAATCGCGGCCGAGCACCTGGGCGATGCGGGCGAGCCTGTCGGTGCCGGTCGCGGGAAATTCCAGCGTCGTGCGGTCGGAGCCCGAAAGCACGAAGCGCACCTGCGGGAAGGCGATCGCCATGCGCCGCACCACGTCGGAAATCGCCGACGCCTCGGCCTTCTCGCTCTTCAGGAACTTGAGGCGCGCGGGCGTGGCGAAGAACAGGTCGCGCACCTCGACCACGGTGCCGCGATTGGCGGCGGCCGGCCGCACCGGCTGCACCTTGCCGCCGGTCACGCTGATTTCCGCCCCTTCGCCGGCCTCTGCCGTGCGGCTCAGCAGCGAGAGTTTCGCGACGGAGCCGATCGAGGGTAGCGCCTCGCCGCGAAAGCCGAGCGTGCGGATGTCCAGGAGATCCGTTTCAAGCTTGGAGGTGCAGTGCCGGCGGATCGCCAGTTCCAGCTCGGCGGGCGCCATGCCGCTGCCATTGTCGGTGACGCGCAGCAGCGTCTTGCCGCCGCCAGCCGTGGCGATCTCGATGCGCGTCGCACCGGCATCCAGCGCGTTCTCGATCAATTCCTTGGCAGCGCTTGCCGGCCGTTCGATCACTTCGCCGGCGGCAATCTGGTTGATGAGGGTTTCGGAAAGCTGCCTGATGGTCATGCCGCCATTTTCGCGGATTCGGCGCGGGCTTGGAAGGGCCAACTTGCCTTATCCCGGCTTGCGTCGAAGGGCCTTCTGAAATCGTTTAATCAGGCTTTAATAAAATGCTGCGAACGTGCCCAGACGCTTGTATGAACACAAGCCGGCCGGGTCCTCCGGTGGACAATTTCAGCGTCGCTGGCCGCTGTCATTCCCGCACGTCCGAAGGTGCAATGCACCGATCAGCATGATACCGGGAATGCCAGACAGGCGAGGTCTGCCACTATGAATGATGTAGCGTCGTCAGACGCGAACATCCGGCTGGGAATGTTTGAAGCCGCGTGCGATATCCTCGCCGCCGCCGTGATCGTCTACGACAAGAACGATTGCCTCGTCTTCGCCAGCCGCCAGGTTCTCCGTTATTTCCCGATCCCCGCCGATACGCTGAAGGCCGGAACGCGGCTGCGCGACGTGCTCGGCGCGATCTTCGACAGCGGCGTGCGCTACGGCATTCCGCCCGAGCAGCGCCACAAGGCGGTCAACCGCGAGGAGTGGATCTCCAACCGCATTTCCGCCCACTGGCGCGAGCAGTACGACGCCGTCGAGCGGCTTGGCCGCGACCGCTGGATCCATTTCCGCAAGCGCCGCCTGCCGAATGGCTACAATGTCACGACGCTGGTCGACGTTTCCGAACAGAAGAAGCAGGAAGAGCAGTGGCGCTCGGACCTCGAGCGCATCGCGCTGACTGAGGAGATCCTCGAGACCCTGCCATCGCCGGTGATCATCAAGGACCGCAGCCTCGCCTATATCGCGGCGAACCGGGCCTTCTGCGCCATCTACGACGTCAATGCCGATGGGGTCCTCGGCCGCACGGTCTGGGATCTCGCCGATGCGGAAAACGCCGAGCGCATCGAGCGCAGCGACCGCGCCGTGCTGGAGACCGGCGAACCCTTCAGCGTGCCGGAACATGTCATCCGCGCCGACGGCTCCGACCTCTACGTCCTTACCCGCAAATACCGCATCGGCGCCCCGGGCCATCACGCGCTGGTGACGGTCATGGAAGACGTGAGTGCGCTCGTCGCCGGCGACAAGGCCGTCTCGGACGACGAGGACGCGTTCCTGCGCGTGCCCGGCGGTTTCGTCGAGGCGCAGAACTGCTTCGACCCCGTGCATGACGCTGAACGCCGCCTGCTGCTCGACCAGATGAACCCGGAGGAACTGCGCGCGCTTTCCGGCAAGCGCGTTTTGATTGCGACCCCCAATCCACGCATCGAGGAAATCCTCGTCGGCGAGTTCAAGGCGCGCGGTGCGGATTGCTGTGCGGTGCGCAGCGTCGGCGAACACGACGCCTTCCTCGCCCTTGCCGCCCGCCAGGGTCTTGCGCTCGACGCGGTGGTGATCGACGCCAACATGCCGGACCATGAAGCCATCATCGACAATGGCCGCGGCATCGCCACGCGGGTGATCGCGCCGGATGGCATCGGTCCGGATTTCATGCGTGGGCTCGTCGAGCAGCACGAGCTGCTCTCGGAAAACCAGTCGCCGCTCGGCGACATCGTCACGCCGGTTTCGCTCACCGACGACTGGTACATCGCCACCGACATCTCCACCATGCTGCCCGGCGCCGTCGGCGATATCGAGGTACTGGTGGCGGAAGACAACCAGATCAACCAGTTCGTCTTCTCGCAGATCCTCGAAGGCATGGGCATCTCGCATCGCATCGCCGAGAACGGTGAGGAGGCGGTCATGCTGTGGCGCAAGCACCAGCCGCGCCTCGTGCTGATGGATATTTCCATGCCCGTGATGAACGGCATCGACGCGGCGATGGAAATCCGCGCCGCCGAGAAGCTGACCGGCACCCACACCCCGATCGTCGCCGTCACCGCCCAGGCCCTCAATGTCGACATGCAGAACTGCATGGACGCCGGCATGGACGACTACATCACCAAGCCCGTCAGCCCCGACATGATCGAGGCGATCTACCGGCGCTATGCCATCCCGCAACCGGAGAAATCTGTCGCATAAGTTGAAAAGGACTGGTCAACTCCCCAGATTTGGGGAGGCGTGAGGACAGGAGTGACGATCGTTTGATATGCTTTTGTTAACGATCATGCCTCATCGTGAAGCGGTCGTCGGAGGTCGAGGCAAGTACGGGAAATCATTGATGAAGTCTGCTAATCATGCGGCGCTGGATGTTTCCCAGACTGACCTCCATGCCATGGCCTATACCGACCCGCTGACCGGGCTCGGCAATCTCTATCGCCTGCGTGACAAGGTCCGCCAGATCGCCAAGGAGCGCGAGGAAGATCCCGCACCCTTCGCCGTCGGCATCGCCAATCTCGACGGCTTCAAACCCATCAACGACCTGTTTGGCCCGCGTGCCGGCGACGAGATCCTTTGCCAGGTCGCCCACCGGCTCAAGGCCTGCATTCCGGATGGCGCGACCGTCACCCGCCATGGCGGCGACGAATTCGCCTTCGTGCTGCCGCTGGTCTTCGAGCGCAAGGGCGCCGAGAAGATCGGCCAGATGCTGCGCGAGGTGCTGTCGGCCCCCTTCGATCTCGGCGACCGCAACGTGCGCCTGTCCGCCTCCTTCGGCTTTTCCATCTATCCCTTCGCCGGGGAGGATTTCACCGAGCTTTTGAAAAGCGCCGATACCGCGCTCTATCGTTCGAAGCGGCGCGGGCGCGGCCAGATCACCGTCTATTCGCAGGAAATCGCCCAGGAGATGAAGCGCGCGACGCAGCTCGAACAGGCGCTGCGCAATGCCATCATCGCCAATGAGGTGGACGTGCATTTCCAGCCGATCGTCAGCCTGCGCGACGATACGGTGGTCGGTTTCGAGGCGCTCGCGCGCTGGTGCGATGCCGATCTCGGCTACGTCTCGCCCGCCGTCTTCGTGCCGCTCGCCGAAGAACGCGGCTTCATCGATGCCTTGTCGGACACGCTCTTGCGCAAGGCGGCGGAAGCGGCGCTGTCCTGGCCGCGCGAACTGTTCCTGTCGTTCAATCTCTCCTCCGCCCAGCTGATGGACCCGAAGACGGCCTTCAACACACTGGCGATCCTAAACCGGGTCGGGCTCGATCCGCGCCGGCTGGAGCTGGAAATCACCGAGACGGCCGTCATGACGGATGCCGACACGGCGCAGAAGATCGTCGGCGAGCTGCGTGCTGCCGGTGTTCGCATTTCGCTCGATGATTTCGGCACCGGCCAGTCGAGCCTCGGGCGCCTGCGTGACTTCACCTTCGACAAGGTGAAGATCGACCGCGCCTTCGTCTCGCGCATCTCCAACGACAAGGCCTCCGAGCACATCATCAAGGCGATCGTTGCCATGTGCGAGGGGCTCGACCTTGCCGTGGTCGCCGAGGGCATCGAGGATTTCTCCGAGGCGCTGAAGCTGAAGGCACTCGGCTGCGGCATGGGGCAGGGCTATTTCTACGGCAAGCCGGCCGATGCGGTCGCCACCATGCGCTACCTCTCCGACCGCTATGTCAGCATCGAAGGCCGCGCGGCCTCCGCCTGACGATTTGTCTCCGAATAGGCCAATTCGCTAAATTTCTCCGTTTCCGATTAGCGGGATAGCAAACACCTCGCGCTATGGTGGTTCAATAGAACGAATACGTGAGGGAGCCACGGATGACGACCATCAAGGACATGCCCGTCAGGGCGGCCGACCGTTCCAATGTGCGGATTTTCGCGACGGTCAACGTCATGCATCAATCGACGCGCGGCCGCGTAGTTGACCTGTCGGAAAACGGCATGGCGCTCGACCTGGAAAAGCCGGTGCAGGCGATACCGGGCCAGCTCGTGACGATCGAAAGCGAGGAACTCGGCAGGCTCAGCGGCACGATCCGCTGGTTCCGCAACGGTCGCCTCGGCATCCAGTACAAGCTGTCGACCAACGCGCTGGCGCAGATCACCTCCTATTTCCGTTTCTTCCACGAAGAAGTGCGTCCCGTTTTACGCCGCTGAGGCTCAGGCCTCACCGGTCCGGCTCTGCCGGCCTTCTTCCACCAGCCAGTCGCGCACTCGCCGTGCCGGACCGTTCAAGTCCCGCGAGCGCGGCCAGACGACGTAGAAGGCCTCTTCCATGCGCAGCACATGCCCGCCGACGGTGACGAGCGCGCCCGAGCGCACCTGCCGCTCGATGAGGTGCTGCCAGCCAAGGGCCACACCTTCCCCCGCCAGCACCGCCTGGATCACCAGCACATAGTCGTTGATCGAAAGCCGCCGGGCCTGCGCCGGATAGCGCATGCCGGCGCTGGCAAACCATTCCGGCCAGTCGCAGGCGGCCCTGACCGGCTCTTCCAGATGGATGAGCGGCAGTTTCAGCAGTTCCTCCGGCGTCTTCGGATGCCCCCGGCTCTCGATGAATGCGGGGCTTGCCACGGCGGTGATCACCTCCGGCGCCAGCAGTGCGGCGTGGTAGCGCGGCCATTTTGCCGGATCGCCGCCGCGAATGCCGAGCGGGATCGGCTCCTCGTCGAGGTCGAGATCGCGCACGCTGGTCTGGATACGCAGGTCGACGTCCGGCAGGTCGGCGCGCAGCTTGCCGAGCCGCGGCAGCATCCACATCGAAGTGAAGGCGGTGGAGGCGGCGAGCGTCACATTCGCCTCCCGCCCCTTGGCGCGGATATCCTCCGCCGATTTCTGGATGCGCGACAGGCCGAGCGTCACGTCGGCATGGAAGCGCTCTCCGGCGTCCGTCAGCTCGACGGCGCGGTGGACGCGGTGGAAGAGCGCGACGCCGAGCTGTTCCTCCAGGTTGCGCACCGCATAGGAGACGGCGGCCTGCGTCATGCCGAGCTCGCTTGCGGCACGGGTGAAATTCTGGTGCCGCCCGGCGGCCTCGAAGATGATGAGGCTGGAGGCGGAGGGGAGCAGGCGGCGCAGGGTTTCCATAAACTCACCTTATAGTCTCGGTAAGTTTTTTCCAGCGTTACAGCAGGATTTTTCGCGCCTAGCCTCGGCTCAAATTATGGAGGCGACTATGGGTGAGGCAGCGACGATCGAAGCACCGGCACGGCGGACGAGGGGAACGCGCCGCGACAACAGCGCAAAGCCGCTCGGCGTGCCCTATATCGTGCGCGGCATCCCGACTTATGACGTGCTGTCGGAGGAAAACCTCCTGAAGATCGAGGGTGCCGCGGACCGCATCCTCGCCGAGGTCGGCATCGAATTCCGCGACGACCCCGCGACGATTGAGCACTGGAAGCGGGCGGGCGCCAAGGTCGAAGGCCTGCTCGTGCGCTTCGAACCCGGCATGCTGCGCGAGATCGTCTCCTCGGCGCCCGCCGAATTCACCCAGCATGCGCGCAATCCGGCCAACAACGTGCAGATCGGCGGCAACAAGGTGGTCTTCTCGCCCGCCTATGGCTCGCCCTTCGTGATGGATCTCGACAAGGGCCGGCGCTACGGCACGCTGGAGGATTTCCGAAACTTCATCAAGCTCGCCCAGTCGAGCCCCTGGCTGCACCATTCCGGCGGCACGATCTGCGAACCGGTCGATATCCCGGTGAACAAGCGCCACCTCGACATGGTCTACAGCCATATGAAATATTCCGACCGGCCCTTCATGGGCTCGATCACCGCGGAGGAGCGCGCGGAGGATTCCATCGACATGGCGCGTATCCTGTTCGGCGCCGATTTCGTCGATAAAAACTGCGTCATCCTCGGCAATGTCAACGTCAATTCGCCGCTCGTCTGGGACGGCACCATGACGAAGTCGCTGCGCGCCTATGCCCGCGCCAACCAGGCCGCCGTCATCGTGCCCTTCATCCTCGGCGGCGCCATGGGGCCGGTGACGAATGCCGGCGCCATCGCGCAGTCCTTCGCCGAAACGCTCGCCGGCTGCGCCCTGACCCAGCTGGAAAGGAAGGGCGCCCCGGTCATCTTCGGCAATTTCCTGTCGTCCATGTCGTTGCGCTCCGGCTCGCCGACCTTCGGTACGCCGGAACCGGCGATCGGCTCCATGGTCGTCGGCCAGCTTGCGCGCCGCCTGGAGCTACCGCTGCGCTGCGCCGGCAATTTTTCGAATTCCAAGCTGCCGGACGGGCAGGCCATGCAGGAAGGGCTGATGTCCATGCTGTCGGCCGTGCATTGCGGCGCGAACTTCATCCTGCATTCGGCGGGTTTCCTGGATGGCCTGCTCGCCATGTCTTATGAAAAATTCGTGATGGATGCGGATCTCTGCGGCGCGCTGCATTCCTATCTTGCCGGCGTCGTCGTGGACGACAACACGCTTGCCATGGATGCCTTCCTGCAGGTCGGCCCCGGCAGCCATTTCCTCGGCTGCGACCACACGATGCGCAACTACCAGACGGCCTTCTGGGATTCGACGCTGTCCGACAACGAGCCCTTCGAAAAATGGAGCGAGGAGGGCGGCTCGACCGACATGGCGACGCGCGCCAATCGCCAGTGGAAAAAGACGCTCGCCGAATATGAAGCGCCGCCGCTGGATATCGCCATCGACGCGGCGCTCTGCGACTATATGGACCGCAAGAAGGCCGCCATGGCAGATGCGTGGTATTGAGACTTGAAATGACGCCATCGAAAGACCCGCTGCTCCAGCCCTACCGGCTGAAGCACCTGACGCTGAAGAACCGGATCATGTCGACCTCGCATGAGCCGGCCTATTCCGAAGACGGCATGCCGAAGGACCGCTACCGGCTCTACCACGCCGAAAAGGCCAAGGGCGGCATGGCGCTGACCATGACGGCGGGCTCGGCCATCGTCTCGGAGGATTCCCCGCCCGCCTTCGGCAATCTCTACGCCTATTCGGACGAGATCGTGCCGTGGCTGAAGAAGATCGCCGACGACTGTCATGAGCATGACTGCGCCGTGATGATCCAGCTTACCCATCTCGGCCGCCGCACCGGCTGGAACAAGGGCGACTGGCTACCGGTGCTCTCAGCCTCCTCCGTGCGCGAGCCGGCGCACCGCGCCTTCCCCAAGGAGATCGAGGACTGGGACATCGAGCGCATCGTCGGCGACTATGCCGCCGCCGCGCAACGCATGCAGGCCGCCGGCCTCGACGGCATCGAGTTCGAAGCCTACGGCCATCTGATGGATGGCTTCTGGTCGCCTGCCACCAACCGGCGCGAGGACGAATACGGCGGCTCGCTCGACAATCGCCTGCGCTTTTCCGACATGGTGCTGGAGGCGGTGCGCAAGGCCGTCGGGCCGGATTTCATCGTCGGCATCCGCATGGTGGCGGATGAGGACTGGGACATCGGCCTGTCGAGAGAGGAGGGCATCGAGATCGCCCGCCGGCTTGCGAATTCCGGCAAGGTGGATTTCCTCAACATCATCAAGGGCCATATCGACCACGATGCGCACCTGACCAACGTCATCCCGATCCAGGGCATGGCCGCCTCGCCGCATCTGGACTTTGCCGGCGAGGTGCGCGCCGCCACGAAATTCCCCGTCTTCCACGCCGCCCGCATCGCCGATGTCGCGACGGCCCGGCACGCGATCGCCGAGGGCAAGCTCGACATGGTGGGCATGACGCGCGCCCATATCGCCGATCCGCATATCGTCAGGAAGATCGAGGAGGGCAGGGAGGCGCAGATCCGCCCCTGCGTCGGCGCCACCTACTGTCTCGACCGCATTTACGAGGGCGGCGGCGCGCTCTGTATTCACAATGCGGCGACCGGCCGCGAGGCGACCATCCCTCATATCATCTCGAAGTCGACCGGCCCGATCCGCAAGGCCGTGGTGGTCGGCGCCGGTCCGGCGGGGCTGGAGGCGGCCCGCGTGCTCGCCGAGCGCGGCCACGTCGTCGAGGTGCTGGAGGCGACCGGCGAGGCCGGCGGGCAGATCCTGCTCGCCGCGCGCAATCCGCGGCGCAAGGAACTGGTCGGCATCGTCGACTGGCGGCTTGCCGAACTGGAGCGCTTGCACGTGCCGATCCACTACAACGTCTTTGCCGGCGGCGACGACGTGCTTGCCCTCAACCCGGATCTCGTCGTTATCGCCACAGGCGGCATCGCGCAAAACCCGGAGCTGGAAGCGGGCGACGATCTCGTCGTGTCGAGCTGGGACATCATCGCCGGTGCCGTCCGGCCGGAAGGCCCGGTGCTGCTCTATGACGATAACGGTGCGCATAGCGGCATGACGGCGGCGGAACTGATCGCGAAATCCGGTGCCGAACTGGAGGTGGTCTCGCCGGAACGGTTCTTCGCTCCGGAGATCGGCGGCATGAACCACGTTCCCTATGCCAAGACCTTCGCGGAGAAGAACGTCCGCGCCACCATCAACACACGGCTGAAATCGGTGCGCCGCGACGGCAATGCGCTGGTAGCGACGCTCTGTTCCGACTTCTCGCCGACGGCGTCAGCCGAACGCCGCGTCGCGCAGGTCGTGGTCGAACACGGCACCATGCCGATGGCCGACCTCTATTTCGAGCTGAAGCCCCTGTCGCGCAATCTCGGCGCCGTCGACTACAAGGCGCTGATCCGCCAGGAAAACCCGATCCAGACCCGCAATCCGGACGGCGCCTTCGACCTCATCCGCATCGGCGACGCCGTGCACAGCCGCAACATCCACGCCGGCATCTACGATGCCTTGCGATACGGGGTGCTGTTTTAGACTGCACACGAAAAAACCCGGTGGCGCAGGGGACGCCACCGGGCTGGAGAGGTCAGAAAATACCTGCCGGATTATTCAACCGGCTGGGTGGTGGCCGGGGCCGTGCCCGTATCGGTCGTCGACGAGGTCGTCGAGGTGTCGACCGGGGTCGTGGCCTGGCGTTCGGCTACCTGCTGCGCCGTGGTCTTGAATTCCGGCGCGGCCTGCAGGCTTTCGGCGGTTTCGGTCGTCGTCAGCTTGACGTCATCCGTATCCGGAACCTGCGCGATCGAGATCTTCTCGAACGGAACCGCGACCCACTTTTCACCGATGCCGAGGAAGCCGCCGACACCGACGATGGCTGCGGAAATACCGCCATCCTTCTCCATGATCAGGTCGGAGATCTTGCCGATGCTTTCGTCCGCGCTGTTATAGACAGCCTGGCCGATATAGGTGTTGGCGCTGATCTGTTCCGGCGACTGGGCCGTCAGGTAGTCGCCACCGGCGGCCGGAGCCTGGGCGGTGTCTTCCGTGGCGGTTGCCGGCGTTTCAGCCGTATCCTGGGTGGCCGTACCGGTGGCCGGCGTCTGGGCCGTGTCGTCGGTCGGAGTCGTCGTCGGGTTGGCGGCGGTGTCGCCAGGCGTCGTGCCCGTCGCGTCATCGCCCGGCATTACGGCCGGCTTTTCCATGGTCTGGGTTTCACCGGCGGCCGGCTGGGTGGTGTCCTGCGCATACGCTGCCGGAGCAAGAGCCGCGCCCAGGAAAACTGCACCAGCGGCAACGGAAGTAAGAAGCTTGTTGGTCATTTTGGAACCTGCCTTTCGTCTCGTTGGCATCAAGGCGCGGCGGAGGTTTTGAAGTGCCCGTCCGCACCGGCTGATGGACAAGGAACGGCGACCCCCCGGTTTGGTTCCGATAAAAATTGCCTCGTTTTTGATTGCAGCTATGCGTCTAGAGCAGGAATTTCGGTTCGAATCGCCCCTTTACCGCGATGCCGAGCTCGAAGGTCTGGCCGGCATGCGGATCGGCCAGACGCCGCGCCGCATCGAATCCCGCCCAGGCGGAGGTGACCAGCATGCGGTCGGCCTTGCTGCCGATGAAGGCCGGGCAGGTCGCCTGCGACGCCGGCACCAGATGACGCGCGATCTTCGTCCCGTCGGGCTTGTAGACCTCGACCGCATTCCCGCCCCAGCGCGCGTTCCAGATGAGGCCGTCCGCATCGCAGACCGAGCCGTCTATGCCGCCGGCGTTCACGGTTTCGTCGCTCAGCACCTCCGGCTGGCCGACCGGTAGGCCGGTCGCCGGGTCGAGCGCCACGCGCATCAGATGATTGACGCCCGTATCCGTGAAATAGCCGATGCTGCCATCCGGCGAAAAGCAGATGCCGTTGGGAACGGTGATGTCGGAATAGAGCCGTGTGACCTTGTCGCGCGCCACATGATAGATCGCGCCGGACTGCTTCTCCTCGCCGCGCCCCATCGTGCCGACCCAGAGCGAACCGGAAGGATGTACGCGCCCATCGTTGGAGCGGTTGTGCGCCTTGTCTTCCAGCGTGGCGAAGGGAGTGAGCTTTCCGTCCGCGGTGGCGCGGATGAAGAGGCCCTGGTCGGAAACGATCAGCTGGCGCTCCGCATCGATGACGGCGAGCACGCTGCCGAGGAAAGGCAGGTCGTGCACGGCCTTGGTCATGGTCGCAAGATGCAGCTCATGCAGCTTCTTCCCCTTGATGTCGAACCACAGCGCCTTGTCGGTCGCCGGATCGTAGGTCGGGCCTTCGCCGAGTTCGCTGGCGACGTCGCACAGGATGCGACCGTTAAAGGAATGGGTCTCGGTCATCGGTTTCCTCCATAGACGGCATCATAGGCCTCGATCGTCGCTTTTGCCCGGGCGCGCACCTCGCCGGCCCCCATGCCCACCTTGTAGAGGCTGGAGCCAAGGCCGAAGCTGCGTACGCCGATGGCGGCATAATCGGCAAAGTTCTTCTCCGAAACACCGCCGACGGCGGCGATTTCCAGTTCGGCCGGCAGCACCGCGCGGATCGCCTGGATGCCGGAAGGGCCGAGCACGCTGGCCGGGAAGAATTTCAGGCCCGTGGCACCAGCGCGCGCGGCCGCAAGCGCCTCGGTGGGGGTGAAGACGCCGGGCATCGTCACCATGCCGCGCGCGGCAGCGGTGGAAATCACCTCCGGGTCGACATTCGGGCTCACCATCAGCCGCCCGCCGACATAGGCAAGCTTACCGACATCCTCGACGGTGAGCACCGTGCCGGCGCCGATCAGGCAGCCTTCCGGCGCCATCTTCACGGCGATCTCGATCGACTTGAAGGGCTCGGGTGAATTCAGGGGGATCTCGATCGCCGTCAGGCCGGTCTCGATCAGCGCGCCGACGACCGCCTCCGTCTCGCTCGGCTTCAGGCCGCGCAGGATGGCGATCAGCGGGTACTTCATCGGGGGGAAGGGAATGCGGGACATCTTGTTTTGCTTTCTCAGAGGGACCAGAGCGCCTTAGCGCCTGCGGCAAGGCCGTTGCGCACCGCGCTGTCGGCATCGATGATGGAGGGGGAGATGCCGGCGGCGGCAAGCGCCTCCTTGTAGAGCGCGCCAAGCCCGCCCGAGACGACGAGCGCGACCGGTGTGCCGGCGGCGACGAGCGAAAGCGCACCGGCGATCTCAAGGCCGATCAGCGTACCGGAAAGCCGCGCCTTGGCGTCTTCCGGCGAAAGGCCGGCGATCAGCGAGCCCGCGCGCACGGAAAAGAGCTGGCTGGTGGCGATGGCGGGGTTGGCGACCATGCGCGTCACGGCATCGCGAAACGCGGCGCTGCCGCCCGAAATCGCGCCGGCATCGGCGATGGCGTGGCTGAGGATCGTGTGCTTGGCGATGGTCTCGAAAAGCTCGCCGGTCATGAAGGTGGAAAAGCCCTGCACCTTGCCGCCCGAGAGGCGCACCCATTTGCTGTGCGTGCCGGGCATGCAGACGAGGTGGTCGCCGCTGCCGAGTTCGCCGGCAGCCCCCAGAAGCTGCGTCTCCTCGCCGCGCATGACGTCCGGTGCCGCGCCATCGCGCTGGGCAAGGCCGGGCAGGATGCGGATATCGGCGGCCATGCCGGGAATGCGCACGGCGGCAGCGGGAATGGCGGAGAGGGCCGCCGGCGTATCGAGATAACCGGCCTCGACCCAGCCCTGCTTGGCGCCGGCCATGCCGCAGATCAGCACGGGCAGGCCGGCGGGTGCGGCGATTGCCGAGAGGTGGCTGGCCAGCACGTCGGCAAAGCCGGTGCGCGCGGCGGTCGTCATGCCTTCGCCGCTGCGGCGCTCGGCGATCACGCCGCCATCGCGACCGATGAGCCAGAGGCGGAAGCTGGAGGTTCCCCAGTCGACCGCGACATAAGCGGGTTCGGTCATCAGAGCATGCCTCCATCGACGATGAGCGTCTGTGCGGTGATGGCGGCGGAGGCTTCCGACGCCAGGAAAAGACAGGGGCCGACCATGTCGTCGGCCGTCAGGGAGCGCTTCAGGCATTGCCGCTCGATGCCGCCGGCCATCGCCGCCTCGTCGATCCACAGGCGCTTCTGGCGCTCGGTCAACACCATGCCGGGCAGGATGGCGTTGACGCGGATTTTCTCCGGGCCGAGCCGGCCGGCGAGCGACTTGGTGAGGCCGATAATGCCGGCCTTGGCCGCCGCATAACCCGGAAACTCGCCCATGTTCAGCAGGTAGGCGATCGAGGAGAAATTGACGATCGCACCGCCGCCAGCCTGTCGCATGAACGGGGCGACGGCCTGCGCGGCGAAGAAGTGGGGGCGAAGGTTGACCGCCTGGTTGTCATCCCAATAGTCCGGTTCGACGGTGTCGAGATCATGCCGGTCGTCGCGCGCGGCATTGTTGACGAGCACGCGAATGCCGCCAAGCACCGCCGCCGCCTCGGTGACCGCGCTGCGCAAAGCCGCGATATCGCGCAGGTCCGCCCGTATGAAATGCGGGATATGGTCGACCTTGCCGTCAAGCTCGGAGACGAGCGCACGGCTCTCCGCCTCGGCAATGTCGACGAAGGCGACGCGCGCACCCTCGGCGGCAAAACCCGCCACCAGTGCCGCGCCGATGCCCGAGCCACCGCCGGTGATGAAAACGCCCTGTCCTGCGAGGTCCGGATAGCGGCCCGCCATCGTCACGCTCCCGATATAAATTCCATTATTTGGAACTGAGTTTGATTATTCGGAATTATTCCGTTACTATACGCCCATGTCAAGGGATCGGCGGGAGCTGCGACAATGGAACCGGAACGGCAGGACGAGGGTGGTGCGGGCACCGGCACGCTCGGCAAGGCGATCGCCGTGCTGGAGACGGTGGCGCTGGCCGATCGTCCCATGCGCTTCACCGACGTGCTCGCCGTCAGCGGCCAGCCGCGCGGCACGCTGCACCGCCAGCTTTCCCATCTGGTGCAGGAGGGGCTCTTGGAGTTGCGCCCGGACCATTCCTATACGCCCGGCCTGCGCCTGCTGAAACTCGCCTCCGCAAGCTGGGCACGCAACGAATTCCGCGCCGTCGCCGCCCCCTTTCTCGAAGCGCTGCACCGGGAAACCGGCGAGACCGTGCATCTCGGCGTCCTGCGCGGGCGGGAAATCATCTATCTCGACAAAGTGGAGAGCCGGCAGGCCGTGCGCATGAATTCGCAGATCGGCAATGCCTCGCCGGTCTATTGCACCGGCGTCGGCAAGGCGGCGTTGTCGGTGCTCGATGCGACGGCGCTGGATGCCATCCTGTCGGGCCTGGAATTCCGCCGCTTTACGCCGCAGACCCTTGCCGACCGGGCGTCTCTGCTCGCCGAACTTTCGGAAATCCGGGCGAGCGGCATCGCCTTCGACCGGGAGGAGCACGAGCCCGGCATCCGCTGCGTCGCAGCCCCGGTCTTCGATGCCGGCCGCGCGCTTTTCGCAGGCGTTTCGGTGACGGGGCCGGCCTATCGGGTCGGGCAGGAGCAGCTCGACGGCTGGGCGCCGCGCGTCAGCCATGCTGCCCGCGCCATCACGGCGGAACTGGCGGCTCGCCTCGGCCCGCAACGGTAGGTCGAGGTTTGAGGTACGTAAATAATGGCATGGTTGTCTTCGACCCCCATTTTACGGTAAATTAGAAAATCGCGCTGGACGCGGGATGGGGGCACCATTAGCTTCCCTCTTGGCCGGCTCAGATTTGCGTCGCTCACCCGCGAACTTGAGGCGCGGTTCATCTTACATACTTGCATTGGGATACGGGGGTTCCTGAAGCAAGCAGTGCATCGTGTCGGCATGTTTTGCCGCACGTTCGCGTGCGTGCTGAAGGAAAATGGATATGGCGGATCGATTTCACACGACATCTGCACAGCTTCGGCATCGCTGGGACGTCAGTCCCTCGACTCTGGGCTCGGAGGAGGATGTTGCCGAGACGCTGGATGGCCTCGCCAAGCATTATGGCTTTCGCAGCTACCTGCTGATCAACGTTCCTTCCGAAACGTCGACCGATTTCTCCTCCAATGTGCTGCTGACGTCCTGGCCGGACGAGATGCTCAAGACATACGACCATGCCGGCCTGATTTTCGGCAGCCCCGTCATTGAGCGACTGCGCCAGAGCACCAACCCTTTCACCTATGATGCGGACCGCACGAACCGTGGGCGGATCGATGGCAAGTCGGCGATTGCAGCTTGCCTCTTCGATCAGCACGGCCTGTCGCGCGGGGCCTATTTCCCGGCGCACAATTCGGCCGGCCTGCGCGGCGCGCTTGCCTTCGGCGGCACGCGCGAAACCCTCAATCCGCGTGAAATGGCCGAGCTCAACGCGGTCGCCAACCTCATCTTCACCGAGGTCGTCGACCTGCGCGCCGGGCGCCGGCAGAACGTCTCTCTCTCGCGCCGCGAGATCGAGTGCCTGTCCTGGGCTTCTGCCGGGAAAACCAGTGTCGAGATGTCGGAAATTCTCGGCCTGTCGGAATATACGGTCAACCACTATCTCAACCGGGCGACGCGCAAGCTTGATGCCGTCAACCGGGTCCAGGCGGTCGCAAAGGCGATCCGCGCCGGACTTTTGAACTGATGCACAAAAAAACCTTGCGATCTTCTGGAACACGTGCGGCTCGGCTCCAGTTGCTCAAGGCTAAGAACAAAATTGCGGGGGACCATGACAGCTGACGAGACAAGCAGTACCGACAACCAGCTACAGGACGAGGGCAGCGACATCGCCGCCCTCGAAACGCAGTTCGATATCGTGCGCTATATGCGGCGCAAGTGCGAGGAATACGGGCTCAAATTCTTCATCGTCTTCAACCTGCCGGGCTTCGAGGCGGAAAAGCTGTCGGCCTATTCCATCGTCAGCAACTGGCCGCAGGAAATTCTCGCCAAATACGATGCCCTGCGCATGGTGCGCCACTCCGCCGGAATCCGGAAGCTGCGGCTCACCACGGTGCCTTTTACGTATGACATGCGCGAATGGATCGGCGAATCCTCCGAGCAGGCGGATTTTACCGAACTGCTCGACATGATGACCAATCACGGCATGCTGGTCGGCCATTTCTTCCCGGTCCACGATGCACTCGGCAATCGCGGCGCGGTCGTCTGGGGCGGCGAGGGCCCAACGCTGGCACGCGACGACCGGCTGATGCTGCAGATGATCTCCGTGCACCTGTTCAACCGCCTGGCCGAGATCGGTGCGGCGTGGAAATCCGGCCAGGTGGTGCTCACCGAACGCGAGATCCAGTGCCTGAGCTGGACGGCGGCCGGCAAGACGAGCCTGGAGATAGCCGAAATCCTCGGCCTTTCCGAGCACACGGTGAACCACTATCTCAACCAGGTCACCCGCAAGCTGGAAGCGGTCAACCGCACCCAGGCCGTGGTCAAGGCGATCCGCCGCGGGCTGATCGCCTGAGCTTTCTGTCGCAGGGAAATTCGTTTGGCGATGGCCGTCCCGTACACTATCTACGGGGGCAGGGCTGTGGTTTGACGCCACGACAGGACGATCGAGGGTTTCATGACGGATGTAAGCAAGGAACAGGTGCTGGAACGGTTGCGCACGGTGCGCGGGCCGGAGATGGACGGCAATATCGTCGATCTCGGCCTCGTCTCGGACGTCTTCATCTCCGACGGCAAGGCCTATTTCTCCATCACCGTGCCGGCCGACCGCGCCCGTGAGCTCGATCCGATGCGCGCTGCCGCCGAGCGCGTCGTCAAGGAAATCCCCGGCATCAAGGCCGCCATGGTGGCACTGACCGCCGATAAGCGCGCCGCCACCGGCCCCGCCGCCACACGCGCACCCACTCCGCCGCCGCCGGGCCGCGGTGATGCCGGCCATTCGCATGCCGGTCACTCCCACACAGGCCACGCCCATGCCGCGCCGGCGCAGCCGCAGCAGCGCGCAAAATCCGGCATCCCGGGTGTGGGCGCCATCATCGCGGTCGCCTCCGGCAAGGGCGGCGTCGGCAAGTCGACCACGGCGGTCAACCTGGCGCTGGGGCTCAAGATCAATGGCCTGCGCGTTGGCATTCTCGATGCCGATATCTACGGCCCCTCCATGCCGCGGCTTCTCCAGATTTCCGGCCGGCCGCAGCAGATCGATGGCCGCATCATCAAGCCGATGGAGAATTACGGCATCAAGGTTATGTCGATGGGCTTCCTCGTCGACGAGGAAGTGGCGATGATCTGGCGCGGGCCGATGATCCAGTCGGCGCTGATGCAGATGCTGCGCGAGGTCGCCTGGGGCGAGCTCGACGTGCTCGTCGTCGACATGCCGCCCGGCACGGGCGATGCCCAGCTCACCATGGCCCAGCAGGTGCCGCTCGCCGGTGCCGTCATCGTCTCGACGCCGCAGGACCTCGCGCTGATCGACGCGCGAAAAGGTCTCAACATGTTCAACAAGGTCGAGGTGCCGGTGCTCGGCATCGTCGAGAACATGAGCTATTTCATCGCGCCCGATACCGGCAACCGCTACGACATCTTCGGCCATGGCGGCGCGCGCAAGGAGGCGGAGCGCATCGGCGTGCCCTTCCTCGGCGAGGTGCCGCTGACCATGGATATCCGCGAGACCTCCGATGCCGGCACGCCGGTCGTCGTCTCCAACCCGGAGGGTGCGGCGGCAAAGACCTACCGCGCCATCGCCACTCGGGTCTGGGAGGAACTGCAGGCGGTGCAGGGCAAGGGTGGGCGCGGCGCCCCGGCCATCGTCTTCGAATAGGCGAACCTTTCGGTTCCCAACCGCGTTCAGCGCCGTAAGCTTGATTTTTATGTTGCGCCGCGCAATATGCGCGGCCAACCCGCCACAGGCGGCGTTCAATCAGGAGTGTGAGCGATGGTCCGTTCCGGAGCCATTCGCCGGTGATCACGGTTTTCCGTCCCAACGGCGAGGCATGCACCCTGCCGGCGGAAAGCGATTCCGCCGCCGCCGAGATTCTCGATCGTGCCGTGTGGGTGGACCTCATGGAGCCGACCCGCGACGACGAGGCGCTGATCGAGCGGGCGCTCAGGATCGACGTGCCCACCCGCGACGAACTCAAGGACATCGAGCCGTCGAGCCGCCTCTACACCGACGGCAACGCGACCTACATGACCGCCTCGCTGATGGTGAAGGCGGAAAGCGACCTGCCGCACTTGACCGACGTCGCCTTCATCCTGACGCCGGACAGGCTTTTGACCGTGCGTTATGCCGAGCCGCGTTCGTTCTCGCTGTTCAAGGCCGGCATGCACCGCATCCCGGGCGGCTGCGCCTCGCCGACGGTGCTGATCACGCGGCTTCTCGAAACCATCGCCGACCGCACCGCCGAAATCCTGGAGATCGCGGTCGGTCGCGCCGACAAGCTCTCCCTGGAGGTCTTCGGCAACCACCATCTCAGCCGACGGCCGGCGCACTACCTGGAAGACCGCGTCGTGCAGGTCTCCGCGCTGCACCGCCTCGTCGCCAAGGCGCGCGACAGTCTCATGTCGCTCTCGCGCATGCTGACCTTCCTGCATGGCGTGCCGGCGCTGCAATCCGACCGCGAGAGCCTCGAACTCTGCCGCACGGTGACGCGGGACGTGCAGTCGCTGTCCGAACATGCAAGCTTCGTCGCCGGCAACATCACCTTCCTGCTCGATGCCTCGCTTGGCCTGATCAATCTCGAGCAGAACGCCATCATCAAGATCTTCTCGATCGCCTCCGTCGTGCTGCTTCCGCCGACGCTGATCGCCTCCACCTACGGCATGAACTTTGAATTCATGCCGGAACTGCACATTGCCTATGCCTACCCGCTGACGCTGGCGGCCATGCTGCTGTCGGCGATCCTCCCGTTCTTCTTCTTTCGCTGGAAAGGCTGGCTCTAGAGCCTGATCGCCCCATGCACGAACACGCCGGTAGCGCCCCGCATTCCCACAACAGGGCGCGCACACTGTTCCTTCTCGCCCTCGGCTCCGTCGGCGTCGTCTATGGCGATATCGGCACGAGCCCACTCTATGCCTTCCGCGAGGCGCTCCGCCCGGTCGCCGACGATGGCGTGTCGCGCGTCGAGGTGATCGGCCTGATCTCGCTGATGATCTGGACGCTGACGATCATCGTCACGCTGAAATACGTGCTCTTCCTGCTGCGCGCCGACAACCACGGCGAGGGCGGCACGCTCTCGCTTCTGGCGCTGCTGATGAAAACGGCGGGCCGCCGCGCCACCGTGCTGTTCTTCATGGGGGCGGCCGGCGCCGCACTCTTCATCGGCGATGCGATGATCACGCCGGCGCTCTCGGTTCTCTCGGCCGTCGAGGGCCTGAAGCTGGTGACGCCGACGCTCGGCGACTATGTCGTGCCGATTTCCGTGGTCATCCTCGTGCTGCTCTTTGCCGTGCAGTCCTGGGGCACGGCCGCCGTGTCGCGGTTTTTCGGGCCGATCACCGCGGTCTGGTTCATCGTCATGGGCGTCGCCGGCATCAACCATATTAGCGACGACCTCGGCATCCTGGCCGCCTTCAATCCCTATTACGCCGTGCTCTTCATGTATAACGAGGGTTATGTCGGCCTCGTCGTGCTGGGCGCGGTGTTCCTGACGGTCACCGGCGCGGAAGCGCTCTACGCCGACCTCGGCCATTTCGGCCGCCGTCCGATCCAGTGGGCCTGGTTCTGTCTGGTCTTCCCGGCGCTGACGCTGAATTATCTCGGCCAGGGCGCGTTGGTGTTGGCGCATCCCGAGACGATCGAGAATCCGTTTTTCCTGATGTTCCCGAATTGGGCGCTGCTGCCCGTCGTCATCCTGGCGACGGCGGCCACCATCATCGCCAGCCAGGCGGTCATCACCGGCGCCTTTTCGCTGACCCGCCAGGCAATCCATCTCGGCTTCCTGCCGCGCATGGAAATCTTCCACACATCCGAAACCCAGACCGGCCAGATCTACCTGCCGGGCGTCAACACGGTGCTGCTATTCGGCGTGATGATGCTGGTCTTCATTTTCGGTTCGTCCGAGGCGCTCGCGACCGCCTACGGCATCTCGGTCACCGGCGCGATGGTGGTGACGACCGTGCTCGCCTTCGAATTCCTTCGCAAACGCTGGCGCTGGTCGCTGCTGGCCACCGTCGCCGTGCTGCTGCCGCTCTTCCTGCTCGAACTGACCTTCCTCGGCGCAAACCTGCTCAAGGTGCATGACGGCGGCTATGTGCCGGTGGCCATCGCCGGTGCCGTCGTGGTGCTGATGTGGACCTGGACGCGCGGCACCCGCATCCTGCGCGACAAGACACGGCGCATCGAGGTGCCGCTGCCGGCCTTCGTGAAGTCGGTTGAGAAGCAGAGCGCGCATGCGCCGGTGCAGGTCACCGGCACGGCGATCTTCCTGACCAGCGATCCGGATTTTGCGCCCGCGGCGCTGCTGCACAACATCAAGCACAATCACGTCCTGCACGAGCAGAACTTCATCCTGACCGTCAAGACGTCCAACACGCCGCGCGTCATCCCCGCCGAGCGATTCTCGGTGGAGCGGATTTCCGACCGATTCTCGCGGATCGAGATGCGCTTCGGTTTCATGGAGACGCAGAACGTCTCGCACGCGCTCGGCCTTATGCGAAAGGCGGGGCACAAGTTCGACATCATGTCGACCTCGTTCTATCTCGGCCGCCGCAAGCTGGTGCCGGATGCCGAATCGGGCATGCCGATGTGGCAGGACCGGCTGTTCATTGGCCTCGCGAATATCGCGACCGATCCCTCCGATTACTTCCGCCTGCCGACCAATCGCGTCGTGGAGCTCGGCTCGCACGTCGTCATCTGACGAAAATGTGAAGGGGAGGTGACTGGCCTCCCCAATGCGGTTTATCAGCATTAACCAACCATCAAGGTTAATGCTTCATTTTACCCTGACAACGAGCCGCTTCGGGCCCGTGCTTCGGCGCGGCAGGGCTCCCATACAGTCAGTTTCGGGCAGGAAGACACGCCATCGCATACTGGCGGCGTGCCTGCGCATGCGTGCGGAGTAAAAAGTTGCGTAAGCGTAGCATTCGTCATGCAGGGGCAGGGCGCTTCCTGGCCTTCCTGCGGCAGTTCCGGCAAGGATGCACAGCGGAATTGCGTGAGACCCTTGCGAAGCGGGAATGGAAAATCCCGCTCGTTGTCGGCCTCGGCATCGTCGCCGGCTTTCCCACCCAGGCGGCCCATACGGACCTCGCCACCTACCTTTCCGGCCTCAACCGCAAGGGCGGCAACCAGACCATGGTGCTGACCCGCTCGCCCGCCGGCTCCATCCACGAAGTCGAGATCGCCTTTGCCGACGCCATGACCACCGGCGGCATCGAGAGCGGTGCCGGCGTGGAACTGCCGGGCGGCGTCAAGGCGGCGCTGCGCAGCGAGCACAAGGGCAAGGGCGGCATTCCCGACGAGGACCGCGTCAACCGCCGCGACAAGAAGGGCCGCATCATCGCGGTCCTGCCGGTCACGCCGCCGAAGGGTTTTACCGCCGGCTCCATCCTGGAGCGCACCAGCGCGATCTTCTCGCCGGTCTTCGACACCGGCGAGCGCATGGCCTTCGCCAAGCCGCAGATCAAGGGCAAGGAAATCGAGATCGCCACGGCCTTCTACAAGAAGAAGCCGGTCCATAAGGACGAGGGCCTCTCGCCGATGATCGCCAGCCTCGTCACCAGCGACAAGGCCGACGTCCTCGCCACCGCCTATGCCCGCGTCGAGCCGGATTACGCCCGGGAATCACCCTTCGATTCGATCCTGAAGCCGAACAAGGAGCTTGGTCGCTTCATCCCCGATATCTCTCCGGAAGACCACGCCTGGGCCGCGACCCCGCTGCCGGCCGCGGTCTTCACCGCCAAGGAACAGAAATGCCTCGCCGAAGGCATCTATTTCGAGGCGCGCGGCGAGGAGGTGAAGGGCCAGGCCGCCGTGGCGCAGGTCATCCTCAACCGCGTGCGCAACCCCACCTATCCGAACACCATCTGCGGCGTCGTCTACCAGAACGAAAACTGGCGCAACCGCTGCCAGTTCTCTTTTGCCTGCGACCGCATTCCCGACCTGATTCTCGCCCCTTGGCACTGGAAGACCGCCAAGGAGATCGCCATGGCGGTCACCGCGGGCAAGATCTGGCTCGACGACGTCGGCTCAGCCACGCATTACCACGCGACCTATGTGAAGCCGCCGTGGGGGCGCACCATGAAGCGGGTCGCCAAGATCGGCCAGCACATCTTCTACCGCACCTATGGCGGCGGCTGGAGCTGAGGGGCGCGCTGTCGCGGCTCAAGGGTGAGTCCGCGCGCAAGCGGAAACGATTCCCGGGACGATCGGTCGCGCCTCCGGCGTGAATCCTGATAATTTATTGATTTTCTTCAATATATTTGCTGTGGCGCAAAGCTTCGCCATGCCTTGACTATGCTGGCACCTAAAACTATGTTGCGGCCGACTTCGAAAGGGGTCGGATATGGCTTGAATCCTAGCCTTCAATATGTCCGCAATGGGGCGAAAGCTCCGCGGGAACGAACGGGAGGACGCCATGACCGATCAGCAAAAGGGAAGTCTGGAAGACCGGCTGAAGCGCCTGGACGCGGAACTCGCGGAACGGCGCAAGGACGACGGGGCGGAACAGGCCGCCGAGGCACGGGCATCCGAGAGCCGCAAGGGCTACGCGGTGGCCATGAAGCTCTCGAGCGAGTTCGTCGCTGCCGTCATCGTCGGGGCGCTTCTGGGCTATCTTTTGGACCATTTTGCAGGTACAGGGCCGTGGGGGATGATCGTTCTTCTGCTCCTCGGCTTCTGCGCCGGCGTTCTGAACGTCATGCGCGCGGCTGGCATGGTGGCATCGCCCCATCCGGTCGACAGGCTGGCCGGGCGCGATCCCGGCGGGGCCGGGAGCGGGCGGAAAGAAACCGAGACGAAGGATGGCGCCTGAGGGTGCGGTCCACTTAATGGGTGACTTCCGCCGCAAGGCGGGCAAGCGAGAGAGATAAGCGGTGTCCAACGATCCGACCCATCAGTTCCTGGTCAACAAGATTGTTCCGATCGAAATCGGCGGTATCGATTTCTCGTTCACCAATGCCTCGCTCTTCATGGTCGCCACCGTCGCGGTCGCCACGGGCTTCCTCTACTTCACGACCGGCCAGCGCGGCCTGGTCCCGAGCCGCATGCAGTCGGTCTCGGAAATGTCCTACGAGTTCATCGCCTCGATGCTCCGGGAAGGGGCGGGCAGCCACGGGATGAAGTTCTTCCCGTTCGTCTTCTCGCTCTTCATGTTCGTGCTGACGGCAAACCTGCTCGGCATGATGCCCTACTTCTTCACCGTCACGAGCCAGATCATCGTCACCTTTGCGCTGGCGCTGCTCGTCATCGGCACGGTCGTCGTCTACGGCTTCTACAAGCACGGTTTCGGCTTCCTCAAGCTCTTCGTGCCGTCGGGCGTGCCCGGCGCGCTCCTGCCGCTGGTCGTCTCGATCGAGGTCATCTCGTTCCTCTCGCGCCCGATCAGCCTCTCGATCCGTCTTTTCGCCAACATGCTGGCGGGTCACATCACGCTGAAGGTCTTCGCCGGCTTCGTCACTTCGCTCAGCGCCCTTGGCGCCGTCGGTGTGGTCGGCTCGATCCTGCCCCTTCTCATGACCGTCGCCCTGACCGGTCTCGAATTCCTCGTGTCGTTCCTGCAGGCCTACGTCTTCGCAGTTCTGACATGCATGTACCTCAACGATGCCGTGCATCCGGGTGGTCACTAAGGAAACAGTCGCCGGCGCCTTCGGGCGTCGCTCATAAGCCGCAACAACCCATTCAAGGAGTTCATCATGGAAGCGGAAGCAGCAAAGTTCATCGGCGCAGGTCTTGCCACGTTCGGTCTCGCCGGCACGGCTCTCGGCCTCGGCAACATCTTCGGCAACTACCTTGCCGGCGCTCTGCGCAATCCGTCTGCCGCTGACAGCCAGTTCGGCCGTCTCGTATTCGGCTTCGCCGTTACGGAAGCTCTGGGCATCTTCTCGCTGCTCATCGCTCTCCTCCTCCTCTTCGCCGTCTGATATCGGCCGAGGACTGGACCATGGCCCGACAGGGCCGTGGTCCATCGTACGTTTCGTACATGATTGAGAATGCCCCCTGGAGGTCAGCATGTCTGTGACCTTGGCATCGGCCGAGTCCACCCCTTTCGAAATCGCCCAGGCGGCAACCTCTGCGGAAACGCATGAGACCCCTGCGGATGCGCATGCGGCTCAGCCGGCAGGCGAAACGCACACCGAAACGGGTGTGGCCCATGGCGACGAACACGCCACCGGCGTCTTCCCGCCTTTCGACCAGACCACGTTCGCATCGCAGCTCCTGTGGCTGGCGATTACCTTCGGTCTGTTCTACCTTCTCATGTCGAAGGTCGTCATTCCGCGCATCGGCTCGATCCTCGAGACCCGCCATGACCGCATCGCGCAGGATCTCGACGAAGCCTCGCGCCTGAAGGCTGAAGCGGATGCCGCGATCGCTGCCTACGAGCAGGATCTCGCCACCGCCCGCGCCAAGGGCAATGCGATCGCCTCGACCGCCCGCGACGAAGCCAAGGCCAAGGCCGACGCCGAGCGCGCCAAGATCGAAGCCTCGCTGCAGGAAAAGATCGCCGGTGCCGAAACCCGCATCGCCGAAATCAAGGCCAAGGCGCTCGCCGATGTCGGCGCCATCGCCGAGGAAACCACGGCAGCCGTTGTCGAGCAGCTGATCGGCGCCAAGGCCACCAAGGCCGAAGTCGCTTCGGCCGTCAAATCGGCCGCAGGCGAATAAGGAGCATCCCATGGCATTCGACGCAACATTCTATGCCTTTGTCGGCCTCCTGCTGTTCCTGGCCCTCATCGCCTACCTCAAGGTTCCGGGCATGATGGCCAAGGGCCTCGACGCCCGCGCGGAAAAGATCCAGAACGAGCTGGCGGAAGCCAAGCGCCTTCGCGAGGAAGCCCAGCACCTGCTCGCCGAATACCAGCGCAAGCGCAAGGATGCCGAGGCGGAAGCCGCCAGCATCGTCGCCGCCGCTGAACGCGAAGCGAGCCTTTTGACCGCGGAAGCCAAGCAGAAGACCGAGGAATACGTCGCCCGCCGCACGGTGCTCTCCGAGCAGAAGATCAAGCAGGCGGAAGCCGACGCGATCAACGCCGTGCGCGCCGCCGCCGTCGACCTCGCAGTCGCCGCCGCCGAAAAGGTCATCGCCGCCAAGGCCGATGCGGCCACCGGCAAGGCACTCTTCGACAACGCCATCAGCGAAGTGAAGACCCGCCTCAACTGAGGTCTTTTCACAGCATGATATGAAAAAGGCCGGAGCAATCCGGCCTTTTTGCTGTTTGGGCCACAGGCAAAAGGCCCGGATGCAGGGGAACATCCGGGCCTTCGGGGAGGTCAGTGGGGCGTGACGCTTACTTGCAGATCTTGATCTTCTTGACGATCAGGTTGCCGTAGTAGTCGTAGGAATGGATCTTCTTGAGGAAGCAATGCGGCTTGTAGCCGTAGCTGTAGTAACCGGCCTGCGACGGGGCGGCGAAGGAAACGGCGGCTACGAGGGCGACGGTGGCGGAAACGATGATCTTGCGCATGGGGGTCTCTCCTGATCTCTGTGAGGGATGAGCCTCTCTCATCCAGTGATCGGACTTTCCCACATCACCCGACCGCCCGCTGTTCCGGACGGAACAGGGCCGGAGCAATCCGGCTTTTTTGCTTTTTGGCGGACGGCAAAAGGCCCGGATGCAGGGGAACATCGGGCCTTCGGGGAGGTCAGTGGGCGACGTTTACTTGCAGATCTTGATCTTCTTGACGATCAGGTTGCCGTAGTAGTCGTAGGAGTGGATCTTCTTGACGAAGCAATGCGGCTTGTAGCCATAGCTGTAGTAGCCGGCCTGCGACGGGGCGGCGAAGCAAACAGCGGCGACGAGGGCGACAGTGGCGGAAACGATGATCTTGCGCATGGGGGTCTCTCCTGATCTTTGGTTGGGGATGAGCCTCTCTCATCCAGTGATCAGACTTTCCCATATCGCTGAGATGCCCGCTGTTCCGGGTGGAACAGGGCCGGATTGCTCCGGCCTTTTTGCTTTTCGGCGGACGGCAAAAGACCCGGATGCAGGGGAACATCCGGGCCCTCGGGGAGGTCAGTGGGGCGTGACGCTTACTTGCAGATCTTGATCTTCTTGACGATCAGGTTGCCGTAGTAGTCGTAGGAATGGATCTTCTTGACGAAGCAATGCGGCTTGTAGCCGTAGCTGTAGTAACCGGCCTGCGAGGGGGCGGCGAAGGAAACGGCGGCGACGAGGGCGATGGTGGCGGAAACGATGATCTTGCGCATGGGGGGTCTCTCCTGATCTCTGTGAGGGATGAGCCTCTCTCATCCAGTGATCAGACTTTCCCATATCGCTGAGATGTGCGCTGTTCCGGATGGAACAGGGCGGGGCTATTCCTGCTTGAGCGGGCGAAAACTCATGCGGTGCAGGCGGCAGGGGCCGATGGCCTGGATGGCTTTGCGGTGGACCTCGGTGGCATAGCCGGCGTGGAGGGCGAAGCCGTAGCCCGGGAAGGTGGCTTCCGCACGCGCCATCATGCGGTCGCGCATGACCTTGGCGACGATCGAGGCGGCGGCGATGGAGACCGAGCGGGCATCGCCCTTGACGACGGCGCGGCCTTCGCAGGCGAGGCCAGGCGGTACGTCGCGGCCGTCCGCCAGCACGAGATTCGGGGCGACTTCGAGCCCGGCGACGGCGCGGCGCATGGCATCCAGGCTTGCCTTGCGGATGTCGATGACGTCGATGCGGCGCGAACAGCTGGAGGCGACGGAGACGAAGGCCGATTGCATGATGAGCGTGAAGAGCTGCTCGCGCTTCGCGGCGCTCAGCTGCTTGGAATCGTTCAGCCCCTCCGGAATATTGTCCGGATCGAGCACCACGGCGGCCGCGACGACGGGGCCGGCGAGCGGGCCGCGGCCCGCCTCGTCCGTGCCGGCGACCGGCCAGAGGCCGCGCTTGCGGGCGGCAAGCTCCATCAGGAAATCCGGCCCTTCGGGCAGGTCGAAAAGAAGGCGGGAATCGGAGGATGCGGGACGGGACATGCGGCGAACCTCGCACATCCGTCCGATTCCCTGCAAGTCCCCCGGCAGGAGGCGGATGCCGGAGGAACAACCGGCACGCCCGGGGAAGACGGGCCGGAAGATGATGCCGGGCACGAATGCCCGGTCGAATGTCGTTTTCGCGCGATCCGGGAACACCCGGGGTACAGCTAAAGCAGCGAGAGCTGCACACCGCTGCCCGAAGGCGGCACGAACTGGTCGCTGGCGAGGCTGCGGCGGGTGCGGGTCAACTCCAGCCGCTTCGCCGCCATTTCGAAGCGGCGGGCGATCTGCCAGGCATAGGGACCGGCGCCCTTCATGCGCTTGCCGAATTCCGCGTCGTAATCCTTGCCGCCACGCATCGAGCGCACCAGCGACATGACGTGGCGGTAGCGGTCCGGATAATGGCGCAGCAGCCAGTCGCGGAAGAGCGGGCTTACTTCCAGCGGCAGGCGGAGCAGCACATAGCTCGCCTCGCAGGCGCCGGCCGCCTTGCCCGAATCGAGTACACGCTCGATCTCGTGATCGTTCAGGCCGGGAATGATCGGCGCCATCATGATGGCGACCGGGATGCCGGCCTCTGACAGCGCGCGAATGGCTTCCAGCCGGCGCGGCGGGGTCGCGGCGCGCGGCTCCATGGTGCGCGCCAGCTTGCGGTCGAGCGTGGTGACCGAGATGCCGGCCCAGGCAAGGCCGCGCGCCGCCATGCGGCCGAGGATGTCGATGTCGCGCATGACCAGCGCCGACTTGGTGACGATCGACACCGGATGATTGGCGGCATCCAGCACTTCGAGGATCTGGCGCATGATGCGCCATTCCTTCTCGATCGGCTGGTACGGATCGGTGTTGGTGCCGATCGCGATGACCCGCGGCTTGTAGCCGGGCTTGGAAAGCTCGCGCTCCAAGAGTTTCGGCGCATCCGGCTTGGCAAACAGCTTCGCCTCGAAATCGAGGCCGGCGGAGAGGCCCATGAAGGCATGGGTCGGCCGGGCGAAACAATAGATGCAGCCGTGCTCGCAACCGCGATAGGGATTGATCGAGCGGTCGAAGGGAATGTCGGGCGAATCGTTGCTGGTGATGATGGTGCGCGGCTTTTCCACCTGCACCTCGGTGCGGAAGGGCGGAAGCTCCTCCAGCGTCTGCCAGCCGTCGTCGACGGTCTCGCGCGTCACCGGCTCGAACCGGCCGGTGAAGTTGAGCCCGGCCCCGCGGCCGCGCCGGCGGTCCCCATCGACGCGCATGCCCGTCTGTGCCATCAGCGCCTCGGCAACGTCTTTCGTGTGGCCGGGCGCGAGGGCGCCCTGCCTGAGATCGGCAAGATCGTTCATGGCTGTCTCCGGCGGGGCAGACCCCCGTTCCAATGACTATATTCCTATCGCCGAAACGAGAACAATGCAAGAACAAAATTCCCCGCGCCGCTAACCATGCTTTCTAACCATGCCGGAACATGGCGGGGTGGGGGCGGTGGAAATCCATGCTGCAATGCGGTATTGCAAAGGAATGCTGACAATCATCCTGGAATGCCGCGACAACGAGGCCGAGCTTGCGCAGACGTTGTCGGCGCTGGTGACGGGCGCCGTGCAGGGCATCGTGCGCGACGTGATCGTGCTCGACCACGGCTCGCGCGACGGCTCGGCCAAGGTGGCGGATGCGGCTGGCTGCCGGTTCCTGACGAGCTGGGACATGAAGGATGTCGTGCGCTCCGCCCGCGGCGACTGGCTGCTGCTGCTGGAGCCGGGCGCGCGCCCGCTGGCCGGCTGGGTCGATGCCATCGTCGATCATGTGTCGATCAACAAGAACCCGGCGCGTTTTCTTGGCTCGCGCAACCATCGCCGGCCGTTCTTCAAGCGGTTTGCGCGCCGCGCCGCGCCGCTGGAGCAGGGGTATCTCGTCAGCAAGCGCCAGGCATCGGCGACCGTGCGCACCGGCATGGCGCTCGCCGACATGGCGGGCCGTTCCGGCGTGCGAAAGCTGGTCGCCGAGATCGTGCCCGCCTGGGTGGTGAAGGCCATGCGGGCCGAGATCGCGGATTAAAGCAGGAAATCGCTGCGGAAGAGGCCGTCCAGCCCGCGGACCTCGATCTCGAAATCGGCCTGGCCGTCGCCGTTGACGTCGCCGGACACCAAGCCGCCCTGGACACGAAGCTCGCCGGCATTGCCGGAAAAGTCGTTGCCGCCGATGAAGGCGAAGGCCTGGTTGCCGCCGCGGCCGGCATTGGCGTCGATGTCGCGCAGGTCGATCTTGTCGCCTTCGCCGCCAGTGAAATCGAGGATGACGTCGCGCCGCGCGCCTACCGCTGATTCGAATACGCCGTTGAAGTCGAAGCGGTCGGCGCCGCTGTCGCCCTGCAACAGGTCCATGCCGCGGCCGCCGGTAAGCACGTCGTTGCCGCCGCGCCCGGCGATCTGGTCGTCGCCGCCAAGGCCCTTCAGGAGGTTTGAGACGCTGGAGCCGAAGAGAATGTCGCCGGCATTGGTGCCTTCGGCATTCTCGATGCTGATCAGGCGTTCGAAGCGGTTGGAGCCGGTCTGCGCCAGGCCGTTGCCGAGATCGATGCCGACGCCGGTTCCGCCGACCACATTGTCGTCGTCGCGCGGGAGATAGCTGATCGAATCGACGCCCGAGCCGCCATGAAAGGTGTTCTGCTCGCCGACGGAGAAGAAACGGTCGTTGCCGCCTTCGCCGAAATAGCTGCTCTTGAAGGTGCTGACGGCGATCTTGTCGTTGCCGGCGCCGGCCTTGACGATGTCGGCGCGCTCGTTGACGAAGGAGCCGAAGCCGGTGCCGACATAGGTGTCGTTGCCCGCGCCGAGCAGGATGACGCTGCCGTCTTCCTTCATGTTGACGACGCTGTCGTTTCCGGCGCCGGCATCCACCTGGTTGCGGCCGCCGAAATCGTCGGTGCGGTTGAGGATGATGGTGTCGTTGCCGCCGCGCGCAAAAATCGTCACTTCGACATTGTCGAAGCTGCTGCCCTGTACGAAGCGGTCTGCGCGGTTGGTGCCGTTGATCGTGCGTCCCATTGGTCTCTCCTCAACTTTTCGATTGCTGGGAAAGTCATAGGTGGCGATGCAGGCGCGCGCAGTGCCCTATGGAACAGGTCAGCCGGCGGTGCGCTTCAGGTGCTCGTCGAGGCGCGGCATGATCTCCACGAAGTTGCAGGGCATGTGGCGATAGTCGAGCTGCGCCTTCAAAATGCCGTCCCAGGCGTCCTTGCAGGCGCCCGGCGAGCCCGGCAGCACGAAGATGAAGGTGGCATTGGTGACGCCGCCGGTCGCGCGCGACTGGATCGTCGACGTGCCGATCTTGTCGTAGGAGATGCGGTGGAAGACCTCGGAAAAGCCGTCCATGCGTTTTTCGAAGATCGGCTCCAGCGCCTCCGGCGTCACGTCGCGGCCGGTAAAGCCCGTGCCGCCGGTGGTAATGACCACGTCGATCGCCTCGTCGCGCGTCCAGGCCTCCACCGTCGCACGGATTTCGGCGACGTCGTCCGTCACGATGGCGCGGGCGGCGAGCCGGTGGCCGGCCTCGGCGATGCGGGCGACGAGCGTATCGCCGGAGCGGTCCGTGTCGGGCGTGCGGGTATCGGAGACGGTGAGCACGGCGATGCCGACCGGGATGAAGGGCCTTGTCTCGTCAATGCGTGCCATGGGTCGCTCCAATCGTGCGCGTGGCGGCGAAAAACCACTGCGGGTGCCGCCTGCCAAGCGCCGCGGCTGCGGCTTGGGCGGCGTCATCGGATGGGTATAGCGCGAAGCATGTGGCGCCGGAACCGGACATGCGCACGAGATCCGCGCCGGTGGCCGAGAGGCTCTCCGAAAGTGAGGCGATCTCGGGGCAGAGCTGGCGGGCAGGGGGTTCGAGGTCGTTGCGCAGCCGCAAAAGCAGGCTCACCCAGCCTTCACGGCCTGTGACGGGAACGAAGGGTGGATTGTGTTTTGAGGCGAGCGCCTTGAAGACCGCCGGTGTCGAGACGCCGACCATGGGATTGGCGAGCACGATCGGCATGGACGGCATGGTCAGCGGCGTGATGCTGTCCCCGACGCCGCGGGCCATCAGCGGCTGGCCGACGAGGCACATCGGCACGTCTGCGCCGAGGCCGATAGCGATGGCGTCGCGCTCGTTCTTCGGCAGGTCTGCCTGCCAGAGTGCCAGAAGCCCGCGCAGGGTCGCCGCCGCATCCGCCGATCCGCCGCCGATGCCCGATGCGATGGGCAGGTTCTTTTCAAGGTGGATGTGCACGGGCGGGGCGGCCTGCCCATGCTTCGCCAGCGCGGCCCGCAGCCGGTCGCGCGCGCGGGTAACGAGATTGTCGCCATCGGCCGCAAGCGCCTCGCCAAAGCGGCCGGACAGCGTGAAGCGATCCTCCGCCGCCGGCGACAGGCCGATGCGGTCGCCATAGGCGGTGAAGGTCACGAGGCTTTCGAGGAGATGATAGCCATCCTCGCGCTGGCCGACGACGGCGAGCGCGAGGTTGATCTTGGCCGGCGCCCGTTCAAGGACGGCGAAGCCCGAGAGCGGGTCGGCGTCAGGCATGCGGTCAGGACTTGCGGTCGACCGCCGTGCCTTCCGGCGAGGGGTTCTGCACCGGCTTTTCGTCCTTGGCTTCCGCCGAGGCCGGCTCGGTCTTCTTGAGCTCCGGCAGGCCGTTCTCGATCTTCAGCTTGATCTTCGGGATTTCTGCCTCTTCCGGCTTCAGGCCGAGCGCGCGGTTCCACTGGAAGGTGGCTTCCAGCTTGCGGCCGACGCGCCAGTAGGCATCGCCCAGATGGTCGTTGATCGTCGGATCGCCGGCCTTGAGCTCCGCCGCACGCTCCAGTTCCGCCACGGCGTCGGTAAAGCGGTTGAGGCGATAATAGGCCCAGCCGAGCGAGTCGACGATATAACCGTCGTCAGGCTTGATGCTGACGGCGCGGCGGATCATGTCCAGCCCCTCGTCGAGGTTGATGTTCATGTCCACCCAAGAATAGCCGAGATAGTTCAGCACCTGCGGCTGTTCCGGGTTGAGCTCCAGCGCCTTGCGGAAGTTCGGCTCGGCCTTTTCCCATTCCTTCAGGCGCTCATAGGCGATGGCGCGCTGGAAGAAGACGCTCCAGTGGTTGCGCGTCGGCACCGGGCCGATCGCCTCGACGGCGCGGTCATAGAGCGCCGCCATGTCCTTGTAGTCCTTGGCGTCGGACAGCACGCTGCCGAGCGCCAGATAGCTGCGGAGATCCGACGGGTCGGCCTCGATCAGCTCCTGCAAGTGCTTCTTGGCTTCCGGGACCTTGCCGGTATCGGCGAGGTTCAGGCCGAGCTGCAATTCGGAAATGCGCCGCATCGGCGACTTTTCCGGCACGGCGCGGTAATATTCGATGGCGCGTTCCGGCTTCTTCTGGTTTTCGGCAAGCCCGCCGAGCAGCACCAGCATGTCGTCGCTATCCGGATCGAGCGCGCGCGCCGCCTGCATATAGAGCGAGACGATGTCTTCCGCGCCTTCGCGGTTCAGCGCCCCGCCGATCGAGAACAGCACGGCGGCTGCACCCTGTGCTGCCGTGCGCACCTGTTGTTCCTGCTTTTCGCCAGCCTCGATGCTCTGGCGCAGCGCCTTCAGCGGCGCATAGCTGGTGATGAAGCTGTCGCCGACCGAAATCGCATCGAGCGCCTTCTGCTTGTTGCCCTCATGGGCCTCAAGCCGGGCAAGCGCCATGACGGCGCGGATGAACGTGTCCGGCGCGGCGCTGGCGCCATTGCGGTCGAGCACTGCATCGTTGAGACGGGCGCGTGCCGTCGCCTTGTCGCCGGCCGCGGCGGCGAGCGCGCCGGCATGATAGTTCTTGAAGATGGCGAGCCATTCCGGCCCGTCCATGCTGGAGATCAGCTTGATGGCGTCCTTCGACTTGCCGTCGCCGAACTTGGCCCAGGCGAGCAGCAGGTCGTTCATCATGCGGTCCAGATCGTTCGGACCGTTATAGACGAGAATCTTTTCCGCACTCTTGTATTCGCGCTTGCGGATTGCCTCCATGCCGCGCACCACGGCGGTGATGCGCTCGACGGCCGGGTCGTTGCGCAGCGCATCGGCGAGCTTCACGCCCTCCTCGAAGTCGCCGTTCATCAGCTGCGTCACCATCAGGCGCTGCTTGACGTCGGTGTTGGTGGCGTCGAACTGCAGCGCGATCTTGTAGAGCGCGACGGCGGTCTCGTAGTCCTTGTCGAAATCCGCCGTGCGGGCGGCCAGGAAGGCGCCGGAGAAGGTGTTGACGCTCAAGGGATCGAACGGCGTGTCTTCGGCGGCTGCCGCTGCGGGCTTGTCCTCCGCATAGGCCGCCTGGGGGCCGGCCAGGGGACCGGCAAGCACGATGCTGGCCGCTATCGCCACGCCGGAGAGAAGCCGAAGGAGAAGGGAATGCCGCATCAAAATGCCTTTCGCCAGAAAGTGTAGAGTTCGCCCCGGAGGCCGGTCGCGCCAAATCCGGCCACGATCAGGCCCAAATCAGTCACGGACTCATGACGGTAGAGAATGGCTTTTTTGGCGCGGTGCGGCAAGAAAATCCTGCCGGACCGAATTCAACCTTCCGTGGCTCAGCTCACGCGGGCAATCGAGAAGTCGATGACCTCGAGCAGCGCATCCTTCCACGGGCTCGCCGGCAGGGGGGCCAGCGCATCGCGGGCGATCATGCCATAGTGCTGGGCGCGGGCGATCGTGTCCGTCAGGCCGCCATAGCGGGTGATAAGGTTGAAAGCGCGCTCCAGGTTGGCGTCGTCGCTCTTGCCGCCCTCGATGGCCTCGCGCCAGAAGGCGCGGTCTTCCGTCGTGCCGCGCCGCCAGGCGAGGATGACGGGCAGCGTGATCTTGCCCTCGCGAAAATCGTCGCCGGTGTTCTTGCCGAGGTCGGCCGCCTTGCCGCCGTAGTCCAGCGCATCGTCGACGAGCTGGAAGGCGAGGCCGAGATTCATGCCGTAGGATTTCAGCGCGTTGCGCTCGGCCCGGTTGGTGCTGGCAATGATCGGGCCGACTTCCGCGGCGGCCGCGAAAAGCGCCGCCGTCTTGGCGCGGATGACCTGGAGATAGTCGTCCTCGGTCGTCTCCATGTTCTTGGCGACCGACAGTTGCAGCACTTCGCCCTCGGCGATCACGGTGGCGGCGGTGGAAAGCACGTCGAGCGCTTCCAGCGACCCGACCTCGACCATCATCTTGAAGGCCTGGCCGAGCAGGAAGTCGCCGACGAGCACGCTTGCCTGGTTGCCCCAGATCATGCGCGCGGTGGATTTGCCGCGGCGAAGGTCGCTTTCATCCACCACATCGTCATGCAGCAGCGTCGCCGTGTGCATGAACTCGACGCTGGTCGCAAGCTTGATGTGATGGTCGCCGTCATAGCCGAACATCGAGGCGGCGGCGAGCGTCAGCATGGGGCGCAGCCGCTTGCCGCCCGAAGAGATCAGGTGGTTGGCGACCTCCGGGATCATCTGCACGTCGGAGCCGGCTTTCGACAGGATAAGCTGGTTCACCCGCTCCATGTCGGCCTTTGTCAGATCGACGAGCGGCTTCACCGATGCCTGTTTGTTTTTGCCTTCTTCAAGCGGTATCACGACGCCCAAATGCCCGGACTCCTGTTCATTTTTGTTGAAAGACAATAGAAAGCGGGGCTTCCTGCGGCAAGAGGCGAATTGTCCCGCCTCGGCAATTATGGCTGGAAAAAGAACCCGTATGATCGAATTGATCCGCACCAACGACGTCGTCCTGCTTTCCTTCGCGGAAAGCCTGATGAAGGAGGCCGGCATCCACTGCCTGATCGCCGACGAGGCGATGAGCATCCTTGAAGGCTCGCTCGGCATGCTGCCGCGCCGCTTCCTGGTGGAAGCCGACCGGGAAGACGAGGCACGCCGCATCCTCAAGGACGCTGGGCTGGCGGCGGAGTTGCGGCCGTGAGCCAGGAGCAGGCGGATGCGCGGACGGCCATCGCCGAAACCGTCGACGCCTTCCACCGCGGCCGTTTCCATGTCGTCCAGCCGAAGGGCATCGGGCACCGCTCCGGCATGGACGCGATGCTGCTCGCGGCCCTCGTTGCCGGCGACGGGCCGATAAGAGTGGCGGATCTTGGCGCCGGTGCCGGTGCAGCCGGTCTCGCCGTCGCCGTGCGCCTCGAAAAGGCCGAGGTGCTGCTCGTCGAGCGTTCTGCGCTGATGGCCGATTTCGCCCGCAAGTCGCTGGCCCTGGACTTGAACGCCGCCTTCGCCGGCCGTGTCTCGGTCATCGAAGCAGACGTCTCGCTCGCCGGCAGGGCGCGCGTCGCTGCCGGCCTTGCCGACGACGCACACGATCACGTCATCATGAACCCGCCCTTCAACGATGGCGCCGACCGGCGCACGCCGGATGCGCTGAAGGCCGAGGCGCATGCCATGGAGGACGACCTCTTCGAGCGCTGGATCCGCACCGCCGGCGCCATCCTGAAACCCGGCGGCCAGCTCTCGCTCATCGCCCGGCCGGAATCGATCGCCGAGATCATCGTCGCCTGCGGCCGCCGTTTCGGCGGCATCGAGATCACCCCCATCCACCCCCGCGCGGGAGAAAGCGCGCTGCGCATCCTCATCACCGCCATCAAGGGCTCCCGCGCCCGCCTCGCGCTGCGCATGCCCCTCGTCATGCACGACGGCCCACACCACGCCTTCACGCCCTTCGTAGACGATCTCAACAATGGCCGCGCGAGCTATCCGCGGCTGCGGCGTTGACAATTTAGCGGTAATCGAAGACCTTGTATTACAAATTGCGGGGTTTTCCATGGAAAATCAAAAGAACCTCTCCGACCCTATCGCGCTTCGATTGCCGAGTGACGTGCTGGCCGAAATCGAGACGATTGCGCGCATCTCCGGCCGCACCCGCAGTTGGGTCATGGTGCGGGCGATGAAGGCCTATCTTGCGAGCGAGGGGCGGGAAATCGTCGAGCTCGACCGGGCCAGGCAGTCGGCCGCAGACGAAGGCGCGACGGAACTGGGCGATCTGCTTGCAGAAATGGACCGCAACCTTCCCGGCAATGCCGCCTGATGCGCAAGGTGCTGTTTGCGCCGCCGGCCAGAGCTTTCGTCGAGCAGGAAATCCGCTATCTGCGCGACCGCAACCCCGCTGCCGCCGCGGCGTTTCGCGCAAGCGTGGCGCGGCTCGGCAGGCAACTCGCCCGCTTCCCGCAATCGGGGTTCCTGCGGCAGGATATCCCACTCGAAGGCATCTACCGCATCGTTCTCGGCGACTATCGCATAGACTATGAACTCACGGTCGATGCCGTCCTGATCCTGCTTGTTCGCCACGGTCGCCAGGTCGAGCCCGGGCCGCCGATCGATGACGACGCGGATTACGAGGCGCCATAGGTTTCGACGATTTATGCCGCTGAATCTTGTGTTTTCCCCGGTCGTGCATACATCAGCCGGGCAACGAAACAGGAGACAGGATCGCGCGATGGCCGGATTTTTGAAGTCGCTGGTGCCGAAGAGGTTCCGCAAGGAGGGGGTCGCGATCCCCGTTGTCCGGCTGCAAGGGGCGATCATGGCGGCGGGTAGCCAGTTCCGTCCGCCGCTCAATCTTTCGACTGCCGCGCCGGCACTGGAAAAGGCCTTCGCCTATCGTGATGCGCCGGCGGTGGCGATCTCCATCAATTCGCCCGGCGGCTCGCCGGTGCAGTCGCGGCTGATCTTCCAGCGCATCCGGGAGCTTGCGGCGGAAAAGAACAAGCGCGTGCTGGTCTTCGTCGAGGATGTCGCGGCGTCCGGCGGCTATATGATCGCGCTCGCCGGTGACGAGATTTTTGCCGATCCGACCTCGATCGTCGGTTCGATCGGCGTCGTGTCCGGCGGCTTCGGCTTTCCGGAAATGCTGAAGAAGATCGGCGTCGAGCGGCGCGTCTATACCGCGGGCACCAACAAGGCGATCCTCGATCCGTTCCAGCCGGAGCGCGAAAACGAGATCGAATATCTGAAATCCCTCCAGCTCGAAATCCACCAGGTCTTTATCGACATGGTGAAGGACCGCCGCGGCGCGAAGCTCGCCGACGATCCGGACCTGTTTTCCGGCCTGTTCTGGACGGGCGGGCGCGGCGTCGCACTCGGCCTCGTCGATGGCCTTTCGGACATGCGCTCGGAACTGAAGCGGCGTTATGGGCCGAAGACGCGGCTGGAGCTGGTTTCGGCGCCCAAGGGGCTGTTCGGCCGCAAGGCGCCGGGCATCGGGGGGCTTTCCGGTGACATGGCGGAGCGTATAAGCTCGGCCGGCGTGGCCGCCGTGGCCGGTCTCGCGGAAGAAAAGGCGCTCTGGGGCCGCTTCGGCCTTTCCTGATCGCGCACACAATAAAAGAATAGGGGAGGGGCGATGGCCCAGATCATCTTTCTGCTTCTGGTCGTCGGCCTTGCCTGGTTCGGCTATCGCAAGTTCGTGGCGGATGCCGAGCGGTTGAGCAAGTTGCGCAAGCGCAGCGAGGAGGAACGCCGCACCGGGGCAACCGGCACGCTCGTCAAGGATCCGGAAACCGGCGAATACCGCCTGCGCCGCGACGACGAGTAGCCTTTCGGCACGCTTTCGTGCCGTCGCGGGAGCGGCCTGCGGCTCGCGCCGTGCCGCGCCGGGACATTAACCAAGCGTCGTAAGGTTAATGCCGCATTTATTCCTTTGCATCCCAAGGTTGGCGTTGCCCGCGCGGGCAGGAAGCCCGATCTAACGGCAAGGGTCGCCATGATGGCGTCCTGAAAAGCGCCTGCGATGAACGGAGTACACCATGGCCTCGCTCGATCTCGATCGGATCCGCACCATCGTCGTGACGGGCGGTGCCGGCTTCGTCGGCTCGCACATCGTCGACGACCTGCTCCAGCATTGCCCGAATGCCCGCGTGCGCGTGCTCGATTCCTTCACCTATGCCGCCGACATGTCGCATCTCGACGCCGCCTTCCGCACGGGCCGCGTAACGCTGCAGGAAGGCGACGTCGGCAATCTTGACCTCGTCACCGAGGTCCTGAAGGATGCCGATCTCGTCGTGCATGCGGCCGGCGAAAGCCATGTCGAACGCGCCTTTTCCGTGCCGGAACGTTTTACGCTCGCCAATGCGCTCGGCACTCAGGTGCTGGTGGAGGCGATGGGCCGCCGCCGCGTGCCGCTGATGATCCATATCAGCTCGGCGGAGGTCTATGGCGCCGGCAGTGGCGGGCTGATCGGCGAGCTTGCGCCGCTGCTTCCCGACAATCCGCACGGCGCCTCCAAGGCCGCCGCCGAAATGTTGATCGCGGGCCTGCGCCGCTCCTTCGGACTCGATATCCGCGTGCTGCGCCCGGTCAACATCGTCGGCACCCGCCAGAACACCGAAAAGCTTCTGCCGCGCTTCCTGGAGCTCGCGACCGTCGGCCGCCCGCTGCCGGTGCATGGCGACGGCATGCAGACGCGCGCCTTCGTTACCATGACGGATTTCTGCTCGGCCCTGCGCACGGTCGTGACCGGCGGCGCGGAAAACGCCACCTACAATGTTGCCGGCGATGACCTGCACGACATCCTCTCCGTCGCGCGCCTCGTGCTCGATGCGGTGCAGGACCCGATCTCCGGCGTGAGCTTCACCGCCGGCCGGCCGGACAATGTCGGCCGCCCGCCGCTCGATACGCGTGCCCTGAAGGCGCTCGGCTGGCAGGCGAAGAGCTCGCTGCGCCGCGAGCTTCCGATGCTCGCCGCCTGGTATGGCGCGCGCGTGCCCGCAGGCCTGCGCCGGCAGCTGCATCAGGTGCCGGATCTGGCGCCCCAGCGCGTGCAGGCCGTCACCCAGGCCGCCGGCTCCGGCCTGTTCCGCTCGCTCGAACGGCACTGAGAGGTTTGGGGCGAGCCGCCCGAAACCCTTGACCCTTCCGGCGCATCGTGGCACCAGTCCGCCAGCTTTTTCAAAGAATGCCCGGACGAAACCGATGACCTCAGCCGCCCTGCCTGACCATATGAACCCGACGCGCTCCTTCCAGGGGCTTATCCTGACGCTGCACAACTATTGGGCGGACAAGGGCTGCGCGGTGCTTCAGCCCTATGACATGGAAGTGGGCGCCGGCACGTTCCACCCGGCAACGACGCTGCGCGCGCTCGGGCCCCGCCCTTGGCGCGCCGCCTATGTGCAGCCCTCGCGCCGCCCGTCGGATGGGCGCTACGGCGAGAACCCCAACCGCCTCCAGCACTATTACCAGTACCAGGTCATCCTGAAGCCGAACCCGTCGAACCTCCAGGAGCTCTATCTCGGCTCGCTGGCGGCGATCGGCCTCGATCCGCTACTGCATGACGTGCGCTTCGTCGAAGACGACTGGGAAAGCCCGACGCTCGGCGCCTGGGGGCTGGGCTGGGAATGCTGGTGCGATGGCATGGAAGTCTCGCAGTTCACCTATTTCCAGCAGGTCTGCGGCATCGAATGCGCGCCCGTCGCCGGCGAACTGACCTATGGCCTCGAGCGCCTCGCCATGTATGTGCAGGGCGTCGACAACGTCTACGACCTGAACTTCAACGGCCGCGAGGGCGACGAGAAGATCACCTATGGCGACGTCTTCCTGCAAGCCGAGCAGGAATATTCTCGCCACAACTTCGAATTCGCCGACACTGCCATGCTGCACCGCCATTTCATCGATGCGGAAAAGGAGTGCCAGGCGCTTCTGGCCGCCGGTGCGCCGGGCGATGCCGACAACCAGCGTCTGCACAAATGCGTGCTGCCGGCCTATGACCAATGCATCAAGGCGAGCCACGTCTTCAACCTGCTCGACGCCCGCGGCGTGATCTCGGTCACCGAACGCCAGAGCTATATTTTGCGCGTGCGCACGCTGGCCAAGGCCTGCGGTGAGGCCTTCCTGCTGACGGATGCCGGCGGCGTGAACTGGACGAAGGACGCGGCCTGATCGCTTCCTAGCGCTTGCGGCCGTCGGCGGTCGCAAGCCAGGTCCGCACCGCCGCGACGGATGTGGCATGGCGCGGCTTGCGGGGCGAGACGGCATAAAAATCCGCGCCCGCCCGCATTTCCACTGCAAACAGCCGCGTCAACCGGCTATCGCGAATATCCCCCTCGACGAAAAGCCGGCTCGCCAGCGCCAGCCCCTGGCCGGCAATCGCCGCCTCGATGGCATGCGCCGTCTGGTTGAAGCGGATGTTTTTTGGCGCGGTGGGCGCCCCTTCCGGAAAGACCTGTTCGAGGAACTGCGGCCAGAAATCATGTGCGTCGTGCAGCAGCGCGTAGCGCGCGAAGGCCTCCGCCTGCGCCGGGCTTCCAAGCTTTTCGATGAGAAGCGGGCTCCCCACCGCCACCACCACCTGCTCGAACAGCAGGTCGACGTCGAGCCCCGGCCCGAAGGGCGGGCGGCCGTAGCGCACCGCCAGATCGACGGCATCGGTCTGGAAGTTGGAAATCCGGTCGGTCGCGAGGATGCGCAGGTCGATATCGGGATGGGCGGCGGTGAACTCGGGCAGGCGCGGGATCAGCCATTTCGAGGCGAAGGTCGGCGTGACGCTGATCGTCAGGTGCTGCGGCTCCGGCCGCAGGGCCTCCGTCGCCTCGGCGATCAGCTCGAAGGCGCGGCGGACATTGGCGACATAGCTGCGCCCGGCTTCCGTCAGCGCGAGCGTGCGCGGCTGGCGATCGAACAGCTTTAACCCCAGCTCCGCCTCCAGCCCACGCACCTGCTGGGCGACAGCACCCTGGGTGACGGCGAGCTCCTCGGCGGCGAGCCGGAAATTGAGATGGCGCGTCACCACCTCGAAAACACGCAAGGCATTCAGCGAGGGGAGGCGGCGTATGGCGTCGGACATGCGATAGAATTTCTACTGGATGATGAGCGTGGAACTGGCTCGCGCTCCTGGCCGGCCGATGGTATCACTTGGAACATCACGAAGAAAGGCGGTTCGCCCGCAACGTATTCTCGACAGGGAGATGGAAGATGGCAGTAGAAAAAGTGGCAATCATCACCGCAGGCGGCAGCGGCATGGGCGCGGCTGCGGCGCGGCGGCTGGCGACGGATGGCTTCAAGATCGCCGTGCTCTCCTCCTCCGGCAAGGGCGAGGCGCTGGCGGAAGAGTTCGGCGGCCTTGGCGTCACCGGCTCCAACCAGTCGAACGACGACCTGAAGCGCCTCGTCGACGGCGCGCTGGAACGCTGGGGCCGCATCGACGTGCTGGTCAACAGCGCCGGACACGGCCCGCGCAAGCAGATCCTCGAATTGACTGACGAGGACTGGCATGCCGGCATCGACGTCTATTTCCTGAACGCCGTGCGCCCAACGCGCCTCGTCACCCCGATCATGCAGAAGCAGAAATCCGGCGTGATCATCAACATCTCGACCGCCTGGGCCTTCGAGCCGAGCGCGATGTTCCCGACATCCGCCGTCGCGCGCGCCGGCCTCGCCTCCTTCACCAAGGTTTTCGCCGATACCTACGCGGCCGAAAACATCCGCATGAACAACGTGCTGCCCGGCTGGATCGACAGCCTGCCGGCGACGGACGAGCGGCGTGACGGCGTGCCGATGAAGCGCTACGGCACGAGCGAGGAGGTCGCAGCCACGGTCGCCTTCCTCGCCTCCGACGGCGCCGGCTATATCACCGGCCAGAACATCCGCGTCGACGGCGGCATCACCCGCTCGATCTGACACGGCAAACATTGCGACTGTCTCGCCTCTCCGGTCCCGCCGGGGAGGCGTTTTCGTTCAAGCCAGCGTCGAAGCCTTCACGCCGAGTTCCCAGACGGGCTTCAGGGTGGGGAAGGTGCCGGTGGGGAGCTGGCCGGCATAGGTCTGGAGAGCCCGGCGTACACCCTTCGGACGGTCGACCGCTGCACCCATCGTGTAGGCGAGGAAGAGGGCGGTGAAACCGAGAACGTTGATGGTGAGAACGAGGGCTTTCATGGCGGTTGCTTCGGGGTTCGTGTTGTTGATGAAGCGACTATCGATGAAAGCCCGTCCTCCCGCGGTTCCCGGGGTGACAGGACGCTGATGTCTTTGGGAAAATTGACGCTTCATGCGGCCTTGCGGGGCTTTCCTGCGGCGTCGCGGATGCTAAGCTCGCGCCGAACGCACTGAAGGAGCGGAGAACCTCATGATCGGTCTGGCAATCGCGGCGGTGGTCGTCATCTACGCCATCATCATCTACAACGGCCTCGTGCGCGCACGGCAGGTGAAGGAGGAGGCCTGGTCCGGCATCGACGTGCAGCTGAAGCGCCGCGCCGACCTCATCCCCAACCTCATCGAAACCGTGAAGGGCTACGCCGCGCACGAAAAAGAGACGCTGGAAAACGTCGTGGACCTGCGCAACCGCGCGCAGGCCGTGCCCGCAGGCGACGTCGCCGGCCGCGCCCAGGCGGAAGGCATGCTGAGCCAGGCGCTCGGCCGCATCTTCGCGCTCGCCGAAGCCTATCCGGACCTCAAGGCCAACCAGAACTTTGCCGAATTGCAGCAGACGCTGGAAACGCTGGAAGGCGAGATCCAGATGTCGCGGCGCTATTACAACGGTGCGGCGCGCGATCTCAACGTCAAGGTCGAGAGTTTCCCGTCGAACCTCGTCGCCGGCCTCTTCAAATTCCTGAAGGCGCCCTATTTCGAGATCGAGAACCCGGCTGACAGGGCCGTGCCGACCGTGAAATTCTAGACCTGGAGTCCTCCATGATGCGGATTGCCGCCCTCCTGACGCTGTGGCTCTGCCTTCTGGTCGGGGGCGCGGCCCGGGCGGAAGAATATTTCGACCGCTACCATTCCGATATCGCGGTCGCGAAGAACGGCACGCTGACGGTGACGGAGGCGATCCGCGTCTATGCCGAGGGCAACCAGATCCGCCGCGGCATCTACCGCGATTTCCCGCTGACCTTCGTCGACGCCGAGGGGAGGGAGCGCGAGGTCGGCTTCAAGATCCTCAGCGTCGAGCGCGACGGCCGCCCGGAGCCCTACCGCACGGAGAGCATCCGCCGCGGCATCCGCATCTATTTCGGCTCCGCCGACGTGCTCATCGATCCCGGCTTCCACCAATACCGCCTGACCTACGAGACGACGCGGCAGATCCGCTTCTTCGACACGCATGACGAACTGTTCTGGAACGTCACCGGCACTGAGTGGGCCTTTCCGATCTACCGGGCGAGCGCGACGGTCACGCTGCCGCAGGGGGTGAATGCGGAGGAATTGACTTTCTTCACCGGTCCCTTCGGCGCGACCGACAAGAATGCGCGCGCCGAAAACCGCGGCAACCAGGCGACCTTCGAGACGACGCGGGAGCTTGGGCCGCAGGAGGGCCTGACGATCGGCGTGAAAATGCCGGCCGGCAGCATCGACAAGCCGACGGCGGCCGAGGAGCGCGCGCTCTTCTTCAAGGACAACCGCAGCCTCATCCTCGCCTTCGGCGGTCTCGTCCTCGTCGTCGGCTATTATCTCTGGGCCTGGCTCTCTGTCGGCCGCGATCCGCCGGAGGGCGTCGTCGTGCCACGCTGGGATTCGCCGGAGGGCATGTCGCCCGCCCTCGTCAACTATATCGAGGAGAAGGGTTTTGGCGGGCGCGGCTGGACGGCGGTGTCGGCCTCCTTCCTCAACCTCGCGGTCAAGGGACTGGTCGAGCTTCAGGACCTGAAAAACTCGCTCACCGTCACCCGCACGGAAAAACCTGTCGAGGGCGAATTGCCGACGGGCGAGAAGGTGCTGCTCAACGCGCTCAAAAGCCCCGGCGCCAGCCTCGTCATAGACAAGTCCAACGGCAAGCGCGTGCAGACGCTGGGCGGCGATTTTCGCGATGCTATGGAGAAGGAGCACCGGCGCAAATATTATCTCGCCAACTGGCCCCAGATCATCGGCGGCATCCTCCTGTCGCTCGCCTGTCTTGCCAGCCTGCTGATCTTCGGCGGGCTGCCGGAGGACAGCATCGCACTGGTCATCCTGCCGCTCTTCGCCTCGGTCTTCGTGTCGATCTTCGCGGTGGCGCTCGGGCAGAATTTCAAGCGGGCGAATTCGCTCGGCGCGCGCATCCTCGCCGTCGCCATCGCCGCCTTCGTCGGCTTCGTGTCGCTCACCGTCTTCGGCAGCATCACCGTCGCGATCTTCTTGACGACCGCTGCCGCCGGCCAGATGCCGCTCTTTGCCGCCGTCGGCGGCATCATCGTCACCAATCTCGTCTTCTTCTTCCTGATGGGCGCGCCCACGCCGCTCGGCCGCAAGCTGATGGATGGCATCGAGGGCCTGCGCCAATACCTGACGCTCGCCGAAAAGGACCGCATGAACATGGCCGGCGCGCCGGAAATGTCGCCCCGCCATTTCGAAACACTGCTGCCCTATGCCGTGGCGCTCGGCGTCGAAAAACCCTGGTCGCAAACCTTCGACCGCTGGCTTCTCGCCGCAGCCGCGGCGGGTGCCGCCGCTGCCGCCTACCAGCCCGCCTGGTATCACGGCGACAGCTTCTCCTCTGGCCGCTTCTCCGACCAGATGGGCGGCTTCGCCGGCTCCATGGCCAGCACCATGACCTCCTCACTCCCCGACCCGCCAAGAAGCTCCTCCTCCGGCTTCTCCTCCGGCGGCGGCGGCGGCTCCTCGGGGGGAGGCGGTGGTGGTGGCGGGGGAGGCGGGTGGTAGGCGATCGTCGCTTTGGCCCGACTTTTCGGGATTGGACGGATGACAATTGCGCTGGGGCTTGCTAAGTCCCCGCCAGTCGAAAACTCCACCAGTCAGTGACCCTTATGCCCGATCTTCTGCTTGAACTCCGCTCCGAGGAAATCCCCGCCCGCATGCAGCGCAAGGCGGCGGGTGATCTGAAGAAACTCGTCACGGACGCGCTGGTGGAGGCGGGCCTGACCTATGAGGGTGCGCGCGAATATTGGACGCCGCGGCGCCTGACGCTGGATATTCGCGGCCTCAATGCCCGCTCCAGCGATGTGCGTGAGGATATCAAGGGACCGGCGACCTCGGCGCCCGAGCAGGCGATCCAGGGTTTTCTGCGCAAGGCGGGCCTCGCCTCGGTCACTGAGGCCCATGTGCACAGCGATCCCAAGAAGGGTGATTTCTACGTCGCGCATACGGTCAAGCCGGGCCGCCCGGCCGATGAGATCATCGCCGAGGTGATGCCGGGCATCATCCGCAATTTCCCCTGGCCGAAGTCGATGCGCTCCGGTGCTGCCTCGGCAAGGCCGGGCGCGCTGCGCTGGGTGCGCCCGCTGCAATCGATCGTCTGCACCTTCGGCTCGGAGACGGAAGAGACGCGCGTCGTACCCTTCGAGGTCGATGGGCTCGTGGCCGGCAACGTCACCTATGGCCACCGCTTCCATGCGCCGGACGCGATCACCGTGCGCCGCTTCGAGGACTATTCCGCCAATCTCGAAAAGGCCAAGGTCGTGCTCGATGCCGAGCGCCGCAAGCAGATCATCGCGACGGACGCCAACAATATCGCCTTCGCCAACGGCCTTGAGCTGGTCGAGGACGAGGGCCTGCTGGAAGAAGTCTCCGGCCTCGTCGAATGGCCGCAGGTTCTGATGGGCACGTTCGAGGAGGAATTCCTGGCGATCCCGTCGGAAATCATCCGCCTGACCATCAAGACCAACCAGAAATGTTTCGTCACCCGCAAGCCGGGCGCCGACACGCTCTCCAACCACTTCATCCTCGTCTCCAACATCGAGGCGAAGGATGGCGGCAAGGAGATCGTGCACGGCAACGGCAAGGTCGTGCGCGCCCGCCTGTCGGACGCCAAGCATTTCTGGCAGCGCGACCAGCGCGACCTGCCCGACCTCGATACGCTGAAGGCATCGGCCGAAAAGTTCGGCCTCGATCTCGCAAAGCCGCTCGACCAGCGCATGGCCAAGCTCGATGCGCTGAACGTCACCTTCCATGCCAAGCTCGGCACGCAGGGTGCGCGCGTCGAACGTATCCGCAAGCTCGCCGCCGAACTCGCCAAGGTGACCGGTGCCGATGCCGCGCTCGTCGACCGTGCCGTGGTGCTCGCGAAAGCGGACCTGCGCACCGAAGCCGTCGGCGAATTCCCCGAGCTCCAGGGCATCATGGGCCGCAAATATGCAGCCCTCCAGGGCGAGGACGCCGCGGTCGCCGAGGCGATCGAGGACCACTGGAAGCCGAACGGCCCCTCCGACCGCCTGCCGGGCGACAAGATCGGCGTGACCGTGGCGCTTGCCGACAAGCTCGACACGCTGACCGGCTTCTGGGCGATCGACGAAAAGCCGACCGGCTCGAAGGACCCCTATGCGCTGCGCCGCGCCGCACTCGGCGTCATCCGCATGCTGCTCGAAAAGAACATCCGCCTGCCGCTCGCCTCGGTCGCGAAGGACGCGGACCTCATCGCCTTCTTCCACGATCGCCTCAAGGTCTACCTCCGTGATCTGGGCGCGCGCCACGACCTGATCGACGCCGTGCTGACGCCGGAGGCCGACGATCTGCTGATGGTCGCGCGCCGTGTCGAGGCGCTGACGGCGTTCATCACCTCGGAAGACGGCCAGAACCTCCTTGCCGGCACCAAGCGCGCGACACAGCTTCTTGCCGCCGAAGAGAAGAAGGGCACCGTCGTCGAAGGCGCGGTCTCGGCCGACCTCTTGAAGCTCGAAGCCGAAAAGGCGCTCTATGCCGCCGTGGAAACCGCCTCGAAGGAGGCCGCCGCCGCCGTCGCCCGCGAAGATTTCCGCTCCGCTATGGAAGCGCTCTCGGCGCTGCGTGCGCCGGTCGACCAGTTCTTCACCGACGTGCTCGTCAACGACGAGGACCCGGCCATCCGCGCCAACCGCCTCGCGCTCCTCGCGGCCATCCGCGCGGCCACGGGCACGGTGGCGGATTTCTCGAAGATCGCGGGATAAGGAAAGGGTGCTGATGCCGGGGAAAATCCTCATCAGCGCCTGCCTTGCCGGCCTGCCGGTCCGCTACAACGGGTCGGCGAAACCGCTCCTGCATGACGCCGTCGATCGCTGGCGGTCGGAGCGACGGCTGGTGACGCTCTGTCCGGAGCTTGCCGGCGGCTTCCAGGTGCCGCGTCCGCCGGCGGAGATCGAAGCGGGTCTCGACGGCGAGGACGTGCTCGAAGGGCGGGCGCGCGTGCTTGAAATCTCGGGCGGGGATGTTTCGGCGGCCTATATCGACGGCGCGCGCATCGCGCTCGATGTGGCGCGGGAAAACGGCTGCTCGCATGCGCTCTTGATCGACGGCAGCCCGTCCTGCGGCTCCGGCTTCGTCTATGACGGCAGCTTTTCAGGTATCAGGCACGCGGGGCAGGGGGTGACGGCAGCGCTGTTGCGCCGAAACGGCATCGCCGTCTATTCCGACCGTGAGGTCGACCAACTCGTCAGCGATTTGGGAGAGGCCGGCCGACACGATTGCGCCCCCGCTTGAGGTCAGGGGCGCAAAACGTCCGCTTTCGCGGATTCCTGTCAGCCTGGAGGGACTGAGAGGCAGGGGTCTGCAGTATGCGGTCAGTTGAGCCGAAGTTCAAACCCTGCCGGATCAAACTCCCGTGAAGTCGCCATCGCGGCCGTCGCCGCGTTATGGGCGGCGGTTCCGTCGAGCGCGCCTGTCTTGGCGCCCGCATCGACGGTTTCCGTTGCCGTCGCCTTCTCGTCCAGCGGCGTTTCGGCGTCGGCAGCCTGCACCGTCTCGGCCGGGGCCTTGCTCACGAAGAGCACGGGCGAGCCGCCCATCCAGGCTTCCGTGCGGAACATCTTGCGCTCGCCGTTCTGCTCGCGGATCTCCACCTTCTGCGTGCCGGGCTCGATGGCGTCGACATGGTAGGTGGCGGATTTGGCCTTCGGCTTCAGCGCCGGGCAATCCTCGCAGCGGATCGTCGCGACGCTGGTGCCGTCGGCGGTGGCGCTGGCAAGCGGTTCGATCGAACCCGCAAAGGCCGGGGCGGCGAGAAGCATCAGGACAAGGGTCGGCAGCAGGGTACGCATGAAACGGTTCTCCCTCAGGGTTGAGGGAAGAATAGCGCCCGCCGGTTACGGTCCCGTCAGGGGAAATGGTAAACTTTGAACGACCACGCGTTTTTTATGGGCGGGATTCAGCCGTTTTCACGCTCGACGGCGCGCCAGCCGATGTCGCGGCGGCAGAAGCCGTTTTCCCATTCGACCCGGTCGAGCGCCTGGTAAGCCGCCTTTTGCGCCTCGGCGACAGTCGGTGCGACGGCCGTGACATTGAGCACGCGCCCGCCGGTCGCGACGAGCTGGCCATCTTTCAGGCCTGTGCCGGCATGAAACACTTTCGTGGCGGCGTCGTCGGCCGGCAGCGAGAGGATCGGCGTGTTCTTCTCGTAGGCGCCAGGATACCCCTTTGAGGCCATGACGACGGTGAGCGCCGGAGCGTCCCGCCAGGCGGCGGAAACCGTGTCGAGCCGGCCGGTCGCGGCGGCATGCAGGATGGGCAGCAGGTCGCTTTCGAGCCTCATCATCAGCACCTGGCATTCCGGATCGCCGAACCGCACATTGTATTCGATCAGCTCGGGGCCTTTGGCGGTGATCATCAACCCGGCGAAGAGCACGCCCTGGAACGCATGGCCATCCGCCGCCATGCCGCGGATCGTTGGCTCGATGATCTCCTGCATGGTGCGCGCCACCATCTCGGGCGTCATGACGGGGGCCGGAGAATAGGCGCCCATGCCGCCGGTGTTCGGGCCGGTATCGCCGTCGCCGACGCGCTTGTGGTCCTGCGCGGAGGCCAGCGGCAGCGCGTTCACACCGTCGCAGAGGCAGAAGAAGCTCGCCTCCTCGCCGTCGAGGAAGGCTTCCACCACGACTTCCGCACCCGCCGCGCCAAAGGCGCCATCAAAGCAGTCGGCAACGGCGGCTAGCGCCTCGTCGAGCGTCATGGCGACCGTCACGCCCTTGCCGGCGGCAAGCCCGTCGGCCTTGATGACGATCGGTGCACCCTGCGCCTCGATATAGGCCCTGGCGGCGGCGGCATCGGTGAAGCGCTGATAGGCGCCGGTCGGGATGTCGTATTTGGCGCAGAGGTCCTTGGTGAAGCCCTTGGAGCCTTCGAGCTGGGCCGCGGCCGCCGAGGGGCCGAAGACATCGATGCCGTCAGCGCGAAGCGCATCGGCAATGCCCGCGACGAGCGGCGCTTCCGGCCCGACCACCACGAATGTCACGCCGTTTTCCTTGCAGAAGGCAGAGACGGCGGCGTGGTCGTCGATGTCAAGGGAGACGAGCGTCGCGCATTCGGCGATGCCGGGATTGCCGGGGGCGGCATAAAGCGTGGTGAGGAGGGGGGATTGCGCCAGCTTCCAGGCCAGCGCGTGCTCGCGTCCGCCCGATCCGATCAACAGAACCTTCATGCCCATACCCTCGATCCGTGCTTGGTTGTTGGCGGGTTAAGGGGATGGGGATGAAAGGTCAAGGGTTGCGCGGCTTCAGAGCGTCGCCGCACCCTTTTCCGGTGTGCCCCGGCCGAGATTTTCGAGCTCGGTGTCGATCAGGTGCACGTCCTCGTACCAGCCGTCATCCTCCACCATCGCGCTTTCGCTGGCGGCGCGTTGCAGGGCGCGGGCCTCGGTGCGCAGCTTTTCCAGCTGGGCGATCTTCTCCTTGCGCGAAAGCCCCTCGTCGGAGCGGATTGCCTGCAGCTTCAGTTCCATCGTGCTGACGGTCATCGGGAAACTCCTTGTTTCATCACGCGGAAAACGCAGACTGGGGCGAATCGTTCCTACGGGCCGCCCCGGCGGATGGTTAGCGAAACGGTAATGAAAGGGGGCTAATGTTGACGCAATCAAAGGTTTCGGCAGCCCGCGGCGGGCCTGCCGGTGAAGCGAGGATTGTGTTTTGAGTATCCGTGTTTCGACCGCAATGACTGCGGCCGCTCTCCTTTTTGCGCCTGTTTCGGCCCTTGCCGGCGAAGGCGGTTATTTCTGGTCGGGGGATTGGTATCTGAAGGTCGGCGCTGCCGGCTTTGCCGCGCCGCGCTACGAGGGCGCGAAAAAATACCTGTTCCAGGTCACCCCGATGATCTCGCTCGGCAAGGCCGGCAGCACGGTGCGTTTCTCCTCGCGCAACGACAACCCGTCCTTCGCGCTGATCGACAATGGCGGTTTTCGTGCGGGCGCCACCGGCAAGCTCATCATGCCGCGCGACGACGACGATTCGAAGGACCTGCGCGGCCTGACGCCGGTGAAGTTCGGCGGCGAACTCGGCGGCTTCGCAGAAGCTTACCCGACCGACTGGCTGCGCGTGCGCGGCGAAGTGCGCCACGGCATCCGCAGCCATGACGGCATCGTCGCCGATGTCGCGGCAGACGCCTTCGTCGACGTGCGGCCGGACGTGCGCATTTCCGCCGGTCCCCGCGTAACGCTCGCCTCGAACGACTATATGGACACCTATTACGGCGTGAACCGCAACCAGGTCGCCAAATCCGACCTCGCCGCCTACGATCCGGACGGCGGCATCCATTCCGTCGGCGCGGGTGCGGCGATCACCTGGCAGGTCAACGAGAAGATCGAGACGAGCGCCTTTGCCGAATACAAGCGCATCGTCGGCGACGCGGCCAAGTCCAGCCTGGTCAAAGAGCGCGGCGACCGCGACCAGCTTCTGATCGGCCTGTCCGCCACCTACCGCTTCGATTTTACGGTGCCTTGAGCGCTGCGGCACCGCGCCGGCTTGACCCGCGCGGTGCCGCTTGCGATTGAGGGATATGATCAGCTCTCCCTCCGATTCCGGCCGCGTCGCCGACGCGCCGTCCAGAAACTGGGTCTACCGCGTGCTGCCGCGCGGCGCCTGGCCCTATGCGCAGCTCGCGCGCTGGGACCGGCCGATCGGCTGGCAGCTCCTGCTTCTGCCCTGCCTCTGGTCGACGGCTCTGGCGGCCAATGTCTCGGCAGCGATCGGCACCTTCGATACGGTGCGCTTCCTCACGCAGCTCTTCCTGTTTTTCGTCGGTGCCGTCGCCATGCGCGGCGCCGGCTGCACCTATAACGACCTCGTCGACCACGAGATTGACCAGGCCGTCGCCCGCACCCGCTCGCGCCCGCTGCCGTCCGGCCGCGTCACGCGCCGGCAGGCGAAGATCTTCATGGGCCTGCAGGCCCTCGTCGGCCTCGTCGTGCTCCTGCAGTTCAATCTCTTCACGATCCTGCTCGGCGTCGCCTCGCTCGCCATCGTCGCGATCTATCCCTTCGCCAAGCGCTTTACCGACTGGCCGCAATTCTTCCTCGGCATGGCCTTTTCCTGGGGCGCGCTGATGGGCTGGGCGGCGGAATTCGCGGAAGTGTCGAGCGCCTCCGTCGCGCTCTACATCGCCGCCATTGCCTGGACGATCGGCTACGACACGATCTACGCCCACCAGGACAAGGAAGACGATGCGCTGATCGGCGTGCGCTCTACCGCGCGCCTGTTCGGCGAGCGCACGGCGCAATGGCTGATCGGCCTCTACGGCCTGACCGTCGTGCTGGTCGCGCTGTCCTTCTGGCTCGCCGGCATCGGCCTCGTCGCCTGGCTCGGCCTCGCCATCGCCGCCCTCATGCTCGCCTGGCAGATCGCCACCCTCGACATCGACGACCCGGAACAGTGCCTGGCACTCTTCAAGTTCAACGGCATCGTCGGCCTCTGCCTCTTCCTGGCCCTGACGATCGCGATCCCGTTTGCCTGACCTCTAGAGCATTTCCGCTTTTCTTCGAATCGCGAAAACGCTCTCTCTTTGTTCTTACGCAATTCCGGACGCAAAACCGCTACGCACTTTTGCTGGAATTGCTTTAACGGTGCCGCGGCGCCCTTGCGCCCGTCTGCGGACGATCTTCCAGGCGGCGGAGGATGGAGGGGTGCGGGGCGATCTCGAAGCCGCGGCGCGGCGGGCGGGCGCGCTCGGTGGTGGCGCTCTCGACGGTGCGGATGCGGCCGAGGAGGGTGGTGATGAACTTTGCCATGGCGATCTGTCCCTTGCTTCGCGGTGCCGGTCTGGACCGGTCTGTTGGAAGCTGTTTCCCACGATGGCGGCGTGAAAAGTGTTCCTGAGGGAACAGGGGGACGGACACGAAAAAGCCGGCCGCAGGGGACGGCCGGCTTCTTGGAGGTCATTCTTTCATTGCAGGCTCAACTGCGGGCGGTGATCTCCCGGCCGTTGATCTTCATCTGCACGCCGAGCTTGCCGGTCGTGCGGCGCACGAGGAAGCGCGGGCGGCGGTCCGCAAAGAAGGAGTGGCGGCGGCGCGGTTTTGCCGGGCGGGCGCCGACCGTCAGGTTGTCGTCGAGCGGCCGGGCGATGCCGTCGGCCTCGACCATCAGCATGGGAATGCGATAGGCCTCGGCCCAGCTGCGCCAGTCGGCGGCGATATCGCAGAGATCGTGCGCCACGAGCAGCGGGATGCAGAGGTCCGGGTCGTCGTGGTGCAGTTCGAGGGTGACGGTGACCTGGCCGTTGCCGTGATCGATGGCGCGGGCGGCCACGCCCTTGAAGGCGCGGGGCGGCAGGGCTATCGAGAGCGGCAGGCCGCTCGACGGCAGCACCTTGCGCAGCACGGCGCCGCGTTCGTCGAGCGTGATCGTGGCATTGGTTCCCTCGGCGCGCAGCTCGAATGTCACCTGCTGCGGGAAGCGCTTGGGGTCGAGCCGGAGCGTGGTGCCGGCCCAGGCCGGCTTGGAAACGGTATTCAGCATGTCTTTCGCCCTTGTTTTCCTTGAGAGCCGGTGTCCGGTCTTCTCATCGGGACTTTTCGTCCTCTGAGGGCGAGAATAGGCGCGGCCCCTTCCGAGCCGCTTAAAAATTGCGGTTAAGAAAACTTTGCAGTTCCTGATGGTTAGCAAAACTCCACGGCGCAGGGTTTAGGAGAGGTGAACGCGGGCCGGCCAATCTGTGCCACGCCCCCGACAGGCCGGGACAAGCCTCGCGCGCGAAAGTGGCATCTGATCGGCCTGCCCGCGCCCGGAAAAGAGAGCTTTCGATGCTGTCCACCTATACGAGTTACAACCTCATCACGCGCGACATGCTGACGTCGCTGGACCGCACGGCGAACGAAACGACCAATGCGCGCGACACCGCCTATTACAAGGAGGCGATCGGCAAGGTCACCTCGGTCGACGAGTTCCTCGACGACTACCGGCTCTATTCCTACGCCATGAAAGCCCACGGCCTGGAGGAGATGACCTACGCCAAGGCCTTCATGCGCAAGGTGCTGGAAAGCGACCTCTCCGATGCCAACAGCTTCGTCAACCTGTTGACCGACGAACGCTACCGCACCTTCGCCAATGCCTTCAGCTTCGAGGCCTCGACGGCCGCCACGGCGCAGACCGAAGTGCAGCTTGACGAGATCATCGGGCTCTATTCCTCGACTGCCGCCAATGCCGGCACGGCGATCAAGGAGGAAACGCGTTATTACGATGCCGTCATCGACGGCGTGACGAGCGTCGACCAATTGCTGAACAACGACCGCCTGCGCAACTACATGCTGACGGCCTTCGGCATCAATGCGGATACCTATTCGCGCCAGACGATCCGCAACGTGCTGACGAGCGACCTCGACGATCCGAACAGCTTCTTCAACACCCAGTTCGGCGGCCGGGCGGCGGATGCCCTGGCGGCGCGCCAGGCGGCAAGCGACGCGCTGGAGCCGCTGGAACTGCGCGAATCCCATCTGAAGCGCATCACCAAACTGCAAACCGACATTCCCGCCATGCAGACGCGCATCACGGCGCTGGAAGCCGAGATCGCCACGCTCTCCACCAATCCGAACGGCCTGCCGGCTGCGGAGCTGGAGGAAATCATCGACGGCAAGCGGGCGGAGATCACGCTCTTCCAGACCCGGCGGGCGGAATACCAGACGGAGCTGGCGGACAAGCAGGTCGCCGTCGCCGATCTCGATGCGGTGCTCGTTCCGCGCTCGCAGGCTGCCGCGCGCATCGCTGCGCTGAAGGCGGAGATCGCCAGCCAGAACGGCGTGCTTGCCAATGTCGACAAATACCAAGTGCTCGCCTCCGCCTATAATTTCGAAACGGATGGCACGGCGGTCGCCGGCACGGTGCAGACCGACAGCCAGAAGACCAGCACGAAGGAGCTTTACACGCTCTCCAATCCGCGCGTGACGACGGCGGCGGCGTTGATCCACCGGGACTATTTCGAAAGCCGGATCGGCAGCATCACCACGGCCGACGAGATCGCCAACGACCCGCGCCTGGTCTCCTATCTCAAGGTCGCCTTCGGGCTCGACAAGCCCGCCGTCACCAACCTGACGATCCGCAACATCATCGAGAGCGATCCGGACCCGAACAATCCGACGAGCTACATCAACCTGTTCGGCGGTTCCAGCAAGGAGCAGTACAAGGCGCTGCGCGCCGCGTTCAACTTCCAGCAGGACGGCACGCTTGCGCCCGGCGACACGCCGCAGACGGCCGCACAGACAACCACGACCGCCAACAACTACATGATCCGCTACAACGACGTCGACGACGAGGCGGACGAACTCGCGGTCAACCGCTTCAAGAGCCAGATCGGCGCGGTGAAGACCGTGCAGGATTTCGTCGGCGAGGCGACCATCTACGACTTCGCGTTGAAAGCCTTCGGCCTCGATCCGGCCAAGGTCACGCCGCTGACGATCAAGAACGTGTTGAAAAGCGACCTCAACGATCCGAGGAGCTATGTGTACCAGCTGAAGGACGAGCGCTACGTCGAACTCGCCAAGGCGTTCAATTTCGGGTCGGACGGCAACATCACCGTGCCGAAGCTGGCACAATCCGAGGCCGAGATCCTGGTGATGTCGCGCGCCTATGTGGTGGAGAAATCCCGTTTCGGAACGGAGGACGACCGCACGCTCGCCGAGGAAGAGGCGAAATATTACTCCGTGCAGATGCAGAAGGTGGAATCGGTCAAGGAATTCCTCGCCGACCCGCGCCTCGTCGCCTTCGTGCTGACGGCCAACGGCATCGATCCGGAAAGCGTCGACGCCGAGTTCATGGCAAAGATCTTCACCTCCGACCTCGACGACCCCAAGAGCTTCGTCAACCAGCAGGCCGATCGCGACTACCGCAAGCTTGTCGCCTCGTTCAACTTCAATGCCGAGGGCCTGGTCGAGCGTCCGGACGACGCGCAGATCCAGTCGCGCCGCGGCATCTACGAGACGCTCGACAGCTATGTGCGCCAGAAACTGGAAGAGGAGGCCGGCAACGACAATGCCGGCGTGCGCCTGGCGCTCTATTTCGAGCGCAAGGCGGAAACCATCTCAAGCCCCTACGACCTGCTCGCCGACGATGCGCTGTTCGAGGTCTTCAAGACGATCTACCAGCTTCCGGATGAAATCGGCAGCGCCGATATCGACGCCCAGGCCAGCATGATCGAGCGCTATCTGGAACTTGAGTATCTGCAGGACCCGGAGAAGGTCTCCAAGATGATCGTCAAGTTCGCCGTGCTCTACGACCTGGACAACCAGACCACCGTCGATCCGGCCCTGTCGGTGCTGAACGGCACCGGCTCCGCCGGCATCAGCGCCGACCTGATGATGTCGCTGGCACAACTGCGCACCGGCGGCTCCTAAACCTTGACGACCTTGCCGGGATTCATGATGCCGGCGGGGTCGAAGGAGCGTTTCACCCGTCGCATCAGGTCCATCTCGATCGGCTCGCGCACCGCGGCCAGTTCGTCCCGCTTCAGCTGGCCGATGCCGTGTTCGGCGGAAATCGAGCCGTTGTAGGAGAGCACGATGCCGTGCACGAGGTGGTTGATCTCGCTCCAGCGGTCGAGGAACGCCTGCTTGTCGGCGCCGACGGGCTGCGAGATGTTGTAGTGGATGTTGCCGTCGCCCATATGGCCGAAGGAGCAGATGCGCGCGCCCGGAATGGCCGCCATCACCGCCGCATCCGCCTCAGCCATGAAGGCCGGAATGGCCGAGACCGGCACGGAGACGTCGTGCTTGATCGAGCCGCCCTCGGGCTTTTGCGCCGGCGACATGTTTTCGCGCATGTGCCAGAGCGCCCGGCGCTGCTCCTCGCTCGAGGCAATCACCGCATCCTCCACCAGCCCCGCCTCGATGCCTTCGGACAGCAGCGATTCCATCATGCGCGTCGCCGTTTCCGCGGCATCCGAGGTCGAGATGTCGACCAGCACATACCAGTCGTGCGGGCTGGCGAGCGGATCGCGCACGCCGGGAATGTGGCGCGTGGTGAACTCGACGCCGAGACGCGGCATAAGTTCGAAGCCGGTAAGGGCATGGCCGCAGCGGCTGGAGGCGCGTTCGAAAAGGGTGAGCGCGTCCGCGACGGATTTCACCCCGGCAAAGGCCACCTCATGGCCGAGCGGCCTCGGAAAGAGCTTGAGAACCGCCCCTGTGATGACGCCGAGCGTGCCTTCCGCGCCGATAAAGAGGTCGCGCAGGTCGTAACCCGTATTGTCCTTCTTGAGGCGGCGCAGCCCGTTCCAGACCTCGCCGGTCGGCAGCACGACTTCCAGCCCGAGGCAGAGCTGGCGCATGTTGCCATAGGCGAGCACCGCGGTGCCGCCGGCATTGGTGGAAAGGTTGCCGCCGATCTGGCAGGAGCCTTCCGAGCCAAGCGACAGCGGAAACAGCCGGTCGACCGCCTCGGCCGCTTTCTGGATCTCCGCCAGCACCGCGCCGCCATCGGCGACGATGACATTGCCGACCGGATCGACATCGCGGATGCGGTTGAGGCGCGACAGCGACAGCACGACATCGGCTTCACCTTCGCGCGGCGCTGCACCGCCGACATGGCCGGTATTGCCGCCCTGGGGCACGATCGCCGTGCGTGTCTCGGTCGCGAGCGCAAGGATGGCGGAAACCTCGGCGACCGAACCGGGGCGCAGCACCAGCGGCGACGTGCCGTGGTAGAGCCCGCGGCTTTCGACGAGATAGGGCGCGATATCCCGGTCCTTGACAAGCGCATAGGCCGGGCCGGTGATGGCGGCGAAGCGGGCGATGAGATCGGGGGATAGCTTTGCCTGGACCATCGTGTTTCCTTTATCCGCGGGGTGCGGCGGCGCGCTGTAAACGGTCGTTGATCGCCTCGCCGAGGCCGGTCGAGGGGATCGGCGAAAAGGCGATGGCGGCAGCACCCGTCGCATCCGCCTGTTTCATATAGCCGAAGAGATTGGCGGCCGCCTCCGCGAGATCGCCGTCCGGGCTCAGATCCAGCACGAGCGTCGCGTCGGCCTCGCCGGGCAGCGGCGTGCCGCCGAAGCGGATCAGCACCTCGCCCGGCCGCACCTCGCGGGCATCGAGTCGCACGGGTGCATCGGGCGCATAATGCGAGGCGAGCATGCCCGGCGCCTCGATCGTCGCGCCGGCCTTGTCGTTGCGCAGCACCGGGCGGCCGGTAACGCGTTCGACCTCTGCGGCATCGAGCCCACCGGGGCGGAGCAGCCGGATCGTCTCGCCCTCGACCTTGAGGATGGTGGATTCGAGCCCCACGACGGCAGGCCCGGCATCCAGCACCAGCTCCAGCTTCGCGCCAAAATCCTCGGCGACATGACGGGCGGTGGTCGGGCTGATGCGCCCGGACGTATTGGCGCTCGGGGCCGCCAGCGGCCGGCCGAAGGCGGCGAGCAGCCGGCTCGAAAAACCCGTCGGTACGCGGATGCCGACGGTGTCCAGCCCGGCGCGGGCGAGTGGATGGATTGCGCTGTCCGGCCGGATCGGCAGCACCAGCGTCAGCGGGCCGGGCCAGAAGGCCTCGGCGATCTGCCGCGAGAGGGGATCGAAGATGGCATGCCGTTCCGCCATGGCTAGATCGGCCATGTGGCAGATCAGCGGATTGAAACGCGGCCGGCCCTTCATTTCATAGATGCGGGTGATGGCCAGCGGATTGGTGGCGTCGGCGGCGAGGCCATAGACCGTCTCGGTGGGAATGGCGACCGGCACGCCGCGGCTGAGCACCTCGCACGCCCGGGCAAGCCCTGCCTCCGGTTCCGTCCGCGTATCCACGATATCTGCCATCTCACCCTTCCGTCGCTCCCGGCCTCCTTTACCGTTCTTTGCCGCGAAATGCCAAGGGCCGGCGGTTTGCCTAAAATGCAAGCGACCCGATTAGAGCCACCGAAAGCGGGCGCTGTTACGAAGGGGTGAAAAGTCCCGCACACAGGTCCCGCATTGATGGCTCACAAGAAATCCTCGACGACCGATATCGCGCTCCGCGTTGCAACGGCCATGAAGCAGATGGGCATCGACGGCCTGCCGCGCAATTACGAGCTGGTCTACGAGGCCTATGCCGGTGCCAACCCGGATCTGGTGCGCGATTTCATCGCGCTCGGCAAATACAAGACGCAGGCCGCCCTCGACGAACTCGGGCGCAAGTACCTGCCGCACCAGCATGAGGCGAGCGTGCTGCAACGCTCCGCCGGTGCGATCAGCAGCGAGATGGGCAATTTCATGGAGCTGCTCAGCCAGGAGCGCTCGTCGCTGTCCGACTACGGCCGCCTGATCGGCGAGGCCTCGCAGGTCATCCGCAGTGCGGCGGGCGAGGGCGCGCTCGGCTCGTCGCTCGAAGCTTTGCAGCGGGCGACCGAGCTGCGTGTCACCCACACGGCGGAAATGGCGGAAAAGGTCGCCGCGCAGTCGGCCGTCATGGACGGCATCCAGAAGGAGATGGCGGAGTTCGAGGTGATGAAATTCGTCGATCCGCCGACCAAGCTCGGCAACCGCCGCGCCTTCAACAAGGCGCTCGCCCGCATCTATTCCAATCCGGACCTGCCGATGCTGTGCGGCGTCGCCGTCGCGGAGGTCGATGCCGACCGTCGCTTCTCACCCGCGCAGATAGAAGCCCTGTCCGAGCATCTCGTGAGCTTTTACGGCGGGCTGATCCGCCAGGTCTTCCCGGCCGGCGAGCTTGCCGTGCGCATCGATGGCCTGCGTTTCGGCTTTCTGTTCCACACCGCCGACGAAAGCGAAGCGACGCGGCTGATCGACCTGCTGCGTGCCGCCTTCCAGACGATGGCGCTGCGCGATCCGCGCACCGGCCGCAACCTCGGCCACCTGACCCTTTCGGCCGGTGTCTGCATGTCGGACCGCGCCGACAGCGCGCTCGACCTGTCGTCCGCCTGCGAGCGGGCGCTTGCGGAGGCTAAGGGCGCGGGCGGTGATCTCGTGATCGTCTACGGCCGCGGTGATGAAGTGCCGGCTGGCAAGGAATGGCTGCTCTATCGGGCCTAGATCGCGCGGATGATCTTGCGGAGCGCCTCGTCGCGCGCGCCGAGCATCAGCACGTTCTTCATGGCAAGGGCCGGGTCGTCCGTGCGAAAAATCACGCCGTTGCCGCGCACTTTGCGATCGATCCGCAGGCGGCCTTCCTCCTCGCCCGGCACGATGGCGACGGCGAAATACATGCGGCCCGGCTTCTGCGAAATGCCGGCGAAGAACTGCTCCTCGTCGCCGATGTCGGCAAAGAAGTTCGCCATGTAGAAGGCCCATTGCACGCTCTCGAATTCGGCAAAGCGCGAATTGGCGACGGTGATGTGGCAATAGCCGAGATGCGGCGTGTTGGCGAGCGTGCGGTGGAAGATCAGCTTTGGAAACTGGATCGAGCGGTGGAAGCTGTTGATGCGGTCGTGGGTGACCGTGCCCGCCCGTTCGAGCTTGCGGCCCGTGCGCTCGGCCACCTCCTGGTAGGTGAGGTAGCGCTTCTCGCTCGGCAGCCAGTCGAGGTTGCGATCGATGCGGCCGGTGCGCAGGAATTCCGTGTGCACGGCGGATTTGGGCGGGTTCGCGCGCTTGTAGGCGACGGCGTCGTAATATCGGAACTTCGTCTGCTGCACCTGGCGAGCACCCCATCCTAGCGCCTTGATCGCTGGGAAGTTTATGCAAACGACGTTAAACAATCCTTTCCGGTCCGCTCCCCATTCCTCGCAGGCAAGGGCACCGGGTCGCAATATGACAAGAGTATGATCGTGGGCAGCAAACTGCCGAGGGGATGGGCACCCTGCCGCAAAGCTAGGCATATCACCCTGACATATATGCAGAAATCTTGCCGCCCCGCTTTTTAACCACGCAAAAATCCTGTCGCCAAATCATGATGGCATGTCGTTTTTCGACATGTCGCGCGACGATTCTTGCGGTTAGATAAGCACACTCAAGGTGCCACGCTCCCGAAAGGAGCCTGGAGAATTGGGAAGCCGGTTAAAATCCGGCGCTGCCCCCGCAACGGTGTTGGAGCAAGACGCGGCATACGTCACTGGACGGGAGGTCTGGGAAGGCGCCGCGACGGTTCGAAGAGGAATGACCCGACAAGGTCATGCCACGCAGAACGCTCCTCAGCCCGGAAACCAGCCTGGAGAAACGATCGTGACTGGCTGCGGCGGGCGGCTGGGAAGCGTGCATTCGGTGCGGTTCGCTGCCCGGATGCCGTCTTCTTCCGTGCGCCTCAGCCCCAATTTAGATTATCCGAGGATCCGGCATGGACATTCGCAGCGACGTGCTCCGCAAGCTCAAGAACCGGCGCGATGGCTACAGCCTCGAGCAGGCCTTCTACATCGACCCCGACCATTACAAGCTCGACATGGAGACGATCTGGTATCGCGACTGGCTGTTCATCGGCCATGATTGCGAGATCCCCAAGGCCGGCAATTATTTCACCGTCCAGGTCGGCGATTATCCCGTCGTCATCACGCGCGACCGCAAGGGCACGGTGCGCGCGCTGCACAATTCCTGTCGCCACCGCGGCTCGCGCGTCTGCAACCAGCAGAAGGGAACGTCGGCAAAACTCGTCTGTCCCTATCACCAGTGGACCTACGAACTCGACGGCTCGCTGCTCTTCGCCCGCCACATGGCGGAGGATTTCGACAAGACGCAGCACAGCCTGAAGCCGATCCACTGCGAGACCGTCGGCGGCTACATCTTCATCTGCCTGGCCGACCAGGCGCCGGATTTCTCCGCCTTCCGCAACCTGGTCGAGCCCTATCTCGCCCGCCATCGTCTCGGCGAAACCAAGGTCGCCTTCGAAAGCACGATCATCGAGAAGGGCAACTGGAAGCTCGTCTGGGAAAACAACCGCGAGTGCTACCACTGCGCCGCCAATCATCCGGAACTCTGCCGCACCTATCCGGAAGCCCCTAGCGCCACCGGCGTGCAGGGCGCCAAGGACGATCCGGTGATCGCCGAGCACTGGGCGAAGTGCGAGGCGGTGGGCCTGCCGAGCGAGTTCAGGATGTCGCCGACGGGCCAGTTCCGCGCCGCGCGCATGCCGCTCATCCAGGACGCCGAGAGCTACACCATGTCCGGTGCGCGCGCCGTCCAGCGCCCGCTGTCGAGCGATGTGCTGGAAAGCCATATCGGCACGCTGCTGCTCTTCCACTATCCGACGACGTGGAACCATGTGCTGGCCGACCACGCCATCACCTTCCGCGTCATCCCGCTCGGCCCCGAGCTGACGCAGGTCACCACCAAGTGGCTCGTCAACAAGGATGCGGTGGAAGGCATCGACTATCGCCTCGACGAGCTCACCCATGTCTGGACCGAGACCAACGACCAGGATCGTCGGATCGTCGAGGAAAATGCCTTCGGCATCCGCTCGCCCGCCTACCAGCCCGGCCCCTATTCGCCGGAGGACGAGGGCGGCGTCATGCAGTTCGTCGAATGGTACGCCAACTTCATGATCGAACGGCTCGACGGCGCCAAAAAGCCGCTCTCGCGGGTGGCCTGACATGACGGTCGCGAGCCATTTCCACCATTTCGACGAACTCCATCCGTGGAACGATCGCCAGCACCTGCTGGAATGCATCGCCGTGACGGCGGAGACGACGGATGTGATGACCTTCACCTTCCGCTCGGATCGCGACAACTGGTTCCGCTATCTGCCGGGCCAGTTCGTCACGCTGGAACTGCCGGTGGCGCCGGACGATCCGGTGATGCGCACCTATACGCTGTCCTCGACGCCCTCGCGCCCCTTCGCCGTCTCCGTGACGGTGAAGGTGCAGAAGAACTCGATCGGCACGCGCTGGATGTTCGACAACCTGCGCCCCGGCGTGAAGCTCAAGGCCTTCGGCCCGCTCGGCGATTTTTCCTTCGTGCGCTATCCGGCGGAAAAGTACCTGTTCATTTCGGCCGGCTCCGGCGTGACGCCGATGATGTCGATGACGCGTTGGATGTCTGACTGCGCGCCGCAGTCGGATGTCGCCTTCGTCACCTGCGCGCGCAAGCCGGAGGACCTGCTGTTCAAGGCGGAGCTCGAATGTCTCGCCGCCCACATGCCGAACCTCGCGCTCGGCTTCGTGGTCGAGGGCCACAATCCGCGCGACGGCTGGCATGGCCTGCGCGGCCGCATCGATGCCGCCCGCCTCTCGCTGCTCGCTCCGGACTTCCGCGACCGAACCGTCTTCTGCTGCGGCCCGGAACCGTTCATGCGCGGCGTGCGGGACATGCTGAAGGTCTGCGGCTTCAACATGGAACGCTACCACGAGGAGAGCTTCCAGCCGGCCGCTGCCCCCGCGCCCGAAGAGCTCGCCATTCGCGGCGGTGCGGGCGAAGTGGACGCCGAGGCGATCTCGACCGTCACCTTCACCATGGCCGGCAAGGACGCCAAATGCCCGCCCGGCCAGACCATCCTGCAAACCGCCCGCGCAGCCGGCGTGCGCATCGGCGCGGCCTGCGAGGGCGGCCTCTGCGGCACCTGCCGGGTCATGAAAGTCTCCGGCGAGGTCGACATGCGCCACAACGGCGGCATCCTCGACGACGAAATCGAGGAAGGCTACATCCTCGCCTGCTGCTCGCGGCCGATCGGGGATGTGTCGATCGAGGCGTAAAACTCAAAAATCCTGGTAATTCAACGGCGTCACGTCGACCACTCGCTGCCCAAGTGTCGCAGCCGCGGCGCCCTTGGCGGCGAGGCCGGCGCGGACTTCGGCGGTTACCGTTACAGGGAACGACGTCGTCGTGCCGGAGGCGAGCGTGACGGCGCCGGTCGTCTGTGCCTCGGCGCCGATGGAGGCTGCGGCCTCGACGGTCGCCTTCAGCGCGCCGCCGGTGGGGATGGAGGCGGTGAGCATCTGGTCCACGGGCTCGAAGGGTTTTTCCGGCACCAGGCCGCCGAAGGCCCAGGCTTTGCCGAGTGCGGCCTTGCTCATCGGCGCGACGTTGACGTCGATGTCGTTGAGTGCGCCCTTCACGCGGTAGGGGCAGCGGCGCTTCGAGCAATTGACGCCAGCGGAAAACTGCCAGAGCGCATAATTGTCCCAGTTGCCCATCGGGAAGGCGCCCTCGATGCCCGGCTTGTAGCGGGCATACCAGAGCGGCAGGCGCGACAGGATGCGATATTCGTCGCGATGGGCGGCGATGTAGCGTGCCGTCGAATGGTTGGTGTAGAGCACCGGATAGCGGCCCGTGCGCGTCTTTATATGGCCGGCAAAGACCTGCGCATCCGCAAGCGACATGTAGCTGTCCGGATCGATGCCCTCGATATCCAGCACCATCATCTCGTCGTCCTGCGGATTGGCATAATCGAGGAAGTGGTTGGCCTGATCGACCGGGTTGCCCGGCCGGGCGAGGTGATAGGCCCCCCAGAGCAGGCCCTTCGAGCGCGCGAGCAGCCGGCGGGTCTCATAGAGTTCGCGGCTCACCGCATATTTGCGCCACATGGTCTTACAGTGCGCCACCGTATCGCCGCTGTGCTCGCCCTTGCAGCTGTAGCTTTCCGGCAGGCCGTCGGAGGCCTTGGAGATGAAGCCGGCGATGCGCTTGTCGGACAGCATCTCTGACCAGTCGATCTCGTTCAGCTCATAGGCGTCGATGACGATGGCGTTTTCCGGCTTTCTCCACGGCTCCACATCGACCGCGCGGGCCGAAAAGGGCAGGGCCGCCAGCAGGATGAGGGCCGCCAGGCCGGAAAGATGCTTCGGGTTCATGGACGCTCCTGTTCGAATCCCGCGCCGGATCAAGCGAGCATGGTGAACGAGACATGGTTAACGGAGCGCTAATCCGCCCAAGGTTCCAGAACAAGGCTCCCGAATTTGTGACGAGCCGAGCCATTGAAACGCGCGCGGGAAGACCGCATATGGAACGAAAGGGACTCTCGTGCGTTTCGCGTTCAAATTGCCATTCGAGCAAATGCTGAAGGGCACGCCTAGGGAGAATTGTCATGAAGTTTATCAATAAAGTCCTTGCGGTGGCGATGTCGGCGCTTTTCGCCGCCACGCCGGTCGTGCCGGCAAGCGCCATGCCGCTTCCCGTCGCGAAGATCCAGACGACCGCCACCGAAGGTGGCACCTCGGTGCAGCTCGTGCGCGATCACAATCGCCGTATCTGGCGGCGCGGGGGGAGCACCTGGCGCGCTGAACGCTTTGACCGCGGCCGCAACTGGGGCAACGACCGTCGCTACTCCCGTGAGAGCCGCCGCTGGCGCGGCCGTGACCGTGATGTCGGCTGGCGTGGCGACCGCGGCTACCGCAACGGCTGGTATCGTGGCCACCGCGGCTACCGCTACCAGCGCAACGGCTATCGCTACCACAATGGCTTCTGGTTCCCGCTCGCCGCATTCGGCGTGGGCACCGTCATCGGCGGTGCGATCGCCAACGACCGCGGCTATGTCGGTGGTGGCGGCTCGCATGTAAACTGGTGCGCAAACCGCTACCGTTCGTATCGCGCCTACGACAACACGTACCAGCCCTATGGTGGCCCGCGTCGCCAGTGCATCTCGCCCTATAGCTAAGGGTTGATTTTAAAGTGCCGGACGGTCCCCCCGGCACAGTGAGCAGGCTGACCGGTCTAACCACCGGCCGGCCTGTTTCCGTTTGGGGATTTGAGTCGGAAAAGTTGACGTTTACGTAAAAATCAATAATCTGCCCGCCAGCACGTCGTGGAGGAGGATAGACATGTACAAGGCGCCGGTCGAGGAGATTGCGTTCACGCTAAAACATGTGGCGGGGCTGGCACCCGCGCTGGAGGGCGGTCATCTCGGCGACCTCACGGATGACCTCGTCGATGCGATCCTCTCCGAAGCCGGCCGTTTCGCCACCGAGGAGGTGGCCCCGCTCGCCGAGATCGGCGACAGGCAGGGCGCCCGCTTTGCCGACGGCGCGGTGAAAATGCCCGACGGCTGGCCGGCGCTCTACAAGGCCTGGGCGGAAGGTGGCTGGAACTCGCTGACCGCCTCTCCCGATTTCGGCGGGCAGGGGCTGCCGCACATGCTGCATGTCGCGGCGCTCGAAATGTGGAACAGCGGTTCGATGGCCTTCGCGATCGGCCCCACGCTGACGATCGGCGCGATCGAGGCGCTGACGGTGCACGGTTCCGACCACCTGAAATCCATCTATCTGCCGAAGATGGTCTCGGGCGAATGGATGGGCTCGATGAACCTGACCGAGCCTCACGCCGGTTCGGATCTCGGCGTCATGAAGACCCGTGCGGAACGGCGCGGCGACGGCACCTATCGCCTGTTCGGCCAGAAGATCTTCATCACCTATGGCGAACACGATTTTACCGACAATATCGTGCATCTCGTGCTCGCCCGCCTGCCGGATGCGCCGGCCGGCACGCGCGGCATCTCGCTCTTCCTGGTGCCGAAATTCCTGGTCAACGAGGATGGCTCGCTCGGCCCCCGCAACGATGCCTATTGTCATTCGATCGAACACAAGCTCGGCATCCACGCCTCGCCGACCTGCACCATGATCTATGGCGACGGTCGTTTTGGCGAGGAGGCCGGCGCGATCGGCTGGCTGGTGGGCGAGGAAAACCGCGGCCTCGCCTGCATGTTCACCATGATGAACAATGCCCGGCTTGCCGTCGGTATGCAGGGCGTGGCGATCGCGGAAGCCGCGACGCAGAAGGCGCTCGCCTATGCGAAGGACCGCACCCAGGGCAAGGCGCCCGGCTGGCAGGGGTCGGGCATGAGCCCGATCATCGAACACCCGGACGTCGCCCGCATGCTGCTGACCATGAAGGTGCTGACCCAGGGTGCGCGCGCCATCACCTATGCCTGCGCCCACGCCGTCGACCGCGCGCATGGCGAGGAGGCAAGACACTGGAGCGAGCGCGCCAGCCTGCTGACGCCCATCGCCAAGAGCTTTGCCACCGATGCCGGCGTCGACGTCTCCTCGCTCGGCGTGCAGGTGCATGGCGGCATGGGCTTCATCGAGGAGACGGGGGCTGCCCGCCTGTTCCGCGACGCCCGCATCGCGCCGATCTACGAGGGCACGAACGGCATCCAGGCGATCGACCTCGTCACGCGCAAACTGCCGCTGTCGGACGGCGCCCAGGTGCGCGGCTTCATCGCGGAACTGCGCGAGATTGCCGCCAAGGCTGAGGCCGCCAACACGCCGGCACTCGGCGAAACCGGCGCGCGCCTGGAGGCCAGCATCGCCGACCTCGAAGCTGCCACCGAATGGCTGCTCACGACATTCGCGGAAGGAAAGCAAGCCGAGGCGCTCGCCGGCGCCACGCCCTACCAGCGCCTCTTCGGCCTCGTCCTGACGGGCGCCTACCTCGCCAAGGGCGCACTCGCCGACGGCGGCGACGGCCGCAACGCCGAACGCGCTGCCCTTTGCCGCTTCGCTGCCGAAAACATCATCGGCGAGACGGCGGCTTTGCGGGATCGCGTGATGTCGGGTGCCGCGAGCCTCGCGGCGGCGCGGACGGTTCTGGGCTGAGGCAGCCGCTACCCCCTCTGCCTGCCAGCGTTCCCCCTGATGGGGGAGATTGGCAGCGAGTTGGAACCCTGCTCAAATCGAAACGACGCGCCCGGCCTGCCGGGGGAAACCTGCCGAGGGCGGCACGGACATCATTCGCAAGAAGAGGACACAATGACCGACCACATCCTGATCGAACGCCCGGAAAACGCCCCCGGCGTCATGGTGATCCGCCTCAACCGCCCCGACAAGAAGAACGCCATCACGCGCGCCATGTACCAGGCGATGACCGATGCGCTGACGGCGGGGGACGCGGACGAGGCCGTGCGGGCGACCGTGTTCCTCGGCTCCGAGGGCTGCTTTTCCGCCGGCAACGACCTCAACGACTTCATGGCCTTCGCCATGGGCGGCACGATGGGCCGTGAGGTGATCGACTTCCTGCATGCGCTCGCCGCCCACGGCAAGCCGCTGGTGTCAGGCGTCGATGGCCTGGCGATCGGCATCGGCACGACGATCCACCTGCATTGCGACCTGACCTATGCCTCGATCCGCACGGAATTCCGCACGCCCTTCGTCGACCTGGCGCTGGTGCCGGAGGCGGCCTCCAGCCTGCTGGCGCCGCGGCTGATGGGCCACCAGCGCGCCTTCGCGCTGCTCGCCGCGGGCGATGGATTTTCCGCGACTGCCGCGCGCGATGCGGGCCTCGTCTATGCCGTCGTCGAACCGCGTGCAGTCGAAGAACAGACGCTTGCCGCCGCAACGCGGCTCGCCGCCAAGCCGCCGAAGGCGCTCGCGATCGCCCGCAACCTCATCCGCGGCGACCGCGGCGAAGTGGCCACGCGCATCGACGAGGAGGCGGGCCATTTCGCGGCACAGCTCAAAAGCCCGGAAGCGCGCGCCGCCTTCGAGGCCTTCATGGCGCGCCGCTGAGCGGATTTCCGTGGCCGAAAGGGGTCGGCTGCAATTTGTGGTCTATCAATTTTAAGAGGGCCTTAAACACGTTTTCCTAGGGTGCGGCCATTCTCCGGTGCTCCGTGCCGGCGGCCGCATGATGCGCCCGACACTCGCCATTCCGGCATGCCGTTCAGCACCATGCGCCCGCCGTCCTGGCGAGGCGCTTCCGAAGGAACATCGCGCCCATGTCCAAGCGCTCCAATCTGATGACGCGCATCCTTGTCGTCGCGTCGCTCGTCGTCGTCGCCGCCTTCACCGGCTTCTCCCTCTATATCGACAGCCTGCAGCGCGGCGTGCTGACCAACTCCGTCGAGGAAAGCATCGACAGTTCGGGCAAGCAGGCCGCCCAGAGCATCGCCAACTGGCTGAACGCCCGCGTGGCGCTGACCGAAATGGCCGGCAACGCCGCCGGCAAGGCCAATGACGCCGCCGGCATCGAGGCGGTTCTCCAGAACGACGTTCTGGTCAACCAGTTCATGACCACCTATGTCGGCGACGAGGCGGGCACCTTCACCATGTGGCCGAAGTCGGACATGCCGGAAGGCTACGACGCGCGCCAGCGCCCCTGGTATCAGGATGCCGTGAAGGCGAATGGCAGCGTGCTGACTGAGCCTTATACCGACGCCTCCACCAATGACCTGATCATCAGCGCCGCGACCCCGGTCAAGCGCGACGGCAAGCTGCTGGGTGTCGCTGGCAGCGATTTCTCGCTGAAGTCGCTGGTCGACATGGTCAACTCTGTCGATCTCGGCGGCACGGGCTTTGCCTTCCTCGTCAACAAGAACGGCCAGATCCTCGTGCACCAGGACAAGGCGCTGGTCACCAAGACCCTCGCCGATGCCTTCCCGCAGACGACACCGGCCATCGGCGGCGGCATCACGCATACGGACTATGCCGGCAAGCCGGTGCTCGTCTCCTTCGTGCCGGTCACCGGCCTGCCGTCGGTCGAGTGGTATCTCGGCTTCACCATCGATAGCGGCATGGCCTATGCGGCGATCGACCAGTTCCGCATCGCGGCGACCATCGCCACCATCCTTGCGGTCGTCGTCATGATGGGCTTCCTCGCGACCGTGCTCTCGCGCCTCGTCGTGCGCCCGGTCACGGACATGACCTCTGCCATGGACAAGCTCGCTTCCGGCGATGTCCGCGCCGAAATCCCCGGCCAGGAACGCACCGACGAGATCGGCCGCATGGCCGCCGCCGTCGCCGTCTTCCGCGCCAATGCCATCGAGCGCACGCGCCTCGAAAACGCCGCCGAGGAGGGCCGCGTGCTTTCCGAAAGCGAACGCCGCGACCGCGAAGCCCTGAAGGCCCGCGAAGTGGCCGAAATCCAGCACGCTGTCGAGGCGCTGGCGGACGGTCTCGGCCGTCTTGCCGACGGCGATCTCGCCCACCGCATCGACGCGCCCTTCGCCGGCCATCTCGATCGCCTGCGCACCGACTTCAACCATTCCGTCACCAAGCTGCACACGGCGATGACGACGGTTGGCCAGAACGCCCGCGCCATCGATGCCGGTGCCACGGAAATCCGCTCGGCCGCCGATGATCTCGCCCGCCGCACGGAGCAGCAGGCCGCTTCCGTGGAAGAAACCGCCGCCGCGCTGGAAGAGATCACCACGACGGTCAAGGACTCGACGCGCCGCGCCGAAGAGGTCGGCTCGCTCGTCTCGCGCACCCGCACCGGTGCCGAAAAGTCCGGCGAGGTGGTGCGCCGCGCCGTCTCGGCCATGCAGGGCATCGAAAAGTCCTCTGGCGAAATCTCCAACATCATCGGCGTCATCGACGACATCGCCTTCCAGACCAACCTGCTGGCGCTGAATGCCGGCGTCGAGGCCGCCCGCGCAGGCGAAGCCGGCAAGGGTTTTGCCGTCGTGGCGCAGGAAGTGCGTGAACTCGCCCAGCGCTCGGCCAATGCGGCCAAGGAGATCAAGGCGCTGATCACCGCGTCGGGCGAACAGGTGCGCTCCGGCGTGGCGCTGGTCGACGAGACGGGTGCGGCGCTGGAAGCGATCGTTCGCGAGGTTCAGGAGATCAACGGCCACGTCAACGCCATCGTTCTTTCCGCCCGCGAGCAATCGACCGGCCTCCAGGAGATCAACACCGCCGTCAACACCATGGATCAGGGCACCCAGCAGAACGCCGCCATGGTGGAAGAACAGACCGCCGCCAGCCACGGCCTCGCCACCGAGGCAGCCGCCCTCAACGCGCTGCTGGCGCAATTCCGGCTGGGTGGCGGCGCAAGCTACGCCGCCACGCCATCCCGCCGCGCGGCGTAATCGTCGGCCTCAAGCGAAGAAAAAGGCCCGGGATCGTTCCCGGGCCTTTTTGTTTTGGCATTTCCGGTCAAGGTCTTAGCGGGTACAATTCGATTCCGCATGGCAGATACGAGGACGCGAAGAATGGGTGAATTGCAGGGGCGCACGGTCGTCATCACGGGTGCAGCACGCGGGCTGGGCGCAGCCCTCGCCACGTCTTTGGCGGAGGCGGGGTGCAACTTGGTCCTTTGCGCCCGCAACCTTGCAGCACTCGAAGCCCAGGCGGACGGAATCGCCAGCGCCACGGGCCGCCGCCCCGCCTGCATCGCCATGGACCTCGCCGAGAGCGAAAACGTGCGCCAGGCGGTCGAGACGATCACCAGCGCGCATGAGCATATCGACCTGTTGATCAACAACGGCGCGATGTGGCTGGAGGCGCGCGACGAACCGCTCCCGGCCGAGACGGTCCTCGGCGTCATCAACTCCGCCGTCACCGGCACGTTCCTGTTCAGCCAGGGCCTTCTGCCGCTTCTCCGGCGCTCCGCCAATCCGGATATCGTGACCATCGGCTCGGTAAGCGGCCTGGCGAATGCAATGCTCGACGGTGTTTCCGTTCCCTTCTACGCGGCCAAGCGCGGCCAGACGGCGATTGCGGAAGGGTTGCGGCAAATGCTGTCGGGAACGCCCGTCCGCTCGATCATCCTGCACCCGCCGGATCTGGACGACATCCAGCCGGGCGAACCGGCATGGGCGGAGGCGCCTGGGCGGGCCAAGAGCGCGCGCGCCACCAATCGGGATGTGGTGGAGGCCGTGCTGTTCGCCGTCACGCGTCCGCGCAACGTGTCGCTCTCCATCGTGCTGGATGCGGATCATGGCGGGGTGTTCCCCGGCTAGAGCATTTCCAGCCGAAGCGGCATCGCTTCGGCGTCGGATAATGCGCCAAAAACAAAAACCTAGAGCATTTCCGGGTCACCGGAAATGCTCTAGGTCCGCCTACTTCTCCAGCACCGCCACCGCCTCGACATGGGCCGACCAGAGGAACTGGTCGATCGGCGTCACCAGGCGGATGCGGTAGCCGGCGGCTGTCAGGATCGAAAGGTCGCGCGCGAGGCTGAGGGGGTTGCACGAGACGGCCACAATGGTTTTCACGCTGGAGCGGGCAAGTTCCTTGCACTGGTCTTCCGCGCCGGCGCGCGGCGGGTCGAAGACCACGGCATCAAAAACCTTGAGTTCGGAGGTCATCAGCGGGCGGCGGAAGAGGTCGCGCTTCTCCACCGTCACGGGCTTCAGGCCCTGCGTGTTGCGCGCGGCCTGGTCCAGCGCCTTCAGCGCCTTCTCCTCGCCCTCCACGGCATGCACCTTGGCCTGCCGGGCGATACGCAACGCAAAGGTGCCAGATCCGGCAAAGAGGTCGGCGACGCGCTTGGCCTTGCCGAGCGCCGCAAGCACCAACTCGGCCATCGCGTCCTCGGCCGGCTTCGTCGCCTGGGTGAAGCCGCCGGCGGGCGGCGAAACGCGCACGCCGGAAAAATCGATCACCGGCCGCTGCGGCTCGATCAGGATCTCGCCATCACTGGAAACCCGCGCGATGCCGGGCAGTGAAAGCACGCAGGCGGTGACGGCGCGGCGTTCCTTGTCGCCCACCTTCTTGATGCCCTCGAAGGCGAGGTCGAGGCCGGCGAGCGTCTCCAGCACCGTCACGCGAAACGGTTCGCTGCTGGTGGCGATGGCGCCTGCGACCCGGCGGATCGCGTCGAGCCGCGAGATGATGCCGTCGCTGGAGATCGGACAGTGGTCGATGGAGACGATATGGTGGCTGCTGGCCTGGTTGAAGCCGAGCAGCACGGCCTTTTCCGTCTTGCGCGCGGTGAAGACGACGCGCCGCCGCTCGCCCGGCCGGGCGATGACGAGCGGCGCCACCTCCGGCGTCAGGCCCTTGGATTTCAGCGCATTGACCACGAGCTCGCGCTTGAAGGCGTGGTAAAGCGCATCGCCCGCATGTTGCAGCGTGCAGCCGCCGCAGGTGCCGTTCTTGCCCTCCGGGCCGAAATGCACGCAGGGCGGCTCGACCCGCTCGGGCGAGGCGACCGACATCGACATGACCGTGCCAGCGTTCTTCACGCGCGCCACGGCGACCGTCTCGCCGGGCAGCGTGAAGGGCACGTAGACCGGCCCACCGGGCGCCTCCGCAATGCCGTCGCCGCCCGAGCCGAGCCGCGCGATGGTCAGCGTCTCCGTCGTCATGGCTTGCGGCCCCCGAGCAGGAACTCGACATTGCCGTCGCCGCCGGTGATCGGCGAGGGCAGGAGGCCGAGGCTCTTCCAGCCCATGTCCTCAACGAGCCAGCGCTCCAGCTCCGCCGCCACCGCAGGCGCGCTGTCCGGGTCCTTCAAGAGCCCCGCCTTGCTGATCGCCTCGCGGCCGGCCTCGAACTGGGGCTTGACCAGCAGCACGCAGAAGGCGCCGGGCTCGGCCATTTCAAGGGCCGGCGGCAGCGCCAGCTTCAGCGAGATGAAGGAGACGTCGGAGACGACGGCGCCGATTTCGCGCCCTTCGAGATGGTCCTCGTCGAGCACCCGCGCGTTCAGCCCTTCATAATTGGTGATGCGCTCGTCCGCGCGCAGTCGCGGGTGAAGCTGGTCGTGGCCGACATCCACCGCGATGACGTGGCTGGCGCCGCGCTCCAGCAGGATATCGGTGAAGCCGCCGGTCGAGGCGCCGATGTCGAGGCAATCGAACCCCGCGGGATCGAGGCCGAATGCGTCGAGCGCCGCCTTCAGTTTCAGCGCCGCGCGCGAGACATAGGCCTGCGCCGGATCATCGATCTCGATAACGGCGGAGGCGGGGAAGGTGGAGCTCGGCTTGGTGACGGTGCGGCCGTTCACCTTGACGGTGCCGCGCGAAATCGCGTCGCGCGCCCGCGAACGGCTGGCAACGAGACCGGCATTCAGCAGGAGCTGGTCGAGGCGGATGGTTTCTGTGGGTTCGGACATCGCCTCTCATGACGCCTCGCGCCGCAGGTGGCAAGCCCTGATGTGCCCGTCGCCGTCAGAGCCAGATGATACGGCCCGGGAAATTCTGCAGCGAATCGATGTCGATAAGGGCGGAAATACCCTGCGGCTCCGCTTCCGGCCGCGCCGCGCGCACGATCACCGGATCGCGGCGGATGTCGTGTGATTTGCGGATCTCCGGCAGCTTCTTCTGCAAAATGGCCAGCGCTGCGGCCTCGATGGCCGGGTCGTGCGACGGCCGGTCCTCGGCCGCCGCGATGGAGGCATGGCAAAGCGTGGCGGCGAGAGCCGCAAGCAGCGCGAAACGCATGATGGAAAATCCCTGTCCGGTCTTTCTTTTCGTTGAGCCGGAAACTAGCAGCCGGAGGTTTCGGAACGCCCAAGGGATGTGGGTACGCGGTTGCAAAACGGGATGGTTGAGAAAGCGTGACTGCGTTTCGCGCTTGCTGCGCGGTGTCGTTTCGGCTGATATCGCGGCCGACAGACATCTTGCGAGGACATCCATGAACGCCACTCTCCGCCTTGCTCCGCTGCTTCTCGCGCTGCTTGCAGCGCCGGCGCTTGCCAACGACACGATGGCGGAGCTGAAGACCGGCGGGTTGACCTTCGTGCGCACACCGGAGGTGGAGATGACGAGCGAGGCCCTCTTCATCTCGCCGGAGGAAATCCGCGTCGACTATGTCTTCACCAACACGTCTCAGAAGGATGTCTCCGGCCTCGTCGCCTTCCCGATGCCCGATATCGGTGGCGATCCCTATGCGAATGTCGCGATGGGCGATTTCGAGACGGACAACTATCTCGCCTTTACGGCATCGCAGGACGGCAAGGCCGTTGCCGTCAATCTCCAGCAGCGCGCCTATGCCTCGGATATCGACGTGACCGAAGACCTCAAGGCCAGCGGCGTTCCGCTGCTTCCCTTCGCGACGACGACGAAGGACGCGCTGAAAAAGCTCCCCGAGGATGTGGCGGCCGACTGGATCGCCCGCGGGCTGATCTTCATCGACACCTACGACAATGACGGCAACGGCATGAAGGACTACCGCACGCCGCTCTGGTCGTTGAAATCCGTCTATTGGTGGCGCACGACCTTCCCGGCGGGCAAGGAGGTGAAGGTCCAGCACCGCTACAAGCCGAGCGTCGGCGGCACGGTGGGCATCAGCTTCCTGGAGGAGGGGGCGGCGAAGGGTGAGCGCTATGAGGACTATGTGAAGCGCTACTGTATCGAGGAAAACATCGTGCGTCGCGCCCAGCAGTCGGAAAAGGACATGCAGGCCGGAAAACCCTACCTTTTTGAGAACTGGATTTCCTACATTCTGACGACGGGTGCCAACTGGTCCGGCCCGATCAAGGATTTTTCGCTGACGATCGACAAGGGCGCACCGGAAAACCTCGTCAGCTTCTGCGGCGAAGGCATCAAGAAGACGGGGCCGACGACCTTCGAGATGAAGGCGAAGGATTTCACGCCCGCAAACGAGATCGATATCCTGCTGCTGAAGCCAAGCGCCGCGCAGTAGAAGAGGGCGGCGCGGGCTTCATCGAATAGGGTAAGGTCAGCCGGCTGCGCCCACACCCACGGCCTTCTGGCCGAGTGTCTTGAAGACGGTGGACACGATGCCGGCGCGGTCTAGGCCGGCTTTGGCGTACATGGCGTCGGGCTTGGCCTGTTCCATCCAGATATCCGGCAGCACCAGCGGGCGCACCTTCAGGCCGTGGTCGAGCAGGCCTTCCATGGCGAGGAATTGCAGCACATGGCTGCCGAAGCCGCCGACGGCACCTTCCTCGATGGTGATCAGCACCTCGTGGTGGCGGGCGAGCTGGCGGATGAGGTCGTGGTCGAGCGGCTTTGCGAAACGCGCATCGGCGACCGTGGTGGAAAGGCCGGCGGCATCGAGATCCTCGGCGGCGAGCAGACAATCGGCCAGGCGCGTGCCGAAGGACAGCAGCGCCACCTTCGACCCTTGCTTGACGACACGGCCCTTGCCGATCTGAAGGATTTCGCCGCGTGCCGGCATGTCGATGCCGACACCTTCGCCGCGCGGATAGCGGAAGGAGATCGGGCCGTCGTCATAGGCGGCGGCGGTGCGCACCATGTGCTTCAGCTCCGCCTCGTCGGCGGCCGCCATCACCACGAAGCCGGGCAGGGTGGCGAGGTAGGTCGTGTCGAAGGAGCCGGCATGCGTCGGGCCGTCGGCGCCGACGAAGCCGGCGCGGTCGATCGGGAAACGCACCGGCAGGCCCTGGATCGCCACGTCGTGCACGACCTGGTCGTAGCCGCGTTGCAGGAAGGTGGAATAGAGCGCGCAGAACGGCTTGTAGCCTTCGGACGCGAGGCCTGCGGCGAAGGTCACCGCATGCTGCTCGGCAATGCCCACGTCGAAGGTTCGCATGGGATAGGCCGCCGCCAGCTTGTCGAGGCCGGTGCCGTTCGGCATGGCCGCGGTGACACCGACGATCTTCTCGTCGAAGCCGGCTTCCTGCACCAGCGCATCGGCGAAGACGGCGGTGTAGGCGGGCGCATTGGGCTTGGCCTTCGCCTGCGCGCCGGTAATGACGTCGAAGGTGTTGACGCCGTGATATTTGTCGGCGGCGGCTTCTGCCGGCGGATAACCCTTGCCCTTCTGGGTGACGACGTGGATCAGCACCGGGCCCTTGGAATTGTCGCGCACATTGCGCAGCACCGGCAGCAGGTGCTCGAAGGAATGCCCGTCGATCGGGCCGATATGGTAGAAACCCATTTCCTCGAAGAGCGTGCCGCCGGTCACATAACCCCGCGCATGCTCGACGGCGCGGGTGATCGCGCGGTCGACCTTCTTGCCGAGATAGGCCGTCAGCTTCTTGCCGAGGTCGCGGAAGCCCATATAGGTGCGGCCGGAGGCAAGGCGCGCAAGGTACGCGCTCATGGCGCCGGTCGGCGGGGCGATCGACATGTCGTTGTCGTTGAGGATGACGATGAGGCGGGCATCGAGCGCGCCGGCATTGTTCAGCGCCTCATAGGCCATGCCGGCCGACATGGCGCCGTCGCCGATGACGGCGATGACATTGCGGTTCTCGCCGGAAAGATCGGCCGCAACCGCCATGCCGAGGCCAGCGGAAATCGAGGTCGAGGAATGGGCGGCGCCGAAGGGGTCGTATTCGCTTTCGGCGCGCCGCGTGAAGCCGGACAGGCCGTCTTCCTGGCGGAGCGTGCGGATGCGGTCGCGCCGGCCGGTCAGGATCTTGTGCGGATAGCACTGGTGGCCGACATCGAAGATCAGGCGGTCCTTCGGCGTGTCGAACACCTTGTGGATGGCGATCGTGAGCTCGACCACGCCGAGGCCCGCGCCCAGATGCCCGCCGGTGCGCGACACGGCGTCGATCATCTCGGCGCGCAGTTCGGCGGCCAGCTGCGGCAGGTCGCGATCGTCCACGGCCTTCAGGTCCGCCGGAATGTGGACCTTGTCGAGCAGCGGTGTGGCGGGTGCTTGTGTCACTCTCATGCCTCGTGTTCTCGCCCGCGTGCCGAAAACTCCGCTGTGGAGCCCGACCCGGGCATGCGGCTTTGACCGCGTTAGCCTGTCACATGCAGAATGCGGCGCGCGATTTCAACCGTTTCGGCAAGTCTAGAGCGTATTTCGCCGGATTGATACCGCACAAACCGACGCACTGCCCGAGTTCTCCCGGGCAATTGGGGCATTTTGCGGACGCCGGCCGCCCGCGCTCAATTTGTCGTGATTCCTACGTCTTCTTCGGGCGTTTCGCCGTGTTCAGGGCGACGGCGGCCTGGACCAGCGCGGTGAGCGCCGCCTCGTCGATCGCTTCGCCCTCGTGCACGTCGATGGCGCGGCGCGTGTTGCCCTCCAGGCTGGAATTGAACAGGTGGGCCGGGTCGGGCAGCGATGCGCCCTTGGCGAAGGTCATCTTCACCGCCGTCTTGTAGGTCTCGCCGGTGCAGATGATGCCGTCATGCTCCCAGACCGGAACGCCACGCCACTTCCATTCCTCGACAATGTCGGGATCGGCCTTCTTGATAATGGCGCGCAACCGGGCCAGGGTTTCGCCGCGCCAGTCGGGAAGCTCCTCGATCCTCTTGTCGATCAGACGGGAGGGGGATTCCGTTTCACTCTTGGCCTGGTCCATGGTTGCCATCCTTTTTCGTTCGTCACATGCGCTCGCCGGGAAGCCGGCTTGCCTGGCGGATCCAGTCCGCAAGCTGAGCTTCGTCGAGCACGCCTTCCTCGTGGATGTGGAAATAGCGCGTCTCTGCGGTCTTGGAAGCGACCGGGGGCATCGGATCGAGCGCCGTGCCGCGGAAGAAGGCGAGCTTGATATATTTGTTGAAACAATGCAGGCCGAGGAACCAGCCGTCACCCTCGATGCCGTAGAACGGCGAGTTCCACTTGACCGCTTTGTACACGCCGGGCACGGTTTTCTCGATCAGCGCATCGAGCCGGCGGCCCATGTCGCTCTTCCAGCCCGGCATGGCGGCGATATAGGCCTGAATCGGCCCGTCGCCATAACCCTTGGCAATCTGCGGATTGCCGCCCGAAAGCAGGACCGGCTGCCCGGCCTGCTTCCTGGGCGCCTTCTTGGTGGTCTCGCCGGTCATGATCCCCGCTCCGCGTTATGCAAGTCCCGCCAGAACCCGCTCCAGGTTCGTGAAGTGCTCCTGCCAGCCATGGCGTGCGCCGCCGAAGGCCTGCTTCTGCTCCGGCCGGAAGCCGGTCTGCTCCATGCGCAGATGCGTTCCCGTGGCCGTCGGCGTCAGCGTGAAGCTCACCACGCTCCTAAGGTCGAAGGCCGGGTCGTCGTGCACATGATCCCACGTATAGCTCAGCATCCTGCCGGGCTCGACCGTCAGCACGCGGCAATCGACACTACCCCAATCGCCACGCAGCGTGAAATCATGGCCGACGACGGGCGCGAAGTCGGTCTTCATCAGCCATTCCGAGATGAGATGCGGCTGCGTCAGCGCGCGCCAAAGCTTTTCCGGCGGATGGGCGATCTCGCGCTCGACGACGACGGCGCGCGTCTCGGGTGTTGCGTCACTCATTGATCCATTCTCCTCAGCAAATTTTCGAGATCGTCGAAGCGCGTCTCCCAGAACCGCGCCATCTGGCTGGTCCAGTCGACGAGCGGCGCGAGCGCACCGAGCTGGGCGCTGTAATGCGTCTGGCGTCCCTCGTGCCGGTCGCGCACAAAGCCTGCCTGCTTGAGGAGGTTCAGATGTTTGGAGACGACCGGCTGCGAGACGCCCGCCTTGGCCGTCAGCGCCCCCACGGTCTTTTCGCCCTCGCGGCACAGCCGCTCGAAGAGCGCGCGCCGGGTCGGGTCCGCCAGCGTGCGGAACAGCATGTCATGCGCTTCGGCCACTTGATCCATACCTCAATGACTATGAATAACGTATAGCTGCGTGGCTATGGATGTGTCAAGTCCACCTCTCCTCCGTCATGCTCGGGCTTGACCCGAGCATGACGGTGGAAGCAGGAGCGAATCTGCCAAGACGTGAGCGCGCAACGGAGCATGCCGCTCCTTTGCGTCCTCATCTCATATACCTTTGTGACTATGCATCACCCGGCAGGCAGCGGCACGAATTCCTCTTCGTCGCCGGGCACGATGTCGAAACGGCCGGTTCGCCATTCCTCCTTGGCTTGCTCGATGCGCTCCTTGGAGGAGGAAACGAAGTTCCACCAGATGTAGCGCTTGGAGCCGAGCGCGGCCCCGCCGAACAGCATGATATGACAGCCCTGCGGCCCCGCCTTCAACGTGATCGCGTCGCCCGCGCGGAACACGAGCAGCCGGTCCGCCTCGAACAGATCGCCGGCCACATCCAGCGTGCCGGAGAGCACATAGACCGCGCGCTCCTCCCATTCTGCTGGCAACGGTGCAGCAGCACCGGGCGCAAGCGTCAGGTCGACATAGAGCGTGTCCGTCGGCACATCGACGGGCGAGGCATGGCCCTCATAGCGGCCGATGATGGTGCGTCCGGTTATGCCATCGGCCGAGAAGGCGGGAAGTTCGGCCTTCGTGGTGTGGGCAAAGACAGGCGCGATCTCCTCATGGCTGTCGGGCAGCGCCAGCCAGGTCTGGAGCCCGGAAATCGACATGGGCCTGCCGCGCAGGTTTTCCGGCGAGCGCTCGGAATGCACGATGCCACGTCCCGCCGTCATCAGGTTCACGTCGCCGGGCGCGATCACCATTTCGGTGCCGATGCTGTCGCGATGCTTGATCTCGCCATCGAAGAGATAGGTGACGGTGGAGAGCCCGATATGCGGATGCGGCTTGACGTCGATCGCATCGCCCGCCCGCAACAGCGCCGGCCCCATGCGGTCGAAGAAGATGAACGGCCCGACGAGCCGGCGTTTGGCCGTCGGCAGCGCGCGGCGCACCGCAAGCCCGCCGATATCGCTGGTGCGCGGAATGATCAGATGCTCCAGCGCATCGCAGGCCGCCGCGTCACCCGCCTCCGGGTCCTTGCCGGGAAAAAAGCTCATCACGCCCTCCTGTCATTGGTTCATGGGCGGATGTTAGCGGGCGGCGGGCGAGGCGGATAGCGCGATCCTGTTGACGCTGTGGTCAAGCTTTCAGCCCGTCTGGCTTTCGCCGCCCGTTGCCCCATATTGAGGGCAGGCACACAGGAACGGATGCATGACGAAGGACGATCTCTCGGCGCTCTACCACGGCTATATCGCCTGCCTGAACGCACAGGACTGGCCGAACCTCGGCAATTTCGTGCATGAGGACGCGCACTACAACGGCAAGCGCATCGGCCTGTCAGGCTACCGCACCATGCTGGAAGGCGATTTTCGGGCGATCCCTGACCTTCGTTTCAACATAGATTTCCTGATGGCGGACCCGCCGCGCATTGCCAGCCGCCTGCTGTTCGATTGCACGCCCGTAGACGAACTCTTCGGCCTCCCCGTCAATGGCAGGAAGGTCGCGTTCAGCGAAAACGTCTTTTATGAATTTCAGGAGGGGCGCATCCGCAATGTCTGGTCGATCATCGACAAGGCCGCGATCGCAGACCAACTATAAGGATCAGGCCCCGTCGAGCGGCTCCGTGCCCTGCGGCTTGCCGGCGCGGTCGAGGCGGATCTTTTCGATGCGGTTTTCGGCGGCCGAAAGCAGTGTCTCGCAATGTTTCTTCAGCGCCTCGCCGCGCTCGTAGATCTCGATAGACCGGTCGAGCGGCACGTCGCCGCGCTCCAGCGCTGCAACGATCTTTTCCAGCTCCTCGACGGCCTGTTCGAAGGTGAGGGCGGAGACATCCGGGGCGGCGGCGGCAGGGGCGGCGTTGGTCATGGTCAGCCTCTCATCAGGCGGTAGATATGGGTGGCGGCGGATTCGGCGAGGCCTTCGAGGTCGTAGCCGCCTTCCAGCAGGCTGACCACCCGGTTGTTCGCCGATTTTTCGGAAAGTTCCATGATCTTCGCCGTCGCCCAGTCGAAATCGTCGGCGACGAGGTTGATCTGCGCCAGAGGATCGCGGTGGTGGGCGTCGAAGCCCGCGGAAATGATGATCACGTCCGGTCGGAAATCGGCGACACGCGGCAGCACGCGCGAGCGAAAAGCCTCGCGAAAATGGTCGCTGCCGTCATTGGCCGAAAGTGGCGCGTTGACGATGTTGCCGGCCCCCGTCTCGTCCTTCGCGCCGCTGCCGGGATAAAGCGGCATCTGGTGCGTCGAGCAGAACAGCACGGACGGGTCGTCGAAGAAAATGTCCTGCGTGCCATTGCCGTGGTGCACGTCCCAGTCGACGATGGCGACGCGCTCCGCACCATACGCCCTTTGCGCATGGCGGGCGGCAATCGCGGCATTGTTGAAGAAGCAGAAACCCATCGCCTTGTTGCGCTCGGCATGGTGGCCGGGCGGGCGCGCCGCGACGAAGGCATTGTCCGCCTTGCCGGAAAAGACCGCGTCGATCGCCCCGATCGCCCCGCCGATGCCGGTCAGCGCGGCCTGTAGGCTCGCCGGGCTCGCATAGGTATCCGCCTCGACCTGGTTGATGCCCTCTTCGGGCATCTCGTCCATGACGGCGCGCAGGTGGCTTTCCGGATGGGCGAGCAGCACGAAATCCTCGTTCGCCTGCGGTGCCTTCTCGCGCACGAGCGGCGAGAAGCGCTCATGCTCCAGCGCGAGGTTGATCGCCCGGATACGGTCCGACCGCTCCGGGTGGCCCTCCGGCGTGTGGTGCTCGAGGAAGATCGGGTTCTCGAAGAGAAACGTCGTCATGGCCGGAAGCTACCTATTGCGGTTGGCGAGGTCCACGGGAAATGGGCGAGTGTCCACGCCTTTTCAACCGTCACGGCGCAAGGAGCAGTTTTCCGACGCGCAACGGGTCGTCCTGGCGGGCTAGCGCCGCGGGGAGGTCCGAGAGCGCAAAGACGCCATCGACGGCAGAGCCGAGATGGCCGGCGCGGATACCCGCAAAACTATCCTCGAACGCCGCTTCGATCGCCGCGCGGGACGCAGAATGCACCCAGTTGCGCAGCCACAGAAAGGAGAAGGCGACCTCGTCGCGCCGTGCGGCCACCAGCATCGGATCGAGCTGCGCCCCGCTCAGCGCGCCATATTGCACGAAGGCGCCCCCGCGCCGGATATGGCGGAACAGCCCATTGCCCGGCTCGCCGCCGACGGCATCAAGCACCGCATCAAGCGGCGGCAGCGGCGCTTGCGCGACGATCTCGCCGGAAAAGCTTTCCGCCAGTCGCAGAGCCGTCGCCGGGCTGCGTACAAGGGCGACTGGCTGGAAACCCGCTTCCGCAAGCAGTACCAGCAGCATTTTTCCAATGGCAGAGGCCGCCGCGGTCACGCCGACGCGCTGGCCCGTTGTATTGCCGAAGTGCTCACGGACCGCATCGACCAGCCGGAACGCCGTCAGCGGGTTCACATAGGCCATCGCAGCCTGGTCGTCCGAAAGATCATCCTGCACCGCAAAACACCGGTCCGCCGGGCGGACGAGATATTGTTGCCAAAGACCGCTCATGCCAATCGGCAGCACGCGCTGGCCGATTGCGAAGCCCACTCCATTGGCGGCTTCGGCCAACGGCTCACCCCCCTCTGTCCTGCCGGACATCTCCCCCTCAAGGGGGGAGATTGGCAAGCTTGAAGGCTCTTTCCCCTCTTGCAACGCCTGAGATGACCGAGACGGTGCCCCATCCAATCTCCCCCCTTGAGGGGGAGATGTCCGGCAGGACAGAGGGGGGTATGGCTGTCCACCCACGCCCTCGCCAAGACGCAAGATCTCCCCGACCCCCTCGAAGCCGGGCACGAAGGGCAGGGTGGTGCGGCTGCGGTAGGCGCCGGTGATGGGGATGAGGTCGGAAGGGTTGATGGCGGCGCGCAGGATGCGGATTTCGACTTCGCCCGGGCCGGGGGCCACGCGCTCGGCCTCTTCCAGGGCGATCACTTGCCGGGGATCGCCGAACGCTCTAACAACGGCACGAAGCATGGTTTTATCCCGGGGGTCGACGTGGAACAGACGGCAGACATCACGGTGAGCGAGGTCCGCATACCCTTTCGCGATATAGACATGCACGGCCACATGCACAATGCCGCCTATTACGCCCATGCCGAGGCCGCCGTCGCCGGCCTCTGGCGCGAAAGGCCCGAGGGTCGGGACGACCCGGTCTATTTCGTGCGCAAATCCGGCTGCACCTTCCATCGCGGCCTGCGGCTGGATGATCTGGTCCGCTTCAAGGTGTCGGTCACGCGCATCGGCGCCACCTCGCTCAGCTTCGCCGTCGCGATCTCTTCCAAAGGTGCAGCGGTGGCGGATCTGGAAATCGTCTGGGTGGCGGTCGATCCCTCGACACGCCAGCCCGTCAACGTGCCGCAGCCGGTGCGCGACTGGCTGAAATCATTCCTCGCCTGAAGCCGTCTCGACCTTTAGCCATACCGGCCGGCAATCCTCGAAGGAATGGTATTGCGGCTGAAGCGCCCGATCGGACGGATCGTCAAAACCGCCGATGAGCAGGGCCACGACCGGCTCGTCGTCGATCGCGCCGATGGAGCTGCCGCAGGCCGGGCAGAAGGCGCGGCTGGAATAGTCCGAGGAGCGCCAGGTCGCGGGTTTTGCGCCCGTCCAGGCGAGACGTTCGGCGGGAAACTCCACCCAGGCAGCGGTCGGCGCGCCGGTATGCTGCTGGCAGAAGCGGCAGGAGCAGGTATGCGGCTTCTCCGCAGGTCCCGTCGCTTCGAAACGGATGGCGCCGCACAGGCAGCCGCCGGAATAATTTTTCATCTCACCCTCACAATTTTCGAAACAGCGCCGCAATGCCCATGCCGCCGCCGATGCCCATCATGGCAACGCCCTCCGCCCCCGTCTCGACGCCCCGCATTTGCGCAAAAAGCCGCGTGACGAGGATCGCGCCGGACGCGCCATAGGGATGGCCGAGCGCCAGCGCCCCGCCGTCGCGGTTGGCGCGCGCGGGGTCGATGCCGAGCGCATCGAGGCTGGCCAGCACCTGCGATGCAAAGGCCTCGTTGAATTCGACGAAGGGTATTCTCGTTGCATCGAGCCCGGCATTGCGCGCGGCGAGTTTTGCGATGGCCGGCACGGGGCCGAGGCCAAGCAGGTTCGGATCGACGCCGGCCACCGCGCTGTCGACCATTTCGAGCAGGGGCTCAAGCCCGAGCGCCTGCGCCGCCACAAGCGAGGTGACCAGCACGACCGAAGCGCCATCATTGACCGGGCAGGCATTGCCCGCGGTCACCGTGCCATCGGGCCGGAAGACGGGCTTCAGCGCGCCGAGTTTTTCCAGCGACGTGTTTTCCCGCGGGCATTCGTCGCGGGAAACCAGCCCGGCGGGCGTTTCCACCGGAACGATCTCGCGATCGAAACGCCCGGCCTTCGCCGCCGCCACCGCGCGAACATGGCTTTCCAGCGCGAAGGCATCCTGCCGCTCGCGGCTGATGCCGGCATGGGTGGCGACGTTTTCCGCGGCGATGCCCATGTCCGGGTCGCCGACCGTATCGGGCGCCATGCGGGCGCGGCGCAGGGGTTGCGGCTCTCCGCCGGCTGTTGCGGGCGGGCGAAAACGCAGGTTGGCACGGCTTGAGCTCTCGGTGCCGCCGGCGAGATAAAAGCGCCCGGCACCCGCCTGCACCAACCGGGCGGCGAGCATGATCGCCTCCAGCCCCGAGCCGCATTGCCGGTCCACCGTCAGGCCGGGCACGGAGACGGGAAGCCCCGCCTCCAGCGCTGCCAGACGCGCGAGATTGCCGGCGCTGTTGGCCGCATTGCCGAGGATCACGTCGTCCACCGCCGCGGGCGAAAGCCCGGTCTCGGCGAGGATGCGGCGGATCAGAGGTGCTGCAAGGCTTGCCGGCTCGATGGCGGCGAGCGTGCCGTTGACGCGGCCGATCGGCGTGCGGAAGGCGGCCGCGATAACGGGGATGCGGGCGGGATCAGTAGAACCGTTCGAGCGCATCGCTGTCCTCCGCCACCCATTGCCGCACCGTCTTCGCCTCGACCTTGCCGGAGGGCGTCACCGGCATGGCGCGGCACAGCCAGAGCCGGCGCGGCAGCTTGTAGCGCGGCAGCGTTTTTGCCAGCGCCGCCTTCAGGCTCTCCGGCGTCAGGTCTTTCCCGCTTGGCTCAATCACCGCGATAAGCTCGCTGCCAAGATCCGCATGCTCGACGCCGAAGACATGGGCGGCGCGGATTTCGGGAAGGCCGAGCAGGGCCGCTTCCACCTCGGAAGGATAGATATTGTTGCCGCCGGAGAGGACCATGCCGCCGGCGCGGCCGAGCAGATGCACCGTGCCATCCGCCTCCAGGAAACCGAGGTCGCCGACGGTCGCGAGCGCGCCGAAGCGGGCGAGACCCGCGCCGTCGCCGGCACCGAGATAGCCGGTCGCGACAAGTGGGCTCTCGACGAAGATCGTGCCGGTTTCGCCCGCGGCAAGCGCCTTACCATCCTTGTCCAGCACGCAAAGCCGCACGCCGGGAAAAAGCGTGCCGACGGCGGTGGAGGAGGCGGGGTCGCCCGGCGCGGTGACCGTGACGAAGCCGAGCTCCGAGGCACCATAATATTCGCGCACGGCCGCCTTGGGGAAATGCGCGGCGCAGAGCGCATGGTCGGCCGCGGTCAGTTTTGCGCCGGCAACCGTGATGGCCGCGATGGTATCGACGGGCGCGCCCTCGCAGAGCCGGCGCAGCATGGTCGGCACCAGCACGAGCCGGCGGATGTCCGCTGTGCGGATCGTCTCCAGCGCCTGCGCCGCATCGAAATGCCGGGCGGAATGGAAGGCGCCGCCGGCAAGCAGGGTCTCCGTCATCGCATAGAGCGCAAGGCCGTGGGCCAGCGGGCCGGGGGCATAGGTGCTGGTCGTGGCATCGAGGCCGAAGAAGGGCGCGCCCGTGGCAAGGCTGATGCGCCAGGAATGGCGGTCGCGGATGATCGGCTTCGGATCGGCCGTCGTGCCGGAGGTGAAGACGATGAGGAACGGGTCGTCGTCGCGGCCTTCCGGCAGCGGCGGTGCGTCGAAGGCGGCACTTTCGGCGAGGACGAGGGTCGCGCCGCTCCGCGGATTGTGGGCGAGAAGCTCCGCCCCTTCGGCGATGACGATCAGGTCGGGGTCGAGCTTTTCGAGGAGCCGCCGGCGGACTGCCTCCGGCAAATGCGGATCGATCAGGGCGGCGCAGGTGTTTCCGGCTGTTGCAGCCGCGAAGGCGGCGGGGAAGAGGGCATGGTTGCCGGTGACGAGCGCGACCAGCCGGTTTTCCGGGCCGATGGCGCTTCGGCCCGATGGCGCGAGGCCGGCGAAGGCCGCATGCAGGTGCCGCGCGGTGGCGACGAGCGTCGCGTAGGACAGAACCCGGTCCTCCAGGTGGAAGGCCGGGTTTTCTGGATGTTGCGCGGCGTGCCGTTCGAGGGCACCGGCCAGCGGCATCGGCTCAGGCGCGCTGCGGAAGCAGCGGATAACCGGCGAGCACCGCGCGGCCGGCGAGCATGGCGACGAAGGCCTTGATGAGATCGCCCGGCAGGAATACGAGGGCTGCCAGCGTCGTCTCGAAGAAGGCCTTGCCGCTCATATAGGCGAGCCACGGAACGCCGAAGAGGTAGACCACGGCGATGCCGCCGGCGACGGCAGCAGCTAGGAAGGCGAGGAACTGCGTGAGTTCGCCCTGTTCCTCCCTGACGAAGCGCTCGGCGATCAGGCCGCAGACGAAGGCGCCGGGAACGAAGCCGATGAGATAACCCGCTCCCGGGCCGGCGAAGACCGCAAGGCCGCCGCGACCGCCGGAGAGAACCGGTAGGCCGATCGCGACCAGCAGCAGCACGAGCAGCACCGCCGCCGCACCGCGCCTGGCGCCGAGAATGCAGCCGGCGAGCATGACACCGAGCGACTGCGCGGTGATCGGCACCGGAATGAAGCCGAGCGTGATCGGCGGGAGCAGGCCCAGCACCACGATGATCGCGGCGAAGAGGGCGACGAGGACGATGTCTCTGGTGGTCATGTCAGCTTTCCCGAATGGACATAAATGGGTTAGTGCCGCCGAAATCCGCGCGCGTCAATCGCCATGGCGATCGTATCCGCATCCTTCAGCGTCAGGATGATCAACGGCACGAGGGTGGTGAGCGGCCGCACCGGCAGGCCGCGCGCCTTGTGGGCATCGGCGATTTCGCCATAGCGGGCAAAGATTTCCGGCACGAAACGGATGACGAGGCCGACCGCCAGGCTGGCATCCGCCGCCCGCACGAAACCGAATCGTTCCAGCGGCGTCAGCAGCCGGGTGATCTCGTTCATGAAGGCGGAAATGCCCGTCGTCGCGGTGATGGCGGCGGCGAGCAGGACCAGCGTGGAGAGGCGGCAGAAGACGGCGAGTGCTTCGTGCAGCGAGTGGAACAGATAGTTCGCAGCCGCGACGAGAAGAACCGTGAACAGCACGAAGCGCACGCGCCGGAACGCCTCGCGAGGGCCGATCCCGGTCGAGAGGTAGAGCGCGGCCGACAACACCAGCGCCGGGACGAGAAGCCGCAGGTCCGCGGTGAGGAAGAGCCCGATCGCCGCCACGAAAAGCGCGATCAGCTTGCCGCGCACCGGCATGCGGTGGAGAACCGAATCGCCGTCGAAGTCGAGCCCGTTCAGCACGCGGCGATCTCCCGGTAGGTGCGGATCGCCTCTGCCGGTCCGCTGTCGGCCGCCAGCCGGCCCTCGTGGAACACCAGCACGCGGTCGAAACTCTCGATCAGGGCGAGGTCATGCGTGATGACGAGCACCTGTTCCGGCAGGCCGGCAATGGTGCGTTCGATCAGCGCGCGGTTTTTCAGGTCGAGCTGGTTGGTCGGCTCGTCGAGGATGAGCAGGTCCGGGCCGGTGACAAGCACGCTGGCAATGGCGCCGAGCTGCGTTTCTCCGCCGGAAAGCTCGTGCACGCGGCGGCGTGCGAGGTGCGAAATGCCGAATCGCGCCAGCACGGCCTCGGTCTTTTCCGCGATCTCCGCCTTGCCGAGCTTGCGGTTCTTCAGGCCGAAGGCGATGTCCTCGGCGAGGATCGGCAGGATCATCTGGTGCTGCGGGTTCTGGAAGATGAAGCCGGTTTTTCCACGCGCGGCCACCTCGTCCGTCACCGTATCCAGCCCGCCGACCGTCACGGTGCCGGTGGTCGGCTTGACCAGGCCGTTGATCATCCGCGCCATGGTCGTCTTGCCGGAGCCGTTGAGGCCGACGACGCCGATGCGGCGTTCGGTGAGCGTGAGTGTCAGCGGGTGAAGCGCCACGCGTCCGGCATAGGTCACCGTGGCGGCGGAGAAGACGATATCCAAGAGCGGGATCCCGGTTCGCGGATGGTGAGGGAGCTATAAGCAATTCGGGGAAAAGCGCAAACGCCTCGCGCGCCGGCGTGCGGAAAACAGTGGAACAAACCAAGAATATATGCCTATGATCCAGCCATGACGATTCTCCTCTCCAATGCCGAGGCCCGGCGGATCTTCCTTGCCCGGCAGGGTCTCAGCGCTCCCCCCGGCCGTCAGCTCGGCAAGGCGGGGCTGTTGCAGCTCATCCACGATATCGGCTTCGTGCAGGTGGACAGCATCGCCACCGTCGAGCGGGCGCATCACCAGATCCTGTTCTCGCGCAACCAGACCTACCGGCGCGAGCATCTTGCCGAGCTGCTCGAGAAGGATGGTGAACTCTTCGAGCACTGGACGCACGACGCCTCGATCATCCCATGCGCCTTCTTCCGCTATTGGAAGCACCGTTTCCGCCGCAAGGAAGCGTCCATCCTGGAAAACTGGCGAAAATGGCAGGGTGAAGGCTTCGACAAGGCTTTCGAGGAGACCTATGAGCGCATCGCCGCCAGCGGACCGGTGCTGTCGCGCGAATTGAAGGTGGACGATCACAAATCCGGCGGCTGGTGGAACTGGCATCCCAACAAGACGGCGCTGGAATATCTCTGGCATACCGGCAAGCTGGCGATTGCCCGGCGGGAGAATTTCCAGAAGGTCTACGACCTTGCCGAGCGCGTGCTGCCACCGCATCACCACGAACCGGCCGTCGACCATGACGCTTTCGTCGACTGGGCTTGCCGCAGCGCGCTCGAACGGTTGGGTTTTGCCACGCATGGCGAGATCGCCGCCTTCTGGGCGCTGATCACGCCGGAGGAAGCCAAAACCTGGGTGGAGACGCACCGCGACGAACTCCGGCCCGTCTCGATCGAGACGATGGACGGCGGCAAGCCGCGCGCCTCGCATGCCTTCGCCGATTTCCCGGAAAACCTCGGCGACATCCCCGAGCCGCCGGCCCGCCTGCGCGTGCTCTCGCCCTTCGATCCCTTGATCCGCGACCGCAACCGCACGGAACGGCTGTTCGGCTATTTCTACCGCATCGAGATCTTCGTGCCGGAGCCGAAGCGGCAATATGGCTACTACGTCTTCCCGCTGCTCGAAGGCGACCGCCTCGTCGGCCGCATCGACATGAAGGCCGACCGCAAGGCCGGCTCGCTCGACGTCAAGCGGCTCTGGTGGGAACCGAAGGTGCGCGCATCGACCGGGCGGCTGGAGAAGCTGGACGCGGAACTAACGCGGCTCGCAAAATTTTCGGGCGTGGAAACGGTGCGCTATCTGGATGGGTGGCGCGGGGAGGACTAGAGCAACTCCAGCAAAAGTGCGCAGCGGTTTTGCGTCCGGAATTGCGCAAAAACAAGAGATAGAACGTTTTCGCTATTCGAAGAAAAGCGGAAACGTTCTAGCGCCTTTTCCCGAAGGCACCGGCCGGAACGGCGCGGTTGAAGGACGGTGCGGCCGATTGCGCGCGCGGCACCACCGTTAGGTTCGGCTTTTGCTGGAAGGATGGCTCCGGTGCGCTGACGACAAAGCGCCGGTCGTCGAAATCATCCTCCGTTTGCTTCCGGCCCCGCGGCGCGAAAATGGCGCGGCGCAGGCCCGAAAAGCGCAGCAGGGCGAAGACGGCGGCGACAAGCGCTGCGATGATCCAGACGAAGCCCACCATCAGCTGGCCGCCGGCCCCGCGCGTGGGAGCGTCCGCCTCCGTCAGTCCCACCATGGGCAATACGAGCTGCTTGACCTTCGCCTGGTCGAGCCTGACATAGCTGGACTTGCCCTTGAAATAGCCGACCCATTCTCCGCCGCCGAACGTATCGAACTTGTAGCCGAGATCGTAGAAGCCCTTGTCCTTGAACCTGAACGTTGCGACATTCGGCAGTTTCTTGACGAAGACGACGGATGAGCCGCCGCTCGATATGGGAATGATGACGGGCACGGATCGGGTTTTCGCCCGGCTGCTGCCGAAGGAAAAGCCGCGACGGTGGGCCTCGGCATCATCGGTGAACGACAGCGCGGCCAGCATTGTCGCCAGCATGAGAACGATGAACAGACGCATGGAAATCCCCAGCGAATTGCTGAAAGGGACAGTAGAGAAAAATCCACAACTTCCGGTAATCGGAATGGTTCAAATTCTCTGCATTCCGCGTGAACTCTAAGCCGTCACCGGCCGCCCGCCAAACGCGGTCGTCGCCTGCTCCGTCAGCGCGCGGAATTTGGCCGATGCGCCCGCCAGTTTCGCGTCCCATTCCGGGTCCGGCACCTGGCCGCGGATCGTGTCGAAATAGACGGCCATCAGCGCGGTGATGGCGAAGGGTTCCAGCACGGCGGCCTTAAAGGCCCAAGCGAAGACGATGGCGACGATGAAGCTGTAGCCGGCGATCTCGCCCGGGAAGGCGTAGAGGATGGCGGCGGCGGGGGCCAGCGCCAGCAGGAAGACGACGATGGAGAGGATCCACAGGAAGATCGAGAGCCAGACGGCGTTCTTGACCATCTTCAGCCCGTTCTGCGCATAGAGCACGAGGCCGCGGCGCGAGCTTTCCCAGGCGTTGTCGCTGTTGGTGCGGATGTTGTAGCCGAGAATGATCTCGTCGACATAGGTCAGCGACAGGCGGATCACCGTATTGGCGAAGCGGGCCAGCGCATCGAGGCCGGGGATCGGCAGGAAGGCCGCAACACCGCCGATGAGGCCGGTGATTGCGCCGATCACGCCCTTGATGAGCTGGTCGAGCGCAAAAAGCACGTTCGCCTCGCCGAAGCGGGCCGTGACGATCTCGCGGCCATAGGCGACCTGTCCCTTGTCCTCCGGCAGCGCCTCGCCGTCGATCAGCTTGACGATGACGGCGATATGGGCGGCCTTGACCATGTAGAGCAGCCATTCCCGCGCCCAGTAGACGGCGGCGCCCACGAAACCCATGCCGATGAAGCCGCCCCAGACCGCATAGGATTCCGGGCTTTCGCTGATCGAGCCCACGCCATAACCGATGCCGGCGCCGGCGCCGGTGGCCAGGATGAAGGCGAGGGTGATGACGAAATAGATCACCATGCGGGTGAGGATGAAGGGCATGGTCCTGGCGAGGATGCCGATGGTCTTGCCGATGCTGAAATCCCACATGCGCCTACCGCCCCTCAAAGAAAATCCCGCAGCCCCGAACCGTCGCGTGAAGAGCAAACGTTTCGGCGATGCGGGATATTCTATCTCAGCAGAGGTCGGTGGAACTGATCTGGATGCCGAACCCTTCGAGGCCGACATAGTGGCGCTCGCGCGACGCCATCAGGCGGATCGAGGTGATGCCGAGATCCTTCAGGATCTGCGCGCCAAGGCCGATTTCCAGCCATTCGCTTTCGCGCGCCTGCGCCTCGTTATGGCCTTCGCCGTCATGTTTGCCCCGGCGGGCGGTCTGCGAGGCGCCGACGCCGACGGACCCTTCGCGCAGATAGACGATGACGCCGCGGCCCTGCTCGGCGATGCGTTTCATGATGCCGTCGATCTGGCGGTCCGCGCCAAAAACGTCGCCGCCGACATTTTCCAGATGCAGGCGCACCGGAATGTCGACGCCGTCGCGGATGTCGCCGAAGATCACCGCGAGGTGCTGCATCGGGTCCCAGGGCAGCGTGTAGGTCAGGGCCTTCGCCCGGCCGTAGGGCGTCTCGATGGTGAAGGTGTCGACCTGCTCGATCAGCGTTTCCTTGCGCTGGCGATAGGCGATGAGATCGGCGACGGAGACCTGCTTAAGGCCATGCGTCTCGGCAAAGCTCGCCACCTGCGGACCGCGCATCACAGTGCCATCGTCGTTGACAAGCTCGCTGATCACGCCGATCGGCGGCAGGCTGGCGAGGCGGCAGAGGTCGACGGCGGCTTCCGTATGGCCGGAGCGCATCAAGACGCCGCCTTCGCGGGCGACGAGTGGGAAGATGTGGCCGGGGCGCACGAAATCCGTCGGGCCGACATTGGGGTTCGCAAGGTTGCGCACCGTCAGCGTGCGGTCATCGGCGGAAATGCCGGTCGTCGTGCCGTGCTTGAAATCGACGGAGACGGTGAAGGCGGTGGTGTGCGCCGAATCGTTTTCCGCCACCATGGCGTTGAGGTTGAGGCGCTTGGCCTCCTCGCGCGGCATGGGGGTGCAGACGATGCCGGAGGTGTGGCGCACGATGAAGGCCATCTTTTCCGGCGTGCAATGCACCGCGGCGACGATCAGGTCGCCCTCGTTCTCGCGGCCGTCGTCATCCATGACGACGACGATCTCGCCGGCCTCGAAGGCGCGGATGGCATCGACGACACGCTTCTGGTCGTAGCTCATGGCAGGCTCCTATTCAGCCGGTTATTTCAGGCGGCCGGTCTGGCCGCGATCGCGCAGATAGTGATCGGCAACGGCGCAGGCAACCATCGCCTCGCCGATCGGCACGGCGCGGATGCCGACGCAGGGATCGTGCCGGCCCTTGGTGCGCACGTCGACATTGTTGCCGTCCGAATCGATCGAGCGGCGCTCGGTGAGGATCGAGGAGGTCGGCTTGATGGCGAAGCGGGCGATCACCGGCTGGCCGGTGGAAATGCCGCCGAGGATGCCGCCGGCATGGTTGGACAGGAAGATCGGGTTGCCGTCATTGCCCATGCGCATCTCATCGGCATTTTCCTCGCCGGTGAGTTCCGCGGAGGCAAAGCCTTCGCCGATCTCGACGCCCTTGACGGCATTGATCGACATCAGCAGCGAGGCGATATCCTGGTCGAGCTTGCCATAGATCGGCGCGCCGATGCCGGCGGGAACACCCTCGGCGACGACTTCCACGACGGCGCCAATGGAGGAGCCGGACTTGCGGATGCCGTCGAGATAGTCTTCCCAAACGGGCACGATGGCCGGATCGGGCGCGAAGAACGGGTTGTTGTTGACCTCGTTCCAGTCCCAATTGTCGCGGTTGATCTTGTGCTTGCCGATCTGCACGAGGGCGGCGCGGACAGTGAGCCCCGGCACGACCTTGCGGGCAAGCCCTCCGGCGGCGACACGGGCCGCCGTCTCGCGCGCGGAAGAACGCCCGCCGCCGCGATAGTCGCGGATGCCGTATTTGGCGTCATAGGTGTAGTCGGCGTGGCCGGGGCGATAGCGCTTGGCGATCTCGCCATAGTCCTTGGAGCGCTGGTCGGTGTTCTCGATCATCATCGACACGGGCGTGCCGGTGGTGATCATCGTCTCGCCATCCGCGTCCATCATCACGCCGGAGAGCACCTTCACGAGGTCGTCCTCGCGGCGCTGCGTCACGAAACGCGACTGGCCGGGCTTGCGCTTGTCGAGCCAGGCCTGGAGTTCGGCCAGCGTGAAGCGAATGCCGGGCGGGCAGCCATCCACCACGCAGCCAAGCGCGATCCCATGGCTTTCGCCCCAAGTGGTGACGCGGAAAAGGTGACCGAAAGTATTGTGCGACATGAGCGGAACCGGACCTGTAAGGAAGTGGGTCCTCTCTTAGTGGAAAAGAGAGGGGAGGGACAAGGGTTTCGCGCAGAGATGCCGCTTTGGGAGTTTGTTGCTTTTTTGGGGGCGAGCCGCGGTCGCGGCTGATTTTTGCCCAAAGCGTTCATGGAAGGGTGATCCGAGCATCTCTGAGATGGGTTGGAAAACCGAACAGCAGCTTTCCGGCAGCTCAAGGCCTATAGCGCGTTGGCCAAATCCACGAACCGTTGGTCCCGGTCAGTTCCTGAAGACGATGCAGGCGCCGCCGCTCTTGCGGACTTCACGGCACACGGCCTCGGCTTCCTGCCGGGTCGGACGGCCAATGCGGGCCGTGTATCGCAGCCTTGTCCCGAAGGCACGGTTGCGTTCCTTCTGGATCAGCGGCTTTTCCTTGTTCAGCGGCGCGGGCAGGGATCGAACGGTCGACAGGAACAATCTGACGGCCACCGTCTTCTGGAAATGCCCCGCCAGTTGCGCGCCCCACGGTGCCCAAGCGCCTTCCGCTTCGAATTCCAGGGCCTTGAGGCGCCGCGTGTCGGCAAGCGCGATGCAGGCGTCCTCGAAGGACTTCTGCCCGTCGAGGCGCAGGTCGATGGCTGCAGGCGGGTTGTCGCGCCAGTCCTCGGCCGCATGAGCCGTGATATCAAGGACGTAGTTGCGGGTCTCCTGCGGCAGTCTTCCGTTTTTCAGGAATGTCTGCAATCCGCCTTCGCCGGCATTGTAGGCAGCGGCGGCGAGCCCGATATTGCCGAAGCGATCTCGCAGGTCATCGAGATACTCGGCCGATTTCTTCAATGCCTCCAAAGCGTCGAAACTGTTCGATAGGCCGCGCAGTCTTGCGGTGGAGGGAATGAATTGCGCTATTCCTTCCGCGCCTTTCGGGCTGACGGCATCTGGACGGAACCGGCTTTCCGTCCAGATCAGCCGCGCAAAGAAATCGGGCGGTAGATCGTTCTCGCCGGCGAAATGGGCAAGCGCCCCGCATATGTCGCGATTGAAGCTGGTCGCGCGGACGCAGAGCGTTCCAGTGTTGGTGGCTATTGAGTAGATACAAGGCGGCGCGCGCCATTCAATCTGGGCGATCGCGGCATCCGTCGGGATGCTGGAGGCCAGCGCCCCTGCAGCAAGCAAGGCAAGTCTTCCCCTGTCCCATCTCCGTCGCGTGTGCCACATCGCTCCCTCATATCACCGTTGCGAAACGAGAGGGAGGTGCGTGCTTATTGCGCCGGCAGGATGTGGCGTGCTGTTGGCGCAAAGCGGTCGTAGCCGCCAACCGCTCTCTACGAAGCCAGCTTCCAGCGCATCTCGGTGCCGAAGGCCAGAAACGCGTCGCGGGACAGTGGCCGGGCGAAGGCATAACCCTGCAAGAGGTCGCAGCCGAGAAGCCCGAGCATTTCGGCGTGCTGCATCGTCTCCACGCCTTCCGCCACGATCTCGATGCCGAGCGAGCGGCCAATCTCGATGATCGAGCGCACCAGCGCCTGCTCATCGCGCGAGGAGAGGATGGGCGCCACGAGCTGGCGGTCGATCTTCAACCGCTTGGGCTTCAGCTTCAGGAGGCTGACGATCGAGGTATGGCCGGTGCCGAAATCGTCGATCTCGATATCGATGCCGAGCGCCTTGATGCGTTCCAGGTTGGACAGCACCACGTCGTCGCTCTCGTCGAGGAAGATCGATTCGACCAGTTCGAAGGCGATCTGGCCGGGCTGGATGGAGAGGCCGGTGAGGCTGTCGATCAGGCTCTCGTCACGCAACCGCCGGGCCGACACGTTGACCGAAATCTTCGGCATGATCAGGCCTTGTGCGGCCCAGCGGGCACAATCGATCAGCGCCTTTTCCAGCACGATCCGGTCGAGCGTCGCCATGACGTTGAGGTCCTCGGCGATCTTCAGGAAGCGGTCGGGCGTCAAAAGCCCGTCGCGCGGATGGTTCCAGCGGATCAGCGCCTCGGCACCGGCGAGCTTCAGCGTGCCGGCGTCAATCTGCGGCTGGTAATAGGGCACGAACTCATTGTTCTCGATGCCGGCCAGGATATCGTCGGCGATGCGCTTGTTCGAGATGATCTCGGCCTGAAGCGCCTGCGTGAAGAATTCGTGCCGGTTGCGGCCGAGCGCCTTTGCGCGGTAGAGCGCGATATCGGCATTGACGAGCAGTTTCGCGGTGTCGATCGAGCGGCCCTCGGCCAGCGCCACGCCGATGCTGACGCCGAAGCGGCAGAGGTGGCCCTCATATTCGACCGGCTGCTGCATCAGGGTGATGATGCGGCGCGACAGCGTGCTGAGATAGGTCTGGTCGGTCGTGTCGGTCACCACGACGACGAATTCGTCGCCGCCGATGCGCGCGACGAGATCGCCCGGCCGGGCGGAGGCGCGCAGCACCTGCGAGGCGTGCACCAGCAGGGCATCGCCGGCGGCGTGGCCGAGCGTGTCGTTGATCTGCTTGAAACGGTCGAGGTCGATATGCAGGATGCCGACGCGAACCTCGGACGCTTCGCTGAGCGCCGCGATGGCGGTCAGTTCGTCGTCGAGCTTGCGGCGGTTGCCGAGCCCGGTCAGCGGGTCGTGCAGCGCATTGTGCTCAATGCGGACCTTCGCCTGTTCGAGCTCGATGTTCTTGACGTCGGCCTGCGTCTTCGCCGCCTTGAGGTGCTCCTTCAGGATCACATCCTCAGTGACGTCGAAGGCAAGGCCGATCAGCTTGCGGCTGCCGCCGTGGCCGTAGTGGATCTTGCCGACGGAGCGCACATGGCGGATTTCGCCGCCCGGCAGCACCACGCGTGCCTCGTGCACATAGGGCAGGTCCTGCGCGATGCAGCGCTCGACATTGGCGGTGATATCGTTGCGGTCCTCCGGATGCACCGCGCCGAGCCAGGCCTCGTGCGACACGATGCCGTCGGTGAAGGTCAGCCCGTAGAGCTGGTGCATGCGGCCGTCCCAGAAAGTCCGGCCGAGATCGAGATCGGCCTCCCAGAGACCGCACTGATAGGAATCGAGCGCGAGGTCGAGGCGCCGGGTCGTTTGTTCCAGCTCGGCATTCTGCCGGTCGGAGCGCTCCTTGGCCTCCTTGAGGCTGTCCGTCATCTGCACGTCTTCGGTGACGTCGAAGGCGAGGCCGACAAGCTTGCGGCGGCCGTCCTGGGCAATGTGCAGCTTGCCGACCGACTGGACATGGCGGATCGACCCGTCCGGATGCACGACGCGCGAGGTGCGTATATAGGGCACGTTCTCGCGGATCGTCTCGTTGGCCTTGCGCTCGGCCTCGATGCGGTCGTCGGGGTGAATGGCGTTCACCCAGGTGTCGTGGGTGACCCGCTCGCCGGTGTTCACGACGCCGTAGAGCTGGTGCATGCGGTCGTCCCACAGCGTCAGCCCATCCTCCAGATCGGCCTCCCAGAGGCCGCATTCATAGGAATCGAGCGCCAGGTCGAGGCGCTGCGTCAGCTTGGCGAGCTCGGCATTCTGCACCTCGGTGTGTTCCTTGGCGCTCTTCAGCGCCTCGTTCAGGAGCACGTCCTCGGTGACGTCCCAGCTGATGCCGGTCAGCTTGTCCTTGCCGTTCGGGCCGGCAAGGCGAGAGCCGACATTGCGGATGTGGCGCACGCTGCCGTCGGGCAGGCGGATGCAATATTGCGACTTGTAGTCGTTGCCGCCGGCGCGGACCACGTCCATCTCGGCCCTCGCGGTGGCGACGTCCTCGGCGGAGAGAACGGCGTCCCAGTTGAGGTCGTTCGGCGATTCGTTCTCCGGCACGCCGTGCATGCGGTGCATCTGGACATCCCAGCTGCGCGAGCCGGTCGAAAGCTCGATCTCCCAGATGCCGATCTTGGAGGCGTCCAGCGCGGTGTCGAGGCGCTGCGACAGCGATTTCACCTGCCGCTCGCGTGCCCGGAGGCGGGCGATGTTGCGCTGGCGCTCGCTGACGAGGCCGCCGGTCAGGAAGATCGGCACGATGATGACGAGCGCGGCGGCGGCGATGATCAGGCGCACCTGCGTCAGGTTTTCCGGCGGGTGATGCCAGCCTTTCGCCGGAATGGCCGCGAGCTCCCAGCGCCCGCCGGGAAAGTCGAGCACCTGGACCACGGGTTCATTCTCGAAGATTTCGGCCGCGCCGAAGAACGGATCGACGATGTTGTCCGGCACGCTGACGTCGCGGATGGCGAGCTGGATATCGGTCGGGTGCTGCGGCATGCCATATTGGCCAGGCCTGTCGGGATCGATCAGGCCGGCATCGGTGAAGAGCTTCCGCTCGTCGATCAGCCCGTCGATATAGCCCCAGAAGTAGTGACGCGCGTCGACATTGGTGAAGACCGGCATGAAGAGGTTGAAACCGCGGCCGCCCTTGGCGAACTGCACCGGCCCGAACATCAGCGGGCGCCCGCGCGAGCGATCCATCTGGGCGGCGCGGCGGAAGGAGGGGAAGCGGTTGAAATCGTTGCCGATATAGTGCTGGTTGCCGTCGAGCGGGAAGGCGTGCGTGACCTTGGCGTCCGGCGCTACGCCGACGCGGCGGAAATGGGTGTTCTGCAACATCAGCTTGCGGGCGAAGACGTTGAATTGCAGCGTCGCCTGGTCCGGCGCCACCGCGAACATGTTGGCCACGCTGCGCAGCGCCGCCACATTGCTGTTCACCTCGCTCTGCAACCGCGCGCTGACCAGCGCAAGGTCGCCCGAGACATGGCTTTCCAGCTCTTTGAGGTAGATGCGCTCGTTCTGCCGCTCGTAGATGATGCCCGCGGTGAGGATGACGCAGCCGGCGATCGTCGCCGGCACGAGCGATGGCCGCGCCCATTCTGCGATGGATGCCAGATGGCGGCGAAGGGCAGCAGTCAATGGCAAGAATCGATCCCCGATGAGGGACGAACGGTAAGGCTCGCATCCTTAAAATTGCATTTATAAGCAACTGAAATACTTGCACTTCCGCGCGGTTAACCGGTCGAATCGTGTCATTTCACGACAGATCGGCCAGGCCATTTGTCCGACAATCCAGGGGATGAGCCGGCGGCACGGCTTGATTCGTATGATCTTTCCGGCCATCCATTCAAAAACGCGCGTGGGGACGGGCGAATTTCGCCATATTTGGGGGGCATCTGACGTGACCAGCAAAAAGACTGATTCATTTCCAGGGGTTCGCACGATGCGCCTATTGATCGCCGCGCTGTTGGCTACGGCCGTTTTCCTCTCGCCGCTCGCCGCCTCGGCCGAAAGCGCCGATGTCGAGGCCGTGATCACCAGCGTCGACACCGGCAGCCTCAGCCTGTCGCTCGACGACGGCAAGAAGTACCAGGCGCCGGAAGAGTTCAACTTCGAAGGCCTGGAGCCGGGCGTGAAGGTGCTGGTGTTCTACACCGAAGTCGACGGCAAGCGCGTCATCAACGATCTCGAAATCATCCAGTAAAAATTTGCCCCTCATCCCCCTGCCGGGACCTTCTCCCCGCAAGCGGGGCGAAGGGGCAAAACGGTGAGCCCATCATTCCTCGCCCCGCTTGCGGGGAGAGGATGCCGGCAGGCAGGTGAGGGGCCACTATGGCGCAAGCCTCACAGCCAGTGCATGCCCGTCGCGTCGATGCGCAGCAGGCGGTCCTGGTGGATGGGCGTGTTAGCCGCTTCTTCTTCCGCCATGCCATGCAGCCGGAAGGCCGCGCGAAAAACCCCGCCATGGCTGACACAGACGGTCGGGCCGCGCACATCGGCAAGCCAGGAGGCGATGCGCCAGGAGAGGATTTCGTAGCTTTCCGCGGCTTCCCCCGGCGGAATGAAGTTCCACTTGGAATGCATGCGCTCCTCGACCCTGTCCGGCACCTTCGCCATCAGTTCGGGCAGCGTATGTCCCTCCCAGTCGCCGAAGGAGACTTCGACGAGGCGCGGGTCGGTGCGGTAGGCGAGGGGGTCTAGGCCCATGGCGCGGCGCAGGATTTCCATCGTCTCGCGCGTGCGCCCGAGCGGGCTCGCCACGAAATCGTAGTCGGAAACCGTCTGCCCGAGAATGCCCTTGAGGGCGGCGCCGTTACCGGCCGCCTGTTTGCGGCCGGTGTCGTTCAGCGGGACGTCCTGCTGGCCTTGCAGCCTGCCCTCTGCATTCCACGCGGTCTGGCCGTGTCGGATCATGTAGATGGGCAAGGTGCAGTCCCGCTGCTTGGAGTTCACTCAGTCCTTGATGACGGAAATGTCCGGCGCATCGACGGCCTTCATGCCGACGACATGGTAGCCGCTGTCGGCGTGATGCGTCTCGCCGGTCACGGAACGCGACAGGTCGGAGAGCATGTAGAGGCCGACGTCGCCCACTTCCTCGATGGTGACGGTACGGCGCAGCGGCGCGTTGTACTCGTTCCACTTGAGGATGTAGCGGAAATCGCCGATGCCGGAGGCGGCAAGCGTCTTGATCGGGCCTGCCGAAATCGCGTTGACGCGGATGTTCTTCGGGCCGAGGTCGACCGCGAGATACTTCACGCTCGCTTCGAGTGCTGCCTTGGCGACGCCCATGACGTTGTAGTTCGGCATGACCTTTTCCGCGCCATAATAGGTCAGCGTCAGCATCGAGCCGCCATCGGTCATCAGCTTTTCCGCGCGCCGGGCGACCGACGTGAAGGAATAGACCGAGATCTGCATGGTCTTGGCGAAGTTCGCCGGTGTCGTGTCCACGTAACGGCCGGTCAACTCGTCCTTGTCGGAAAAGCCGATGGCGTGCACGAGGAAGTCGATCTTGCCCCAGGTCTTCTCGATATTCTCGAAGACCGCGTCGATCGACGCTTCGTCGGAAACATCGCAATCGCCAGCCAGCACCGCGCCGATTTCGGCCGCCAGCGGCTCGACGCGCTTCTTCAGCGCATCGCCCTGATAGGTGAGGGCAATTTCGCCGCCCTGTGAATGGATAGCCTTGGCGATGCCCCAGGCGATGGAACGGTTGTTGGCGACGCCCATGATGACGCCGCGCTTGCCCTTCATCAGACCAGATGCCTGAACCATGGTTTGCCCCCTGATACTTAAGTCAATTGTGCCTATGGCATAGGCAGCAATGCGGTTCAAGCGCGCGGGGCTTCAGGAACTGTTAGCATCCGTAACAATGGGTGCATGTTTTACGAAAGCGTCACAATCGATTTAAAGATAAAGGCCTTCGCGCAGGCTGCGCATCAGGTCGATCATCTTGGCATCCGGCTTTTCCCACAGGAGAAGGCGGATTTCGGCAATCAGATCGCCGCGTTCGCCATTCTCCATGACGAGGCCTTCGCCTTCGATGCGGATTTTCTGGTCGGAGCCCGACCAGGCCGGCACCGTCACGGGGAAAGAACCGAGCGGCCCTTCGACCGTCGTTTCGCAGCCGAGCACGGCATTCTCGATCGTCACCGGCAGGTCGACCTTCAGGTCGAACCCATCCACCCGGAAGCGGCCCGGCGCCACGCGCACGGTGATGACGGCATCGCCGCGCTTCAGGTTCTCGAAGCGGTATCCGGCTTCCTTGAGGCGCATGACCTGGCCATCCGTCGTGCCCGCGCCGATCGGCACGCGCAGCGTCTGGCCGTCCGGCGTTTCGAGCGTCGGGCGCACCCGGTTCAGGATGTCCTCGACGGAAACCGTGACGTCAGCAAAGAAGTCCGGCGCCTTGTCGACCTTGGGGCGGCCACCGCGAATGCGGCGGATGATGGCGGAGATGATGGCGGCGGCCGGCGCGATGCCGCGGCCCTGGCCCGCATCGTCCGTTTCCGGCTCGTCGGCCGCCTTGCGGGCGTCCTGGGCGGGTGCTGCTGCGGCCTGCGGCTGCGGGCGGGCCTGATTCTGGGCCTGCGCCTGCGATTGGGCCTGCGGCTTGCCCTCGGCCGGCTGGCCGCGGGAATCGACGCCGAAGATGCGGGCGATCATGTCTTCCGCGCCTTCGTCCGCCATGCGCGGCGGCGGGTCGTTTCTTACTTTGCGCTCTGCCTGCTGGCGGCGCATCTGCTCCATGCGGCGAAGCTCGGCCTCGCGCTGCTGGCGGTCGTAGCGGCTGCGTTTGTCGGGATCGCGCAGAAGGTCATAGGCCCGGCCGGCTTCGGTGAAGCGCACGGTGGCATTGGGGTCGTCGTGGTTCTGGTCGGGATGCACCGCTTTTGCAAGCGAGCGCCAGGCCGCCTTGATTTCATCCTGCCCGGCGCTTCTTTTCACGCCCAGCACCGAATAGGGGTCACGCATAACTTCCACCCATTGTCGTTTTGCCGACCATGATAGGGGGCACGTCCTAATCACTGGTTACGGGTCAGGGTTGAAAAATCGCAAACATGCGCGCGAGACGATTCAGCCCTGGCGATCGAAGGCCAGCAGCAGCCATTCGCCGGAACTGCCGAGGCAGGTGCGGCCGGAATAATTGGCGATCCCTTGGTAGGAATGTTTCGTCGTCACGAAATCGCGGCAGGTGCGCCCGGCATCGTCGCGGTTTTCGGCAATCGTGCTGATCACGCCGGCACTGCCCGAGGCGGAATTCGCCCAGGGGATCGGGTTGCCGGCGGTGCGCGAAATATCGGCGGAGGAGACGGCGTTGCGCACGGTGATCTCGTCGGTCAGCCGCTCCGCGCCGGCCGGCACGGCGCTGGTGCGCACGGTATCGACCTTGCTGTCGGAAAAGACGTCGAGGCCGCCCATGCAGCCCGGCAGAAGCGCGCAGCCCATCGTCACGCCGGCAACAGCAAGGCAGCGCGCCCAGTATGGCTTTGTCTCGGGTCGCGACTTTGCTATGACATCCACTCCTGTCTGCCCCCAATCGTCAAAAAGATCGGCATTGAATCGAATATGAGCGAAAATGCGTTAACAAGCGGTGACTTCACCCAGGAGAACGAGCCCTATTCCCTGTTCGGCACATGGCTGGAAGAGGCCGGAAAGACCGAGCCGAACGACCCGAACGCGCTGGCGCTCGCGACCGTCGACGAGACCGGCCTGCCCAATGTACGGATGGTCCTCTTGAAAGGTTTCGACGAGCGCGGCTTCGTTTTCTACACGAATTTCGAAAGCCGCAAGGGCGTCGAACTGCTCGGCGCCCACAAGGCCGCGATGTGCTTCCACTGGAAATCGCTGCGCCGCCAGGTGCGGGTGCGCGGCGACATCGAGGTGGTCACCGATGCCGAGGCGGACGAATATTACGCTTCGCGCCCGCGCGGCAGCCGCATCGGCGCCTGGGCCTCGAAACAGTCGCGCCCGCTCGAAAGCCGCTTCGCGCTGGAAAAGGCGGTCGCCGAATACACTGCCCGCTACGCGATCGGCGAAATCCCCCGCCCACCGCACTGGTCCGGCTTCCGCCTGAAACCCGTCTCGATCGAATTCTGGCACGACCGCCCCTTCCGCCTGCACGACCGCGTCGAATTCCGCCACGCGGAGGACGGCAAGGGCTGGACGAAGGTGCGGATGTATCCGTGAGGGATCAGCGCCGGAGCAGCCGGAACGGGATGCCGGAGGCGAGCGCGCCGACATATTTCGGCTTCTGGTAGAGCCCGTTCAGCGAGATGCGGGGCAGCGTCGTCGGGCTGTCGAAGGAGCGGGTGGAGAGCGTTCCGGGGTCCGTGGTGACGGCGACGCGGAAGCCGAGGTCCTTGGCGAGGCGGTGTTCGCGCGGCGAGACGGCGGCACGGTCGCCATAGGGGTAGGCGAAGGTTTCCGGGCGGTGGCCGATGATCGCGGCGATGCGGTCGGCCGAGTGTTCCATCTCGCGGCGCGCCTCCTCGTCGCTGAGGCGGGCGAGGGCGCGGTGGCTGACCGTATGGGCGCCGATCGAGGCCAGCGGGTTGAGCACGAGGCACTTCAGTTCCGGTTCGCGCATGACGAGCCGTTCGGTCAGCATCATTGGATCGATGCCATGGGCCTTGGCTGCGGCGTCGAGCTTTTCGATCGCCGCCGCTTCCTCCGTCTCCACCTGGATGAAGCGGGCAAAGCGGCTGAAGGCGGCCTGTTTCTGGAAGGGCGTGGCGAGCGGCATGGTGACCGCACCCGAGCCGAAATCGAACTCCAGATGCGGCGCCTCGCGCAGAAGCTCCGTCAGCGTCTCCCACCAGATGCCATGCGTCTTGCAGCAGAAACCCGGCGCGACGAACACGGTGAACGGCACCTTGTGGCGGGTGAAGACCGGCTGGGCATGCACCGCATTGTTGCGGTAGCCGTCGTCGAGCGTGAAGGCGGCAAAACGCTCGCCGGCCCGGGCGATCGCGAGGCGCGCCGGCATGTCGGCGAGCGCCACGAACTGGTAGCCCTCTTCGGTCAGGTGCTCGATCGCCGCATCCAGGAATTCCGGCGTGATCTCCAGATGCGCATTGGGATCAAAGGCCTGCGCCACCTTGGGCCGCACATGGTGCAGCGTGAAGATCGCGCCCATGCCGCGCGCCGACGCCATCAGCCCGACCCGCTCCGCCAGATGCGCAAATTCCAGCCCGCCGGTGATCACCGCGCGCTTCAGACCCTGTCGCATTGTGCTGCGGATCGGCATGTCGTCTTTGTCTTCCCTTGGCTCGTTCTCGCCGCCGTTATCGCATCCGGTCGGTATCCGAGTGGTTAACAACGGCTTTCCTGTGGCGCGAGGGCAGGGGCGGACCCTGCTGGAAGGTGAGGATACGGATGACGTCCATGAAAATGAGCGTGACGGGGCCAAACATCGTTGCGCCCTCCTGTCTGTTGCACTGCCAGCATTGTCCGCCCGCTTGCCACCCTTGCTCAAACGAGTTTATCGTCGATTTCGAATGACTTGAGGTTATGCGATGAAACGCGGACGGCTGCCCTTGACGGCACTGAGGAGTTTCGAGGCGGCAGGCCGGCTCGGCAGTTTCACGCTCGCGGCGGAAGAGCTTCTGGTGTCGCAGGCGGCCGTCAGCCGGCAGGTCAAGGAGTTGGAGGCCGAGCTCGGCAAACCGCTCTTCGAGCGCCGCCACCGCAGCGTCCGGCTCACCACCGCCGGACAGGCGCTGATCGAGGTGCTCTCGCGCGCCTTCGATGCGATGGATGCGAGCCTGTCGGAAATCCGGGGCAGGCGGGGCGGCGGCGTGCTGGAAATTAGCGCGGAACCCTCCTTCGCCGCCTGCTGGCTCGTGCCGAATCTCGACGATTTCCACTCCGACCATCCCGAGATCGACGTCGTGGTCGATTCCGACATGCGGCTGATCGAGTTCCGCACCCACGAACCCGAAATCGCCATCCGCCATTCGACGGACGCGACCGCCTGGCCGCGCGCGCAGGCGGAGCATCTTGCCGACGTGGAAATGGTCCCGGTGATCATGCCGTGCCTCGCCGAGGACGGCCCGCCACTCGACACGCCGGCCGACCTGTTGGCCTATACCCTGCTGCACGAGGAGAACCGTAGCAGCTGGCAGCGCTGGTTCACCGCCGCCGGCCTGCCCGAGGCGCCGCCGGGGCGTGCGCAGATTTTCACGGAGGGCAATCTGGTGCTGCAGGCCGCGCTGCGCGGCCATGGCGTGGCGCTGGTAGACCGGTCCTTCGCCGCCGAGGACATCGCCGCGGGCCGCCTCGTGCAACCCTTCGACGTCTCGATCCGCTACGGCGCCTACTGGCTCGTCGCCCGCGACTTCAAGCGCTTGTCGCCGGAGGCGCGGGCGTTTCGGGAGTGGTTGTTGCGGCGGATTGTTGTGCCCCACGGCGCATGATGGGCACCGCGAACCGTTCCTATAAAATCAGGTCTTCGTCCCACCCACCGTGATCTGATCCATCCGCAGATGCGGCTGGCCGACGCCGACCGGGACCCATTGGCCGGCCTTGCCGCAATTGCCGATGCCGGTGTCGAGCTTGGTGTCGTTGCCGACCATCGAGACGCGGCGCATGGCGTCCGGGCCGTTGCCGATCAGCATGGCGCCCTTGACGGGGGCCGTCACCTTGCCGTTCTCGATGAGATAGGCCTCGGTGCAGCCGAAGACGAACTTGCCGGAGGTGATGTCCACCTGCCCACCGCCGAAGGAGACGGCGTAAAGGCCGTTCTTCACCGAGGCAATGATCTCTTCCGGCGTCTTGTCGCCGGAGAGCATGTAGGTGTTGGTCATGCGCGGCATGGGACGGTAGGCGTAACCCTGCCGACGGCCGTTGCCGGTCGCCTTCATGCCCATCAGCCGGGCATTCTGCCGGTCCTGCATGTAGCCGACCAGTTTGCCGTCCTCGATCAGCACGTTATAGGCCGAGGGCGTGCCTTCGTCGTCGACGGTGATCGAGCCGCGGCGGTTGTCGATCGTGCCGTCGTCGACCACGGTGACGCCCTTGGCCGCGACCTGCTCGCCGAGCAAACCGGCGAAAGCCGAGGTCTTCTTGCGGTTGAAATCGCCCTCAAGCCCATGGCCGACCGCCTCGTGCAGCATGACACCCGGCCAGCCGGAGGACAGCACGATATCCATCGTGCCCGCCGGTGCTTCCACCGCTTCCAGATTGACCAGCGCCTGGCGCAGCGCCTCGTCCGCGCCGAAACGCCAGCTCTCCTCGGTGAGGAAGGCGTCGAAGGTCGTGCGCCCGCCGATGCCGTAGCTGCCCGTCTCCTGCCGGTCGCCTTCGCCGACGACGACGGAGACGTTGACGCGGGTCATCGGGCGCACGTCGGTGACGCGGTGGCCGTCGGCGCGCAGGATGTTGACGACCTGCCAGCTTGCGGCGATCGAGGCCGTCACCTGCCGCACTTTCGGGTCCTTGCCGCGCAGGTAGCCGTCGATCTCGGTTAGGAGCGCCACCTTCTGCTCGAAGGTCGGCGAGCCGATCGGGTTGTCCTGCGTGTAGAGCTGGCGGTTGGTGCCCTGTGGCGCTTCGGAATAGTCGGCGGAATAGCCGCGCGTCACGGCACCTGCCGCATCCGCCGCGCGCTTCAGCGCCGAAAGAGTCATCTCGCCGGAATGCGCATACCCGACTGCCTCGCCGGCCACCGCGCGCAGGCCAAAACCCTGGTCGGTGTTGAAGCTGCCGCCCTTGAGGCGGCCATTGTCGAAGGAGAGCGATTCCGCCTGGGCGTGTTCGAGGAAGAGTTCGCCGTCGTCGGCACTCTTCAGCGTTTCCCGCAGCACCGCCTGCACGGATGCCTCGTCGGCATCGAAGAGGGAGAGGAGGTCGGTGTTCATGGCAGGCTCCGCAAACTTTTAAACTCGGGGTTCATGTAAGTCCCCCGGCGGCGGGCGGCAAGCCCGCCGGAGGGCGGCTTACGGCAGCGCGTCGTAGCCTTCGCCAAAACCCTTGAGGTCGACGGGGATGCCGATGCCTTCTTCCGGCGACTGGAAGACGATGAAGGTGGCGGTGGCGCCGGAGCGGAAGGTCTTCAAGAGTTCGTCTTCCAGCACGACTTCGGCATAGCAGCCGTCGGCGAAGCAGCGCACGAAATAGGCCCGCCCGATATCCTTGCCGTCGACATTGAGGCCGAGGCCGTTCGGCAGCAGCACGCCGAGTGGTGCGAGCACGCGAAGGATCTTCGCCTTGCGGTCGGCGGTCTTCAGCACGACGACGGAGAGGCCGAGCTCCGGCCGGTCTTCGGCGAGAACGTTCTGCATCAGCGCGCATTGTTCGCCCGACGCACCTGCCGGCTGATCGCAGACGATCGACCAGGCGCCGTGGTTGGATTTCACCGTGCCGGGCTGCTGGGCCGTCGCAACAGAGGCCAGTGCAGTCGTACCGAGCGCGAAGACGGCAAGGCCGAATGCTGCCCGGGACAGCCGGGAAAGGGGAGCAAAACCCATGAAAACCTCGGAATCTCGAATCAGTCGGGGTATCTTTGAAGGGACGGGGCCGAAATGAAAAGCCCTGCGCGCTCATTTCCAATTGATTGAAGGCGGAAATTGGACCGGCCGCGCACACTTTATAATAGGGGCGGGCCAGGCCCTGCCGGACAGGCGCTTGCGGCGCGTGAAAAGGGGGCTCCGGCCGGGATCGCCGCGGCCAAACCTTTCATGCTATAGGGAATTATGAAGAAACTGTGGGGAGAGGCCCAAGGCTTTTGCTTTTGCGCAAAAATGCCGCACGGGCGGTCCCCCATGGCTGTTGCGGCGAGCATGAAACTGTGGTTTTAAGCACTCAGTATAGCAGGGATTCTGCGCGCCTGTTTGATCCCAATCAAACGCCTTGGGGAGATACGTTGTGAAAAACAAAGCTTTTGCAGTTCTGGCCGCTCTAGGCTGTCTGCTCTTTGCTTCGACCGCTTTCGCTGATCAGCCGTTCGACTGGCAGAAGGGCCTCCAGCCCGCCGCGACCTCGATGATGGAAGAGATCCGCTGGTTCGAGCAGTACACACTCTGGTTCATCGTACCGGTCACCCTGTTCGTTCTCGTCCTGCTCATCCTCGTGGTCGTGAAATTCCGCGAAAGTGCGAACCCGGTTCCGTCCAAGACCAGCCACAACACGGCGATCGAAGTCGTTTGGACGCTCGGCCCGGTCGTCGTTCTCCTCTTCCTGGCGATCCCGTCCTTCCAGCTTCTGACCAAGCAGCTCGCCCCCACGGAAGAGCCGGAACTGACGATCAAGGCCACCGGCTTCCAGTGGTACTGGGGTTATGAATACCAGGTCGGCGAAGCGCCGCTCTCCTTCGACAGCCTTCTCCTGCAGGACGGCGACCGCGCCGCGGCCGGCAAGGAAGACAAGGGCGTCTATCCGCGCCTTCTCGCTGTCGACAACGAACTGGTCGTTCCGGTCGGCAAGCATGTGCGCGTCCTCGTCACCGCAGCCGACGTGATCCACGCCTTCGCCATGCCGTCCTTCGGCGTGAAGATCGACGCCGTGCCGGGCCGCCTTAACGAGACCTGGTTCAAGGCCGACCGCGAAGGCCTGTTCTACGGCCAGTGTTCCGAGCTCTGCGGCAAGGACCACGCGTTCATGCCGATCGCCATCCGCGTCGTCTCGCAGGAAAAGTTCGATACCTGGCTTGCTGTCGCCGCGACAAATGTCGGCGAGGCAAACAAGGCCCTGATGGCGTCTGTCGACGGAGCGGACAAGTCCGTGAACGTCGCCCAGAACGCCGCGCAGTAATTCCAAGGGAGTTGAGACCATGGCCGGAACATCCGCTGCCCACGGCGATCACAACGATCACCACGAACACAAGCCGCTCACTTTCTTTCAGCGTTGGTTCCTGTCGACCAACCACAAGGATATCGGCACCCTCTACCTGATCTTCGCGATCCTCGCCGGCATCATCGGCGGCACGCTCTCGGTCTTCATGCGCATGGAGCTGCAGGAGCCGGGCATCCAGATCTTCCACGGCCTGGCCCAGATGGTCTACGGCTTCGAGGGTGACGCCGCCATCGACGGCGGCAAGCACATGTTCAACGTCTTCACGACGGCGCATGCGCTCATCATGATCTTCTTCATGGTCATGCCGGCCCTCATCGGCGGTTTTGCCAACTGGATGGTGCCGATCATGATCGGCGCGCCGGACATGGCCTTCCCGCGCATGAACAACATCTCCTTCTGGCTGATCATCCCGGCCTTCCTGCTCGTTCTGCTCTCGATGTTCGTCGAAGGCCCGGCGGGCGGTTATGGCGCGGGCGGCGGGTGGACGATCTATCCACCATTCTCGACCGCGGGCCAGCCCGGTCCGGCCATGGATTTCGTCATCCTCGGCCTGCACATCGCCGGCGCATCCTCGATCCTCGGCGCGATCAACTTCATCACGACGATCCTCAACATGCGCGCTCCGGGCATGACGCTGCACAAGATGCCGCTCTTCGCCTGGTCGGTTCTGATCACCGCCTTCCTGCTCCTGCTCTCGCTGCCGGTTCTGGCAGGCGGCATCACCATGCTGCTGACGGACCGCAACTTCGGCACGGCCTTCTTCGCGCCGGAAAACGGCGGTGACCCGATCCTCTTCCAGCACCTGTTCTGGTTCTTCGGCCACCCGGAAGTGTACATCCTGATCCTGCCCGGCTTCGGCATCGTCAGCCACATCGTGTCGACATTCTCGCGTAAGCCCATCTTCGGCTACCTCGGCATGGCCTACGCCATGGTCGCGATCGGCGCCGTCGGCTTCATCGTGTGGGCGCATCACATGTACACGGTCGGCATGTCGCTCGACACGCAGCGCTACTTTGTCTTCGCCACGATGGTCATCGCGGTTCCGACGGGCGTGAAGATCTTCTCCTGGATCGCGACGATGTGGGGCGGTTCGATCCGCTTCACCACGCCGATGGTCTGGGCGATCGGCTTCATCTTCCTGTTCACCGTCGGCGGTGTCACGGGCGTCCAGCTCGCAAACGCCGGCCTCGACCGCGCCCTGCATGACACCTACTACGTGGTGGCCCACTTCCACTACGTTCTGTCGCTCGGCGCCGTCTTCGCGATCTTCGCGGCCTGGTACTACTGGTTCCCGAAGATGACCGGCTACATGTATTCGGAATTCCTCGGCAAGCTGCACTTCTGGGTCATGTTCGTCGGCGTGAACCTGATCTTCTTCCCGCAGCACTTCCTCGGCCTCGCCGGCATGCCGCGTCGCTACATCGACTATCCGGATGCCTTCGCAGGCTGGAACGCGGTGTCGTCCTACGGTTCGTACATCTCGGCTTTCGCCGTGCTGATCTTCCTCTTCAGCATCGTCGAAGCCTTCGCCAAGAAGCGCGTCGCCGGTGACAACCCGTGGGGCGAGGGCGCCAACACGCTGGAATGGCAGCTGTCTTCGCCGCCGCCGTTCCACCAGTGGGAACAGCTCCCGAAGATCAAGTAAGGTCTTCAGACGATCGGGGCCGCCGGCAACGGCGGCTCCATTTCTAAAAGAGGTCGGCAAACCCGGCCGAACGCGACGGAAAGAACATGGCGGTCATCGAGCATCACGACACAGCAGCAGGCGGCGGCGAGATCACCCTCTCCGAAGCGTCGCCGCGTGATTTCTTCGAGCTCCTGAAGCCGCGCGTCATGTCCCTCGTCGTCTTCACGGCCTTTGCCGGCCTGGTCATGGCGCCCGGCACGATCAACCCGTTCATCGGCGCCATAGCGATCCTCTGTATCGCCGTGGGCGCCGGAGCCTCCGGTGCCCTCAACATGTGGTACGACGCGGATATCGATGCGGTCATGACCCGCACCGCCCAGCGTCCCATCCCGTCCGGCCGCATCCGCCCGGAAGAAGCGCTCGCCTTCGGCCTGACGCTCTCCGCCTTCTCGGTCGCGATCCTCGGCCTTGCGGTCAACTGGCTGGCCGCCGGCCTGCTCGCCTTCACCATTTTCTTCTACGCCGTCATCTACACGATGTGGCTGAAGCGCTCGACGCCGCAGAACATCGTCATCGGCGGTGCCGCCGGCGCCTTCCCGCCGATGATCGGCTGGGCCTGTGTCACCGGCGGCGTCTCCATCGAGAGCGTCGTCCTCTTCCTCATCACCTTCCTGTGGACCCCCGCACACTTCTGGGCGCTCGCACTCTTCAAGATGCGCGATTACGAGGCCGTCGGCGTGCCGATGCTGCCGAACGTCGCCGGCGAGTGGACGACGAAGGTGCAGATCCTGATCTACGCCATCCTGACCGCCGTCATCGCCGTCGTGCCGACCTTCCTCGGCTTCGCCAGCCTCGGCTACGGTCTCTTTGCCGCAGCGCTCGGCCTCGGCTTCGTATGGTATTCTGTCGGTGTGTTGCGCATGCCGGAAGGCGACCGCGCGATGGTGCCGGCCAAGAAACTCTTCGCCTTCTCCATCGTCTACCTGTTCGCGGTCTTCTCTGGGCTGATGCTCGACCACCTGATCGCGTCATTCGGATGGGTACTATAATGGAAACGGTAAATCTCACGGAAAGCCAGAAGAAGTCGCGCCGCGGCCGCAACATTGCGCTCGGCATCGTGCTCCTGGGCCTCGTCGTGCTCTTCTACATCGTCACGCTGGTGAAATTCGCCGGCGGAATGGTGGGCTGAGCCATGAGCGAGACGAAACAGACCGAAAAGAGTGGTTTGGGCAACGGCACGATCGTCGCCATCTGCTGTTCCTTCGTCATCGGCATGGCCGGCATGGCCTATGCCGCCGTGCCGCTCTACGAGATGTTCTGCAAGGTCACCGGCTACGGCGGCACGACGCAGCGCGTCGAGCAGGCCTCCGACGTCATCCTCGACAAGACGATCAAGGTGCGCTTCGACGCCAATGTCGGCCCGGGCCTCGCCTGGAGCTTCGAGCCGGTGCAGCGCGAAGTCGAGATGAAGATCGGCGAGACCGTGCAGATCCTCTACAAGGCGCGCAACAACGCCTCGACGCCGACCACCGGCCAGGCGACGTTCAACGTCACGCCGCAGGCCGCCGGCGCCTATTTCAACAAGGTCCAGTGCTTCTGCTTCACCGAGACGACGCTGAAGCCGGGCGAGGAACTCGAAATGCCCGTGGTCTTCTTCGTCGATCCAGAGATCGTCAAGCCGGTCGAGACCAAGGGCATCCACACCATCACGCTGTCCTACACCTTCTATCCGCATGAGGCGACGAAGCCGGTGGTTTCGTCTGCGGATATCAAGACGGACGACGCGAACAAGCTTTGAAAGACATGCGTTTCCGGCTATGCCGGGAATGAACGCGATACATTCGGGGATAAGTCAAATGGCCGATGCGCATCAGAAGAAACACGACTACCACATCATCGACCCCAGCCCGTGGCCGCTGCTTGCCTCCATCGGCGCGTTCGTCATGGCGCTCGGCGGCATCGGCTACATGCGCTACGTCTCGGGCGGCGCGTTCCACCTGTTCGGCGTCAACCTCGCCACGCCGTGGATCTTCTACATCGGCCTCTTGATCGTTCTCTACACCATGTATGCCTGGTGGGCGGACACGGTGAAGGAAGCGCATGAGGGCCACCACACGCGCGTCGTCTCGCTGCACCTGCGCTACGGCATGATCATGTTCATCGCCTCCGAGGTGATGTTCTTCGTCGCCTGGTTCTGGGCCTTCTTCGATGCGAGCCTCTTCCCCGGCGAAGCCATCCAGGCCGCGCGCGCCACCTATACCGGCGGCGTCTGGCCGCCGAAGGGCATCGAGGTTCTCGATCCCTGGCACCTGCCGCTGTACAACACCGTCATCCTGCTGCTTTCGGGCACCTGCGTGACCTGGGCGCACCACGCTTTGCTGCACAACGACCGCAAGGGCCTCGTCAACGGCCTGGCGCTCACCGTGGCGCTCGGCGTGCTGTTCTCCTTCGTCCAGGCCTACGAATATGCGCACGCACCGTTCGCCTTCAAGGATTCGATCTACGGCGCCACCTTCTTCATGGCGACCGGCTTCCACGGCTTCCACGTGCTCGTCGGCACGATCTTCCTGATCGTCTGCCTCATCCGCGCGCTTCGTGGCGATTTCACCCCCAAGCAGCACTTCGGCTTCGAAGCCGCCGCCTGGTACTGGCACTTCGTCGACGTGGTCTGGCTCTTCCTGTTCTTCTCCATCTACATCTGGGGTGGCTGGGGCGCGCCGATCGCGCACGGCTGATCCGGGCCGAACAAGACTTTGCCAACGGCCGCAGCGATGCGGCCGTTTGTGTTTTGGGGCGCACCCCGGCCGCTTTGTCGCAGCTTTTCAGTTGGACGCAGGGCAGGCGGGCCGCTACCTATGCAGACATCTGCATTTTGATTGGATCCGCATCATGGACGAGGACAAGGCGCTCTTTCCGCCCGTCGACCCCTTCAGCGCCGGCGTGCGCGGCTGTTGCCCGCGCTGCGGCCAGGGCAGGTTGTTCAATGGCCTGCTGAAGGTGCGGCCGGCCTGCACGAATTGCGGCCTCGACTATTCCTTCGCCGATTCGGGCGATGGCCCGGTGGTCTTCGTGCTGCTCATCGTCGGCTTCATCGTCGTCGGTATCGCGCTGTGGGCGGAGGTGAACTACGCGCTGCCGCTCTGGCTGCACTTCATCCTGTGGATCCCGCTCGCCATCGGCCTCGGCCTCTGGCTGACGCGCATCCTCAAGGGCCTGCTGATCACCCTGCAATACCGCAACAATGCGCGCCCGGGCGAGATCGACCGTGGCTGAGGTGCCGGCAAGCCGCATGCCGGGCAAGGGCAAGGCGGTCCTGACAGGCATCGCCTTCCTCGTAGCACTCGCCATCCTGCTGTCGCTCGGCACCTGGCAGATGCAGCGGCTCGCCTGGAAGGAGCAGCTTCTCGCCGATATGGCCGAACGCCGCATCGCGGCCCCGGCGCCGCTTGCCGATATCGAGGCGATGGCGGCGAAGGGCGACGATATCGAATACCGCCCCGTCACGGTCACCGGCATCTTCGCCAACAACCGCGAGCGCCACTTCTTCGCCACCTGGCGCGGCCAGACCGGGTATTACGTCTACACACCGCTCCAGCTTGCCGACGGCCGTTTCCTCTTCGTCAATCGCGGCTTCGTGCCCTTCGAGGCGAAGGAGCCGGAAATGCGCAAGCAGGGCCAGCTGACCGGCGAGCAGACTGTCATCGGCCTCGCCCGCGCGCGGCTTGCCGAAAAACCCTCCTCCATCGTGCCGGACAACGACGTCGCGAAGAACATCTTCTACTGGAAGGACCTCGACGTGATGGCATCGAGCGTCGCCATCCCGGCCGACAGGCTGGTGCCGTTCTTCGTCGATGCCGGCGATGCGCTGAACCCGAAGGGCCTGCCCATCGGCGCCGTCACCCAGTTCGACCTGCCGAACAACCACCTGCAATATGCCGTCACCTGGTATGGCCTCGCCGCAGCGCTCGTCGGCGTCGCGCTCTACGCCGTCTTCCGCCGCAAGGGCGATCGCCCGGCGCCTTGAAATGGCTTAGGAAGGAAGCAGGGGCGCATCCCGGAACCGGAAAGGGGAGAAAGAGGACATGCAGGCGCTTGCAACCATCCTCGTGGCGATCGTCGCCATCGAACATGTCTATATCCTCATCCTCGAAATGGTCCTCTGGACGACGCCGCGCGGCCTCAGGGCCTTCGGCATGACGCCCGCCCAGGCCGAGGCGACGAAAGTGCTCGCCGCCAACCAGGGGCTCTATAACGGCTTTCTCGCCGCCGGCCTGTTCTGGGCGCTGCTGCATCCCGATCCGGCCTTCGCCTGGCAGATCAAATTGTTTTTTCTTGGCGCGGTGCTGGTCGCCGGCCTATATGGGGGCGCAACGGCCTCGCGGAAGATTTTCGTCATTCAGGCGCTTCCGGCGGCCGTCGCCCTTGCTGCCGTCCTGATTGCCGGATAACCGATGAGCATGATTGATACCCGATCGGACTTGACCATCAGACTGTGCGGCCCGCGCGGCTTCTGCGCCGGCGTGGACCGCGCGATCCAGATCGTCGTGCTGGCGCTGAAGGCCTACGGCGCGCCGGTCTATGTGCGCCACGAGATCGTGCACAACCGCTATGTCGTGGAAGGCCTGGAGGCCAAGGGCGCGATCTTCGTCGAGGAACTGCACGAGATCCCCGAAGAACACCGCCAGCAGCCGGTCGTCTTCTCGGCGCATGGCGTGCCGAAGTCGGTGCCGGAGGATGCGCAGGCGCGCAACCTATTCTATCTCGATGCTACATGCCCGCTGGTCTCGAAGGTGCATAAGCAGGCCATGCGCCACCAGCGCCTCGGCCGCCATGTCGTGCTGATCGGCCATGCCGGCCACCCGGAAGTCATCGGCACGATGGGGCAATTGCCGGAAGGCTCCGTCTCGCTGGTCGAGACCGTCGAGGATGCCGAGACCTACATGCCGCCGGACGAGGAAAACCTCGGCTACGTCACGCAGACCACGCTTTCCGTCGACGACACTGCCGGCGTCATCAAGCGCCTGCACGAGCGTTTCCCGAATCTTACGGCGCCGGCAGCCGATTCGATCTGCTATGCCACCACCAACCGGCAGGAAGCCGTCAAGCAGGCCGCCCCCGGCTGCGACCTCTTTCTGATCGTCGGCGCGCCGAATTCGTCCAACTCCAAGCGCCTCGTCGAAGTGGCGCTGAGGGCAGGGGCCACCAAGTCCGTGCTCGTGCAGCGCGCCTCCGAGATCGACTGGGAGACGATCGGCGACATCCGCACCGTCGGCCTGTCGGCCGGCGCATCGGCACCGGAAGTCATCGTCAACGAGATCATCGAAGCCTTCCGCGCGCGCTACAATGCGGTGGTGGAGCTTGCCGACACGGTCGAGGAAAACGAGCACTTCCTCGTCAACCGCGAACTGCGCGCCATCGAACTCACCCCCGCCGACATGGCCTTCGTCAATGGCGAGTAGGGCCTTGCGGGCAGCACTCCCCCGATCCTTCCCACCCCCGCAAGCCTGAGACTCGCCCGTGGCCGTCTATACCGATATCACCGAAGACGATCTTTCCCGCTTCCTGACCGCCTATGATGCGGGCACGCTGCTCTCCTACAAGGGCATCGCCGAGGGCGTGGAGAATTCCAATTTCCTGCTGCACACGACCAAGGGCGCCTTCATCCTGACGCTCTACGAGAAGCGCGTCGACCGCAACGACCTGCCGTTCTTCCTCGGCCTGATGCACCACCTGGCGGAGCGGGGCCTGTCCTGCCCGTTGCCGCTGCCGAGGAATGACGGCGCGCAGCTCGGCGAGCTTTCCGGCCGCCCGGCCGCCATGATCTCCTTCCTCGAAGGCATGTGGCTGCGGAAACCTTCGGCAAAACATTGCCGCGAGGTCGGCCGGGCGCTCGCCGAAATGCACCTTGCCGGCGAGGGGTTCGAGATCACCCGCGAGAACGCGCTCTCCGTCGGCGGCTGGCGGCCGCTGTGGGACAAGTCTGCCGATCGCGCCGACGAGGTGGAGAAGGGCCTGCAGGACGAGATCGGCGGCGAGCTCGCCTTTCTCGAAAAGAACTGGCCGAAGGACCTGCCGGCCGGCGTCATCCACGCCGATCTCTTCCCCGACAACGTCTTCTTCATCGGCGAGGACCTGTCGGGCCTGATCGACTTCTACTTCGCCTGCAACGACCTGTTGGCCTATGACGTCTTGATCTGCCTCAATGCCTGGTGCTTCGAGAAGGACGGCTCCTTCAACCTCACCAAGGGCATGGCGCTGCTCGACGGCTATGAGAGCGTGCGCCCGCTCTCGCCCGAGGAGGCGGCCGCCCTGCCGCTGCTTGCGCGCGGCTCGGCACTGCGCTTCTTCCTGACGCGGCTCTACGACTGGCTGATGACGCCGCCCGGCGCGCTTGTCGTCAAGAAGGACCCGCTCGAATACCTGCGCAAGCTGCGCTTCCATCGTCAGGTCCAGAACCCTGCGGAATACGGACTTTTGCGATGAAACATGTCGATATTTTCACGGACGGCGCCTGCTCGGGCAATCCCGGCCCCGGCGGCTGGGGCGCGGTGCTGCGCTATGGCGAGGTCGAGAAGGAAATGTCCGGCGGCGAGGCCGACACGACCAACAACCGCATGGAGCTGACGGCGGCGATGAGCGCGCTGTCGGCCCTGAAATCCCCCTGCGAGGTCGATCTCTATACCGACTCGAAATACGTCATGGACGGCATTTCCAAGTGGATTTTCGGCTGGAAGAAAAACGGCTGGAAGACCGCCGACAAGAAGCCGGTGAAGAACGGCGACCTCTGGCAGGCGCTCGACGAGGCGCGGCTGCGCCACAAGGTCGAGTGGCACTGGGTGAAGGGCCATGCCGGCCACCCGGAAAACGAACGCGCCGACGAACTCGCCCGCCAGGGCATGGCGCCCTTCAAAGGCAAGCGCGCCGTCGGCGAATGAAATCGACCCGCTCGCGGATGGCCGCGTTCGGTTCCTTGTCGAAAAGCGCCAGCAGCCCGTCCAGATTGTCGAGCCGGTCCCGATGGGCGATCAGCCCGTCGGCCGCGATCTTGCGCACCGCGGTGGCCCTGTCCTTAGCCACCTGCCGCAACGTGCCCTCGACATCCGATGCAATCGTGATCGGCCGGGTGAGGAGCTTCGGCACAGAGGATGCGTGGCGGCCGGAATAACCGGCTTCGATCTTCTGCGTCCTGCCGACCACGACCTCGGCTTGGCCGGACATCAGCGTGCGCGCGGCGAGCGCCCGCACCAGATAATGCCGGGCTGTCAGCAGCCTTGGAAGGGCGGAGTCGAGGCGATCCGACAGCAGCAGGAGCCGCATGACGGGTGCTACGGCCTCGTCCGTCGATGTTGTCAGCCAGCAGAGCAGCGCGGGCCAGGTTTCGTCGCGCGTCAGCAGCGCGATGACCGGGGCTGCGAGATCGACCCGGCCGCGGCGCTTCACATAATGATTGGCGATCATCGGCGCGATGCGTTGGGCCGCCGACAGCGGGATGACGGGCGAAAGACGCTCGAAGGCTGCGCGCCCGGCGGCGGCCACCTCCGGCACCCAGTCGTTGACCCGCAGCAGGAGCAAGGCGAGGCGGAACGCCGTGCGGGGTGCATCGTCCAGCGCCTGAAGCGCAGTCTCGCGCACGAAACCGTCCGGATGGCAAAGGCGAAGCCAGGCCGCTCCTCCCGGCGAAGCGGTCTGGCGCGGCGCGTCCGGGATGCTTTTGCGCAGGGCGAGCAGGCGGGCAAGCAGCGTCGGGGCCGGATCCGAGGGGAGGCCATAGCGGAAGGATGCCGTGCAGAGGCGCGCGACCTGCTGCGCCGCTTCTGGCGAAATAGGGTCGAGGTCGGCGAGAAGCGCATCGAGCGTGCCGGCGTCGAGGCTGCCCGCACGCAGCGCCAGAATTGCGCCGTCAAGCCGGATGGCAATGCCCGCAGGCACCCCTGCCGTGCTGCCCTTGCGCCACGTGTTTTCCTGCATCCGACATTCCCTTCCGCAAGCCCGCATGGAAATGCCCGGGTGCTGCCCGGGCATTCTCGGCTCGTTGAAAGGATGACGGTCCGGCGATCGGCTCTATTCAGAGCTGCTCGATCATCGCGGCGGCACCGGAGACGGTGGCCTGGCCGGGGCTTTCCTCGACATTGAGGCTCTTCACCACGCCGTCCTCGACGAGCATGGAATAGCGCTTGGAGCGCACGCCGAGCGTGCCGGCGGAGAGGTCGACCTCCATGCCGAGCGCCTTGGTGAAGCCGGCGTCCCAGTCGGCGAGGAAGCGCAGCTTGCCAGCACCGCCGGTGGAGTTCGCCCAGGCGCCCATGACATGGTGGTCGTTGACGGCGACGACGGCGATGTCGTCCACGCCCTTGGCAAGGATCGCGTCACGGTTTTCGAGATAGCCCGGCAGGTGGTTCAGCGAGCAGGTCGGCGTGAAGGCGCCGGGCACGGCGAAGAGCACGACGCGCTTGCCCTTGAACAGGTCCTCGGTCGAGATTTCGGCAGGACCGTCCGGCGTGCGCTCCTTGAGCTTGAGGTCGGGCAGCTTGTCTCCAACGGCAATGGTCACGGGTCTCTCCCAATCTGTCTGGAATGGCGGGCGGCCGAAAGGCCGTGCCGGGGAACTATAGGCGACGGTCACTCGATGGCAAGCGGGCTTTCCATCGTCTTCTCGCCGGAGCGCACCGTCAGGCGGATCGGATCTTTTGCCAGATCGAAAACCTTGGGCTTGTGCAGCACCGGCACCTCCGCGACGAAGACGTTCCCATCGCGGCGGACGGGACCGGCCGCACCGAACTCGAAGGTGGAGGAACCGGAGAGGAAGACGTCGGGTAGCTCGCCATCGGCAGGCGCCTCGAAGCGCACCGTCAGGCTCTTGTCGTCCGCCGCGAAGCGCCCGGAAAGCGGCTTGAACCCGTCGCCCGATCCACCCGGCAGCGTCGCCTCGGCATCGGCGATCGCCGTCTCCTCCAGCGGATTGGCAAAGCTCTCGCCGATCGAATCCACCGTCAGCTCCGCCTGCACGGGAATACAGATGTCCTTGCACACGCCGAGAAACACCGTCGCGGTGATTGCCCCGCCGGCCGCCTTGTCGAGCTTCAGCGGAAATCGTACCGGCCTGTCGTAGCCGATATAATGGTTCTCCTGGTCGCCGAGCCGCTTTGGCGCGGGGAAGCCGATCGATTTCAGCTCGGCTCCGCTGATCGCGATCGACGGGGGGATGCCGCTGCCGCCCGGATCGCGCCAATAGGTCTTCCAGCCGTCATGCAGGCGAATATCGATCATGGCGCGCACCACGCCGTCGGCGCCGGCCGGAAGGGCAACGAGGCGCACGTCGCCACCGGGCGTCTCGACCCATTGCGAGGTCGCGGCGGCGGCGGGCGAATGCAGAAAAATGAGCGCGATGGCAGCGGTTTGCAGGCGTTTCATGAAACGATATCTAGCGCCGGGGGCACCGGCTTTCCAGCAACAAAACCGTGCGGGTCCATCATAAAAGCTTGATCGCGCGCTTTCCGTCCATAACTTTCCTGCAAGGCTGGCATGCCGCGCCAGCAAAAAAGAACGCTTTTCATTTGGCGGTGAATTGGTAGGCTGTCCGCATTATGGCTATGTCGGTTCTGAAAAACAGACGAGAACGCGGCTTCCTTGACGGTCAGTTCCTGATCGCCATGCCGGGTATGGCCGACTCCAATTTTTCCCGCACGGTGGTCTATATCTGCGCCCATTCCGATGACGGCGCGATGGGCTTCGTCATCAACCGGCCACAGCAGCTGAGTTTCTCCGACGTGCTTCTGCACCTCGACCTACTCGGCGAGGACGAGGTGATCCGCCTGCCGGGCTCCACGCTCGATTTCCCCATCCGTTGCGGCGGGCCGGTGGAAAGCGGCCGGGGCTTCGTGCTGCATTCAGATGATTACATGTCGGAATCCTCGATCCCCGTCAGCGACGACATCTGCCTAACGGCGACGCTCGATATCGTGCGCGCCATTTCCCGCGGCCGCGGCCCGCAGAAGGGCCTCATGATGCTCGGCTATGCCGGCTGGGGCGCGGGGCAGATCGAAAACGAGATCGGCGCCAATGGCTGGTTGTCCTGCCCGGCGCAGGAAGAGCTGATCTTCGACACCAATCTCGACAACAAATACGAGCGCGCGCTCGGCCTGATGGGCATCTCGCCCGCCATGCTTTCAGCCGAAGCCGGCCACGCCTGACGCCTCCGCTTATTTCAGACTTCTCTTTGGAACTTGTGCGGCTTTGCGCCGTTGTTTCGCCGCGTGAAAGAGCACGCCTCGAACAACAGGAGTACGACGGTGGGTAGCACGAGCGACAAGATCAAGGGCACCGCAAACGAAGTTGCAGGCAAGGCCAAGCAGGCCGCCGGCAAGGCAGTGAACAGCCCCAAGCTGCGGGCAGAAGGCGCCGGCCAGGAAGCCAAGGGCAAGACCCAGAAGGCAGTCGGCAAGGCCAAGGACGCCGTCAAGGGCGCGGTCGACCGCCTCTGATGAACGCGAGGTGGCACCGCCGGTGTCATCAAGCGATAGCGATTGAAGCATACCCGTATCGACTTCGGCCGATGCGGGTATTCTCTACGATGCCATACCGGGGACCTCATGAAACTTTTCACCTGCCAGACCTGCGGCCAGACCATCCATTTCGACAACCGCGTCTGCGTGCGGTGCGGCTCCTCGCTGGGCTTCCTGGCGCAGGATGTGACGCTGCATGCGCTGGTGCCGGAAGGCGAAGGCTTCTGGAAGATCGCGCCGAACGAAGGCGTCTACCGCTTTTGCGAAAATGCCGTGCATGACGTCTGCAACTGGCTGCTGCCGGTCGATAGTCCGCATGCCTTCTGCGAGGCCTGCCGCCACAATCGCATCGTGCCGACGACCGATCCGCACGGGCTGGAACGCTGGCGCCGCATCGGGCTCGCGCAGCACCACCTCTTCTATTCGATCCTGCGCTGGCGGCTGCCGCACCCGACGCGCGAGGAAGACCCGAACAGCGGCCTGGTCTTCGATTTCCTGGCCGACGAGGTCGATGCCGGCGGCAATGTCGTCAATGCCGCCATGACCGGCCATGAAGCGGGCCTCATCAGCCTGCGCGCGGCCGAGGCTGACGATGAAGTGCGCGAGAGCGTGCGCGTCTCCATGGGCGAGCCCTACCGCTCGCTGCTCGGCCATTTCCGCCACGAGATCGGCCATTTCTACTGGTCGCAGCTCGTACGCGACGATGCGACCCTGGAGGAGGCGAGGCGCCTCTTCGGCGACGAACGGCAGGACTACGCCGCCGCCCTCCAGCGCAACTACGAGCAAGGCCCGCCCGCCGACTGGCAGAACGATTTCATCAGCACCTATGCGAGCAGCCACCCGGCGGAAGACTTCGCGGAATGCTGGGCGCACTTCTTCCACATCGTCGATACGCTGGAGACCGCCCGCGCCTTCGGCCTCAACACCGATCCGAAGGGCCACGAGGAACTGGAAGCCGAGGTCACCTTCGACCCCTACCGTGCGCCCAACGCCGGCCGCCTCGTCGAATCCTGGATCCCCCTCAGCGTGGCCCTGAACGCCATCCAGCGCTCCATGGGCCAGCCCGACAGCTACCCCTTCGTCCTGCCGCCGCCGGTGGTGGAGAAGCTCGATTTTATCAACCGGCTGGTGCGGAAGAGCGAATAGGCAGTAAACCGCTATTCGCTATCCGCTCACGCCCGCTTCATCAGCGGAAAACGCTCCTTGAGCAGCCGCTGCACCGAGTCGTAGCCGATCGGGGGGCCGAAGAGGTAGCTCTGGCCGAATTCGCAGCCCATGTTGCCGAGTTCGATCGCGTCCTCCTCGGACTCGATGCCTTCGGCGACGACCTGCATTTCCAGTTCCCGCGCCATCGAGATGACGGAGCGCAGCAGCACGGGGCGCTTGTCGGAGGTGTCGCGCACCAGCGCCTTGTCGAGCTTGATCGTGTCGAAGGGGAAGCGGGTGAGGTAGGAAAGCGAGGAGTGGCCCGTGCCGAAATCGTCGAGCGCGAGGCCGAGGCCGACATCCTTGAGCTTGTTGAGGATGAGGCGGGCCTGTTCCGGGTTCTCCATAACGACGGATTCGGTGAGTTCCAGCTTCAGCTTGTGCGGCTCGCAACGCGTCTTGGCCAGCGCCGCGCGCACGTCGTTATAGAGCTCGTTGTTGAGGAGCTGGGCGCTTGAGAGGTTGACCGAGACGAAGATCGGCAGCTCGCCGGTCTGGAGCTGCCAGTCCATCAGGTCGCTGGCCGCCTTGTCGAATGCGAAGAGGCCGAGCTGGTTGATGAGGTCGGAGGCTTCCGCGATCGGGATGAATTCCGTCGGCGAGATGTTGCCCCGCTTGGGGTGGTCCCAGCGCATCAGCGCCTCGAAGCCGGCGATCTCGGCATCCGAGAGCCGCACGATCGGTTGGTAGACGAGCGAGAGTTCCTTGCGCTCGATGGCGCGGCGCAGATCCGTCTCGATCTGCAGGCGATCGGCGCCGAAGGTGCGGAACGCGGGGCGGAACGGCTCGACGCGGTTGCCGCCGGCCTTTTTCGCCCGGTACATGGCAAGCTCAGCGTCGTTGAGCAGGCCCGCCGCATCCTCCTGCTGGTCGACCCAGGAGACGAGGCCGATCGAGGCGGTCAGGATGATCTCGCGGCCACCGAAATTGATCGGCACCATGATGGCCTTGCTGACGGCATCCGCGAAATCCGCCACCTTGGCGGGGTCGCGCTCGGACATCAGGATCAGGCCGAACTGGTCGCCGGCCAGCCGCGCCAGCGTGTCCTGCGGCTTCAGGAGACGGCGCAGGCGGCGGGTCAGCGCGATGAGGATATTATCGCCGGCCGCAATGCCGAGCGCATCGTTGACCTGCTTGTAGCGGTCGATATCGATGGTCAGCACCGTCGGGCGGACGTTTTCCGAGCTGGCGGTCAGCGCGAGGACCGATTGCAGGCGATCGAGGAAGACCTGGCGGTTTGGCAGGCCCGTGAGGTTGTCGTGCAGCGCGTCCTGAAGCAGGCGATCGACGGAATTGCGCTGTTCGGTGATGTCGATGATCGTGCCGACGCAACGGATGATTTCGCCATTCGCCCCGAGCACCGGACGGGCGCGGATCGACAGCCAGTGATAATGGCCATCCTCGGCGCGCACGCGGAACTGATGGTTGAGCCGGCCCTTGCGGTGTTCCAGCAGCACATCGAGCGTCGCGCGAAAACGGTCGCGGTCGTCCGGATGCAGGCGCGGCAGCCAGTTGCGCGCCGGGCCATGCATGACGCCGGGCGCAAGGCCGAGCTGGATGGAGATGTCGGGAATGGTGACGACGCGGTCGCGCGCCACGTCCCAGTCCCAGACCGTATCGCCGGAGCCGGTCAGCGCCAGCGACTGGCGTTCGAGATCGGAGAACAGGCCCTGGCTATAGGCGCCGCCGGCAAAGGCGTGCTGCATCACCGTGAAGCCGATGAGGAGCACGATCAGCACGAGGCCGCCGCCAAGCGCCGGCTGGATGATGTCGTTGTTGAGCTGCCCCGTCACCGTCAGCCAGGCGCCGAACAGCCAGACGAGGATCAGCGCCCAGGCGGGCACAAGCAGGATCGCGCGGTCATAGCGGTTGAAGCCGAGATAGGCGATGAGCACGATGCCGACGGAGCCGGTGAGCGCGAAGGAGAGGCGCGCGATGCCGGACGCGATCGGCGGATCGTAGATCGCCACGCCGAACAGCAGGCCGAGACCGAGGATCCAGGCGAGCGTCGCATAGGAGAGGTGCGCGTGCCAGCGGTTGAGGTTCAGGTAAGTGAACAGGAACACCACGAGGCCGGCGGCGAGGAAGACTTCCGTGCCCGCCCGCCATATTCGCTCATCCCCTGCGGTGATGCTGATGAGCTTCGACAGGAAGCCGAAATCGACGCAGATATAGCCGAGCACCGCCCAGGCGAGCGCTGCCGTCGCGGGCAGCATGGAGGTGCCCTTCACCACGAAGAGGATGGTGAGGAACACCGCGAGCAGGCCGGCAATGCCGAGCACGATGCCGCGATAGAGCGTGAAGGCGTTGACCGTGTCCTTGTAGGCGTCCGGCTCCCACAGGTAGATCTGCGGCAGGTCGGGCGTTGCGAGTTCCGCGACGAAGGTGACGACGGAGCCGGGGTTGAGCGTGATGCGGAAGACGTCCGCCTCTTCGCTCGGCTGCCGGTCGAGCGCAAAGCCTTCGCTCGGCGTGATCGAGATGATGCGTTTGGCGCCGAGGTCCGGCCAGAACAGTTTCGACTGCACGAGGCGGAAGTGCGGCGCGACGATCACGCGGTCGATCTGCTCTTCCGAGACATTGGCGAGCGCGAAGACGGCCCAGTCACCCTGGTGGTCTTCCGAGGTCGCACGCACCTCGATGCGGCGCACGATGCCGTCCGTGCCGGGCGCCGTGGAAACCTGGAAGGCCTCGCCGCGGCCGGTATAGATTTCGGTGGTGGCGGTCAGGTCGAGCGCAGTGTCGTCACGGGAGATCTTGACGGGTTCGACGGCATGGGCCGGCAGCCCCAGCGCGCCGACGAGCATCGTCACGGCGAGGAGAACGAGGGCAAGCAACCGGCTGGCACGCAGCGTTTGCTGCACGGATGGAGGCATCATTGAAACTGCATTGTCCTTAGGTACGGCCCAGTCCTGTCGCGCCCGGGTGCCGCTCAAGACCGCCTGTCGGCCGCCAGAAGCGAGTACATCACGTGGTCGCGCCACTCCCCGTTTATCTTCAGATACTCCCGAAGGTAGCCTTCCTGTTGAAAGCCGGCCTTTTCAAGGAGACGGATGCTTCTTGTATTGTCTGGAATACAGGCTGCCTCGATACGGTGCAACTGAAGGCTCGAAAAGATATAGGGTATGGCCAGTTTCAGGGCACCGAACATGTGGCCGTGGCCGGCATGGCGCTCGCCCATCCAGTAGCCGATCATGCAGCATTGCGCCGCCCCACGCCTGATATAGCCGATGGTAAGCCCGCCCAGCAGCACCTTTTCCTCGCGCTCGAACATCAAAAGCGGCACAGCCTGGCCCGATGAAAATTCCTGTTCATTTCTGATGACGCGCGCCCGAAACGAGCTCTCGGTCAGCTCGTCCCCCCGCCATGTCGGCTCCCACGGCTCAAGAAAGCGCCGGCTCTCCGAGCGCAGCTGATACCATTGCCGGTAATCCTGGAAACGGGGCAGGCGAAGCAGATGGCGATCGCTGGCAAGCTCGAGGGTCTCGGACTGCCGGGACAGAAACCGAAATACCGACCTTGTCATTCAAACCTCCGCGCACGCCAGCCCTGAGGCACGCCATCGGTTAAGAGTATGACAGCGGGCGGGACGGCGTCAAATGGTGTTGGTGGGGAGAGGGTGGGTGGGCGCTTTGCGGCAGCGAAGCCTACATTGGCAGGAGGTTGCTTTCCGTCAATTTTTTATGCGGATGGCTGCGAAGAACGACGAGGAGGTGTAGATTGGGCTCCGTCAAAACGGAGAATGGCTATGGGTATCGAAATGCTCCCGCAGCTTCGTGGTCGACTAATGGCCACCGGAGGTGGATTTGAGACCTGGCTCCAATACGTCGACGGCTTCGAGCTGCGGCATTTCTGCGGCTTTGAACTGCTGGATGACGAACGCGGAGCGATGTGTCTCGAACAATACCAAAGAAGGCTTGTCGAGGCGGCCGTTGCTCAAGGCTTCGGCGTGATCAACGAGGGTGTGCATTATCGGGCCAGCCGCGACTGGGGCACGCTTATCGGTTATTCACCACGGGCGCTTGAAGATATCAACATCCGAGGGGTTGAATTCTACCGCGAGATCGCCCGCGAATATCACACCGCAGAAACGCCGATGATCGTCGGCGGTGCGATCGGACCGCGAGGAGACGCCTATCAAAGAGGGGAAGTCATCGACGCTGCGTCTGCTGAAGACTATCACTCCGAACAGATACAGACTCTGAAAAAGGCCGGCGCGGATATGATCACGGCAATGACTTTTTCATCGGTCGAGGAGGCAATCGGTATTTCCAGAGCTGCGCGCGCGGCTGACATTCCGATCGTCATCTCATTTTTCGTACAGCGTGGCGGGTTGCTTTCAGGTGGCCAGACCATGCAGCAAGCCATTGAAATGATAGATGCCGCCACCGATGCCGCGCCTGTCTACTACATGATCAATTGCACCCATCCAACGGAATTCGCGCCCGCATTGACGAGTGGAGACTGGGTGAGCCGGCTCGGCGGCTTCATGCCGAATGCTGTTGCCATGGAGACCCTCGCGCTTTGCAAACTCGGGCATTTGGAGGACGGCGACCCTGAGGAGCTTGGCCATCAAATGGCGCAACTGGCGCAACGATTCCCGCATATCAATGTCTGGGGCGGATGCTGTGGAACCGACGGGCGTCATATTGGCAAGATTGCACACAAGGTCGGCCAAATTCGCTGTGTATGATGGTGTCGACAATTCGGGTATGGCATGCGACAGCAGCGCGCCGATTTACAAACAATCGATATCGCGTTTACCGGCACCTATCCGGGATGTCAGCCACTAAGCCGCCCCTCAGCTCGCTGCGCGCTCCGGTACCGTGCCGCGCGCGAGCGAGCGGCTGATGTCGCCGGCCGAGACGAGGTGCTCCAGCGGGCCGATCGCCGAGATTGTCGGGACGGTGTCGAAAAACAGGCGGCCGGCGAGGTCGGTGAGGCGTTCGATGGTGATGCCTTGCAGGCGTTCCATCAGTTCCTCGTTGGGGATCGGGCGGCCGTAGAGCATCATCTGGCGGGCGATCTGGCCGGCGCGGGCGGCGGGGCTTTCCTGGCCCATCAGCAGCTGGGCGCGGATTTGGGCGCGGGCGCGCTCGATTTCCTGCTGCTCGATGTTTTCAGACGACTTGCGCAGCTCGTCGAAGATGACGGGCATCAGCTCGGGCAGGTTCTCGCCGCCGGTCGCGGCATGGATGCCGAAGATGCCGGTATCGGAAAAGCCCCAGTGGAAGGCGTAGATCGAATAACACAGGCCGCGATGCTCGCGCACTTCCTGGAAGAGGCGCGAGGACATGCCGCCGCCCAGGATGTTGGCGAGGATCTGCGAACAGTAGAAGTCGCGCGCATGATAGGCCTTGCCCTCGAAGCCGAGCAGCACCTGCGCATCCATCAGGTCGCGCGTCTCGCGAATGTCGCCGCCGGTATAGCGGGCCGGCTCGAAGACCGGCGAGATTTTCGGGGCGGTCGGAAGCGTCGAGAAACGGTCCTCGACCTGGCGCACGAAGTCCTCGTGGTTCACGGCACCGGCCGCAACGACGAACATGCGGTCCGTCGTGTAGTTGCGGTCGAGATAGTGGCGGATCTCGCCGGGCGAGAAGGACAGCACGGAGTCCGGCGTGCCGAGAATGGCGCGGCCGATGATCTGGTCGCGATAGGCGACCTCGGAGAACTTGTCGAAGACCACGTCGTCCGGCGTGTCGTTGGCCGCGCCGATTTCCTGCAGGATGACGTGTTTCTCGCGGCGCAGCTCTTCCTCGTCGAAGACGGATTCCGTCAGGATGTCGGCAAGGATATCGACGGCGAGCGGAACGTGGTCCTTCAGCACGCGGGCATAGTAGGAGGTGGTTTCCGTCGATGTCGCGGCGTTGACCTCGCCGCCGACATTTTCGATTTCCTCGGCGATCTCGCGGGCGGAGCGGCGCTCCGTGCCCTTGAAGGCCATGTGTTCAAGGAGATGGGCGATGCCGTGCTCGTCCGTGGTTTCGTTGCGCGACCCCGACTTGATCCACACGCCGAGAGCGACGCTCTCGAGATGCGGCATGTTTTCGGTCACCACGGTCAACCCGGACGGAAGCCGGGTGCACTCAACTTTCATCATGCGCACTTTCTGCGTTTCTAGCCTCGAACCCGCGTCTGTTTCCCGATGAAGTCTTCCAACCCATCGAGCTCCGCATCGAGGACGTCGAACCGCTCCTCCCTTTGCATGAGGTCAGCAAGCCACGACGGAAGCGCCGGGTCAATACCGCATGCCGATTTTACTGCGGCGGGGAATTTGGCCGGGTGGGCGGTGGCAAGCGTAACCATCGGCGCACCGGGCTTCTCGTGCTTGGCGGCGACGAAGACGCCGATCGCCGAATGCGGATCGAGCAGGTAGCCGGTCTTCTTCAGCGTGTCCTTGATCGTCTGGGCCACCTGCTTTTCGGTCGCGCGGCCGGCGCGGAACTTCTTGCGGATCGTCTTCAGCGCGCCCTCTTCGATCTCGAAGGCATTGGATTGCTTGAGGCTTTCCATCGCGCGGCGCACGGCGCCGGCATCGCGGTCGTTGGCCTCGAACAGCAGGCGTTCGAAGTTCGACGAGATCTGGATGTCCATGGACGGCGAGGTGGTGGCCTTGACGCCCTTCATCTCGTAGCGGCCGGTCTTCAGCGTGCGGGCGAGGATGTCGTTCTCGTTGGTGGCGATCACCAGCTTGTCGATCGGCAGGCCCATGCGCTTGGCGGCATAGCCGGCGAAGATGTCGCCGAAATTGCCGGTCGGCACGGTGAAGGAGATCTTCCGGTCCGGCCCGCCGAGCGCCACGGCGCTGGTGAAGTAATAGACGATCTGGGCCATGATGCGCGCCCAGTTGATCGAGTTGACGCCCGAAAGCTTGACCCGGTCGCGGAATTTCACGTCGTTGAACATCGCCTTCACGAGGTTCTGGCAATCGTCGAAATTGCCCTTGATGGCGAGCGCGTGCACGTTCTTTTCCTTCGACGTGGTCATCTGGCGCTGCTGCACCGGCGAGACCTTGCCTTCCGGGAAGAGGATGAAGATGTCGGTGCGCTCGCGCCCGGCAAAGGCGTCGATCGCGGCCCCGCCGGTATCGCCCGAGGTGGCACCGACGATGGTGGCGCGCTCGCCGCGCACGGTCAGCGCATGGTCCATCAGGCGGGCGAGAAGCTGCATCGCCACGTCCTTGAAGGCGAGCGTCGTGCCGTGGAAGAGCTCCAGCACGAAGGCATTCGGGCCGGTCTGGACCAGCGGCGCGATCGCCGGATGGCGGAAGGTCGCGTAGGCCTCGTCGATCATCGCGCGGAATTTGTCTGCCGGAATGTCACCCTCGACGAAGGGGGAGAGCACGGTGAAGGCGATTTCCTCATAGGATTTTCCGCGCAGCGCCCGGATTTGCTTCTTGGAGAAGGTCGGCCATTCGCGCGGCACATAGAGGCCGCCATCGCGGGCAAGGCCCGCCAGAAGCGCATCGGAGAAACCGAGGGAAGGGGCCTCGCCCCGCGTCGAAACATAATCCACGTCATACGTCCTTGGAATTGTTGGTTATGTCGAGCGATGTCGATCGCAAAAACCTACACTCGCTCCACACCAGCGCTTTTTTGACCCTAACGAAAGGCCACGAATACCGCAGGTCTCTTTGCGGCAGATCGTGGCAATGCCGTTGTTTCCTGCCCGCGGGCGCGGGCTTTTCGAAATTCTGCGGGCGGATTCATTCGACAATCGATTTTTCGCCACGCCGCTGCTATAGACCATCGCCTAGGGCCGTGAAAAGGCCCGCCAGAAGAGTTCCGAAAGGCTTGGACGCCGGGGGCGGGGCCTGATTGCAGGGGTTACAGTAACGTGTTTGGAATGACCATTCGCCGCTTTCTCGGCATCTCCCTTTTCGCCGTCGTTGCCGGTTGCAACCAGACCGACAAGCCCGCCGACATGGGCGTCAACAGCGACCCGTCCGGCGCGCAGACCGCCGCCCAGCAGCAGACGCAGACCGCCATCGTGCAGGGCTCGTGCCCGCAGGTCTACCTGCGTGACGGCACCGCGGTGCTGCGCCGCTACGCCAAGGGCGCGAAGGACGATCCGCAGAACCTGCTCTACCAGGTGACGCTGGCCGACACGACGCGCCGCTGCGTGCTGAACGAAAGCCAGCTCGTGATGACCGTGATGGTGCAGGGCCGCGTGGTCACCGGTCCGGCAAGCTCCGGCGGAACCGTCAACGTGCCGATCCGCGTCGCCGCAAGCGACGGCAGCACGACGCTCTATTCCGAGCTCATCCAGTATCCGGTGAACACCGAGGCCGGCCAGTTCATCTTCACCAAGGGCGAAGTCGCGATCCCCGGCGGTTCGGGCGGCTTCACGAAGGTCTATGTCGGCTTCGATGAAGGCCCGTACAACACGAAATGAGCGAATAGGGAGTTGCGAATAGCGAATAGAGGGACAATCCTATTCGCTATTCGCTATTCGCTATTCGCTATTCGCTATTCGCTATTCGCTATTCGCTATTCGCTATTCGCTATTCGCTATTCGCTCAAATAGCTTCCTGCCACTCCGCAAGCGCCGCGATCACGCCCGGCAGTTCGCTCATGCGCGAGATCACGGTCTCGGCGCCGGCTTCCGTCAGGCGGTCGGCATGGGAGGGGTAGGTGTGCGAGGCGCCGGTGAAGCCGACGACGCGCATGCCGGCGGCGCGCGCACCGGCAATGCCGTGCACGGAGTCTTCGATCACCAGCGTGTTGGCCGGATCGGCGTCGAACTGCTTTGCGCCGTGCAGGAAGATGTCCGGCTTCGGCTTGACACGATCGGGACCGAGATCCTTGGCCGAGTAGATATGCGGCGCAAAGACCTCCTTGAGGCCGACCTTCGACAGCATCATGTCGAGGCGGTGCAGGGATGAATTCGAGCAGATGCAATAGGGCTTGCGGATGCGCGACAGCATCAGCTTGACGCCGTCGATGACCTGCACCTCCGCGGCAAGCCGTTCGTCGAGCAGCTTTTCCGACTTGTCGAGCAGCGAGGCGGAGAGCGGGATGGATGCCTCGCGCTCGATGGTGAGCAGGATGTTGTGCCAGGTCATGCCGGCAAAACGCTCGCCCATTTCCTCGACGCCGATCGGATAGCCCGCCTCGGTGAGGAGCCGCGATTCCACTTCCGCCGCGATGATTTCCGAATCGACCAGAACGCCGTCGCAGTCGAAGATGATGAGGTCGAAACCGTCCATGACATGCCGTCTTTCAAGTGGGGGTCAGGAGGGGCACGCAAGCGCCCATGAAGTCGCGGCTTCCCTACACGAAAGGGGCCTCTCGGACAATTGCCGATTAAGCGCACGAGCTATGCGCGCGCCGGCCTCACGGAAACAGCGCCATGAATCGCCGCTCGCCCTCGGCGGTGAAGCGGATGGCGCGGCTGTCCTTCTCGCGCTTGGCCCAGCCATCGGCTATGAAGCGGGCGAGCAGCGCCTCGCCGAGCGAACCCGCCAGGTGCGAGCGCCGCTCGCTCCAGTCGAGGCAGGTGCGGCAGACCGGGCGGCGCTGGGCTTTCAACGCGGCAAGGTCGATGCCGATGGCGGCGATGCGGGTCTCGCCCGATGGCGTCAGCGCGGCATCGTCGCCGTCGAGCGTCACGTCGCCGTCACCCACCAGCCGGTCAAGCATGCGCACGCCGAAATCGCCGGCGAGATGGTTGTAGCAGACGCGGGCCTTGCGCAGCGCCGGGTCCTTCGGGCCGGGCCGGGTGCGCATATGGCCGCGGTTTGCGGCAAAACCCATGATGTTTTCGAGCAGCAGGCCCACCGCGTCGTCGGCAAGCGCGAAATAGCGGTGCCGGCCCTGCTTGCGCTGCGCGATCAGCCCGCCCGCCTCCAGCTTGGAAAGGTGTGAGCTGGCGGTCTGCAGGGTGATGCCGGCGACGCCCGCAAGCTCGGTCGCCGTCAATGCCTGCCCGCCCATCAGCGCGGTCAGCATGTTGGCGCGGGCGGGGTCGCCGATCAGCGCGCCGATCTGGGAAATGTCCGGTCCTTCTTTCATACTTCGATGATAGCCGAAGCATTCACGTCCGGCAATGTGGGAAAAGGGGTCATCGCAAACAGAAGCGATACCAGCAAAATGTGCGTACGCGGTTTTGCGTCCGGGATTGCGCCAAACAAGGAGAAATCACGATGATCACCTGCTTCATCCGCTACGAGATCGATCCCTTCAAGAAAGACGCCTTCGCCACCTATGCCCGAAACTGGGGCCAGGCGATCCCGCGCTGCGGCGCAGACCTGATCGGCTATTTCGGCCCGCACGAAGGCTCCGCCACCACCGCCTACGGCGTCTACAACATCGAAAATCTCGCCGCCTATGAGGCCTACCGCGCGAGGCTCGCCGCCGATCCGCTCGGCCGGGAAAATTACGACTTCTCCCGCAACGAGCGCTTCATCCTGAAGGAGGACCGCATCTTCCTGAAAAACGTCTCGCTGCCGCACGCACCGAAGGTGACGCCATGATCGCCGTCATCTTCGAGGTGGTTCCCGCCCCCGGCCGCATCGATCTCTACCTCGATACCGCACGGGACCTGCGCCCGCTGCTCGACGGCTTCCTCTCCATCGAGCGCTTCCGCAGCCTCACCGACCCGACGCGGCTGCTGTCACTCTCCTTCTGGCGCGACGAGGCGGCGGTGAAGGCCTGGCGCAACACCGAGGAACACCGCGCCGCCCAGGCCATGGGCCGCGACGGCGTGCTCGACGCCTACCGGCTGCGCATTGCGAGCGTGGTGCGGGACTATGGCCTCAACGACCGGGATGAGGCGCCGGAGGACAGCCGGGCGTTTCATGCGGCGTGACGTGAGGGCGGCCCACTCACGGTAGGCCATTCCAGTTCGTTTATGGGACTCTCAACCTTTTCATCCGTCATCCTCGGGCTTGACCCGAGGATGACGGATGAGAGTGGGGCGTCTGTTTTAGCCTACTCCACCGTCACTTCCGACCGCTCGCCGGCCTTGATCGTCGTCTTGGCTTCCTTCGGCGCCAGGTCGCCCTCGTATTTCACCCGCACGACGTAATCGCCGGGCGGCAGCGTGTCCTGCACCTCGGCGCCGTAATTGGTGGAGATGGACTTCTGGTTGCCCTGGATGTCCTTCTTGGCGCTGACGATTTCGATGCTGTAGGCACCGGGGGCGGTGACGGCCAATACGCCGGCATTGATGTTGACGATGACCTCGCTCATCTCGCCCGCCTTCAGGGTAAAGGGGATTTCGCCCGTCGCCGAGCCGAGTTTTGCCGTCAGCACATGGTCTCCGGGGGGAACGTCGATCTTGGTGCCGGTGCCGTAGCTGTTGGCGATGGCCTTGCGCGTACCGTCGATGGCTTTCTTCGCCTCGACCACTTCGAAGAATATGTTGCCCGAATCCACCTCCGGCCCGCCTTCCGCATAGATCGCCTTGTTGAGCACTATGCCCGAGCCGATGACGAGGTCGCGCTCGATCGTCTCGCCGGCCTTGATCGCCACGGTCTCCGTCACTTTGGCCGGGCCGATGGAGCCGTTGAGCGTCACGTCGCCGGCCGAAGCGTAGAACTTCGCGGTGCCGTAATAGGTGGTGGAATAGTCGCCGAAGGCGATTTCGATGGCGGCGTTGGAATCGGCTTCCGCGTCCTGCGGCGTGCGCTTCGGCTTGATCGTCAACAGGCCCGCATCGAAATTGATGAAGGGTTTTGCGACCTCGCCATCCTTCACCTCGAAGGCCACCTGCCGCTTGATCGAGCTTTGCAGCGTCGCGACCGCCACATATTTGCCCGGCGGGTAGTTGCCGGAATATTTGCCCTTGTACTGGCTCTCGATGTAGTCGCCTTCCGGCGCGCCATTCGCGTCCGCCTTGTAGATCGTCCAGAAGACGTCGTTGTTGTCGCCGAGCGACGGCCCGCCTTCGGAAAGCACGCTGTCGAGCTCGGTGTTGAACTCGATCGCCGGCACCGGTTCGGGCTCCGGCTCGGCGACCGCCACGTCCTGCGTCGGCTTCGACATGGGCGCATCCGCCACCGTCTCCGTCAGCGCCGCGACGAGCTGGGTGGCATCGGAAGCCTGGAAATATTTGCCGCCGGTGTTTTCCGCGAGGCACGCGACCTGCTTGCCTTCCTCTTCCGTCAGGCCGAAGCCGACGACATGGGTGGTGAAATCGACGCCCTTGCTTTCGAGCGCCGAGGCGAGCGCGCAGGGGTCCGCCTCGCAGGTCTCCAGCCCGTCCGTCACCAGCACGACCGTAGCCTTGTCCTCGGTATATTTGAGGATATCGGCCGCCTGCTCGACGGAATGCGAAATCGGCGTCTTGCCCTTCGGATTGAGCCCGGCGACGAAGGCATTGATCGCGTCCTCGGTGCCCGCACCCGGCGGCACGGCGAGTTCGATATCGCTGCACGAACCCTTCTCGCGGTGGCCATAGACCATCAGGCCGAGCTCGGTGCCGACAGGCACGGATTTCAGAACGGTGCCGAGCGTCTCCCGGGCAATATCGATCTTGGCGCGCCCGCCGATCTGCCCCCACATCGAGCCGGAGGCATCGAGCACGATCATCGTCTTGTCGGCGGCAATCGTCTCGGTGGCGGCAAGAAGCCCCGCCAGAAGCATGAAGACGGCTCTCAATCGCACGTTTGTCCTCCTCGACCCTTAAGTAAAACCCGCCCGCCCACGCCGGCAGGGCTCGGCGATGTTGCGTTAGTGACGTGCGGGAAGGGAGGTCTATTCGGTGTGGCTTGAATTCTGCCGGCAATCCCACCGCGAAACGAGTTTCGCTTTTTCTTCAGTCCTTTCAGCCTTTGGTAACCATCTTCGGTAACCATAAGGGACAGTTCAGTTCCGAGTAAGCGTATCAGCGAGTATAAAATGCCATCTGTTCTTTCGCTTGCAGACGTCTCCCGTTCGCCCCGCAGGAGTGCGTGGCTCGACACGATCATCAAGGGGGACTGCGTCGCAGCGCTCGAGGCGCTTCCGGACCAGTCGGTCGACGTCATCTTCGCCGATCCGCCGTATAACCTCCAGCTCGGCGGCACGCTGCATCGGCCGGACCAGTCGCTGGTCGACGCGGTCGATGACGAGTGGGACCAGTTTGCCTCCTTCGAAGCCTACGATGCCTTCACCCGCGCCTGGCTGCTGGCCTGCCGCCGCGTGCTGAAGCCCGCCGGCACAATCTGGGTCATCGGCTCCTACCACAACATCTTTCGCGTCGGCGCGACCTTGCAGGACCTCAATTTCTGGATCCTCAACGACATCGTCTGGCGCAAGACCAATCCGATGCCGAACTTCAAGGGCCGTCGCTTCCAGAACGCGCATGAGACGATGATCTGGGCGACGCGCGATTCCAAGGCCAAGGGCTATACCTTCAACTACGATGCCATGAAGGCCGCCAATGACGACGTGCAGATGCGCTCCGACTGGCTGTTCCCGATCTGCAACGGCGGCGAACGCCTGAAGGATGCCGACGGCAAGAAGGTGCATCCGACCCAGAAGCCGGAAGCGCTGCTCGCCCGCATCCTGATGGCCTCCTCCAAGCCCGGCGACGTCATCCTCGACCCGTTCTTCGGCTCCGGCACGACGGGCGCGGTGGCAAAGCGCCTTGGTCGCCATTTCGTCGGCATCGAGCGCGAACAGGCCTATATCGACGCCGCCCGCGAACGCATCGACGCGGTCGAACCGCTCGGTTCCGGCACGCTTTCCGTGATGAGCGGCAAGAAGGCCGAACCGCGCGTCGCCTTCAACACGCTGATCGAAAGCGGCCTGATCGCGCCGGGCACGGTGCTGACGGATGCCCGCCGCCGCCACAGCGCCATCGTACGCGCCGACGGCACGCTCGCCTCGGGCAGCGATGCCGGCTCCATCCACCGGGTGGGTGCCAAGGTGCAGGGGCTCGACGCCTGCAACGGCTGGACCTTCTGGCACTATGCCGACGGCGCCGAACTGAAGCCGATCGATGCGCTGCGCGCCGTGGTGCGCAGCGGCATGGCCGGCCTCGAATAGACAATACCCGAACCAAAAAAGTGGTTCTCCAGCTGCGGCCTCCGGTGTTCCCTGCACCGGGGGCTGTGGCTTTTGAAGGCGCCGCGCGCCGCAAAAACCCAAACTTTCCACTTGAGGCATTCAGTTGATCTTAACCATCAGGCGCTTAGGGTAGTTTGGCAAATACATCAGGCCAAGCAACGGAAATCGTTGTGGAAAGCTGAGATCGATCAACCGGTCAGGCAGGCAGGATATCGCTTTTCCGGTTTTAGTACCTTCAGTCCCGGAAATGCGAAAACGCCCGGAGCCGCAAGGCTCCGGGCGTTTCGGTTTCCAAGGGATCAGGCATTGCTCAGAGCAGGATGCCGTGCGCGGCAAGGTCGCTCTTCAGCTTTTCCGGATCGGTGAACTGCACGGCGTGCCAGCCGGCGGCGCGGGCACCCACCACGTTCGGCCCGCTGTCGTCGATGAACAGCGTGTGGGCGGGCGACAGGTCGAAATCCTTCGTGTGCTTCTCGTAGATCGCGAGGTCCGGCTTGATGAGGCCGATCTCGCCGGAAACGGTCACGCCGCGCGGCATATCGAGGAAGGGGAAGAGCTTGCGCGCTTCCTTGAAGGTATCGGCGGCGAAATTGGTGAGCATGGTCACGTCGCGGCCTTCAGCGATGAGGGCCTCCATGATCGCGACACTCTCCACATAGGCATGCGAAACCATCTCGTGCCAATATTTGCGGAAGGCGCGGATCTCGTCGATGCGGCCGGGATGTTCGGCGATCAGCAGGGCTTCGGCCTCCGCCCAGTCGCGCCCGCGGTCCTGCTCCAGGTTCCAGTCATGCGTGCAGACATTGGCGAAGAACCAGTTGCGTTCGGCATCGTCGGGAATGAGGCGGGTGAAGGGAATATGGGGATCGTAATGGATCAGCACCCGGCCGATGTCGAAAACGATGTGTCGGATTTCGATGCTGCTCATGTTTTCCTCGTGTGTATAGGCGAGTAGCGAATGGGGAGTAGTTGCCAGAAGGACGTTCGCGAGCACTTGTTCCTCTTCGCTACTCCCTATTCGCTACTCGCTCGAAAGCGTCCGGTATCGCTTGTTTTATTGCCTTCTTCATGACGGTCGGCAGCGCCTCGCCGTCAAGCGTCTCCTTCGGCTGCCACCACCCTTCGCCGGCCCGTACCGCGCCGGATACCATGGAACGGTAGATGGAGAGGCGCAACTCGAAATGCGTGAAGACATGGGTGACGGTGCCGCAGGCCTGCCAGTCGGCCGGGAAGGGGGCCGCGGCAGGGCCGGTCTCGCCGTCGATGCGGGCGGTCCAGGCACTGCCCGGCACCTCCGTCATGCCGCCGAGCAGGCCGCTGTCGATGCGCTTGCGCAGGAAGACCGCGCCGGTCTGGTCCTCGGCGATGAACGCCGCGCCGACGCGCACCGGCTTCTCCTTCTTGGCGGCCTTGCGCGGAAAAAGCTCCGGGTCCTCGCGGCCGAGCACGCTACAATGCGCATTGACGGGACAGAGCGCGCAGGCCGGCCGGCGCGGCGTGCAGATTGTCGCGCCGAGGTCCATCATCGCCTGGGCGAAGTCCCCCGGCCGATGTTCGGGCGTCATCGCCGCCACCAGCGACCGCATCTCGGGTTTAGCCGCGGGAAGCGGCGTCTCGATGGCATGCAGGCGCGAGATGACGCGTTCGACATTGCCGTCGAGCACGGCGCTTTTGCGGTTGAAGGCGATGGCGGCGATGGCGGCGGCGGTATAGTCGCCGATGCCCGGCAGCGTCTTCAGCCCGTCCTCGCTATCGGGAAACACGCCGCCATGGTCGAAGGCGACTGCCTCGGCGCATTTCTTGAGATTGCGGGCGCGCGCATAATAACCGAGCCCTGCCCAGGACTTCATGACGTCCTCGTTGTCGGCCTTGGCGAGATCGGTCACCGTCGGCCAGCGGGTGGTGAAGAGCGCGAAATAGGATTTCACCGCCTGCACCGTCGTCTGCTGCAGCATGACCTCGGAAAGCCAGATCCTGTACGGGTCCGGCGTCACGCCGCGCGCGGCCATCGGCGGGCTCACGCGCCAGGGCAGGTCGCGGTGGTGCCGGTCGTACCAGTCGAGAATGAGGTCGGCGGGCGCCGCGGTCCGGTGGGCCTGGGTCATGATTTGCCTGAACGGGGTCGGAGCGCCTATAACTGGCGGAGCAGCCGGCGATCTTCAAGGTGCTTCGCCGGCAAGACAGGAATATTTTCCCGATCGGGGTGAGACACGTGAACACCAGCAAGGCGCCCTGGCGCGGCCCGCAGAGCGGCTACAAGAGCGGCCAGCGGCGCGGCATCGTCCAGATCAGCGAAGTGGCGAATGCGCTCATCGATCCCGTGCTCGCCAAGCGCGCCGGCCTCAACACGATGCTGCTCGGCTCCTGGGACGAGATCGCCGGCGCGCAATTTGCCGATTGCACGCGGCCGGAGCGCATCACCTGGCCGCGCCGCGCCTCCGAGATGACGGGCGAGGGCGGCGGCCACCAGCCGGGCGTTTTGACGATTGCCTGCGAAGGCGCGCGCGCGCTCTTCCTCAGCCACCAGCAGGGCGAGATCATTCAGCGCATCAACGGCTTCTTCGGCTTTCCGGCGATCAGCCAGGTGCGCATCGTGCAGAAACCGGTGACGCCGCTGTCGCGTGGTCGCCCGAAGCCGCGCCCCTTGACGGGGGAGGCGGCCCGCCATCTCGACGACCTCGTCGACGGCATTGAGGGTGACGCGTTGAAGGCGGCGCTGAAGCGGCTCGGCACGGCGGTGCTCGGCGGCCGCGCGAAGACGCGCTAAAGCGCAATCCGACCGGAGTGAAACGAGGATCGATAAGATTGCGCTTCAAAAAAAGGATAGAGCGCCGATCTGATCCAGTCAGATCGAACTGCGCTCGAAAGCGTCGCGTAAGACCATCGAACGGTCACAATTCTTTGAAGTTACTTGCCTTAACTCCGCTTGTTCCCGCCCCAAAGCAGGTATAACGGGAGTGCCGAGAGCAATTCCGGTTTCCGACCGCCATTGCGTCGATGGACCAAAGAATTCCATATCCCTTCCGACAGGAGAGACCATGTCCCTTTCCGAAATGAGCCTGATAAAGCGCCTCTTCTCCGGCGTCGCCGTTGCAGCGCTCGCCGTGACGCTCGTCGCGTGCAGCGACGAGAAGAAGGAGACCGCAAAGGCTCCCGAAACCAGCCAGACGACGACCGAGGAAAGCGCAAGCTCGACACCGGCCACGTCCACCGGCACGACGACGGAAACCGCGACGACCCCGACCACCACGACAACGACCACCACCGAGACTGCGCAGACCCCTGCCACCGAGACCAAGAAGGCGGAAGTTCCATCCGCCGAAGGCGACGTGGACATGGCGGAAGTGCTGAAGGCCGGCGCGCTGCCGGAAATGGCGCTCGGCGAGGCCAATGCCCCCGTCACCATCGTCGAATACATGTCGACGACCTGCCCGCACTGCGCGGCCTTCCACAACAACACCTTCGACGCGATCAAGGTGAAGTATGTCGACAGCGGCAAGGTTCGTTTCATCGTGCGCGAATTCCCGTTCGATCCGCGCGCTGCCGCAGCCTTCATGCTGGCGCGCTGCAAGCCGGCGACGCCCGCCGAACTGACGGACGCCTCGCAGTATTTCCCGATGATCTCCATGCTGATGAAACAGCAGGAAACCTGGGCTGCGGCGCAGGATGGCCGCGAAGCGCTGCTCCAGATGTCGAAACTCGCCGGTTTTACACAGGAGAGCTTCCAGGCCTGCTTGACGAACCAGAAGCTTCTGGATGATGTGAACTCGGTACGCGAGCGCGGTGCCAAGGAATTCGGCGTCGCGGCGACACCGACCTTCCTCATCAATGGCAAGCGTTATTCCGGAGACATGTCGGTTGACTCCATGTCGGCCCTCATCGACAGCATGCTCTGATCCTTCGGCCGGATTTCAAGCGGGCGACGGCGGAAGCCGCTCGCCCGCTTTTTATTGGATGGTAGCGGGTGTCGCTTACCCCCCTCTGGCCTGCCGGCCATCTCCCCCTCAAGGGGGGAGATTGGATGGGGTGACGCTTTGCCCATCGCAGGCAGCCCAGTTTGGGCAGGGTGGTTTCCTCTTGCCGATCTCCCCCCTTGAGGGGGAGATGCCCGGCAGGGCAGAGGGGGGTGGCCACGGCCACTTCGCGTGCGCCGCATGAGGTTCACAAAACTCCGCCTGCTCGGCTTCAAGTCCTTCGTCGAACCCACCGAATTCATCATCGAACGCGGCCTTACCGGCGTCGTCGGGCCGAATGGTTGCGGCAAGTCGAACCTTGTCGAGGCGCTGCGCTGGGTGATGGGGGAGAATTCCTACAAGAACATGCGCGCGTCCGGCATGGACGACGTCATCTTCTCCGGCTCCGGACATCGCCCCGCACGCAACACCGCCGAAGTCGGCCTCTATCTCGACAATGCCGACCGCACCGCGCCTGCCGCCTTCAACGACCAGGACGAGATCCAGGTCACCCGCCGCATCGAGCGCGAAAACGGTTCGATCTACCGCATCAACGGCAAGGAAGCGCGCGCCAAGGATGTGCAGCTGCTCTTCGCCGACGCCTCCACCGGCGCCCGCTCGCCCTCGATGGTCGGCCAGGGCCGCATCGGCGAGCTGATCCAGGCCAAACCGCAGGCGCGCCGCCAGCTTCTCGAAGAGGCGGCCGGCATTTCCGGCCTGCATTCGCGCCGCCACGAGGCGGAACTGCGCCTGCGCGCCGCCGAAACCAATCTCGAACGGCTCGATGACGTGACCTCGCAGCTCGAAAGCCAGATCGAGAGTCTCAAGCGCCAGTCGCGCCAGGCGAACCGTTTCAAGGCGCTCTCCGCCGATATCCGCCGCCACGAGGCGATGCTGCTGCACATTCGCTGGGTGCAGGCGAAGGAAGCGGAAGGCGAGGCGGAAAGCCAGCTCAACCAGGCGACCTCGCTCGTCGCCGAACGCGCCAATGCGCAGATGCAGGCGGCCAAGGAACAGGCGGTCGCCAGCCTGAAGCTGCCGGAACTGCGCGAGAACGAAGCGAAACTCGCCGCCGTGCTGCAACGCCTGCAGATCGCCCGCGCGCAGCTCGAAGAGGACTCTGCCCGGCTGCTCCGCCGCCGCGACGAACTTACCCGCCGCCTCGCGCAGCTCGCGGAGGATATCGTGCGCGAGGAGCGCATGGTGGCCGACAATGCCGCCGTGCTGGAGCGGCTGGTCGCGGAGGAGGAGGAGATCGGCGAGATCCTCGCCGAGGCCGACGAGCGCGCCGAGGCCGCCCGCGAAACCATGGACGAGGCGGCCGCGAAACTTACGGAAAGCGAAGCGGCACTTGCAGCCGTCACGGCGGAACGCGCGGAAGCGTCCGCCATGCGCAACCAGCTCGAGAAGGCGATCCGCGACCTGTCCGAGCGCCATCTGCGGCTCGGCCAGCAGCTCGAAGCGCAGGCCCGCGAGCTTGAGGAGATGGACGCCCGCATTGCGGCGCTTCCCGATCCGGAAGAGCGCCGCGCCGACGTTCAGGCCGCCGAGGAGGCGCTGGAGGCGGCCGGCGAAATGCTCGCCGCCGTGGAAGAGGCGCTGGAAGAGGCGCGTTTTGCCGAAGCCGCGCTCCGCGCGCCCGTCGACGTGGCGCGCGCCCGCCTTGCCGGTATCGAGACGGAAGCCCGCACCATCCGCCGCATGCTGGAGGCCGGAGCCGGCGACGGCTCCTTCGCGCCCGTTGTCGAGGATGTGCATGTCGACCGCGGCTATGAGACCGCGCTCGGTGCAGCCCTCGGCGACGATCTCGAATCGCCGACGGACGTTTCGGCGCCCGCCCATTGGCGGCTGTCGGGCAATACCTCGGACGATCCGCATCTGCCGAGCGGCGTCACCGCGCTGACCGCACACGTCCGTGCGCCAAAAGTGCTGCACCGGCGGCTTGCCCAGATCGGCGTCGTCGCAAGCGTCGACGAGGCGCTGTCCCTCCTTCCGCACCTGCGCACCGGCCAGCGGCTCGTCACCCGCGAGGGTGCGGTCTTCCGCTGGGACGGCCATGTGACCGGCGCCGATGCGCCAAGTGCCGCCGCCCTGCGTCTCGAACAAAAGAACCGCCTCGCCGAACTCGAAGCCGAACTGGAAGACGCCCGCGCATCCCTTGCCGATGCGCAATCCGATCTCACCCGCGCCGGTGAAACCATCCGCGCGGAAACGCAGCGCCAGCAGGCGGCGCGAGAGGCGCAGCGCAATGCCGGCCGCATGCTCGCCGAGGCGCGTGACGCGCTGGAGGCCGCCGAGCGCGCCGCCGGTGATCTCATCCGCCGCCGCGCCGTGCTCTCCGAAACGAGGGCGCAGATCGAGGCGCAGGCGGAAGAGGCCGCGGAATTCCTGGAAGACACCCGCGGCGCGCTGGAAGACGCGCCCGACCTCGGCGATCTGGAATTGCGCCTGCGCACCCACACGATGGACGTCGCGACCGACCGCGCCGCACTCGCCGAAGCCCGCGCCGCCCATGACGGCCTCGCCCGCGAAATGGCCGACCGCCGCCGCCGCCTGATGGCGATCTCCGCCGAGCGCGAGACGTGGAAAAGCCGCGCCGCCAATGCGGAAAACCACATCGCGACGCTGCGCGACCGCGAGGCGGAGGCGCGCGACGAGATGGAGAGCCTCGCCGAGGCGCCGGATGAAATCGAGGAAAAGCGCCGCGAACTCCTGACCGGCCTCACCAATGCCGAAGCCGCCCGCCGCGAGGCCGCCGATGCCCTCCAGGAGGCGGAAAACCGCCAGCGCGAGGCCGACCGCGTCGCCGTCACCGCGCTCTCGCAGCTCGCCGAATCGCGCGAAACCCGCGGCCGCGCGGAAGAACGCCTCGTCTCGGCCCGCGAGCGCCGTGTCGAGGGCGAGGCGCGCATCCGCGAGGCGCTGTCCTGCGCGCCGCATGAAGCCTTCAAGCTCACCGGCCATCCGTCCGGCTCGCCGCTGCCGGACCCGCGCGAGCGCGAGCGGGAGCTCGACCGCCTGCGGATCGAGCGCGAACGGCTCGGCGCGGTCAACCTGCGCGCCGAGGAAGAGCAGAAGGAACTGACGGACAAGCTCGACGCTCTCGTCGCCGAGCGCGAGGATATCATCGAGGCGATCCGCAAGCTGCGCTCCGCCATCCAGAGCCTCAACCGCGAAGGCCGCGAGCGCCTGCTTGCCGCCTTCGACGTGGTCAACGTGCAGTTCCAGCGCCTCTTCACCCACCTCTTCGGTGGCGGCACGGCCGAGCTGCAACTGATCGAGAGCGACGACCCGCTCGACGCCGGCCTCGAAATCCTCGCCCGCCCGCCCGGCAAGAAGCCGCAGACCATGACGCTGCTCTCCGGCGGCGAGCAGGCGCTGACGGCGATGGCGCTGATCTTCGCCGTCTTCCTGACAAACCCGGCGCCGATCTGCGTGCTGGACGAGGTGGACGCGCCGCTCGACGACCACAATGTGGAACGCTACTGCAACCTGATGGACGAGATGGCGGCCTCCACCGAGACCCGCTTCATCATCATCACCCACAACCCCATCACCATGGCCCGCATGAACCGCCTCTTCGGCGTCACCATGGCCGAACAGGGCGTCTCGCAACTGGTCTCCGTCGACTTGCAGACGGCCGAGCAGCTGCGCGAAGCCTCCTGACTGCATTCAGGAACAAACGCTGCCCCCGTGCGTTTATGAGAGCCTGCGAACATTCGCGGGCGATCTGTGAAATCGGGGACCAAACGTGAATAGAAACGCACTTTACATGATCATCGGCGCCCTCATCGTCGTGGTGGCCGGCTTTTCCTACTATGCCTATCAGGAAGAGAAGAAGCCGGACGGCGTGGAGATAAAGCTCGACGACCAGGGGCTTTCCATCGAAGGAAACTGAGCCTTCGGATCGCACCGATCGCAAGCCGTGTTCCCGCCAGGGGCACGGCTTTTATATTTGATCCTTATAATTTTGCATCGCGGTCGCAATTTTGATGCAATGCAGCAAAAAACTCATCACGCCGCGTTTTCAAGGACATGCTGTTCATGTAGATTGTCAAAACGCATTTGGGGAGGCGTCGATGGAGAAGTGGGTCTATACCTTTGGGGGAGGCCGCGCCGAAGGCAGCGCGAGCGATCGCAATCTGCTCGGCGGCAAGGGCGCGAACCTTGCCGAAATGTGCAATCTCGGCCTGCCGGTGCCGCCCGGGCTCACCATCGTTACCTCCGCCTGCAACCACTATTACGACAGCGGCCGCATGCTGCCGCCGGAGCTGAAGGATCAGGTCCGCGCCGGGCTTCGCCAGATGGAGGCCATCACCGGCCGCGCCTTCGGCGATACGGCAAAGCCGCTGCTTCTCTCCGTGCGCTCCGGCGCGCGCGCCTCCATGCCCGGCATGATGGATACGGTGCTCAATCTCGGCCTCAACGACAGCACGGTGCAGGCGCTCGGCCACGATGCCGGCGACGCGCGCTTCGCCTGGGACAGCTACCGCCGCTTCATCCAGATGTATGGCGATGTCGTCATGGGCCTCGACCACGAGGTCTTCGAGGAAATCCTGGAAGACGAGAAGGGCCGCCTCGGCCACGAGCAGGATACCGAGCTTTCCGCGGTCGAGTGGCAGCACGTCATCGGCCGCTACAAGGACATCATTCGCGAAGAACTAGGCGAGGAATTTCCGCAGGACCCGGAAGTCCAGCTCTGGGGCGCCATCGGCGCGGTCTTTGCGAGCTGGATGAATGCCCGCGCGGTCACCTACCGCCACCTGCACAACATCCCCGCCATCTGGGGCACCGCCGTCAACGTCCAGGCCATGGTCTTCGGCAATCTCGGCAATTCGTCGGCCACCGGCGTCGCCTTCACGCGCAATCCCTCGACGGGCGAAAACAAGCTCTATGGCGAGTTCCTTGTCAACGCGCAGGGCGAGGATGTCGTCGCCGGCATCCGCACGCCGCAGAACATCACGGAAGAGGCGCGCATCGCGTCCGGCTCCGACCGGCCATCGCTGGAAAAGCTGATGCCGGAGGCCTTTGCCGAGTTCCGCGCCATCTGCGACCGGCTGGAGCGGCACTACCGCGACATGCAGGACCTCGAATTCACCATCGAGCGCGGCACGCTCTGGATGCTCCAGACCCGGTCCGGCAAGCGCACCGCCAAGGCGGCGCTGAAGATCGCCGTCGACATGGCGACGGAAGGGCTGATCAGCGAGGGCGAGGCCGTCGCGCGGATCGATCCCGCCTCGCTCGACCAGCTCCTGCACCCGACGATCGATCCGCGCGCGCGCCGCGATGTCATCGGCTCGGGGCTTCCGGCCTCGCCGGGTGCCGCGACCGGCGCCATCGTCTTCACTTCCGAGGATGCCGTTCAGGCGGAGGAGGAGGGCCGCAAGGTCATCCTCGTGCGCATCGAGACGAGCCCGGAAGACATCCACGGCATGCACGCGGCCGAAGGCATCCTGACCACCCGCGGCGGCATGACGAGCCATGCGGCCGTCGTCGCGCGCGGCATGGGCACGCCCTGCGTCTCCGGCGCGGGCACGCTGCGCGTCGATCTGCGCAACGAACTGCTGATCGCCCAGGGCCTGACGCTCACCAAGGGCGACATCATCACCATCGACGGCTCCTCCGGCCAGGTGCTGAAGGGCGAGATCCCCATGCTCCAGCCGGAACTCTCCGGCGATTTCGGCCAGATCATGGAATGGGCCGACCGCACGCGCCGCATGAAGGTGCGCACCAATGCCGAGACGCCGGCGGATGCCCGCGCGGCGCGTTCCTTCGGCGCCGAGGGCATCGGCCTTTGCCGCACCGAGCACATGTTCTTCGAGGGCAGCCGCATCAATGTGATGCGCGAGATGATCCTGGCGGAGGACGAGGCCGGCCGCCGCGCATCGCTCGCAAAGCTCCTGCCCATGCAGCGCTCGGACTTCGTGGAACTGTTCGAGATCATGCACGGCCTGCCGGTGACGATCCGCCTGCTCGACCCGCCGCTGCACGAATTCCTGCCGAAGAGCGACGAGGAGATCGCCGAGGTGGCGGCCGCACTCGCCATCGACGAGGCCGTGCTGCGCCGCCGCGTCGATACGCTGCATGAGTTCAACCCGATGCTCGGCCATCGCGGCTGCCGGCTGGCGATTTCCTATCCCGAGATCGCCGAAATGCAGGCCCGCGCCATCTTCGAGGCGGCGGCGGAAGCCGCGCGCACCACGGGGGCCGCCGTCGTACCGGAAATCATGGTGCCGCTCGTAGGCCTCAAGGCGGAGCTCGATTACGTCAAGGCCCGCATCGAGGAGGTCGCCAAGGCGGTGATCACCGAGACCGGCATGACCATCGACTATCTCGTCGGCACGATGATCGAGCTGCCGCGGGCTGCGTTGCGTGCCCATGTCATCGCCGAATCGGCCGAGTTCTTCTCCTTCGGCACCAACGACCTGACGCAGACGACCTTCGGCATCTCGCGCGATGACGCGTCGGCCTTCCTGTCGACCTATATCCAGAAGGGCATCGTCGAGCAGGACCCGTTCGTGCAGCTCGATTTCGATGGCGTGGGGGAACTGATCCGCATCGCCGCCGAGCGTGGCCGGCGCACCCGCAACGACCTGAAGCTCGGCATCTGCGGCGAACATGGCGGCGATCCGGCCTCGATCCACTTCTGCGAGGAAGCGGGCCTCGACTACGTCTCCTGCTCGCCCTTCCGCGTGCCGATCGCAAGGCTCGCGGCGGCGCAGGCGGCGTTCAATGGCAGCAAGAGCTGAGGATCAGTGGCGCCGTCCACGCACGTAGATGTAGGTCGGCCGATCCCACAGCGGCGATTCCATGCGCGCGGCGCGAAAATCCGCGCGACGGTCTAAGTCGATGCGCTGGAGGCATTCGGCGAAGGCGTCCGTGCCCATGCGGAACCCGTAGGAGCGGCACCTGTTTTCGTCGTTCGCGCGCACTTCGGCTGCCGTCTGGCAGCCGGCGAGGACGAGTGCGGTGGCGGCGAGGGCGGCGAGGCGAATGAGCATCTTGGACATGCGGGCTCCGGCGATCTGTAACGCGCCATGGATAGAGCAATTCCAGCAAAAGTGCGAAGCGGTTTTGCGTCCGGAATTGCGCAGAAGCAAAAAAGGCCCGTCGGCGCGCGCTCGCAAGACCTCAGATGCGCTCCAGCACGTCGACGAAGGCATCCGCAAAACGCTTCAGGTCCTTGGTCTTCTCGTCGGGGTTCTCCACCCGGATGGCCGCACCTTCCGCATCGAGCAGCGCGAAAACCACGGCAAGCGCGCCGTCGTCACCCTGCGGCACGCGCAGTGCGGCGATGCGCCGGCAATCTTCCGCAAGCCCGGAAGCGGGAAGGTCGAACAGGAAATCCCCGCCCACCTGATCGGCGGCGGCGCGCACCGCGCCCGCAAAACCCGCCTCGTCGCCGGAAAAACCGTCGAGCGAAAGTTCGAGTTCCAGAAGCTCCAGGGGGAGGGCGGGTTCGCCAGCGGTGGTGGCAATCGCCGTGTCGGCAGCCGTCTGCATCGGCAACATCATCTTGCTCCTTCTCAACCCCCGTGTGTGAAAAGTCGTTAACGAGCGTGGCGAATTTGCGGCACGCAAGGATTTTCCGCGGCCGCGCCGCAAAACCCCCGGTCAAGATGCCGCACCAAGCCGATGGAAAAATCCGCGACACTGCGCTAGGGAGAGGGAACGGCAGGCGCATCCGGTGAGGCCATGGCAATCACGATCCAGTACGAACGGCCCGTTTCGCATGCGGCGCACTGGGCGCGGCGCATGGCGCTGTTTTCCTGCCTGCTGTTCATCGCCGCCGTGCTGTCGCACCGCTTCGGCCCGCTGACCACGCCGCATTTCCTGGTGCTGGCGGGTTTTGCCGCGGTGATGGCGGGGCTCGCCGTGCTGCTGGCGGCCGTGGGCCTGGCGCGCCTCTGGCATGTGGGCGCGCGCGGCGGCAAGGCGGCCCTGACGGCGCTGCTCTTCTCGCTCCTGCCGCTCGGCGTGGCCGGCGCCAGCGCCTACGCCTATTTCTACAAGCCGGCGCTCTACGATGTGACGACGGATACCGCCGCCGCCCCGCCCTGGCTTTCCGAACCCTCTGCCGAGCAGGACTGGCTGCCGCGCGTCGGTATCGTGACGGCCCGCGACCGTGCGGTGCAGCTCGAAGCCTATCCCGGCCTTTCCGGCCGGCGCTACGACGGCGCACTCGACCGCGTCTATCAGGGCGTGCGCAAGGTGGCGACTGCCTACGGCATCACCATCACCGCCGAGAACGGGCTCGACAATATCCTCGCCGACCTCGAAGACCTCGTCGTCGACCCCAACAAAGCCTCTGCGAGCGAGGAGCCGCTCGGCGACGTGCCGATCCCCGAAGCCCGCCCGCTGGAAACGCCGGTGATCCCGCGCATCGGCGGCCCCGGCGACGTGCTGTTGCAGGGCGAATGGCGCTCGCCGCTCTTCGGCTTCCGCTTCGATGTGGTCATCCGGCTGCGCGAAGAGGCGGAGACGACGCTGGTCGACATGCGCGCCGCCTCGCGCTACGGCCCGCACGATCTCGGCATCGGCGCCGAGCTGGTGGAGGGTTACCTGAAGGCGCTCGACGCCGAACTGCTCGGCATCGCGGGGGATTGATCAGAGGCCGGGCGCGGGGAAGTAGAGCCCCTTTAGCGCGGGCGGCCCTTCGGTCACCACCTCGCCGCGCCCCACAAGATCCTCCAGATGCGCCAGCACCGAAAGGGCGGCGGCGCCATGCAGGCGCGGGTCCGTCTCGCGGTAGATCACCTTCACCATGTCGGCAATCAGCCGGTCGCCGGCGCGCACCCGCTCGCGCACCGCCCGCTCGCGCATGCGTCGATGGGTCCGAAGCCCGCGCAGGAACGAGGCCGGCTCGGTGACCGGCCCGCCATGGCCGGGGAAGTACAGGCGGTCGTCGCGCTGAAGCAGCCGGTCGAGCGAGGCCATGTAGTCCGCCATGGCGCCATCCGGCGGTGCCACGATGGTCGTCGCCCAAGCCATGACGTGGTCGGCGGAAAAGACGATGCCCTCCGGCCCGTCGAGCGCGAAGGCCGCGTGGTTGGCCGTGTGGCCGGGCGTGTGCAGCGCCGTCAGCGCCCAGCCGTCGCCCTCCAAGGTCTCGCCGTCGCCGAGCGCGATATCCGGCACGAAATCCATGTCCGAGCTTTCGGAGAAGGGGTTGACCTCGCCGGCATGCAGCGGTCGCGACGCCCGGTGCGGCCCCTCCGCCACGACGATCGCGCCCGTCTCCGCCTTGAGACGGCGGGTCAGCGGCGAGTGGTCGCGGTGGGTGTGGCTGACGGCGATATGCGTCACCTCGCGTCCGGCAAGCGCCTTCATCAGCGCCTGGAAATGCGCCTCGTCCTCCGGGCCGGGGTCGATCACCGCCACCGAACGGTCGCCGACGATGTAGCTGTTCGTGCCGTGGAAGGTGAAGGGACCGGGATTGTTGACGGTGATGCGCTGCACGCGCCGCGCCACCGGCACCGCCTCGCCATGCGCCGGCTTGAACTCCAGGTCGAAATGCGGGGCTTCCTGGCTGTCGTCTTGTGTGGAATTGGACACGGCTGTCACTTGTATTCGATTTCGATAAAGCTCATCGGCTTGTCGCCGCCATTGACGACATTGTGCGCCACCCCCGCCTCGCGCCGGTAGACCGCGCCCGCCTTGCTGTGCACCCGCCGCTCGCCGGTCTCCTCCTCGATGAGAAAATCGCAATCCGTCATCGGCACGATGACATACCCGAGCCCGTGCACATGATGGCCGGTATCGGCGCCCGGCTCGAAATCCCAGCGCGTGACCCGCACCACCGCATCATCGAGAAGAACGGTCGGCATCGCCGGCGGGCGGGCGCGAAACTGGGACATGGCGGCTCCTCGTGAGAATCGGCGCGGCTGGTGCGCCCGGTCAAATGGGCAAGCCGCCGCCGGAAGGACGGTCGAATGCCCGGACCCTATCCCCGCCACGCCCGCCTGCCAAGGCTGAAGCCCGCGCAATTCGAGAGCCGCGCACGGAGAATAATCAGTCCAAGCGGAAGTTAAGCATTGTCCACGCCTCCCGCCTTTGCTATCAGGCTCCCGCCATGTTGGGGCGTCGCCAAGCGGTAAGGCACCGGTTTTTGGTACCGGCATTCCCAGGTTCGAATCCTGGCGCCCCAGCCACGGCCCTTTTCCATAACAAATACAAGCGGTTTTTAAACGCCGGCGAAAGCCAGGTTTTGCTTGCGCTTATCTGTGCCATGGCCTTCATTGAAATGAAGAGGAACGCCTCTATTTTCCGTCTCGCCGAGTCAGAGCCGGTAGAGATCAACAGGGAGTCAGTCACACATGGGTATCTTCAGTTCCATCAAGGAAAAGCTCTTCGGCAAGGCAGAGGAAGAAAAGCCGGTAGAAACGATCACGGCCGACGCCGTAAAGCCGGCGACGGCGGATGTTTCCGCGACGCCGACGATCAGCAACGAGGCGGTCGTGGCGACCACCGAAAGCCAGCCGGTTGCGGCCACGCCGAGCCAGCCGGTCGACGTCGCGGCGATCCTCGATGCAGCCGTTGCCAAGAATGGCCAGAAGCTCGACTGGCGCCGTTCCATCGTGGACTTGATGAAGGCCCTCGGCATGGATGCCAGCCTCCAGGAGCGCAAGGAACTCGCCGACGAACTCGGCTTCACCGGCGACAAGAACGACTCCGCCAGCATGAACATCTGGCTGCACAAGGCCCTGCTGAAAGCCCTCGCCGACAACGGCGGCAAGGTCCCGGCCGACCTGCTGGATTGATTGAACGAAGAAGCCCGCCGGAGAGGTTTGGCGGGCTTCTGCTTTAGATGAGCCCACCCAACGGAATAAGCTCCTTGGCACCGGGCTGCCAGGCATTGCCCTCCCAATCCCCCAGCCACCGATCCACCCGCAAGCCCGCTTCCACGATCAGTGCCTCCAGTTCCGCCTTCTCCGGAAACGCGATGTGGGAGGTGGCGGAGAGGCGTTGGGTGGTGGTGCGGATTTCGTAATGGGTGCCGTAGGTCACGATGCCGGTGGCGGGGTCGTGGGCGACGTCGTTCCAGGCGGCGACGGGGCCGAAGCGGGGGTGGTCGAGGAGGCGGAACGATTCCTCCGGCCCCCATTCCTCCCATTCGCGGCAGGCGGGGTTGCGGCTGTCGAAGATGAAGCGGCCGCCGGGGGCGAGGTGGGCGGCGATGGTGGCGAGGGCTGCCCGGCGGTCTTCTCGCGTCAGGAAGACCTGGAAGGCGTGGCCGGTCAGCAGCACGAGCTCGAAACGGCGGTCGAGGCGCAGCGTGCGGGCATCGCCCTCGATGAATTCGACGCCATCAGCACCCGCCTTGCCCCGCGCGATGGCGAGCATGGCCGGCGCCGGATCGGCGCCGACGACCGTCCTGTCGCCGGCAAGCGCCACGGCGAGTTCGCCGGTGCCGCAGCCGAGGTCGAGCACGCTTGCGGCGCCTGCTGCAAGTTTTAGGCAGAAATCGAAATCCGGCGCGCGCTCCCAGCCGTTTTCCAGATCGTAGAAATCGGCAAGCGCCGGGTCGTGGTAGAGGCGGTCCTCGTCCATGTCGTCCTCCCAAAAAGGAAAAGGCCGCACAGGGATGCGCGGCCTTCGAAAATGTCGATCGCGCGCCGTGTTTTTACGACGCGGCGTCCAGCACCTTTTCGCAATGGGTCGGGCCGCCCTTCGGGTCGACGCGGTCGGCGACGGCGCGGATGTTGTTGATCCGGTAGGCGTCGTTCACGGTCAGCTCCACCGTGCAGGACTTGCCCTTTGAGAAGCCGCCGCGCCACTTGTAGAGCGTCGTGCCGCCCGCGCCGCTCACGTCGGAGATCGGCGGGCCGTAGGCCGCGAAGAAGCTGCCGGCGGTCTTGCCGTTCCAGCGGGCCTGCAGCGGGTTGGACGCGACGATTGCGGTGGTGCATCCGGCGAGGGCAAGCGCGACGCCTGCCAGAATTGCAATGCGGGAGTTCATGTGTGCCAGTTCCTTGGGAGCTTTGGTGTGGCTGTGAATGGGAGCCTGGATTCGCCATAGCGCAGCGCGCGCAAAAGGGGAATCGCCACCATGCGAACTTTCCCGTCATCCCCATCGAAGAGGCGTCAAACGTGCGGATTTGCAACAGTTCGCGTCGACGGCGCGCAAGCGTGAGGGCGTGCCCCGACCGCGAATGGGCCAGGGCACGCCGGGAGAGGCTTCAGAGAATGAAGTCCGACTTGTCGAGATTGTCGATGTTGAACTTCTTCAGGATCAGCACGTCGTTGCCGCCGAGCTCGATATGCACATCGCTGCCGACCTGGTCCGCCTTGCTCAGCACCTGGCTGATCTTGGAGAAATTGTATGAGCGCAGGTCGATATCGTCGATATTGTTCTTGAAGTCGGTGATGGTGTCGCGACCATAACCCTTTTTGAACACGAAGATATCCGCGCCGAAGCCGCCGGTCAGCTTGTCGTTGCCGGCGCCGCCGTCGAGCCTGTCGGTGTTGCCTCCGCCGTTCAGCGTATCGTTGCCGCCATTGCCGTACAGCTTGTTCTTGGCCTCGTTTCCAAGAATGCTGTCATTGCCCGAGCCGCCCTTGGCATTCTCGATGAGAGAGCGCTTGTCGCCGTTGAACAGCAGCGCATTGAAGATGTTGCCGCGGGAATAGCCGTCGTTCGGCCCGCCGCCGAGGAACGAAAGCTGGGTCTTGCTGAACATCGAATAGGCGCCGGCGCGAAGGTCGATCTCGACACCCGTCTTGTAGGCCGTAAGATCGTAGGTGTCGTTGCCGCCGCCATCCCAGATCGTCGCGAAGATGCGGTTGCCGCCGGCGTCGATCGCGACCTTGCCGTTGACGAAGGTGTCGCCGCTACCGGGCTTCCACTTGTAAACGGTCGTGCCCTTGTTGGTCGTGTAATCCGCGCCATACATGTGCTGGAGCGCGTAGATATCGGCCATCATGAAGGTCTGTGGTCCGCCGAACTCTTCATATTGATAGGGCCCGCCCGAATCGCCGACGAAGGCGTTGTAGGTCATCACGGTATATTCGGGGCTGTTCCACTCGGGCTGGATGGCGCCGAACGTATCGGTTTCATGCGCGTGCTTGAGACCCAGCGCGTGGCCGAGCTCGTGGATCATCGTGTGCCAGGCATAGTTGCCGGCCTGTGGCGTGCGGTAGTCGTTGATCGTGCCGGCATAGGCCGTGCTGAACCAGACGTCGCCGGCCTCGGCCGACCCGCCCGGATAATAGGCATAGGCCGTCGGGTTCGCAGCATCGGACTGGGCGAAGCGCAGCGTTGCGGTGCTCGACGAGCCGGCGCTGAAATTGAGGTTGGTAAAGCCTTCGACGGAAAAGCCGTCATTCGCAGTGCCGCCGAAACTCTTCTCCATGGCGAAGAGGGCCGCATTCTTCTGCATGAGCGAGACGGAGCCGAAATTGTTGCTCGTCTCGTTCGTGTAGGAATAGTTGTTGGTGGATGTCGGGAATGCATAAGTGATGTTCGTGCCGCCCCAGGCGTTTCCGCTGAGGACCGCGTCAATGAACTGCGATCCCGTCGCGACGATCGTTTTTGTAGTCTTGCCTGTGCCGGTCATGCGTGTTGCCCCTTCGACCAAAATTTCTAGATTTCTGCTGGAAGGCGAGTATTTCCCCCGGTCCGCACGCATTGTGCCTGCGTCGGACGCACTCCCGCCCCTCGAATGCTGGTATCATAGGACTGGGAAACGTTCCTGCAAGAAGCCTTATTCATGCACGGAAGAACAAATTTGGTCATACTTCTGCTTATCGGGGCAGTATTGCGCATGAAGGCGCGAACTGACTGACCGCAGGGCTAAAAACCAGGCTTTTGTGGAGTTTTTCGAGATATCGTCAGGCCGGAGGGCGTCGGGCTGGCGGCCTGGATGCCCGGCTCGCCAGCCCGACGCCGTTGATTCGGCGCGCGTATCAAACCTTGTCGACAAACAATTCCTTGTCGACGACGAGGCCCATATTGTTGAGGTTCACGCGGATCGTGTGGATCTCCTTGTTCGGCGAGAGATAGGAAATCAGGAAGATTTCCTTGCACCCATTGACGCCGATATGGCCGACGGTCTTGACCTCGCGCACCAGCGTCCACTTCTTTTGAGCCGCATAATCGTCGGCGAGCCCAACAAGGGCATCTGCACCTTTGCCCGACGGCCGTGCAATATGCAGGCAGGTGAAGGCGCCGGAGCCGGAATCGAAGACCTTGTAGGTGCAGCCGCTGAAGTTGCCGCTCGCAACAAGGCGGCGGTTTACGTCCAGGGTGCCGCAGGTCGTCCAGTCGTCCTGGAAGTGAAGCTCGAATTGAAGTCGATAGAGCTGGCGGCATCGACAAAAGAAAGCCGGTTGCTGGTGGCGTTCACCGTTGCTTTGGTGTGTACGAAGGAGTTTTTCAGCCGGTGCGTCGCCGAAAGCGTGTTGTGCCGGTTCGTACTGTTCGAATCGGGCTTCGACCCCATGCCGAGAATGCTGCTATTGTTTATCTTGGCTGTGATTTCATGAACCGACATTTTCCCTACCCCCTTTGCGTGCCCAGTGCCGCTTTTGCGGAACCAAACCCTTCTACACGCCTTCCGTTACAGGAGGAATTGTCATGTCGTCAGAATGGCCAATGTGGTTTTTGCAGGCGGCCGCCTTGGTGCTGCTAGCCGGAGTATTTTTCATTCGAGCATAGTGATTGAGCGCTCCAGTAAAAGTTGCTCAAGTCCAGCCGCATGGGGGCGTGCAAAACAAAGGGGGCAAAAGCCCCCTTAATGTCCAACCAAGCTGTCTTGGAGGTAGATGTCATGCGCTATTTACACCTGCTTTAACCCCGCCGCCGCAAAGAGGCGGGCTACCTTTGCAGGGTCGACCAACTCGCCGCTCTCGATTTTCATGATCTCGATAACGGTGAGACCGGAAACCACCGACAACTCTTCGATGGTGTAGCCAGTGCTTGCGCGAAGGTCGGTGATTGGATTTCTCGGCGCTACGTTCATGTTTCGCTCCTTTGTTGCAGTGCAATATAGGGAGTGGAAACGCGTGGTCAAGATGGCGAAAAAGCGGCGGTTGAGTTGCCGAAAAGCGACCGGTCGCCCTTGAGCGATCATACATACTTCAAAAAACCGGTTGCAATATGAAACCACTCGATCTAGCCTTTAACCGGTTGCATATCGCAATCAGCACTTTGGGAATGTGCCGCGCGAGGAAGGAACTGGCATGGCGAAGCTCGTGTTTGGAATGAACCAGTCCCTCGACGGCTATGTCGACCATATGTCTTTCGGGCCGAGCCCTACGCTGTTCCGCCATTTCATCGAGGAGGCGCGGGGGCAGGCGGGCAGTATCTATGGTCGGCGCATGTACGAGATCATGCGTTACTGGGATGACGATCATCCGGAGTGGGACGCAGATAGACGTGCCTTCGCCGCGGCGTGGCGGGCCCAGCCCAAGTGGGTCGTCTCGCGTTCGTTGACGTCGGTCGGCCCCAATGCCACGCTTCTCGGAGATGATCTTGAGGGCGAGATCCGCGCGCTGAAGGCCGCGCACGAGGGTGAAATCGAAGTTGCCGGCCCGGACGTGGCGAAAAGCCTCACCGAGCTTGGCCTGATCGACGAATATCGAATCTACCTGCACCCCGTCGTGCTCGGCCACGGCAAACCCTATTTCGCCGGTCCCCGCCCGCCGCTCCGTCTCTTGACGAACGATCGGATTGACGATGATGTGATTAGGCTGACCTATGTTCCCGATGCGGGATCAAGAGTCTGACGGTCGCTTGCCGGATGGGTAAGCGTTGTTTCTCACGCGACGTGGTCGCCGTCGCTGTCGATCTTCTGGGAACCCGTCCGCTGATCGATGGCGTCGGGTCGGGCATACGTTTATCGATCCGACGGCCTGCACTGGTGCCTCAATGTTGTCTGCGAACGGCGCGCGCGGTGCTCATATATCCACGATATCAAGCTCAGCCACAAAGGTCGCTCCGCTGCTTCCGTCGAAGGTATACGTACCGTTCAGTTGGTTGACGACGCCACGGACCAAGCGACTTCCCATACCCTGTTTTATGGTCTGTGAATCAAAGCCGATGCCGTTGTCCTTGACGGTAAGCCGGGCTCGCCGTCCCCCAGTAGCCTTGAGCGCGATGGAAACCATGCCTGTGCGGCCATCGGCAAAGGCATATTTGAGGGTGTTGGTCAGGAGTTCGTTCGTCAGCAGGGCGAGGGGGGTGGCATTGTCGGCCGAGACGGCGATATCGTCGATGTCATAGTCCACCGTCACGGGTGCGCCATAGGCGTTGATCAGTTTCTCCACCACGGATGTCATCAGGTCCCGCGCGCGCAGACGTGAAAATTCGTCATGCCGATAGATCTGCTCATGCACGGCGACCATGGAGGAGATGCGATCGGTTAGCGATTGTTGAACGTCCGAGGGCAGGCGCTGAAGCTGCACGATGCTCTGGACGGCCTGCAGGTTGTTCTTGACGCGGTGATGGATCTCGCGAAGGAGCAGCTGATTGTCCGCGAGCGCATTGCGGAGCAGTTGCGATTGCGCGGCGTCGCGTTGCCGCAGATGGCGGATCCACTGGCCGGCGGCAAGAAGGCTGATGCTGGCCAGGATCAGCACCGAAATCGCCACGGTCACATCTCGCCAGAAGCGTTGGATGCCGAAATCGTAGTCGGCCGAAGCGAGTGCGATCAGCCCTGTGTCCTCGACTGTTCTGTAAGCGACGATGCGGTGGGCGCTATCGACGGGCGAAATGGCGTCATAGGTGCCGGCCTCCGCTTTGGGTAAGTAATCCGTGAAAAGCACGTATTTGCTCATATCGAGCGGCCCCTCGGCGAGCGGGTAGCGGGCGACCAACTGGCCATCAGAGCGGACGAAGCTGACAGTGGAGTTCGGGCCGAGATCGACGGCCTCCCAGACATCAGCAAGGACTTTGGCCTCGAAAGAAACGACTGCGGCGCCGGCGAAGCGGCCATTCCGCTCCAGCCTGCGGCTGAAGGCGAAAATCTGCTCGCCGTTGAGGCGGCTCATCAGGAGGCTTGAAATGTGCTGCCTGGCACCCTTTGCCAGATCCGAAAAATAGGGTCGGTCAACGATGCTGATCGGCTTCACCATGGGATCGGTCGAATAGAGGGTGAGACCGCTATCGTCGACCACGTAAGCCTTCACCTGGCCGGGCAAGTCTGCGACGGCCTCGGCGATGTTGCGCACCTCGGTCGATGCCGGCGGCACGATGTCTTCGCCAAGCGTCTCGTCGATGCGCCGAAGGGCCTGACGTGCCAGGGAATCGAGCAGCGAAACGTTGCTTGCGACAATCTTGGAGGCCGCAATGGCCCGTTCCTCGGTACGGCGGACCGCGTCCCGATAACTTGTGTTGAGCCACAGGCCGAGCATGAAGAGCAGCGAAATGAACATCGCAATGATGATCATCGCTGCCGCCCTTGCCAACGTAAATTGGATGTTCAGCCCGCGCAGTACTGCTATCCCCTGGTGTGTCCCCCGGCCTTAACCAGAAGGCTAAGGGATGTCCCGGTTTTTCGTCAAGCCGGACAAAGCGGATCGTCTCTCTGCGAGCCGCCGGAAGTCCTTGGTTGTGGACGCGAATTGCTTCTTAAATGCCTTGAATTTTCATCCAATGCCGAAACGCTTGCAGCCAGCAAACGGGCACGCTAGGCGGTAGTGTGGTAACAATGCTGGAAACCCGCTCGTGTAGCGCAGGGCGTGGACGGAAATCGCGCGAGGATGCCGATCGTGCAGTTCATGTTTGGAGACTACCTGCTCGACCAACCGCGCCGGGAGCTCACCCGGTGTGGCGAGGTCGTGGCTGTCGGGCCGCAGGTTTTCGATCTCCTGCTGTATCTCGTCAAGAACCGCGACTGCGTCGTCAGCAAGGATGATCTGCTTGAGGCGGTTTGGGGTGGGCGGATCGTCTCTGAATCGACTATTGCCAGCCATATTAATGCGGTGCGCAAGGCAATCGGCGACAGCGGCGAGGCGCAGCGCCTCATTCGCACCGTTGCCCGTAAGGGATTCTGTTTTGTCGGCGACATTTCCATCCGTGTGCCAAGCCCCGTGGAAAACCCTGCCGCGGAAATCGTGGAGCCGGTCCCCGCTCTTGTCGTGCCCAGCAAGCCCTCCATCACCGTGCTGCCGTTTCACAACCTCAGCGGCGATCCAGAGCAGGACTATTTCGCCGACGGCGTGGTCGAGGACATCATCACCGCACTGTCGCGTCTGCGATGGCTGTTCGTCATCGCCCGCAATTCGAGCTTCACCTACAAGGGACAAGCCGTCGATGTGAAAGAGGTCGGCCGCGCGCTCGGCGTGCGCTATGTTTTGGAGGGGAGCCTGCGCAAGGCGGGCGACAAGGTGCGCATCACCGGGCAACTGATCGAGGCCGCGACCGGCGCGCATCTCTGGGCCGAACGTTTCGAGGGTACACTCGGTAACCTCTTCGAACTCCAGGACAAGATCGCCGAAAGCGTCGTCGGCGCGATCTCGCCGCAACTCGAACGGGCCGAGATCGAGCGCGCCAAGCGCAAGCCTACGGAGAGCCTCGACGCCTACGACTATTATCTGCGCGGCATGGCCCGGTTACACAATGGCACGCGCGACGCCATCGAGGCGGCCTTGCCCCTGTTCCATCAGGCAATCGAACGCGATCCGGAATTCGCGTCTGCCTATAGCGGTGCGGCATGGTGCCATTTTTGGCGTAAGCTGAACGGTTGGATGGGCAATCCGGCCGCGGAGAATGACGAAGGCGTACGTTTGGCGCGGCTGGCGGTGGAATTCGGGCGCGACGATGCGGTGGCGCTGACGCGCGCGGGCCATGCACTCGGCCACCTCGCCGGCGATCTCGACGGCGGCATCGCAATCATCGACAAGGCGCGGCTGCTCAATCCCAATTTCGCCCCCGCCTGGTTCCTCGGCGCCTTCCTGCGCATTTTCCGCGGCGAAACGGAACAGGCGATGGAGGATCTCGCTCATGCCGTCCGGTTGAGCCCGCTCGATCCGGAGATGTTTCGCATGCAGGCTGGCATCGCACTCGCGCATTTCTGCGCCGGCCACTTCGACGCGGCTGCGGCCACCGCGGAAAAGGCTTTGGGGAACCTGCCCGACCTCCTTATTGCCCTTACACTCCTGGCGGCAAGCCATGCGCTCACAGGGCGCTCGATCGAGGCGCAGCAGGCAATGCGGCGCCTGCGCCACTTGCAGCCTGCCGCCCGCCTCTCCAACCTTAAGGATTGGCTGCCGATCCATCGCTCGGAAGACCTTCTGCGCATGACAGAGGGTTTGCGTCTGGCGGGCTTGCCCGAATGACCACGGCGGCAAGAATGAAGGGAACAGGCAACCGGCGTCGTGGCCTTGCCAAAAGGTCACGCTCGCTCCTTTCCAAGGGATAACGGGCGAAGAGCTCGCTGACCCACCAAAGCGTCTTCGCTCCATCGGAGCCGTCTCGCGCAGGTCAGCCCACGGCGGCGATTTTTGCCCGGTCTCCAAACACGACCCGCATCCTTGGACGAATAACCAAGACTTCTTCAAGAGGAATTCAAGCGCGCGCCAAGGACTTCGAGGCGGCCGGCAGGCACTCGTTGTTTACGTCGACGGCAATGCAGCGGTCGGAACATGTGGAGAGATGCCATGAAGATCGTTGTGATCGGAGGCAGTGGCCTCATCGGATCGAAGCTCGTCAAGGCCCTTGTCGAACGAGGCCATGAGGCACTTGCCGCCTCGCCCAGCACGGGCGTCAATACCATCACCCGCAAGGGGCTCGCCGAAGCGCTCGATGGCGCAGACGTCGTCATCGACGTGGCGAATGCGCCAGTCTGGGAGGACGCGGCCGTGCTCGACTTTTTCGAGACCTCGGGGCGCAACCTTCTCGCCGCAGAGGCTGCCGCCGGCGTTCGCCACCACGTCGCCCTGTCGATTGTCGGCAGCGAACGGCTGCCCGGCAACGGCTATTTCCGGGCGAAGGTCGCGCAGGAAAACCTGATCAAGGCCTCCGGCATCGCCTACACCATCCTGCGCGCCACGCAATTCTTCGAGTTCGTTGGCGGTATTGCGCAGTCCATCGCCGACGGCGAGGAAATCCGCGTGTCGCCAGCGCTGTTCCAGCCCGTCGCATCTGACGACGTTGTCGATACGCTCGCCGACCTCGCGCTGGCGCCTCCGGTGAACGGCACGATTGAAGTTGCCGGCCCGCAGGCCATCCCGCTTGATGAAGCGGTTCGCGGCTTCGCGCAGGCGACGGGCGACAGACGCAAGGTCATAGCCGATATCCGTGCGCGTTATTTCGGCGCCATTCTCGACGACCGCTCGCTGACGCCAGGCCGGAATCCGCGCCTTGGCACGATCGGTTTTACAGACTGGCTTGGCCAGCAGGCCGGGGGAAACTGAGATGACGGAACAGCTTCAAGAAGAAGGTGCCGCCACGCCAGCGACGAAGTCCGGGAAGGGAAGGAAGATCGCCGGCCTGATGCTGTGCCTTTTGGCTGTGGCAATCGGGGCCGGAGGCTGGGTCTTTGCCCGCTCGGGCGATACGGCCTCGACCGACAACGCCTATGTGCGCGGCGACGTCACCTCGCTTGCGCCGAAGATTTCCGGCTATGTCACGCAGGTCGAGATTAGCGACAATCAGACGGTCGCGGCTGGCGACGTGCTGTTTCGGATCGATGACCGCGATTATCGCGCACGGCTGGCGCAGGCGGCGGCCAATGTCGAGGCGGCCGATGCCCGCCTCGCCAATGTCGACGCCGAGGTGCGGCTTCAAGGCATGCTCATTCGGCAGGCTGAGGCCCAGCGTCGGTCGGCCATTGCCGAGTTGGACCTCGCGACCAAGGCGTCCGACCGGCAGCGCGGCCTTATTCTCAGCAATGCCGTCAGCCAGGCGCGCGTCGATGAAAGCGATTCCGCGCGGGCGCGGGCGGAGGCGAACCTTGCTGCGGCTTCCGCACTGGTCGAGGCCCAGCAGCAGCGCACTGTCGTGCTCGCCGCCCAGCGCGAAGCCGCCGTCGCCGCCGTGGCGCAGGCCAAGGCCGCGCGAGATCTTGCCGAGATCGACGTCGACAGCACTGTCGTTCGCGCGCCGGTCGGCGGCGTCGTCGGCAACCGCCAGGTGCGCGTTGGTCGGCTCGTTGCGCCCGGCGTCTCGCTGCTCGATATCGTTCCGGTCGACGACGTCTGGCTGGTGGCGAATTTCAAGGAGACCCAGCTCGAACATATCCGTCCGGGCCAGCGGGTCCGCATCACCGTGGATGGCTATCCGGACGAGGCGCTGGAGGGCGTTGTGGACAGTTTCGCGCCGGGTAGCGGCTCGGCCTTCAGTCTGCTTCCCGCTGACAATGCGACCGGAAACTTCGTCCGCGTCGTGCAGCGCGTTCCCGTCAAAATCCGTTTTGCCGGCAATCCGTTGCCCGGCCGCCTGGTACCCGGCCTTTCCGCCCGTGTCGCCGTCGATCTTGGAGACAGGCCATGACCGTCATCCTCGCCGATATGCCGTCCCGCGGCCGGTCGATGGCCGGGCCACTGTTCGTCGGCGGCATCGCGCTGGCCGCGCTGACCGAAGCGATCGCCAGCACTGTCCTGGCACTTGGCCGTGCCGACATGATCGGCGACACCTATGCCACGCCTGACGAGTTCGCGTGGCTGGACGTCGGCTACACTGCGCTCAAGCTGATCGGCTTCATGGCCGCGGCCGGGCTGATGGACCGCTTCAATCTTCGCAATCTTATCCTCGGCGCGACCCTTGTCATGGGGGGCGCGTGTGCGATCGCTGCCGTCACGGCGCGCCTCGATGTCTTGATCGCCCTCCGGCTCCTGCAGGGTTTTTCCGGCGGCGTCTTGCTGGTGGCGGGCCAGGCGGCGATCTTCCTCGCCTATCCGGCATCCCGCCAACCTGTCCTGCAATGCCTGTTCGCCATCGGCTCCGTCGTTGCCCCCGCGACGATCGCGCCCGCCTTGGAGGGCTGGTTGCTCGACAGCCATTCCTGGGCATGGATTTTCTTCTGCGTCGTGCCCGTTGCGCTGACAGCGACGGGACTTCTCCTCGCCGCCGAAGATCCGATCACGGCGAAGATGGCACGCCGTCCCTTCGACTGGATAGGCTTCACGCTCCTTGCCATCACACTGTTCTGCCTCACGTATGTTTTCAGCCAGGGCAGTCGCTGGGACTGGTTCGAGGCACCGCATCTCCTGTGGTTGGCGGTGATCGCCGCCGCTGCCTTGGTGACGTTCCTCGGCCGTCAGCTCTTTGCCGCGGAGCGGGGCCTCGTCGATGCAACCCTGTTCGCGTCCGCGGATTTTACATTCGCCTTCATCGTCAGTTTCGTGGCGGGCGCCGCACTTTTCGGCAGCGCTTTCCTGATCCCGTCCTTCGCCGTCTCCGTGCTCGCCTTCACGCCCACCGATGCCGGTCTGCTGCTGCTGCCGAGTGGCGCGCTGTTCGTCGTCGCACTGCTTATCGCTGCCTTTCTGGTGCAGGTGCGCGGCGTTCCTCCCTTCGCCACCGTGCCCTTCGGCATTCTGATGATCATGGCGGCGATGTGGATGCTGTCAGGGTCGAGCGGCGAGAGCGGCGCGCCGGACATGATGGCAGCGATCCTGCTGCGCGGCTTTGGCCTCGGCTTCCTGTTTCTGTCGATCACCCTGATCGCCTTCAGCAGGCTTGACGCACGCAATCTCGCCGCCAGCATCGGCCTTTTCAACACCGGCCGCCAGCTTGGCGGGCTGATGGGCGTTGCCGGGCTCCAGACGCTGATCGACCACGCCACGGTGGCCAACACTGCCGTCATCGGCGCCAATGTCACGGCAGGAACGCCCGCCGTCGTCGAACGGCTGACTGCCACGACGGCCCTGTTCAGCGCGAAGGGTCTCGATGCGGCCGCCGCCGGCCGGGCGGCGACGAGCCTTCTCGGCAGGTCGGTAACCGGCCAGTCGACGGTGATCGCCTTCGACACCGCCTTCGCCGCCGTTGCCCTACTCTTCCTCTTTGCCGCTCCCGTGCTGGTCGCTATCAAGATCACGCTTGCCAAACGCACCAGAAGGGCACAGCCGAAAGGTGACATCCCGGGCGCGTCGTAGCGCATCAGCCCCATGGAGCTGGCAAGCCGACCAAGCGAGAGTACGGCGAACGCATTCCGAAAAGGTCCGCAACCGGGCCGTTACGCATAAATATGGTTTTCGTGAAGTTTTCGGGAAAGGTCTGAACCGCCTGAATTTTAAGCGGTTCAAGCTGGTCGGAGTGGAGTGATTCGAACACTCGACCCCCACGTCCCGAACAACAAGAATGAGCCCCGAAAGCCTGAGAAACCGGCATTTCTTGCGATCGTTTGTGGCGCGAAAACTCGCCTGAAAACGTCCATTCGTTGCCAATCATTGCCGTGGATACGAACCGGCGACCCCTACGTTAAGAATGGCCGCCGGTTCTGATTTCACTCGCCCTTTACGATTTCAGGCGCGATGAAGTTAATGACATTGGGACGTAACGGCGCCGACCAGATATTGGTCGTGGCGCCGCCGGCTTAGCGTCGCGCCCTCTTCATCAGCACTACCCATTTGACCACTGTTCAAAGCAGAAGGAGACCCTTTGCGCATTTTAAGAATGGAACGCGCATCACCCGTTCAGGATGCCACCTACAGCACGATAGCTACTTTCGATATCGAGTTGTCGCCGCATGTTCGCGTCTCGGGGATGCGGCTTGTCGAGGCCGCTGACGGCACCCGGCTGTCATATGGGCCGAACGCGGGATCAAAGCGCAGCGTGACCTTTTCTAAAGAGGCCGCGGCCCAGATCACCGAGACAGCTGTTCGTGAACTTGAAAGGGACCGGAAGTCCAATGATCGCATCAAGACAAGCTCCTGAAGACCTTTCTGTTCTCGGTCTGCGCCTCGCCCTCTTTGCCAACGGCTACTCCCCAGTCTTGGCGCGCGGCAAGGTGTCGGACGTCACTGGCTGGCGCACGCCGGTCCAGTCCCAACAGGAAATCACCGAACTCACCTATGCCAATGCTGCGTACGCGAACACCGGCCTGCTTTGCGGCTCGCTCGTCGCCGTGGACATCGACGCTCCGGACGCCGAGGCTGCCGAGGATTTGCTCGCCATGGCTGAAATTCTGCCAGGAATCGAGCAGGCGCTGAAACGGGTCGGGAAGGCGCCCAAGATCTGCTTGTTCTTCCGGGCCTCAGAGGTCAGGAAGAAGCGCTCCACCAAGGCCTACATCATCCGTGGAGAAAAATGCCAAGTTGAAGTAATGGGCGACGGTCAGCAGGTGCTCGGCTTTGGCGTCCATCCCGACACCGGCAAGCCCTATGAGTGGTTGGGCGCATCGCCTCTCGATACGCCATTCGCCGATCTCCCTGAAATTGACGCTGATGCGATCGATGAGTTCATCGCACAGGCGGAAGCCTATCTTGCCGCCACCGGGGAGCCGGTGATCAAGCCACGTGCTGAGTCGACTTACGCCGAGTATCAGCCGACCCAGCAGCGCGCTCCTGCCGGTGACGGCATCTGGGCGGAGCTGAAGGCGCGGGCGATGGCTAACCTTGGGGCGTGGGTGCCGGAACTTGGTCTATCGGGAACGCGCACCTATGAGCAGGGTTATCTTGCCCGCGCCGACTTCCGCCCGTCAACCTCGTCAACCGGCAAGACCGGCGCCAAACGAGGTCTTTCCATATGCTTCGCGCCGCATGGCATTGTCGATTACGCCGACGGCAACCGCGGCTACAATCCCATCGACATGGCGTCAGTTGCGCTTGGCATCAGCCCCGCTGAGGCAGCAGATTGGTTGCGGGCGCGTGTTGGCGATGAGCGCCCGCCCGCCGATCCGTACCAGTACGGCGGCATGATTGCGAAAAGTAGGGCTAAGCACCATCGTCCTGAATCGACGAGTGCATCGGAGCGCCCTACAAGGGAGCTCGTTGCAGCCAACGACAACAAGCTCGAACTGCCACCGACGCCCATTATGCATCCAGACCCGTACAATCCCAATGCGGTCCCCGGTCTCATCGGGGACGTTGCGCGCTGGATCACGAGCACGTCTGTCGTGAAGGTAGCAGAACTCTCGCTTGCATCTTCAATCGCGTTGCTGGCCGGCGTATTCGGCAGCCGGGCACTTACTCCAACGAATTCCGGCGTCAACATCTACGCAACCACGATCGTAAAAACCGCCGGCGGTAAGGGCCGTCCACCGAATGCGATACGGGCTCTGGCGGATAAGGCGGTTCCGGGCGCCGTGTCCAATGGTGATCCGACCAGCTACGCGGCGTTCGAGCGCATCCTTCGAAAGAACTCGTCGGTCGTCACGGTGATGGACGAGTTTGGACTCACGCTTCAGGGCGTGAACTCGAAAAAACAGGACCCGGCAGCGGCATCGATCCGGAAGTTTCTTTTGGCGATCTACGATCAAGCCAACTCGAGCTTTGACGGCAAGGCCTATGCCAGCGCCGACACGAAGAAGGACGACAGCCCCATCGAGGGCCCGGCCCTGACGGTGCTCGCCATGACGACAGCCGAGACGCTATACAAAGGGGTGTCGCGAGAAAGCGTCACAGACGGGTTTCTCAATCGCTTCGTCTTTGTGGAGGCTTCTCCCAATCCAGAAGGCATCAAGCCTCCCGACCTGCGGGCGGATAACTCGCCGCCAGCGAAGATCGTGGCCGACCTACAGAAGGCGGTGACCAGTTTTCCTGTAGCGGCTCCGGCGCCGGGCAAGTCAGCGAAGGTGAAGCACCGCGTCCCGTTCGATGGAGGGCTTGAAAGTCCAGCCCACAAGGCGTGGGAGGAGATCTTCCTGTGGCAGCACAGCCGGGCGTGGGACGAGACGGAGAGCAAAATCCGAGGGCGCGCCGCCGAAAACGCAATCCGCCTCGCGACGCTCAGGGCCATAAGCCGGAACCCCTGGAAACCACTCGTCACCGTAGAAGACGTTCAGTGGGGGTGGGCGCTCGTCCATCGGTCGATCTCGATAATGGATGCCGGCGTCAAGAACATGGCGGGCTCCGAGCAAGAGGAGCTCCGGAATGAGATCATCAAAGCGCTGAGCAAGGCGAAAGGGGGAGTGATGTTCAGAAGCAGGCTCATGAGGCTCTCGGGGATCAAGCATGCGTCGATCCAAGAGTATTCGGCCGCCATGGCGTGGCTTTATGCCTCCGGGGATGTCGTCGACATATCAGATGGAGGGGATGGTTCGAAGGTGATGATCAGTTCCCAAGAAGCGGAACAGTGACGGGAACTTGGGAACTGGAGGGGCAAAAACGGGCGTCTAGTTCCCAATTGTCCCGTCAGTTCCCAAAATTTGGGAACTGAAAAGACAGAGAGAATATGTACTAATATCAATAATATAGATATTATTTCTCATGTACTTTTTACCTCAGTTCCCAATTTCCCAAAATTCCCGAAAACCGTGATTTTGGGCCTTTTTCCTACCCTTTTCCCTAATGCGCGGGAAATCGGGAACTTGGGAACTGGGCCATTGGAGGAGTGAATATGAAAAGGTCCATCACGCTCTCACCCGACCAGAACGCAGCGATCGCCAAGGCGAAGGCATGGTTCCTTCACGGCCGCGAAGCCCAACAGGTGTTCCGGCTCTTCGGATACGCCGGCACCGGTAAGTCGACGGTACAGCAGGCTCTGCTAGACGAGCTCGATGTCTCGCCGTCTCAGGTCCTGTTCCTTGCTCCGACCGGAAAGGCTGCCGCGGTGCTGATCGGCAAGGGGCACGCCGCCCAGACCATCCATAAGGCCCTCTACACCCAGACTGGAGAGGACGACTCGGTTTTCGAGGCGCTTGAGCGGGAGGCGATTTCGATCAGAGCCAAGCTGGGTTTTCGCGTACTGGAAAACCGCGCGGCCTATGAGCGGCGGCTTGAGGTGGTCGAGGCACAGATGAACGACAGTTCGACTGCGGCTAAGCCTGAGTTTGCGTTCAAAGGCACAAGGGCGATCGGTTCAGGCGTCAAGATCATCATCGTCGACGAGTGCAGCATGATCAAAAACGACATGTACAGAGACCTGCTCTCCTTGCAACTGCCACTGCTGCTGGTCGGCGACCCCGGTCAGCTCCCACCTGTCGAGGGACCTAACCCGCCACCGTTGCTGGTGACGGATGTCGATGCCCCTGACGTCATGTTGGAGACGGTTGTCCGCCAGGAGGGGGATTCAACCATCCTTGAATTGGCGACAATGATCAGGCGCCATGAGCATTTCGGGTTCGGCGCGGCCGAGGTCGACAGCGTGGAGTATGCGGATGGAAGGGGCTGTCGGGGAGATATCAGGAGGATTTTTGACAAGGTCGGGGTCGATCATCCGGAATACTTCGACCAGATCATTTGCGGGAAGAATGCGACCCGATTTGCCATCAACGACTTCATGAAGGAGCGGCACGGCATTCGCAACGCGCTCCCCATCGGGGTGCCGAATGAAAAACTCATCGTCCTCCGCAACATCTTCATCGACGACCATTTCATCGCGAACGGGGCGGAGATCAGCGTCGAGGTGGATCCGGCACGTGAGGGAGAGATCAAGCCCTACTATCGGGACGATCGCACCATCGACCATCCGGTGACAATCACTCGTCTGGACGGCAGGCCAACGCGGATCGAGGGTGCGTCACTCTGGAAACTCCCCTTTGACGGCGAGGAAGAGTTCGGCGCACGAAAGCGGATCGAGGAACTCGCTGCCAAACCTCTTGTGCACGCTCAATGGTCTTGGGCCATCACCGCCCACAAGTCGCAGGGGTCTGAATGGGAGCGGATATGCATTTTCGACGAAAGCGACGTCTTTCGGGAGCAGCGTTTCAGATGGCTGTACACGGCCGTGACGAGAGCGAGCAAGGAATTGCTCATCATCAAAGTGTGAATGGAGGAACCATCATGGCGACCTATCACCCTGAACTCCAATGTGACGTCCTCGGTATCGCTTACGACTTCGTCACCAAGCTGGGCATCGTCCACATTGAGGAAGGCGACTGCACGGAGATGACCGGATGCATCGACGTCTTTCAGCGCATCGATCCCGGCGTCATGCAAATCCAGACCATCGCCGGCGGTCGCGATGACACGCGGTACGCCCGACGCCGTGGTGCGAAATGGGTGGCTTACCAGAACTAGGAGTCAATCATGATCAGAACCCGAATCCAGAACATCGGCGGCGCATTCCCCGGCAGGGGAGCAGCTCCCGCCATGACGAGACCCCTTCATCTTCCTCGTGACGAGAGGGCCAAGTTCGAGCGACTGAACGATCCGGATGCGTGGCCGGCGCTCGCGACGAGGGACAACCCCCGGCAGGAAGAGGAGGAAGCATGAAGCGCCGCACCGGGCCGGGCCAGTTGTCGCTCCAGATAGCCGACCAGATGGCACCACGGGATCCGAGGCTTCAGGGTCGGCATTACCGCTCCTGCCTCGCCGACGCGCATGTCGTGATCGAGCGATTTCGACTGCGGATTACCGAACTGGAAGCGGAACTCGAAAGGGTGAAGAGAGACAGCGCATACAAGCTCTCGCTGTGCGTGACGAGGACCGCAGCCGAGGAGGCGAGGCAAGCGGCCTTCAGGCTGGCACGCGGAAAGGCGGCCGCACTCGCAGAGGACCGTGACGGATCAATTAACCCCATGTCGTACGCGATCGAGTGCATTCCGGACCCCAAGCCAAAGTTTACGATCTAGGAGGCACCACATGCCGAGCAACCGCGATTTCTCCCAACTCTCCGACCTCCTTGCCAAAGCAGCGGCAGCCCCTGCGAAGCCGGAGACTAAGGCGCAACCTGTAAGGAAGTCCGCCCCAGTCCCTGCAAACGATAACAAGGTCGCCGACGTCCTCGCGTGGCCGACCCTCGAGCGGCTCGCGCATCGCCGGGACGAGGCGAGGGTGTACGCGCTGAGGCATTGGCGTAACATGTGCTATCCCGGCTCGGAATTTGTTCCCGCGGTCGATGAAGACGAGACTGAAGAGCTTGAGATGGAGATTCGCCCGTCAGAAGCGGAGCTGCTCGGCGCCATCGGCTGGCGCGTGATAGGCAAGGAGCGATGGGCGCACACCGGCAAGGTGGTGAACATCTACGCTGCCAACGACGCGACCCCTGTCAGCAAGCGAAACCGGCTTGGCGGAACCGACACGCAGATCGGCGACCTCGTCTTCCGCGACGGCAATCTGATCAAATGGGGTGAGACAAAGAAGGGCGCGGGTCTTCGTCCGGTCGATCGACCGCGTGGCGTGAAGGGCGGAGCGTCGCCAGGGCGAACTGAGGCTGCGATCTGGTCCTACATAAAGCTGCCAGCCGCTGGAGCCTCCCCAATGGCGGCAAAGCCGTATCGTACACCACTGTCGGCAGAGCGTGCGATCGGCGATTGCTATTCTCCCCTGCCACGCGAGGAGCCGAACGCGAAAGACCGGCACGGACGGTTCGGTGTCGAGGAGGCACGGGCAATCCTGCAGGAGTTGGGAGTTGACGGGTCGGTCGCCTTCGACCAACTGCCGGTTTCCGCGACCCTGTGCCCGGACGCCCTGGTTGCCGGTCCGCAATGGGTCGGAGGCATCAAAAAGCCGAAGCCTCTTGGGGAAATCTCGCAGGCAGCAGGAGGCGAGCCGGAGGTTGTTCGCCGGATCGAGACACTCGACTACATCACCCATCTGCGCAGACTGCTAGGAGAGCACGCCAAAGTGCTTGATATGGCCATAACGGACGCCAGCGCGAAGAAAATTGGCATCGAGATGAATAAGGCGCCGGCTTATGCCGAGAGAGCCGGACCCATCCTCATTGACGCCGCGATCGACGCGCTGATCGCCATCGACGAAACCGCTAGAACGAAAGTTGCACCGGAATTGGAAAAAATCGCCGCCTGATATCCGGTGGGGACGATCGACGTTCCGTATATCATTGAAGGGATAGATTTCCCAAAGGCCGCCGCGTGCGGCCTTTTCTGTTTGAGGCGCCGGTCGAGACGCGGACGTTCGAAACTCGCGAGATCATCGGGACAGCCTCGAAACCCATCGCGGACATGAGGAGAGACTATCTTCCAGCGCGTCGGTTGAAGCTGGCGACGGCGTCGTTGTAGGCGTCGATGGCCTCCTCATTGTCGCGTTTTGCTTCCTCGATCGCTTCTTCCGCTTCTGCGTTGCGACAGGTCAGGTACTCCTCAACCTCTGACTTGTAGCTTTCCATGTCGCGTTTGCAGCGGTCGAATTCCCACTCGTCGTCGAACTCGCTATGTCGTTCCGCGCAATAAGGAACGGAAGCCTCTGAGCAGGCGAAGGTGGGTGACGACAGGACTAAGGCGGCGCATATCGCCATGACGCAACGCAGCATGCAACCCCCGGTGATTTTTTGCATATTCCTGCACGACTGTTGGCGAATGTCCATCCTCATTCCCATCCCCTGGCGCCTCCTCTCTCCTCGGCGACAGGTGATCGTGCGGCTGCTCCCCTGCGATGCGGGGTTGAGCGGCCGCTTTTGTTTTGATCGTTGACTGAGAGGCTTAAGGTTGAGGGAACAATAGACGGGTTTCGAAATGCCGTGTTCCCGGCAAGTAGCGATCCGCCTCGGATTCGAATTCCGAACGATCACGACACGGCCACCGCCGCTGCGCCATCCGCAAGCGTTCGGAGTGTCCCGATGGTGCAGTCATGCATCGTGGCCTTCTTATCCTAGAGAGCCCGCGTCTGTCCTGCGCAGATGCCGCCGGAATGACCGCTTGTGCTGCCGAATCGGAGCAAGCGCCATGGGTGGATTGGACGTCCCTTGGGCAAGGCATTTCTTGAGGATGGTTGGCGCAGCGGTAACGCAGTGGTTTGCTAAACCATACATCCGAAAGGATGCGCTGGTTCGAATCCAGCACCATCCGCCAATTGGAAGGCGCCGCTCAATGGTGGGCAATCGGTCTCGAAAACCGAGGGGACCGCAAGGTCAGGGGTTCGATCCCTCAGTCTTCCGCCAAACTAACTGGTCTGGTTGAACACATGGTCATCCTCATCACCGTCCAAGGCAATGGCCTTGCCTTGCTGGAGGAGGCAACCCGCAGCCTTGGCAGCGAAGCCAAGGCCAGACGAGCCTTCACCCGTGCCATCAACCGCACTGGCCAGACGGTAGGCAATGAGGCGGGCAGGGCTCTTGCCGATCAGACGGGTTTGCCTCGCAGGACGGGCATAAAAGCGGTGCGTCGGGACGTAGAACGTGCCACGCCAGCTACGCTGTCCTACACCATCAACGGGCAGGGCGGCGATATCTCGTTGCGCTACTTCAAACCCCGAGAGACGCGCAAGGGCGTGACAGCCAATCCTTGGAACAAGCGCACGCTCTACCCGTCGACCTTCATGAAGGCTGGCTGGTGGCCCAAGCGCGTCGTGAAGTCGAATTGGAATGGGCAGGTGTTCGCCCGTAACGGTGATGGTCATAGTTATGACGGTCTGAAGTCCAAGGGTGCCAAGCGTGTCGGCACCAAGTTCACCAAGCAGAAGTCAGGCCTGTTCATCCCGATCGAGATGGTGCAGGGCGCGACCGCAGCCGCATGGCAGCAGGGCGCGAGACGACTGCAGCCTCGCATCGAGCATGAGGTGAGGCACCTCACAAGAGGTGTTGTTAGTTAGCAAGACGAGGGGAGACGTCATGCATCCAGCGGTTCTGAAGGCCCATCACTTTGACTGCAAGGGTTGCGGCGAGCATGTTCTAGCGTATCGCCGACGAAAGCCAAAATTCTGCTTGGCATGCTCTGAATTCCGACAGCATGCGCGAGGAAAGACCGACAAGAAGTCTTGCAAGGGCTGCGGCACCCACATGCTGAATGCCGAATATGGTCAGGGTTATGTATGCCAAGACTGCACAACGGTAAACGAACGCAGGCATAACGGATGGATCGACCCGTACTCGAAGCCGTTTGATTTTGTCGCAGCCAACGACAACAATAACACGAAGAAATGCACTGCATGTGAGTGTGATTTGCCGCTCGCTGATTTCTCATTGGCCGCCAAGGGTGGCATGGGTCGGGCGAGCGAGTGCAAAGATTGCCGAGCGGCACTTCGAGCGATGCGGGATCGGTCGCAGGAGTACGCACGGCGCGATGAAGTGCGAGGCATTGACCGTATCAAGAGCAAGCGCATTCGACTTATTGAACGCGCAAACAGACGACGGTCAGCCGAAAGGCGCGCCAACGGGCGTCGGATTGATATGTATCTGAGGCGGTGGCGAGCGCTGCATAAGAAGCCATGGAATGCGCCGGGGCTGAGTAGTGGTGAAAAGTTTAGGATACGCTATGCCAACGACAACGAATTCGTTCTAAAGGAGCGAACAAGACAGCGCGTTAGGCGAAAAGGATTTGGCTTCAATGCCATGTGGCGTATGAGGCAGGCTCTTTACGGTGATGTAGGCCCAAAAGGTCTGGACACAATCGAGCGTGCTTTGGGTTATTCGATGTCCGACCTGCATACCCACCTTGAACGGTTGTTCGTGGATGGAATGTCGTGGGAGGCGTTCAGAAGCGGCCGCATCCATATCGACCACAAGAAGCCACTAAGTCGGTTCGATCTCGACGACCCAGAGCAGCTGTTGGTTGCCTGGTCTCTGGATAATCTCCAGCCTCTATGGGCTGCGGACAACATGACCAAAGGTGCAAAGACCGACGAGGAGTGGCGCGCCTCTGCATAGGACGCCACACCCCCCCCTCCCAAAACGATCTTTAAGCCTACCCCACCCCCTTGCGGGTAGGATGGCCCGAATACGGACTCGCTGCAAGTTTTTTGCTGGACCATTTCCTTCCTTTTGAGTGACGCCATGATCCTGAAGACGGCGCAGCTTGCGCTGCTGCTCGGCTTGACGACGCGGCGCGTCAACCAGTTGGCTGAAGAGGGCGTCATGGTGCGCACCTCGCACGGCGAGTTTGATGGCCCGGCCAGCGTGCAGGCTTACGTCGCCAGCGCGTCGAACCGCGCCAAGGACAAGGAAGCAACCTTCGACAAGGAGCGTGAAGAGGCCCGCCTCAAGAAGGAGCAGGCTGACACACAAGAATTGAAAAACGCGAAACTTCGCAAAGAGTTACTTCCGGTTGCGGAGGTGACGCGCGTTTGGTCCGAACAGATTTCCAGCATCCGCAGCGGCTTGCTCGCGGTGGTCTCCAGAGTGCGTCAGAGGATCTCGCTATCGACTGAAGATGCCGTCGTTCTCGACGAGGAAATCCGCGATGCGATGACCAAGCTTGCGGATGGAGCCGACATCTATGACGCAGACCTTGGCGACCTTGAAGAAGGTGATGGCGACCCTTCGGCCGCCGCAGAAAATCAATCTGTCCGAGTGGATGGAAAAGGAAATCCGGCTTCCTAGTACGGTTTCTGGCGTCCCCGGCAAGATCAAGCTCTACGCTCCGCAAAAAGGCATTGCCGACGCGATCGGCGATCCGACTTACTCGCAGGTCTCCGTCCTCAAGTCGGCGCGTATCGGCTATACCACCGTCCTCACTGGCGCGGTCGCTAACTTTGTGGTCAATGACCCTTCGCTGATACTCGTCTATCTACCAAATGACGACATGGCGAAGTCGTTCGTGACCTCGGACCTTGAGCCAACATTTGCCGACACGCCCGTTCTGAAGGGTGTTCTGTCCGGCGACAAGTCGTCGAGTACCAAAGACCGCAGCACGATGCTGATGCGCCAGTTCACTGGCGGCACGCTCAAGATCCTGTCGGCGGAAACGCCGCGTAGCTTTCGCGCGCACAATGCCCGCGTGGTGATCATGGACGAAGTCGACGGCATGAAGCCGACGACGGAAGGCCACCCGATCCCCCTGGCCAAGCGCCGTACGGCGCAGTTCGCAGACTACAAGCTGGTTGTCGGCTCCACGCCGGACGAGGAGGAGACCAGCTACGTCGCCGCGGAATATGCGAAGTCCGATCAGCGCGTCTTCGAGGTGCGGTGCGTCGAGTGCGACGACTACAGCGAAGTGCTCTGGAAAGATATCAGTTGGCCGGACGGCCAGCCGCAGAAGGCGGTTTGGAACTGTCCTGGCTGCGGTTGCGAGGTCGAGCACAAGCACAAGTCCACGATGGTCCAGCGCGGCCGGTGGCGGATTACGAAGCCGGAGGTCAGGGGGCACGCCGGGTTCAAGATCAACTCGCTGACTAGCCCACTGCCCAATGCGGACTGGGGGCTTCTCGCCGAAGAGTTCCTGCTTGCCAAGAACGATCCGCTTCTTCTGAAGCCGTTCGTAAACACGATCCTTGGCGAGGCGTGGCGCACCGGCGGGGATAGGATCGACGAACTCGAGCTGCAGCAGTCTGCCGAGCCTTTTGGCTTGGGCGGGCCGGAGCAGTTCCCGTTTCCAGAAGACGTTCTCGCCATCACCGTCGGCATCGACATGCAGGACGATCGCGGCGAAGTAACGTACCTGGGGCACAATGAGGCCGGCCAACTGCTGGTGCTTGACCACGACATTGTTCACGGGTCGTATGAGCACAACGAGTTCTGGACGGATATCGACGCCATCATCAAGCAGCGCTGGCGGCATCCGCTTGGCGGTGAGATAGGCATCGATGCGGTTGCGATCGACTCCAGTAGCGGCAGTCATATGTCGTACGTCTATGACTTCGTGAAGCCTCGCCTGCGCCACAAGGTGGTTGCCATCAAGGGCGACGGCGGTCGACGACCGTTCATTCTGCGATCGAAGACGATGAAGAAAGATCCGCTCTGGATCGTCGGCGTCGACTCCATCAAGGATACGATCCTGAACCGCATCCAGCACGGCAAGATTTTCCGGTTCTCGAAGGATTTGCCGGAAATTTGGTACGAGCAGTTCACGGGTGAGCAGTCCGTCATCAAGATGGACCGCGGTCGTCCGGTGCGGAAATGGCTGCCTGTCTCTGGTCGGCGGAACGAGGCTCTCGACTGCGTCGTCTATGCAATGGCGGCGAAAGAGCTGGTGACCATCAACTGGCAAGAGCGACGTGAAAAGCTCTCCGACGGGCACACGCTGGCGCGTGCCGCCAACGACAATGACCGTCAGGCTCCGCGCAAAGCGAAGTCCACCTGGCTTTAGGAAATCATCATGGCGATCGACAATAGCGAGCAGATCGCTGCCTTGCGGGCAGCGATTGCCACCGGCGCGCGCCGTGTTGTGTTCCATTCCGGGGGCACTCGGCGCGAGGTCGAGTATCACAGCCTGAAGGATATGCGGGAAGCGCTCTCTGCTCTCGAGCAGCAGCAAACTCCGCGGCCCTCGATGACCTTTGCCGGGTTCAGAATGGGGCGCCGATGACGAAAGCGAACATTCTGGATAGGGCGATCGGCTGGATTGCTCCGACCGTTGGCGTGAAGCGCCTGCGGAGCCGCATGGCAATCGAGGCTGCTCGCAGCTACGAGGCGGCGGGCAAGGGGCGTCATCGCGACCCGTGGTACTCGCGGGGCTCGTCGGCCGACGCCGAGATCAGCAAAGCCGGGCCTGCTCTTCGGGACAATATGCGCGATCTCACGCGCAACAGCCCTTATGCGGCGAACGCGATCCATAATCTTGTGACCCATGCGGTTGGCAGCGGCATCGTGCCGAGGGCCAAGGACGCACGGGTCAACAAGCTCTTTGCCGAATGGGCGAAGAAGTGCGATGCCGACGGCCACTTGGACTTCTACGGAATCCAGGCGCTTGCCGTCCGCGGCATGCTTGAGGCTGGCGACGGGCTTGTGCGCAGGCGTCGTCGTCGCGTTGAGGATGGCCTTGCCGCCCCCCTGCAGTTGCAGGTGCTGGAAAGCGACCATATCGACACCACGAAGAACGGCGCCTATGGCGGCCTCGACGTGCTGGAAGGTATCGGTCGGGATGCGCTGGGCCGGCCTTCCGAGTATTGGCTTTATCGCCAACACCCAGGCTCGCCTCGGGGCTTCCTGCAGGAGTCTGTCGCCGTTCCGATTTCGGACCTGGCGCATTGCTTCGAGAAGTCGCGGACGCAGTTGCGCGGGACGCCATGGGGCGTTTCCGCCATCACACACATCCGCGACCTAGCGGAATACGAGGCAGCCGAGGGGCTTCGCAAGAAGCTCGAGGCGTGCGTCGTTGGTGTCGTGACTGGCGGCGAGATTGGCGATGGCGTTTCTGGCGTTGCGCTTGACGAAGGCGAGTCTGCCGGGGTGTACAACTCCGACGGCGAGATCGTCGAGCGGTTCGAGCCTGGAGCTTTCTACCACGCTCGCGGTGGACGTGACATCAAGTTCACACAACCTGCGGCCTCTGGTGGCTACGACGCATACAAGATTGCGAAGCTCCACGACATCGCTGCTGGCTTCCGGGTTCCGTACTCGCTGCTGAGTGGCAACCTGTCCAAGGTCAACTACTCAAGCGGCAAGCTTGGGCTTGAGACCTACAAGCGGACGATCGAAGAGTTGCAGTGGAAGATCATCATTCCAATGCTCCTTGAGCCGATCTGGGATTGGTTCTGCGAAGCCGCCTTCATGGCCGGCAAGATCAAGCAGCGTTATGTGCCTGTTGACTGGTCTCCGCCGCGCTTTCCCAGTGCAGACGAGGCCAAGGACGTCGCAGCTCGCGTCGCAGCTATGCGCTCCGGCCTGCTGAACCCCCTGACTGCGATTGCCGAGACTGGCTACACGCCGGACGAGGTCATTGCTGGATATGTCGAGTGGAACAAGCTGCTGGATAAGAACAAGCTGATCTTCGACAGCGACCCGCGGAAGATGTCTCAGGCGGGGCAGACGCAGCAGGAACCACTTGAAAAAGAGGTAGTCAATGACGACGAATAGCACGGCGCCGCCCAAATTCGGGCGTGCCGCCGAGGTGCGCGCCGCGTCGTATGACGAGGGCGAGAACAGCGTCGAGGTCGTTTGGACCACCGGCGCATCTGTTCGCCGTCGCGATTGGCGCAGCGGCACCTACTACAACGAAATCCTGGAAGTCACGTCCGGGGCGGTAAGGCTCGATCGCCTGAACGCCGGGGCTCCGCTTCTGGATACGCACGACGATTGGTCCCTACGGTCGGTTATCGGCTCGGTTGTGCCTGGTACTGCGCGCATCGAGGGCGGCAAGGGCTATGCCCGTGTTCGCCTTTCCAATGCGCCAGGCGACGTCGATGTCGTGTCGAAGATCCGGGACGGGATCATCCGGAATATCTCTGTTGGCTACGCCATCCACCGCGTCGAAAAGACGGTGAAGGATGACGGAAGCGACGAAGATTGGCGGGTTGTCGATTGGGAGCCGCTGGAAATCAGCGCCGTTCCCATTCCGGCCGACGCCGGCTCTCAGTTCAGATCTGCCGGGCATGACATGCCGCAGGTCGAATTTATCTCACCTAACATGGAGGCGGAAATGTCCGACGCCAACAACACGGCGGAAGTTTCCGTCACCCCCGAAGTTCCTGTTCAGGAGGCCCGCGTGGTCGAAACCGTGACTGAAACCCGCGACGCTCCCGTTGTGGAGACCCGCGTTGCCGCTCCCGAAGATGCTGGAAAGCGCGCTGCTGAAGCGGTCGCCGCAGAACGTAAGCGCGTCGCCGAAATCCGCGCCCTCGGCAAGGAAGCTGCCGCTGTCGAGCTCGCCGACGCCGCGATCGACGATGGTCGGTCTGTCGCTGAATTCCGCTCGGCCCTTCTGGAGGCACTCATGAAGCGTGAAGCCCCCGCCACCGACTCGGTTCGTGCCACCGTCGGCAAGGAACACTTCGAGAAGCGCGCTGAACTGATGGGCGAAGCCCTGATGCATCGCGCCGACCCGACTGTCGAGCTGTCCGAGGGCGCCCGCGAATACCGCGGCTTCACCCTCATGGACATGGCTCGTGAAGCCCTTGAGATTCGCGGCGAGAAGACCCGTGGCGCTTCCCGCGAGGATATCGCTGCTCGTGCCCTTGCACAGCGTTCCGGCGGCTTCCACTCCACGTCTGACTTCCCGATCATCCTGGGCAACGTGGTCAACACCACGCTCCGCGCAGGCTACGAGGCCGCCGGCCAGACCTTCCGCCCGATCGTCCGCGAGACAACCGTGTCGGACTTCAAGGCCGTCAACCGCGCTCAGCTCGGTGAAGGCCCGGCCTTCGACAAGGTCAACGAGAGCGGCGAATTCAAGCGCGGCACTCTCTCCGAGTCCAAGGAAAGCTACAAGATCGCGACCTTCGGCAAGATCATTGCCGTGACGCGTCAGGTCATCATCAACGATGACATGAACGCTTTTGGCCGCGTTCCCCAGCTTCTCGGCGCAGCGGCTGCGCAGCTTGAGTCGGACCTCGTCTGGCACCAGATTCTGTCGAACCCGACCATGGGTGACAGCGTCGCGCTCTTCCATGCGAACCACAAGAACCTGCCGACCGCGGCCGCGTTCGCTGTGGCCTCGCTGGGTGTTGCTCGCGCTACCATGGCAAAGCAGGTGGGCATGGACGGCAAGACCGTTCTGAACATCCGCCCGCAGTTCCTCATCGTTCCGGTCGACCTGGAAACGAAGGCGGAACAGGAACTCAAGCTTCTCGTTGGCGTCACAGACACCAGCAAGGCAGCAACGGCTTCCATGCGTTCGCTCACCATCATCAGCGAGCCTCGCCTCGACAACGGCATCAGCAACAAGGCTGTTGGCGCTGACGTCGCCGGTTCTTCGCTGTCCTGGTATCTGGCAGCCTCGCCGTCGCAGATCGACACTGTCGAGATTGCCTACCTCGAAGGCAACCGCGGGCTGTTCACGGAAAGCCGTTACGGCTTCGACGTCGACGGCATGGAAATCAAGGCTCGCCTTGATGTCGGCGCCAAGACGCTCGATCACCGCGGCCTTCTGAAGAACGCTGGCGCTTAATCACCCACTCGGCGGGCCCCGGCCCGCCAACCATTCTGGAGAATCCAATGGCTAAAAATTACATCCAGCCGGGTGAGGTCGTCACTGTTCCCGCACCCTACGACGTAGCGTCCGGCGCGGGCGCTCTTGTCGGCAAGCTCTTTGGCGTCGCGACCGGGACTTATGTTTCGGGTGCTGACGCTGAGATCCGCACCAAGGGCGTCTTCGAGATGGCCAAAGTCTCCGCCCAGGCGTGGACGGTAGGCGCTGACATCTACTGGGACGACACCGCGAAGAACTGCACGACCACCACCACCTCGAACACGCTCATCGGCAAGGCCCTGGCAGTGGCGGCTAACCCGTCGCCCACCGGCATTGTCCGCCTGAACGGCTAAGATACAGGAGACGGCACGAATGGACTGGCGAAAGCTTGAGCGTGCCGTCGACAAACTCGAGAGGCGCTCTTTCGGAGAGGAAGTGCGCCTCTCGTTCTTTAAGGACGGCAAGGCCGACCCCGATCGGCCGCAATGGACGGGCAGGGCAATCCTGCATACCGGCGGTGATGACAGCTTCGCGCCGGGCGAGGGGAACGGCGGTGGATACCGCACGCGCCTGGCGGCTGGCCAGGCTGAACTGTTTTTGACCAGAGACGAGTATGACGGGCCGACGCCGGCGGTGAAGGACATTGTCCGCGCCATGGACCGGGCCGGTGAGCTGCGCTGGGAAGTGTCGGATATTTCCGGGCGCTATTCCAATCTCTGGGTTTTGAGCCTCACGCAGGCATAGATTTTTCTGGAGCACACATGTCGCTACACCGCATCGCGGCCCGCATTTCGGCCGTTCAAGCGTTGCTCGGCCGCACGTCGGTTGGTGACAATGTGCTCGACAGCCAGATCAGCGCCCTTGATGTGGATGCTGAAGGCAATTTCGTTACCAACCAGAAGAAGCCGTTCATTTCGGTCTATTCCGAAGGGTCGACCGTCAAGGACTCGCAGCCGCAGCAGGCTCTGCGGTCGTTACTGCCCAACGGCAGCACGGTGTTCTTTTTCGAGACTGGCATCGCGGCGACCATGACGGAGGTTGATCCTGAAACGGACGAGTCCTTCGTGGTTCCGGGCATGCCGTCGACCGACGCGAGCTTTGAATTTGCGCTCGACATGACGATGCGCCAGATCGGCGATGCGCTGGTCGATCCTGAGAATGAATGGGCGGAAATCTTCCGCAAGCTTTGCGTTTCCTTTCTTGACACTGAGCGGTCTCGAGCGAGCGGCGACAACAAGGGCACCCGCATGGCTGCCCACCAGCTGAAACTGACTGTCGACCTGAAGCCAGATCCGCCGAGTGGCGATACCCTGAATCCAAAGCACCCGCTGGCCATGTTCTTCGCCAAGGCCGCCGAACTTGATGACCCGGTCGTTGAGGCCCAGGTGGCGCTGATGCAGGCGCAGCTTGCCGGCACGCCATTCTCGTGGGAGCTCGACATCGCCCGCTATGGCATGACGCGCACGGAGGCCGACAATCTGCTTCTCGTACCGCCGGCTGGCGCTGAGGACGATATCGAGATTTCGGAAGTGATTCCGTCAGATGCGACTCCGGCGGTTGCGGATGGTGGTACGCCATGATCCCGAAAGAGATTCCGGAGCAAATTGCTCATCTGCACCACCGCCTGGCTGAGATTGAGCGGCGAGCTCGCAATCGCAAGCGCACCGGCACGATCGCCGAAGGCCCCAACGACAAGGGCCAGTACCGCGTGAAGATCTCGGAGCAGGGCGGCACGCCGTACCTGTCGCCCTGGGTGAAGCCAAAGACCTACGGGGCGGGCGGCGTCAAGATGGACGTCGTCTATACCGCTGGCGAGCAGATCGACCTTGTTTCGGAGAGTGGCGATCTGACGGACGCCGTCATCGAAATGTCGACCTATTCCGAGGCGAACGCCCGCGAGAACACCGGGAACACGCCGTTTCATCTCAAGATCGGCTCCACTGTCATTCAGGCGGGCGGGGATAGCGTGACGATTTCGGCCGGCGCGATAACGCTGGAGAGTGGCACGCTCACGCACAACGGCAAGAACATCGGCGATACGCACGTTCACGGTGGCGTTGTTGTCGGCGGCTCGGACACGAGCACACCGCACTAGCCTGGCTCCGTCCAAAAAGGACACCCCTCATGGCCGATTCAACCGGCGTGAACGCGGCCACTGGCGCTGCGCTCACGGGCTGGCAGCATGTCCAGCAGTCAATCAAGAAAATCCTGACGACGCCGATCGGCTCGCGCGTCATGCGCCGCGAGTTCGGCTCGGATCTTCCGGACCTCGTCGACACGAAGATGATCCAGCGCAACGTGCTGGCCGTCTACTCGGCAGCCGCCACGGCCATTGCGCGTTGGGAGCCTCGCTTCCGCATGCGCGGTGGTGCCGTAGAGCGCGCCGAGCCCACCGGCGTCCTGGCGCTCGTCATTTACGGCACATATTTCCCGCGCGGGCATCTCGGTGACTATTCGGTCGCGGAGGATGCGACGGCGCGGGTTGTCTTTGAGAGGTAGCCATGGCGACCCGTTTTTCCGCCGATACGCTGGACCTCTCCAGGTTCCCGGCGCCTTTGGCAATCAAGGGCATCGACTACGAAGTGATCATGGCGGAGCGCAAGACGCGCCTCGTTGAACTCTTCGAGGCCATCGGAATCGAGTTCGATGTCGCCTCGCTCGAGACCGACCCTGCCATCATTCATGCGCAGGACGACGCCTACCGAGAACTGCTGGCCTATGCTCGTGTAAACGACGCGGTTCGCGCCGTCATGGTGGCTTTCGCTACTGGTTCCGATCTTGAGCACCTTGCAGCACGCTTCGGCGTTGTCCGTCGCGTCATAACCGCGGCTTCCGGCTCGATGCCGGCGGTCATGGAGAATGACGCTGAACTTCGCCGCCGCACTTTGCTGGCGCCGGAGGCCTTCGCGGCCGCTGGCCCGGTCGGCGCTTATGCCTTCCATGCGCTGACATCCGACACCCGTGTGTTGAATGTCGACGTTTGGTCGCCCGCTCCCGGCAAGGTCAGCGTCGCGGTGCAGGCACGTCAGGGCGCTTCGACGGCGCCGTCTGAAGTTGTGGAAGCCGTCCGTGCCTACCTCAGCCGGCCCGATATCAAGCCACTCACCGACGAGGTGGCGGTGCGGTCGGTCTACACGGTCCCGTACTCGATCGACCTGATTGCCTACGTGCAACCCGGCCCTGATCGTGTCGCCGTGAAGGCCGCGATCGAGACCAGCTTGGCTTCGATGGCGGCTGCCCGCCGCGCCCCGGCGCGTGACGTCCCCAAGTCGGCAATTATCGCCGCCGCGACGGTCGGCCCGGTTGATCGCGTCAGCCTGATCTCGCCAGCCGCTGATCTCGTCATCGGAAACGGCGACCTTGCCATCTGCACGAGCATCAACGTCCAGGTTCTCGAACACGAAGGCTAGTTGATATGACAGCGTCACTTCTGCCGGCCGCGTCCACCGAGCCATTCGAAAAGGCGATAGAGCAGGGATCGGCAGAGCGCTGGGAGGCCCTTGACGTCGATATCATCCGCCGGTCGAAAGACCCGTGGACTTGCCCGGCCCACCTGCTGCCGTTTCTGGCACACGAGTGGTCGGTGGATATCTGGAACGACAAATGGTCGGAAGCGCAGAAGCGCCGCGCCATCGACGCCGCTGTCCGCCTGCACCGCCTGAAGGGCACAGAGGCAGGCCTACGGCTGGCGATCGAGATTGCCGGCGGTGAACTCAAGCGAGCGATTGTGCCTCCGGCCAAGACGTTCCTGTCGCCCAATACGACTCCTGAGCAGCGTGCGAAGTTTCTCGCCCGCTACCCGCAGCTTCGAATCTATCCCCGCCGAGACCGGGGCACGGCGAAGGGCCTTTATCCAGGTTCCAAACATGCTTTTGTCGAGCGGCGCTTTCCGCTGCCGACCGAAGCGTTCTTCCGGGCTTTGCCACGCGCCTTCATCTGGGATCATGGCAACGAGACGGAACTGACGGTTCTGGAGCGGCGGTACTCGACGGAGACGGCCGAGACGCAGGAGCGGCTTGATCTGCGCCAGCGTTCGTCGGCGAGGGACAACCATTACCGGCCTCTGGGCGACCGCAAGGTTTTCGTCCTCAAGTCTACGGCACCTAAGCGCATCTTCTCGATTCACACCCGCGAGACGCTCGTCGTCCCCGGCCAGGATCAGCTGGCGCGTCGGATGGTCTACCCGTCCATGACGCCCATCGACGTTGTGGCGCAGATGGTCCGACAAGTCGGGCAGAGGCGCACGGCTGTTGCGGGCAGGGCATTTCCCGGCGCAACCTGGTTCGCCGGCATGACACAGGCTTCCCGCGCTCGCGAGCGAGTTTATCGCCGCACTTATCTGTACGACCCAAGCCGTGCCTTGGAGCGGAAGGGTGCTTCGACGTTCCTTGGCCATACCCGGCTGGGCATGCCGCCGCACCACGCCGAGCTCACCATCAAGGTTCGTTACAAGCGTCACCCGTTTGCCGCGGCGCAGTTCGTCGCCGGCTTCCTGATGCACAAGCCCAAGGATGAGCTCGCGCTCGTCAAGGGTGCGGTCCGGTCGCACAAGCGGCTGTCCGACAAGATCCTGATTTCAACGAAAACGACCGGCGTGGCACGCGCTGGAGTGCAACACCGTGCCGGGTCCATCACCGCCGGCCAACTCGTAGAGAGCTAATATGGAAAAGCAAGTCGTCTTTCGCGACAGGCAGGAGCTTGACCCCGCCGACCTGAATGGCATTCAGGAGATTGTCCGCGCGTCGCTCGATCGCATCGTCAAGGAAGCCGTGACGGACGAGGCGCGCTACGCCGGCCTCGCCACGACAGCAACCAGCGCAACGGCAATTTCGGTCGCGGCCGGTGCGTTTGTCACCGGCGGCAAGGTCTACTATGTCGATGGTCCGGTTCCGTTCAACCTGTATGAGAACCTCCCCGTTCAGTACAAGCGGTACATCGCGATCGTCGCGTCGGGCGAAGACGACGTCAACGACCAGGTTGAAGAACGCGACTTCCTTATCGACGCGGACAGCGATCAGGTCGAGCCGCAGGCCGTCCCCATGCGGAAGCTTCGCCAGGGCAACCTCACGAAAGTTGTCGGCACGCCGAACATCGACCCGCAGCTTCCGACCCTTCCGCCGAACAGCGTGCTGGTTGCCCGCATCCTCTTCGGCACGACCCAGGTCGAGTCCATCGTGATGGAAGAGTCGACCAAGCTCCCGTCGCTGAAGAAGCACGGCGAGCAGCTGATCGAGCTGGAAAACTTCCGCAAGCGTGCGGAGCCGCAGATCGGCGCCCTCACGACGCAGATGTCGGTGCTCTTTGAGACCACGAACGGCAAGGCCAACCGTGGCGATCTCATCGAGGCGCTTGTTGACCTGGCGCGCGTCAAGGAAGCTGCAAACCTTCCGGACAGCTATTCGGCCTACGCATCGGACGACTTTGCCACCGATGACGAGACTGACCCGTCTTCGGCTGCCGGCCACACGCTGGCGAACGGTGCGCTGGGCTTCGAAAGCACGACCGCGCAAAAGAACCTGCAGCTTCTCAATCCGACCGACCCGCTGGTTCGCCGCTGGGATACCGACTGGATCACGCCGGCGCACGAGTACGAAATCCTTCTCGAAGTGCCGGGTTCCAATGGCGATCTGTCGGCCTCGTCCTACCAGACGCAAGGCGTTGTGACTGAGGTCAAGAGCAGCGGCTCCAAGCAAACGACCGTCGGAACGTACACGTCCATCGCTGCCGCCAAGGCCGCGCTGATCAAGGGTGGCGGAACGTCTGGAACGATCATCAGCGAGACCAAGGTCAAGCAGGCTGATGGGTCCTACAAGACCCAGTACGTGGCCAAGAGAGTCCGATAACTGAGAGGCCACCATGGCAACTGTTACCCATACTGGCGTCGCCATCGCGCAGACGTTTCGCACCGCGCGCGCCATGAAGATCTCGCGGGTCGGGTTCTACCTGACCCAGCTTGACACTTCTGGCGACGTTACGGTGCTGCTTTGCGAGACCAACAACGCCAAGCCCGACCAACTCAAGGTCATTTCCAAGGTGACCGTGCCTTACGCCGACCTGAAGACCGGCGGCTTGGAGACCACGGCGAACCTTCCGCCCGGCTCTTTTGAGGCGGGTAAGCTCTACAGCTTCATCCTGATCACAACCGGCAACCACCGTATTCAAACGGCGCCGGTCGGCTTTACGGAAGGCACGCTCTTCTATGGCCAGGATCAGGACTGGGTTTCGCCGACGACCGGCCGCGACCTGAAGATCAAGCTCTATGCTGACAAGTTCACGCGCACGCGCACCGAAGTGTCGCTGGCCACGATCACGTTGGCCGGCGGCATCGACGCCCTTGAGTACGATATCCAAGCCGACGAACCGGACGGCACGGGCTTCTATCTGGAAGGCCGTATCGCTGGCGTGTGGCGGGATCTGAAGGAGCCGGACGTTCTCGCGTCTCGGCCCGACACGATCGAGCTCCGCGGCGTGTTCATTGGAACATCGTCGCTGCAGGCCGCGATCAAGCTCGGCAACAACGTCATCACGGTTCGCCGCGCTGGTCTGGCACTCCACCACCTCTCCACGGCAAGGACGCTCGGCTCGGCCAAGCAGAACTTCATCGTGGATCTCTGGCTCGACAACTACGATCCGACCGACCCCGATCAAGATCTGGAAGTCAAGCTGAAGCATGGCGGCAGCTTTGCCTCGACGACGACCGGCACGGCCGGTCAGGTCGTGGACGACACGGCCGGCACCAAGCGCGCCCGCTTCGCCTTCGCGGTTGGCAGCAACATCAGCACCTACAAGATCGACATCACCGGCGCTCGCACAGAGGACGTTCCCCCGTACCTCGTCCTTGAGCGCGTCGACGTCGCTGTCAGCTAAGGAAATCCACATGACCGCAAAGAAGAAGCCTTCTGAAGGAATGGTCTGGGTTGTTCTCACCCAGACCCATGACCTGCCTGGAATGAAGCTTGTGCCGGGGCGCCTTCGGGTGTCGCCGGCGCTGCGCGAAGAACTGAAGGCCGCCGGCAAGATCGCCGAGACCGCGGAGTAAGCCTATGTCCTTGGAACACGGCACGCCAAATATGCCGAAGATGGTCGACGGCAAAACCGACCTGGATGAGAAATACTTCAATCTCATCCACGGTCGCGTTGACCAACGCCTGGCCGCGCTTGAGGAATTGCGGGTCTCCTGGGAGAGCGCAACCGACACGCTGACGCGGCAGGGCCTGGCTCGTATTGACGAGGTTCTGGCTCCCGCGTTCCAAAAAATTGAAGACGTTCTCGAACTCGGCTTCATGACGGCGTCCTCATCGACCTCGCACACGCTTGCTCTGAATGACGAGCTCGTCTTTATCGTGGACGAGGGCGCGCGGCGCGAACTGTTCCAGCCGACCGCCTTCCTTGCGATCACGCGGCTGGCGACGATCGCCGACTACGCGCTGGCCCGGCTGCTGTCCTACAATTCCACGACAGGCGCGCTGACGGTCGAAATCATCAGCGTTGCCGGCAATCCTGGTCCGCATACGGACTGGGAGATCGGTGGACTTGCAGCGGCTACGGTCGCGCAGCAGGCCCTCCTCGGAACGGTGCAGACGCTTGCCGGACAGGTGACGTCCGACAAGGCGACGGTTGCGGCCGATCGCGCCACGACCGTGACGGCCAAGAACACGGCAGTTTCTGCGGCCGAAGACGCCGAGGCTTCGAAGATTTCAGCGGCTGCTTCGGCCGCTGCGGCTGCGACGTGGGATCCTTCCGGCTACTACACGATATCGGCGGCGAATTCGGCGATCAGTGCCGCAGTTAGTGGCGAGGCATCTGCCCGCGCCACCGCAGTCTCGAACGAGGCAACCGCTCGCGGTAACGCCGACACGGTCCTATCCGGACAGATCACCACCCAGGCCGCCACGGCCCGCAAGCAGGCGATTGCCCTCGCTGTAGCCCTCTAAATTTCAGGAGACTGTCATGGCAGTCAGCCACGAACCTGTGTTCGCACAGGGCGGCCGAACCGTGTGCGCAACCGCCACGGCGGCGAAGACTACTTATAACGATGCCACCAATGCTGTGAAGTTGTGTGATGCAGGAACCAACGGCTCCCTGCTCAAGGCTCTCTCGGCCATGCCGCTGGCAACGGTAACGGCAAGCAAACTTATGCTGTTCGTCTCTCCGGATAATGGCGTGACGATGTATCTGGTCTCGAGCGCCCTCATGGCGGCCCATACTCTGGCCGTGACGACGGCGACGGCGACTACATATTTCACCGACTTCTCAGAGGGCTCGCCGCTGCGGATCCCAGGCAGTTGGAGCATTTGGATTGCCTCCGGTGTAGCTCTCGCGGGCGGCATCGTATTCACGGGGCAGGTTGAGGATTTCTAGCATGCGTCCTCGTTACGTCAGCCGGCATGGCCTTCAATTTGCGCAAGATAAGCGGCTAATTGGGGTTGCACCCAAAGCGAAAAAAGCGCGTACGGTTGGCTCTTGGGACATCAGTGTTGCTGGCGCGAGACTGATTGCGATAACGGCGTCCAATGTTTTGAACGTCGTCCCTGGACGAGCAGCCTTATCGGCTGATGGCACATTTCTGTACTGGTGTGGCAGCAATTATCAAAACGACATGTACCGCGCTCGCTTGCGCACGCCGTTTGCTCTCTCTTCCGCAGACTTTACCCAATTTGAAACGATACCCGTCGCCTCACTAACAAATGTTGGCGGGTTCTCTTTCAGCCCTGATGGAAGATACTTCGTTGCAATGCGAGAAGGCGCCTCCACCAGCGGTTTCTTGTTTTCATACCGTCTCACGACCCCGTGGGACCTGAAGACTGCCGTTCTTATCAGCTCGCGAAACTATGGGAATACGGGCGTTACCGAGAGGTTCTTGGGCGTCATACAGAACGGTACGCGAGCTCTTGGCGACGACGGCCAGGTTGCTTCTACTCTAAGCCCAAATTGGCGGGATCTGGGTGCTGGAAGCAACGGCGGTCTGGATCTGGATAGAGTGTTCTTCGAAACCCCGGACGGAAGATATCGTTTCAGCTGCGGGAAGAGCAACGACAACGGGATTCGACGTGAACGTCTAACGACAAGGTACGGGCTAGATGTTGATGAAACTGTCAACGTATTCTTTGCGAATTACTCTAATCTTCTAACTTCGTTAACGATCAGCGGGAGCTTTTGCTTCTCTCTTGACGGGCGATTTCTGTATCTAGCTCTGAGTGACCGATCCGTTGCCCAAATCCGACTGAAGGGGTGATTATGGACTACCAACGCATCATCCTCTCCGGCCCGACCATAGACGGCGAGTCGGGCGTGCCAGACGCTCTTGTGGGGCTCTCGGATGAAAGCCTTGCAGACCTCTCCGCGGCCCTCGATCCGTGCCCTGCCGAGTACGTTGGTGTGGGGTACTGGCCGATCCAGCCAGCCGATCCGACGCCCGACGGCAAGGTGGCCATCGATCGCCATGTCGAGCTATTCGGCGGCCTGCCTCAATGGGTCGACGAGCTTGAAGACGCTCCACCGCCCACCGGCGACCAGATCAACGCTGAGCGCGATCGCCGCATCTCGGCAGGCGCAACGTTCGCCGTGCCAGGCTATGGCGACGTGCCGCTCACGGGGCGGGTGAGGGACCAGACGGTTCTTCTTGCTCTACTGGTCAAGGCGCAGGGCGCTAAGGCGGCCGGCATAACGGCCCCCGTCATGGTCATTCGCGATGGCGCGGACGCCAATCACATCCTGACGCCGGATCAGATGATCTCGCTGGTTTCCAGCGGAATGAACTGGATCGAGGCCACGATGCAGCGCTCGTGGGACATGAAGGATGGCGTTTCGCCTTTCGAGGACGGCCCTCCGCTCGACTTCACCGACGACGCCTACTGGCCGTAGCCGAAGGACATCCCCATGACCCGCATCATCGCCGTGGCCTTGTGCTGCCTGCCTCTCGTCGCCTGCGGTACGGCCGATTGGCTCTCCGAACGCCAGCGCGACCGGCAGTACGACACCAATCAGGGCGCTCTCGAATACATGAAGTCCAAGAAGGAAATTAAATGATCGGCACTTTCAAGATCGACAAGAGCTTCTTCGGGCACATTCTCGAAGCGCAGCTTATCGCCGTCGTTATGGCGGTCATTCTCAGCCCGTGGTTCGCCCTCTGGCCAGCCTACCTTCTCGGTGGCGCCCTCGGCGTTGCCTTCTACGTCGGCCGCGAAAAGCGCGACACGGAGACGGGGCTCGATCTCACATCCGGCTCGCCGAAGGCTTGGTATCTCATGTGGATCCGCTGGTCGAACCTGACCGACGTGGCCGGGCCGATCCTGGCCTACGCCGCCGTCTGGGCCGCCTACCTACTCGGCTAGCGACCCGGCTAGCCCCACCCGACACCATCACCCACCGCACTAACCCGCCCCACCAAGGCGGGTTTTTTGTTGCCCGCTGCCGACCAGCAGCCGGGCGCCACCACTCAAGGAGGAGGCCCGCGTGGTCGATCTTTCGTACAAACACGGCGTGACGCTCAACGAGAGCCCCGACACGCCGTCTCTTCTGCGCATCACCAATTTCGGTATCACGCAGTTCAACGGCACGGCCCCGAATGCCGATGCGGCCACCTATCCGCTGAACACGCCCACGCTCGTCACGTCCCTGTCGCAGGCGAATCTGCTCGGTGAAAGCTGGCTGAAGTCGGCGCTCGAGACCTACTTCGGCGAGGGCGGCTCGTATGCCGTTGTGAACCGTGTAGCGGTCGGCGCCAACGCACAGGAAACGCAGGCCAACCTGATCGGTGACGCCTCGGCCAAGACCGGCATCTACGCGGCTTTGCGCACCAAGGCTCTCCTTCGGGTTCAGCCGCGCGTCCTCGTTACCGAAGGCGATACCGGCTCCTATATCGAAGACGGCGTGGTCTCGATCACCGTCACGAACGGCGGCGCTGGCTACACCTCGGCTCCGACTGTCGGCATCTCCGGCTCTGGCGATGCTGCCGCAACGGCAGTCATTAACAAGCACAAGGTCGTCTCGATCGCGATCACCAATCCTGGTGATGACTACGCCACGGCCCCGACGATCGCCATCTCCGCGCCTCCGGCTGGCGGCGTGCAGGCGACTGCGACGTGCACCGTCACGGGTGGCGAGATCACCGCGATCTCGATCACGAACCAGGGCAGCGGCTACGTTACGCCTCCGACGGCGACTCTGAGCGGCGGTGGTGGCAGCGGTGCGATCCTGACGCCAGCGCTTGGCGGCCCGGTCACCGCGGTCAACGTCACTGAGCCCGGCGAGGACTATGGCTCGACGCCGACCATTTCCTTCTCTAGCGGCGGCGGCACTGGCGCGGCGGCTGTTGCGAACGTCGGCGACGTGGCGAACGCCTTCATCTCCGCGCTTGCGACCGTTGCCCCGCAGATCGCTGCGCGTGCCTATGTCGAAGGTCCGAACACGACGAACGCTGAGGCCGTCCGCTACCGCAACACGATCAATGGCGGCCGCGTCCTGATCATCGACCCGAAGACGCTCAAGAACGTCAACGGCGTCCCGGTGACCAAGCCTGTCGCCCCGGTCTTTGCTGGTGTCCGCGCTCGCGTTGTCGCATCGGCGGAGGGCGTGTCCGGCTCGGTCTCGAACAAGATCATCCGCACCATCGACGGTGTCGCACGGACGATCCAGTATCCGGCTGACTCGAACTACCTGAACGAGAACGCGGTCAACACGATCATCAACGAACGTGGCGGCTTCCGTACGTGGGGCTCGCGCCTTGCGACGGACAACCTCGTCTGGGCATTCGATTCGGTTCGTGCGACTGCCGACATGATCAACGAGGCGCTGGAAGACCTCTACTTCCAGTATGTCGACCGCAAGTTCACCGCAGCCAACCTCAAGATGATGATCGAGGACGGCAACGCCGCCCTCCGCGTCTTCGCGAAAAACGACGACATCCTTGGTGGCCGCGTCTGGCTCTCGGATCTGAACACCCCCACGCTCAATGCGCAGGGCAAAGTGTTCCTGAACGTCGAGTTCGAGCCGGTCGGCATCATGGAGCAGATCAACATCACAACGCATCGCAACATCAGCTACTACCTGGAGCTGCTGGATGGCGTGCGCGCGCAGATCGACAACGGCCCGCTCACGCTGGCTGCCTAAGCCCAATGGCACGGGGAGCCCGCTACCGGCTCCCCGCTTTTAAGGATTCCCTAAATGGCTACCCGCAATCTACCGCGGTTCCTTCTCAGGAACTGCACCCTTTGGGCTGACCGCGATTCCAAGCTGGGCCAGATCGGCGACATCACGCCGCCGGTCCCGCAGGAAAAGCTGGAGGAGATGCGCAACAGCGGCATGATCAAGCCGCGCGAGGTGAAACTGGGCTACGAGAAGCTGGAATTCAGCTTCAAGATGCCCGGCATGGACCCGCAGGTCCTCAAACTGTTCGGCCTCAAGCCTGGCGCTGAAAACCCGTTCATGATCACCGGCGCGCTGGTGGATGAGGACGGCGACGAGCACTCTGCCGTCATGACCATCCGCGGCTTTCTCAAGCAGGGCGACGCCGGCAGCTGGAAGCCTGGCGACCAGGCTGAGAACGACTATCAGGTGGCCGTCCACTACTACAAGCTCGAGATCGACGGCGACCCCATCATTGAGATGGACGACTTCGACGTGAAGATCGGCGGCGTCTCCCAGTACGCCGGCATTCAGCGTGCGATGCTTCTGTAGTCGCAACCACCACCGACACCACCGACACCTCAGGCTCGCCTCACGGCGGGCCTTTTCTTTTACCAGAGGAGAATTCCATGACGAAGACCGTCACGCTGTCCGCGCCCGTTGAGCACAACGGCACGACCTATCAGACGCTCACTTTCCGTGAAGCTACCGTCGGCGACATGATGGCCGCCGCGATGTTCAAGGACGACACGTCGCAGACGATGGCCGTGCTGGCGTCGATTTCCGAGGTTCCGCTGCCCGCCTTCAAGAAGATCAAGGTCCGCGACATCACGCGCATCATGGCCGAAGTCAGCGACCTTCTGGGAAACGACGCGGGGACGACTGGCGCCTAATCGCCTGCACCATCGCGGCGATAACCGGGCCGTCCCCGGACATCATCGAAGGGTGGCCTCCTGAGAAGGCTGTCCTCTACTTCGAAAAGGCCATTGAGGTGCGCAACCTCCTTGCTGGCCACCATGACGAGGGCGCATAATGGCCTCACTGAGTAGCGTCCTCAAACTTACTCTTCTGGATGGCGTGACGGGTCCGGCTCGCCGCATCCAGGGCGTCCTTTCTAACTTCCAGCGCCAGCAGACCTCCATGATGGCGCCAATGCGCGGCATTGGCGGCCAGTTGCTGGCTTTCGGCGCCGGCTACCTCGGCGTAACGAAGGGCATCTCCGGAACTGTCGGAGCCGCCATCGAATTCGAGTCCGCATTCGCCGATGTCCGTAAGGTCGTCGATGCTTCGGACGAGCAATTCCAGAATATGTCGCGGACCATCAAATCGATGTCCCGCGAACTGCCGATGACGTCGGTGGAGATCGCGCAGCTCTTTGCGGCCGCCGGCGAGTCTGGCGTGGCCACGACAGATCTGAAGGCCTTCGCCGAGATGGCGTCGCGGGTCGGTATCGCCTTCGACATGTCGGCCGGTGAGGCTGGCGAGAGCCTTGCGAAGCTCAAGACGCAGCTTGGCCTTTCGGTTGCTGAAACCGGCGACATGGCCGATGCGATCAACCACCTGTCGAATAATATGGCCAGCAAGGCCAAGGACATCACGGAGTACATGCTCCGGGTGGGCTCGCTCGCTGAGATGGGCGGCTTTGCCAAGGAAGAGATTGCGGCGATCGGCTCCGCGATGATTGCAGCTGGTGCGCAGGCCGAGACGGCCGGCACGGCAATGCAGAACGTCGTGAAGAAGATGTCGGCGGGGTCTTTTGCTAAAAAAGAGCAGCGGGATGCCGCCAAGGCGCTCGGCCTGGATCTCCCGACCATCGCCAAGCAGATGCAAAAGGACGCACCTGCCGCCCTCAAGACTGTCCTTAAGGCGCTTGCGAAGGCTCCGAAGGACCAGCAGATTGCGCTGCTCTCGCAGTTCTTCGGTGACGAGGCGAAGGCCTTCGCGCCGCTCATCGGCAATATCGGGCTGCTCGATCAGGCGCTCGATTCCGTCGCCAACAAGACGAACTATTCCGGCTCGGCTTTCCGTGAGTATGTGGCGAGAGCTGGCACCACGGCCAACGCCCTTCAGATTCTCAGGAATAAGATCGCCTATGTCTTTGAGGACATGGGCGCAGAATGGCTTCCCACCATCAAGGATGGCGTTGCCGCAATCGGCAGCGTGCTTGATACGCTCGGCTCTCGCGCCGGTATCTTTGACGAGATGAAGTATGGCCTGAAAGGGTTCATGCAGGGCCTCGGTTTTGATGGCGGTGTCAAGGAGGCAATCGAGAGCCTCGGCGATCTCCTATTCGGCAAGGTCGATGGAGAAGGATCGGCCGATCGGCTCGGACGGGTCTTCAAGCAATTTGAGGGCTACGGCGAGTCGATTCGCCAGATGAAAAAGGACTTTGAAGACAACCCGATCGTCAAATTCTTCTCTGACCTTTCGCCCTATTATCTGGACGTCCTGAAATGGACGATAGGCTTCGCACTGGTTGCTGGCGCTATACGCAAGCTCGCCGGGGCTCTCTGGCTATTGTCTGGGGCTTCGACAGTCTTTGGCGCGATCAAGGCCCTTGCAGGTATTGCAGGTGCGCTGGGTTTGGCTGGCGTCGATCTTCCGGACGGAGACGGAAAGAAAAAGCCGAAAGGCGGTAAGCCACCTGGGAAGTTTAAGGGAAGCGTGCCGTTCTCGCCATTGACCATGGGGCTGGCTGGGGTGACCGGATTCGCGGCCTTGATGGGGTGGGGGGCGGAAAACCTCAAGAACGACCCCGCCCGCCAAGAGCGCGACAACAAAAAGTCTGCGCAGAACATACAGGCCCTCAAGAGCCTCCTCGGCCTCGGCGGGAATGATAATTCCAGCCATCCGTATCGGGATGGTAACTATGACGACGGTGGGCGCGGTGCGTCCATGGACGCGTATCTCCGAACGCCGGAGACGAAGCCAGCCGCGACCACTGGGTCCCCCGTCAGGGTGGACCAGTTGCTCGCCGGCCTTCAGGGCAAGCCGATGTCGCTCGACGCCGGCACAATCGGACAACTACTTGGACCGACTAGGGGCGTATCGGATGTTCGGGTCACGAACAAAGAGCGGCCCAACATCACGGTGCATGCCCCTGTCACCATCACTAACATCTCGTCTCCGCAGGATGCAGTTGACGCGGCGGCGTCTCGCCTCGGTCAGCGGATTAAGGCTGAGATCGAGGCTGCGGACACTGACTGACGATGAGTGACGGCCCTGAGACGGGCCGTCACGACATTCGCAGCTGCCGCCTCGGTAGATTCAGCGTTTTGTAACCTCTACCATGGACGGTGCCTGACGGAGACACAGGGAGAGCATTGTGAGCGGGATCGTGCAGTTTGGGGAGGGGCGGCGACGCCAGCGACGCAAATTCGTCTCGCTGGTCGCGAAGGTGTCAGCCGTCGCATTTTGTGTGACAATTGTTGTGGGGGCCGGATGGAATCATCTCGCTTCAGCATGGCAATGGGCAACGACCGCTGGACCGGTAAATGCTTCCGAGGTCTCTGCCGTCGTCAACGATGCCACTATTCTGCAATTGAACCACAAGGCCAAGCCGCCGGAAAGGCGAGTCGTTGATGCGTTCCCGGCATGCACTGGTTCGAAGCGTGTAACCTGCGTCGTAGATGGCGACACCTTTTGGCTCGATGGTGAGAAGGTCCGCATAGCGGACATAGATACGCCAGAGATCGGCGAGGCAAAATGCTCAAGCGAGCGTGCCCTCGGGGAGAAAGCCAAGAAGCGGTTGCAAGTGTTGCTAAGCGCGGGGCCGTTTCAAATGCAAAGGCTGCCGGACAGGGACACCGACAAGTATGGACGCTCGCTTCGCATCCTGGTGCGCAATGCCGAGTCGATCGGCGACAGGCTCGTAGCTGAGGGCCTAGCCCGAACGTGGTCTGGCCGCCGCGAACCGTGGTGCAGCACCTAAAGTAAAGCCACTCACCAGTTCTTTTGTCCTGCCGACCCCCGTCGGCGGGCCGCACCCGTTTTGCGATAAGGCAGGAGCCCCCATGTCCGGACCTACCCCAATGATGCTGGGGTCGTTCGCCTTCGAGGCGATCGGCTTTGGCTTCAACGGCCTTCAGCGCCGCGTGCAGACACCATGGGCTGACATCGCCGTTGCGCAGACGCTCAACCAGCAGCAATGGACCGGCCCGACCTCGGAAGAGGTGACGATCAGCGGCGTGCTGTTCAACGAGGAGTTCGGCGGGCAGGACTCGCTGGACGGCATTATCGCCGCGGCAAACGCGGGCGTGCCGCTAATGCTCGTTTCAGGCAGCGAGTCGGCGGGCGTGATCCACGGCTCTTTCACCATCCAGGGTGTGTCGGAAGAACGTAGCTTCATCGATCACCGAGGGGCACCGCGAAAGAATTCCTATTCGATCACGCTGAAGCGGTACGGCGACACGGGCGGCGGCTCGTCGTTCTTCAAGCCGATTTTTGACCTGTTCGGGTAGGTGCAAATGCCAACGACTTACACGACCAAGCAGGGCGAGACGGTCGATCTCGCTTGCCGAGCCCACTATGGCCGCACGGCAGAGGTGACCGAGACCGTGCTGTCCGCCAATCCAGGGCTTGCGGCGCGCGGCCCTGTCCTTCCGATCGGCACCACCATCGTGATGCCCGACATAGCCAAGAAGACGACGGCTTCCAAGCTCGTCAGCCTGTGGGATTGATCAATGTCACGGCGACGGCCAGGAGCGGCATGAGCAGCAACGCTCCTGCAGCAACCGTCCTCGCAATCCTCATGCGGCGTGTGCGTTCCCCGGTCCAGTCATAACTCATCACAAGATCTCCCACCGACGCCAGAAAACAGCGTCGGTGCGTGACGGTCAACTACCCCCTTCGAGGTAGCATGAACCCCAAAGTCGAAATCACGGTCGACGGCAACCCTGTTGCCGGCGGCTTTTACGAGCGACTTGTCTCCATTTCGGTGACGGACAAGGAGGGGCTGGCGTCCGATACGTTCCAGATGGAGCTGAATGACGGGCCGCCGCAGTTTCTCGCCATCCCGCGCAAGGGCGCCATCGTTGATATCCGGATCGGCTACGGCGCCGCGCGCAGTCTTGGCACCTACGTTGTCGACAAAGTTGTCCCCAAATGCCTGCCGTACTCCATGTCGATCTCCGGCAAGTCTAGAGACATGCGCTCCGGCAAGCTGAAAGAGCGCAAGGAACGGCACTGGGACAACAAAAAGGTCAAGGACATTGTGTCCGATCTCGCTTCGGATGCCGGCCTTTCTGCCTCCGTGGACAGCGAGATCGGCGAGCACGAATATGAGTGGTTTGGCCAGCAGGACGAGACGCCAATTCACGTTCTCCGCCGCCTGGCCGAGCGCCACAACGGCCTGTTCAAGGTAAAAGACGGCAAGCTCGTCTTCTCGAAGCGAGGCTCAGGCAACGCCGCCTCCGGCTCGTTCATGGGCTCGGTTGTCGTCTCGCCGCCCAAGATCATCCCAGGCACCTGCACCTTCGAGGCGAACGACCGGACGAAATATCAGAAGGTCGTCTCGTATTACCAGGACAAGGACCAGGCCAAGCGTGTCGAGGTCGAGGCGGACAGCGATGCCGATGGCGATAGCGTCTATCGCATCGCCGAGCCCTATGCCGACGCGGCGGAGGCCGACAAGGCTGCTCAGTCGAAGGCGAAGGAACTGAAGCGCGGCGAGGGTGCGGCATCCGTTACCGTCATCGGTGACACTGCGATCGTCGCCGGCGCTCCACTGATCTTCGAGGGCGTGCGTCCTGGCTTGGATGGCGTGCCGTACATTATCGACACGGCCACGCACTCCTACTCCAAGGGCGAGGGCTATCGCACTGCCATCAGCGCCAAGCTCTACGACGGTTCGTCCGCGAAAAAGAAAAGCGGGGGTGGGACCGATGGCGCGGCGAACGACAACACGCCATCGCAGGACAAGGTCGCCGACAACGCTCCTGACGGCACGCCGGCAACGCCGACCGAGTGGACGAACACGCGTCGGTATGGGCGCACGGACGAGAATTAGAATTTCCTGAAAGGATTTATCATGGACCGTAGCAAGCTTTACGCTTCGCTGCGCACGTCGCTGTTCAAGGGCGGCGTGTCGCAGACTCAGGTAAACGGCATCGAGGGAATCCTCGACGCATTCGCCACCCATGGCGACGGCAAGCCGGACACGCTGGCCTATGCGCTCGCGACGGCCTACCACGAGACCGGCACCCGCATGGTTCCGGTGCGTGAGGGCTTTGCCTCCACGGACGCTGGCGCACGGGCCGCAGTCAACAAGCTCGCTGTCAAGCGCGGGCCGAAGAGCGCGGTGGCGAAATACTCGAAGCCGGCAGGACCGTACAACCACGTCTATTATGGGCGAGGCCAAGTGCAGATCACGTGGCTGGATAACTACGAGGAATCGAGCGCCGACACTGGTGTCGATCTTGTCAAGGATCCGGACAAGATGCTCGATCCCAGTATCTCCTCGCGCGTTCTCATCAAGGGGCTGCTCGACGGTCGCTGGAACGGCGCAAGGAAGGGGCTTCGCTTCTATCTCGATAAGGGCGACGTGACCGGCGCGCGCCGCACCGTGAATGTGCTGGACAAGGCTGAGACCATCGCGGGCTATCACGCGAAGTTCCTCGCCGCCGTGAGGGCTGCTGGCATGCCTGTCGTGGCCCCTGCCGCGCCGGCGCCGATCCCGGTTCCCCCTCCGGCCCCCGCACCGGCCGCTTCCGGCTGGTCGGCGCTGATCGCCATCCTCGTCGCATTCATCAAGGGGGGCAAGAAATGACCTCTGTAATCGCGCGCATCCTGCTCCGATATGCCGCGGCCGCGCTTGTGACGGCCGGTCTGCTGGATCCGGACATCGCCGGCCAGATTGGGGCGGATCCTGATCTCCTCGTCTTGGTCGGTACGGGCGTAGGCCTTGGCGTCGAAATGGCCTACGCGGCGGCCAAGAAGCTCGGCTGGGCAACGTGATCCTGCAATGGATTCTCAAACTGCTCGGGGGCGATCTTGCCTCCGCCTTTTCCAGGGCATGGGAAGCGAAACTCCGGGCAGACAACGACGCTGACCGTATCAAGGCCGAAGTCTCCATCAAGGCCATCGAGGCTCAGATGGCTGCACAGGTCGAGAACGCCGCCGTCGTGCGCGAGGGCATGCAGCACAAGGCGTTCTGGATTCCCTGGCTCATCGCGGCTGTGCCGTGCGCCGGCTGGTTCGGCTGGGGAATGATGGACTCCGCCTTTGGCGGCTCCTTGCCCAACGTTGCGGCGTTGCCGCCGCAACTTAAAGAATATGCGGACATCGTGTTCGCCAACATTTTCTATGTGGGTGGTGGTGTCGCCGGTGCCCAACTGATCGCGAAGGCGATAGGGGGCCGTAAATGACACCTGAACTTTGGGCGCAACTCGTCGGCGGTATCGGATTCTTCATCCTCGTATCCGGCACCCTCTGGGGTATCTGGTGGAGGATCGAGGGGAAGGTCGACAAGGCAAAGGCCGAAGCCTCTGCGGTTGCTTCTGCCGCCAATGCACTAGCCGCCCTGACGCGGCAGGAGCTTGCCGACCACCGGCTTCATACCGCTGAGACGTATGTTACGAAGGCGGGCATGCAAGAACAGACTTCGCAAATCCTACGTTCGATCGAGGGGGTGGGCAACCGCATCGATGGACTCAATGAACGCCTAGATAGGCTCTATGAAGCGCAGCCTCGAAGCCGCGCTGCGCGGGCATGACCCGCATAAGCCGATATACGCCTCTGCCCTTAGTCGGGCAGGGGCGTTTTTGCGTTTGGGCGCTAACGGACGCCCTCAATACTCACAACTAAGGACAAGCATTAACAGCCTGGCAAAGATCCCACTGTCGCCTCTCCTCAACCACGCTACAGCGCGATGCTCCTGTAATGTTTATAAACGCGAAAAGACCCGATAAGCGTGTCGTTTCGCTTATCGGGTCCAGGAGAGACTGCCGGTGATGGGGCAGCCCGGCAGTACACGCAGCATGTCACGAAAGCAGATTACCGCAAGTTTTTTGCTTGCACGCAAAAAGCAAGGTTTTAGCTCCCAAAGAGCAGGTATGGCGGAATGCCGATTGCCATAAGGCCAGCCGCAATCAGCGCTGCAGCAGCTAATAGCGTTTTGTCATTATCTCGGAGACGCTTCATACGTTGGTACATCGCGGGCCTCGCTCGGGTGAGAATCAGAAGCTCGAATTCCCAAAGATATCTTTTGTTCCACGTTCTAACCCGTTTGCGTCAAGCTCCGCCGTGCGCCCATACAAAAATAGCGGTAGCCGGTTCACACTGCAATCGCCGCGAGGATAAATGCGGCAGGAATGGCGAAAACCGAAATCGTCAGCGCTACGTGCGACGCAAGTTTTATCTTCCGCGCGCGGTCGGCGCGGGCAGGGTCCCATTCATAGACCATAGGTAACCTCCGAGGTGCTTCATGCATCGCTGGTTGCCGAATCCGCTAGAGCGTCCGGCGGTATGCCTTTCCATGCGAAACTTGCCTGAGGCTGGAGAAATTTCAAGCATCTGGCAGCGTCCTTTATGTAACCGAGACCCGGCATGGGGCACACCGCCGGGCCTCGACTACTTTCGGTGGGGGATAGTCTGAGGGCCGAAAGCTCCTCGATTATGCCTCACCCGTGATCTCTGAACATCTGTCTTCTTGGTCGCCACTCGCGCTGTAAGCCATCACTTCGGTGGACATTTCTAATCTACCCCCTCGAAAGGACATCTCATGAACGCGACGCTTCCGCTTGCGCTTCTGGAGCCTCTTACAGCTGTGCCTTCAACATCTCGCAGAAGACCAACGCCTTGAGCGCCATCGACGCGCTGACCGAGTACGGCGACCGCTTCGGCCCGCTCGAGCCTCACCGACGCGGCCGGAGCCGCCCTCGCGTCCTAGATTGAATCCCGGCAGGAAAAGGACCAGCGGCCGGCATGCGTGGTCGAGGATCGATCGCGGATGGAGGCAGCCTCAAAGATATCCGGGACGCTCGAATTCCTCAAGACAGCTTGCGAGCGCCTGGAGAATTCCGACCCAGCAACGGTAGCTAGGCGAGCTCATGGCGGTCCAGGCCGGCGTTTAAGGCGCTTGTGACATCATCCTCGAAATGCGCTTAAAGCAGCAGCGTTTTGACGCCTAATTGTCGAAGGTGAGGACTCGCTCGTCTATTCCTCGCTGACACGTAGCAAAGAAAACCCCGCGGCGAAGCGGGGTAAAGACAGTCGATGCACTCAGGGAAGCACGATTATGTCCCGCGTTCTAGGAAAGTCAATTTCGATTGAGATCATGAGCGCGCGTAGCATCGTCGGGCGACTGCCACGACCTCGTTGTAATGCCGCTGTCGATCGAACTGGCCTGCCTCGAAGGTCGAGAAGAGGTACTTGGCGAAACCTTTTTTCGCCTGCTCGGTTCGACGAAACCAATTCTGAGAAGTGATTTCGTCGTAGACCGTCTTGAGTTCGGTTAGTTCGCCCGGTTCGTAGGCCTGGCTGCGTAGGGAGACATTCATTTGGTCCCTCCTTTTTTTGAGCAAGTCCCTTCGAAATCGAGCGATGGTGCCTGTTTCGCTTCCTCGCGTGCACACAACCATACGCCATTTATGAGGGAAGTCGACTCATACGCTCGTGAGGCGCGAACATCATGACGTGCTTATATCGTTTCGTCCTTGCCATTATGGCTGCGGCCAGAGAAACCTTGCTTGCTTTGAGCGCATCGGAGCCCTTTGACAGGAAAAGAAAAACCCCGCCTGAGCGGGGTTGAGAAGACTTCCATTAGGTGCGCGTGGAAATATGCGGCCAACGACCGGCTCTGTCAATTTTCCGACTCGCCATCGGCCAACGTATCAGCGTCGAGAGAGCGCCTTCCGAGCCGCAACTCTTTCAGCCGTCTGCTCTTGGCCTCGCGCGCGGCTCTCTCGTTTTCAGCTTGCTCCCGGGCGACGCGAGCGCTTTCGTCAAGGTTGCCCCATAGCGAAACGTTCGGCTTTCTGGACCTTTGTTCATTCATCTGCAGCATCCTTCCGGCCAGCACCGCCATTTGGCTCGACAGAGACGTCGGGATACGCCTCAGCATTCTTCCAACCGAGACGCATTCGTTGACCTTCAAGCCAATTCAAGGCGTGTTGCTGAATGTCGAATTCTTTACGTATCTCAGTGCCGTCCTCGATCAGGACAACCACCCACTGGTCGCCGTCTTTGATAACGTCAGCGGTGGGTTTTGCCATTGTCGCGCCCTTTGGGGTGGGGCGAAAGCTCTTAAGCAAACGGCCATGGCAGCCCTTTGCTCTATGCCACTGCTGAGTAAACATAGCAGGAGCTTGCACAAAAAAAATACAGGTTTTGAGAGGGTACGCTAGCGTACAAAGCCTGTCATCGGGGAGACCGCACAGTCGTTGCTTCCTGGCTGTCTCCCCGGCGGTCGGCGACAGGAGTACGCTTTCCGCCCTACCTAACAGACAGCTTGACCGCGTGTTCCGCCGCCGCCGATATTCTTATTCCGATATCTCGTATACTTCCGCCATGTCGGCCTTGTCCCTAAGCCCCTTATAAGAGGCATGTCGCAGCTTTGCGTCCCCGGTCCAGGCTCGAAACTCTATCTCCGCGACGAGTTCCGGACGAATCCATACGACGTTCTTGCGCTTCTTACCGGTGTCTATGGGCGGCAGCGTGACGGCTATGGTGTCCATTCGCTTTCGAAGCGCAGTCGCGGACGCCGAGGAAAATCCCGTTCCCACCCCGCCGACATAAACGAGCCCGTCGCCCTGTCGAGCTGCCACCAGCAGCCGACCGATGCCGCCGAACCCGTCGGCCGAGCGCTCGTAGCCGACGATGGCGAACCCCTCCGACTCCACGCACTTGATTTTGAGCCATTCGCCGTTCCGGCCGCTGCGATAAGGCTTTGTCCGATCCTTCGCGATGATGCCCTCAAGTCCATGTTCGCAGGCCGTTCGAAAGATGGCGGCTCCATCGCCTTCGATCTCCTGAGAAAGACGGATCGAGCCGTCTGCTTCTTCTGGCACCAGATCCTCCAGCAAGCGCCGTCTGTCATCCTGATCCATGCGCGTGATGTCGTGCCCGTCGAAATAAAGCAGGTCAAAGGCGAAGAGGATTGCGCTCTGCGCCGTCTTTTTGCCGCCACGCCCGCCAAGCGCTTGCTGCAAGCCATTGAAGTCCGATCGGCCAATCTCGTCGAGGACGACAGCTTCCCCATCCAGGATTGCCGTGCTGACTGGCAGCGCCGCCGCCGCCTCGGCGATCGCTGGGAACCGCTCTGTCCAGTCGTGCCCGCCGCGCGTGAGGATCCTCACCTTGCCATGCTCAAGATGAACGGCCAATCGATACCCATCCCATTTGATTTCAAATAGCCAGTTCGGCCCCGATGGAGCCTTTGACACCAGCTTCGCCAAGCACGGCTCGATGCGGGCCGGTATAGGGTCGAAGGGGAGTTGTGGTTGATCTGGATTACGCGGGCGGCGACGTTGCCCGCGCAGGGTTGCATCATCGTCTTGGAGGAGCGGAGTGGGGCGTGTTGTCTTCGACGGGCGCTTAACCATGCCCCCGAGTTCATCACGCAATACTTAATAAGGGGTGTCAGGCTACGAAATCGCGAAGAACCGATGCGGCCACAACCAGAACCAGGATCGCAAATAAAGATAAGAGAGCAACGCTGATCGTAATGGCAACGCGGCGGCCACGGTGCACGCCGGCCTTACCCATAGATTGACCTCCGTGCAGGTTCGTCCACGTGATCAGGGTGTTCGGCATATGCGAGCGCCTGATTATCGACGACATCACGCATCGCGGCGTATGCCACTTCTGGCGTCCATCCGGCCTGGACGATAGCGTCGATGAATTCGCGGACAGGCAGATCGATCGCGAATTCGCACTCGATTTGCGCGTCTACGTCGCTCATGGGCTTGCGGGGTGAGGTAATCAGGGTGTTCATCGCGTCCTCCTAAATTGCGTTTTTCAAACGGTGGATAACGTCAACTGTTCCACGCCCTTATCGGCCGCGCCAAGTCAGCTCGACAAGGGAGTGCTAATAACGCCTTCGAGGACGCAAATCCAAAGCCGCGCTATTCGGTAAAGCGCGGATGCTCGCAGTAATGCGCCGGGCCGTAGCGACCGTCAGTTCGATGTGCCATCCGGCGTGACAGTCTGGCTTTCACCACCGGTGCCTGATTCCGGCGTGGGGTCCCGATCCGTGGGAACTGTCTGAGTTTCGCCCGGAACCGAGTTATCGATTGTGTCTTGTGTCGGTTCACCGGAGGTCGTCGTCGTTCGCTCCATGCGGTCTGGCGTAGGATCGATGTAATTGCCCCAAAGCTCAACCGCGGCCCATACAACGACGACCAGCGCCAAGCTGGTGCCGAGAACTGCCAACACGGGAAAGCCTTTCCCGCCTTGACGTGCTTCAACCGCTGAAAAATCCTTTCGGGCGGGATCATGGGTACGTGAGATTGGATCTCCGCGTTCGTCTTTCTGGTGGCTCATCTGTGCAGCTCCTTTGTGGCGTATTCCCGAACCATCATTCGCGTGGAAACGTCCCCGAGACGGGCAGCGCGAGAACCACGACGCCTTACTTTTGCCGATCCTCATCTTTCTGGAAGGCGTCCTTCACGCCTTTCTCCGCCTTCTTCACAAGTTCGTCCCGGTTCTTATCCGCGTCGTCACCGGTGCGTGCCGCGTCACTGGTCTTGTCTGCTTTCTTCTCAGTCATTGTTACCTCCATTCAGGTACTGCCCGAACAAAGCTGAGGCCTCCGTTGTTCCGACTGAAATATCGTGGGCTCCCCCGGCTTTCATCCGGTTACGCTGACTGAGTTTCATCAATGTGCAATTCTCGTTGGGACACACAAAGAGGCCGCCTTAGTTTTGCTGAGGCGGCCTCGAATTCGCGGTCAACTGGTTGGGGACCATGACAGAGTGCAGACTGCTTGACCGCAATGTGTGAACGGCACCACTGCCCTTAGGTTCCAGCGAGTGCTTTTTTTCCGATCGTTTTACTAAGACGAGAACCGGGCTCTCTTGCGATCCAAAGCGATTTTGATGTCGCGGATTTGGTCGGCAGCCTCAAGCAGGAGAGTTTTGAATTCTTCATCCGTCAGCTGGCAGACCATTCCAGTTGAGGTGATAATGTCGATCGCGACATCAGAGTCGGCGGCTGCCTCAACATTACCCAGGGCTTCGCCACCTTCTTGGATGGTGATGTAAGCTCGGGTCAACAGCAGTAGCTTCTCGGAGTCGGAGAGTCGTCCAGCGATGTTAGCGGCATGCACCAATTCTGCGACGACGTCGGAAATTGCCTTCAAGCGAGTTGGCCTTCGAGAGAAGAAAATGCCCCGCGCGGGGCGGGGCGAGTGCTGAACTGAAAGTGGATTGGCCAACTCTCAACGCGGCGCCTCAACAATTGTTCCCTATAAAGAGTTCACGATCGGCGCCGGCTGGGCGGTGAAGCGGGAGCTGTTGACCTCTCGGCTTACGCGATGCATCCGCACATCAGCGTCGATGTTCCGACCAAGCAGCATCCCCTTCAGGTTCTCGACGGGCGTAGCGGGATTCAGCCACGCGTCGAATGCCCCTGGATCGAGAATGACAGGCATGCGGTCGTGGATCTGGCTGATGGGAGCGACGGCCGGTGCTGTCACAATCGTGCAGCTCGTGACGTCGAGCTTGCTGTTGTGCGCCCAGAGGCCTGCAAAAGCGTAGGGTGCGCCGCCGGGCAATTGGATGAGCCACGGATCCTTCCCACCATCGTCGGCTTTGGTCCATTCATAGAAGCCGTCAGCCGGGACAAGACAGCGCCGGGTCTTAAAGGCATCCCGGAACGCCGGGGAGGTATCGACGGTCTCAATTCGAGCGTTGAACATTGCCGCCTTCGGCATTTCCTTCGCCCAGTGCGGCACAAGCCACCACCGGCCATCCTCAACGATTTGTTCGCCGCTCTCGTCCAGGCGAATAAATGGCACCGTTTGCGTCGGCGCGATGTTGTATCGGGCCTCAGTGTTTCGGCTTTTAATGTTGTCGGTCAGCCGATAGAGCGCCACCAACTCCCGCCAGGACAGCATTTGCGTGAAACGGCCGCACATACTTGCTCACCCTCTCAGCTTTCGCATCATCGCGTCGGCCATTTCGTTGCACCCCAAGGACAGGATGTGATGGTCCGCCAAGGAAGCGATGGCCACGCAAGCCTCGCCCTCATCCCATCCTGCCTTCAACGCCTTCCAGACCAACGCCTGGAATTCGACCTCTAACTCTTCTTCGCATTGGAGGAAACGGTCCTCCGCTTGTTCCGTCGGTCGGGGTCCAAGAATTGCCATCCGCGAAGGATAGGGCGGTACTGTCAGCTCGACAAGGAACCATTTGCGGTAGGCTTCCCCGGCTCCTTGTATGGGTAATGCTCCCAGCACCACCAATGCATAGGCATTGATTTCGAGGACGCAAATCCGAAGCCGCCCCATTCGTTACAGCCTGGATGCTCGCAATAATGTTCGTAAATGCCGGGCGGCGTCGTTCTCGTGGTGTCGTCGCTCACGTCGTCCCCCTATCGATCAGAATGTTTGCGGCAAGCAGGCAAGGAAAGGGAGCGTGGCACCGATCGGTTCCGATGAGGTCGCATCCAATGGCGAGCCGGCGCCGCATTTCGATGAACTCAATTTGGGCGCCGAACTTCTTAACCAGGGCCTTTCGGTCATAGATGCCGTGCCGCTCACAGCGCCGGCAGTCCATGTCGATTGTTTCGCCGCGGAAGTCTTTCAAGCGTGGCAAGGTCATTGCGCGATCCGATGTTGCTCATCATTGTCGCGCACGACATCCATTTGGCCCCGTTCGTCGCATCCGCCGACCTCGATCTCGAAGCAGTCGCCAGCGCGGGCGCGCATTAATTCCAAAAGCCACCGTCGGCGACCCACGCCGGCGGCCGGCAGCCGTTCTGATGGGCAGACGGAAATGCGCCACCTGGTAACGGAGGCGGTCGGCATGCCGTAGTCGGTTGCCTCGCTCTGCCGGCGCCACCGCCGAACAATCAGCCCCATGGTCCCTGTCTTTTCCGCCGCCAGCTGAAGGCGGCGAGAAGCGACCATTGGGAGGCGCACGGTCTCGGCCACACAAGCCGCGACGCCTCCTTGCCGGATTATCTCCTCGGCGCTGTTCAAGACCTCGGCATCGTCCCGACAGCCTATGAACGTCACCCTCTCCAAATCGAGCCCCACCTGGGAAAGCCCCGGGGGGAAGAGGTCGTCACGCACGAACGACCAGAAAATTGGGCCACTCGTCCGAGCGGCGATGCCGGCTGCGAAAAGAGACGACGCGGCGCCATCAATCGCATCGGCGCCTCCGCCGGCGATTTCGTGTGTTGCTCCAAAGGAAAGGCCTCCGCGGAGCCTCTCGTCGATCTCAGGAATGCCGAACGGCAGCCGGGGGCGTCGGCGCGCTTGTCCACCGGCGATGTTGTCGATCGCCTCTTGGAGGGTAGCGATGAGGGCTTGGTTGCTCTGCACGTGGCGTCACTCCGGCCGATCGCTGTTGCCGCGCTCGGACACCGGCCGCCAGCCCCTCGTGAAACCGCGGCTCATCGCGCGGTCAGCTATCGCGATCTGCTGCCGAAGGTGGGCGCAGTCGGCGAGCAATGTCTCAATCGTTGCAAGCGCATCCCCATCGTGCCAGGCAAGAGCCTCGCCGACCTCATCTCCCTTGGGTTTGTAATTTTCGAGCGGGCGCAAATCGTCGTTCTCCTGTGTCGTGCCACAGCAGGCATCAATGCCCCTGATTGTCAGATTGGCGTCCGCATCGCCTGTTCGTTCTTAGTATGTTCTCTCAGAGGAAAGAGTCAACGGTGAGCCGCTTTTTTGAGTTCTAGAGCGGGGGGGGTACTGTCGAAAAGGAGCATTGATGCAGGATGACGCGGGGGAAGGCGAGAAATTTCCACCGCGAAGAGGCTTGCTCTTACATGCCGGTTGGCGACACCTGGCGGTGGTTTTTCTCGGTCGACGACGACATACGACTTGGTTATACCCTACTTCGAAGTATGACTGCTTTGGGGCCGATTTCGTTGAAAAACTCGATGCATTTGCCGCGTGTCCGCCCGTTACGGTCTTCCGGGCAGAGTAGTGATAAGTTTCTGCCCCGCGCCTCGGCGTAGGGTCTCAATTTATGCCGCTCTCAAGCGGCGACGGCACCGCATGGCGGCATCTGAGGCCGGAGTTTGGCCAGCCTCCTCAGGTTCTGTGCCGTTGCTGCAAGCAGGAATTCGTCTCTCGCACCACACGGCCCTCGAAGCCTTAAACGAGCCATCCGCAGAATGCGCTTGAGGTGAGCGAAGAGCATCTCGACTTTCTTTCGGCGATGCCGCGACAGTTCATATTCTGGTGTGGCCGCAATCGCTCTGGCGACATCGCGCGCGTCCTCATTGAGATCGCGCGGTACCTTGCGCATAGGCGCGTTAGGGCAACAACGCTGCTTTAATTCACAGGCATCGCAGTCCTTTTTGCTGGCACGATAGAGTCGCGTCCCTTCGGCAGTGATCCCCGATCTGGGCGTATCGTACGTCCGATGGAATTGCTTCAACTCCTTGCCTGCCGGGCAGATGTAGCGCTCGTTCTCTGCTTCCCAGGTGAAGTCCGAACGTGAGAAGGTACCGTCCGTCCGGTTCGATTTGTCGAAGACCGGGATGTGCGGCGCAATCTTCTTCTCCTTGACCAGCCATGCCAAGTTGTCGGCGGAACCGTAAGCGCTGTCAGCAGCCAGATAGTCCGGCTTCAAGCCGAAGCGGTTCTCGGTCCTTTCGAGCATTGTGCGGGATGCTCCGACTTCTGCCTGGCGGATCGCACGCGTCGCCTCCACATCGACAATGACGCCATGATCGTTGTCGATCAGGTAATTGGTGGCGTAGGCGAAGAAGGCATTGCCTTTGTGAGCGCCGGTCCATTGGGCGGCCGGATCAGACGGGGAGATGAACTTCGGTGTAACGGGCGACGCAGCACCGAAAGCGGCATCATCGAGAACAGCCAGATACTCTTGGACCGAGCGGCCAGCGTCTTCCTTTGCTTCCCACTCAGCGCCTGGTACCGAACGCTGCTTGTTGGCATCCGCTGCGATCAAGCTGGCATCAACTGCAAATCCTTCCGCGCCAACCAACCCTTCAGCGAGGCAGCGTTCCACTACCGTCTCGAACATATGCCGCAGGATATCGCTTTGCCGGAACCGGCCATGGCGGTTCTTCGAGAAGCTGGAATGATCCGGGACCTTGCCGTCCAGACCGAGGCGGCAGAACCAGCGATAGGCGAGATTAAGATGGACCTCCTCGCACAGTCGGCGTTCCGAGCGGATACCCATGGAATAGCCGATGATCAGCATTCGCATCATAAGTTCGGGATCAATGGAGGGGCGACCAGTGGCGCTGTAGAAAGGCTTCAACTGTGCCCGGACACTGTCGAGTTGGAGATGGCGGTCAATCCCGCGCAGCAGGTGGTCTGCCGGAACGTGATCATCAAGGCAGAAGTCGTAGAAAAGCTGCGCTGGAGCTGTCTGACATCCCATCATCGCTCAATCCTCCGCAAATCGATGCGACGATTGAATCACATGCTTCCCATCCCGGCAATTGTTATGGATGGTCGTTTCCCGAGCCCCAGATGTTCGTAGAATTTGGCTCGTTAGAGTTACCGCTAGGCTCAGGAAGCGAAGACTTTCGATTGGCTATAGATGGATAAAGCCCGAACCAAACGGCGACAGCCACAAGACCTAAACCGCTCACGATGCCGATAGCAGAATACAGCAGGGTCATGGGGCAGTTCCTCCCGCGCGGATGCATGATAACACGCAACTTAGTTTTTCAACAGTATCGGGCCGGGAGCGGACTGTCCGGTTCTGAATGCAAAAGCGAGCCAAGCTGCGGCTCACGACCGACGGTGCCTACGGCGACATCACGCGGGTCATGTAATCATTGCGGCTGGCGGGATTACCTCCACCAGTCTTCTTTCACATGTGTTCAAAACGCGCCGCCGTCACTGCATGCCTGCAAGGGTCCAAGCCATCCCAAGCACCGCAGTGCCGAGGAGGACCGTCATAACCGACTTTTTGAGGCGGAAGATTGCAATAACCGCCAGAAGCGTCAGCACGACCGAGGCCCACTCCACTGACGACAGCACAGGCCCTTGCATTGACAGCGGTCCAGCTTGGAAAGTGGCCACCTCCGAAAAGAGGACATGCAGCCCAAACCAGATCGCAAGATTGAGGATCACACCAACAACTGCGGCGGTAATCGCGGCCATACCGCCGGAGATCGCCGCATTGCCACGCAACCGTTCGATGAAGGGCGCACCGAGAAAGATCCAGAGAAAGCACGGGACGAAGGTCACCCAGGTCGCAAGGATAGCCCCAAAAGTCGCGGCCTGCAGGGGGCCAAGCCCGCCTGCATCGCGATAAGCGCCGAGGAAACCGACGAACTGGAGCACCATGATCAGGGGCCCCGGGGTTGTTTCCGCCATGCCCAACCCGTCCAACATCTCGCCGGGCCGCAGCCATTGGTAACTCTGCACCGCCTCCTGTGCCACGTAGGCCAGTACCGCATAGGCACCGCCGAATGTGACTAGAGCCATCTTGCTGAAGAAGACGCCGATCTGGGTAAAGACGTTGTCCGGGCCTAGCGTGACATAGAGCAAGGCCACGGGCGTAAGCCACAGCAGCAGAAGAACCACGGAGACCCTCAGTGACCACTGGAGGTTAGGCCTTGCATGCGCGGGCATCCCTTCGCCTAGGGCGGAATCCGCGTCAGAAAGGATCTTGCCGGCCGCTGCCTTGTGTCCGCCTGTAATCGCAAACCAACTGTGCCCAGTCCTTGCCCCTAGATAGCCAAGAATGCCAGCCGCAAGTATGATCAAGGGAAACGGGATTTGGAATGCGAAGATTGCCAGGAAGGCTGCAGCGGCTATCAGGATCATGGCCGGACTCTTCAAAGCCCTGCGGCCGATGCGGAAAACAGCCTGAAGAACGATCGCGAGGACCGCAGCCTTCAAGCCGAAGAATAGCCCCTCAACAACAGATACGTCGCCATAAAGGACATAGATGTAGCTGAGCGCAAGGATGGACAGAAAGCCGGGCAGAATGAAGAGAATGCCCGCCATAAGGCCGCCTGCGGTGCGATGCATAAGCCAGCCGAGATAGACGGCAAGCTGCTGCGCTTCAGGGCCCGGAAGCAGCATGCAATAGTTCAAGGCATGCAGGAACCGGTTTTCGCCGACCCATTTCTTCTCGTCGACGACAATCCGGTGCATGACCGCGATCTGGCCCGCGGGGCCACCAAAGCTTAGCGCTGCAACGCGCAGCCAAACCTTGAATGCCTCCATGAATGAGATGCCGTGTGCTGCCGGTCCAAGTGACGGTTCTGCAGAAACGATCGTGTCGGACATCTCACTCACCTCTCTTTCCAGCAGGCCAGTCGTGAGTTTCTGAGGTGGCATCGCGACACCAGCGATAAAACGCGTCGTAGAGCATAATTCCGGCCTCGAGCTGCTGAAGGTCGTCGTTGAACATGCGCGACAGGCCGAGTGACGCGGCGAGCAGGCCTGCAACCTCGGGTGCGAGGTCGGGTCGGGCTGTATCAGCACCGCGAACTATCGTCGCCAAGCGAAGGAGGGGTGCAGTGACAAGTCCGAACTCCTCGATCATCATATCAAAGGTGCAAAGCTCGCCTCGGTGGGTCCAGAAGACATCGTCGACATCGAACGGCGTTGCGCCAAACCGCTCTGCCACGGCGACCACTTCACCTGACGCGACAAACAGAAAGACTGCACCCGGATCGATGAAGCGCCGGATCAGCCACGGGCAGGCAATGCGATCGATCTTCGGCCGCGAGCGCGTCACCCAGACTGTGCGGCCCTGAGCATCGCGCTTCGGCACCTGAGCCGTCGGCATTAAAGGTAGAGCCGTGGCCTTCCAGGCCTCAAAACCGCCGTCAAGGACTTCCGCAGAAATCCCCCCCGTTCGCAAATATGCAGCAACACCGTGGCTGAGCTTCTTGCCCTTCTGGCATATGATCACAACCGGGCCATTGATCACCTCTCCCATCCAGGATGCGACCTCTTCATGAGGACGGCGACGAGAGCCTGGAAGCAGCCGTGGATCTGCCTCGAAATCCTCGTCGGTGCGCACGTCAACAAGCACCGGGGCGTTAGGCGTACCGATGAGGCGGCTCAGTTTTTCGGGGGAAATTTCAAGAAATGACGGCATGGCGCGTCCTCCGTTAGCCGGGTTGATGGACGCGATTCTTTGGCATGACGCCTCGTGGGGCGATCGCAACCCCATGGCTTTTGTTTAACGCAGTTTTGCAGACTGTCAATTCTCAGGCACCAATCCGGCGGTGTCAGCTTGCGCCCTACGGTTCTGGCACAGGTTGGATATCGTCGGCTTTTGAGGCTGGGGCAATCGCCGTGTACGTCCACTATCGGGCGCAATGCAGTCGTTCCCAGTGTCGGCTATTCCGCCTTTACCACAAGCTTTCGCCAGTGGCCTTATAAAGTTAAATACCGCTCTGCTCGCTGTTTCTGCTAGTTCGAACCATTCTGGCACCGCCATTATCGCCTGGTGTTGGGTTAAATGACGATCGACGGTATCCACGAGCAGAGGTGCCATAAGAAAGCGCTTTATGGCATCCATTCGAGCCAAGTCCAAAATCAGCTACAAGTTGTTACTGGGCCGTATCCCGCTCTGATGCAGCTTCAACTGCCCGAGCTATGATCGCCGACTGAATCCACCATGTCTAAAGAAACTGGCCATCTGTAATCTCCAGCATTATATCATCAACCCGTAGCAAAAGCGCATCATGAGCAACGACTGGATTATCCGAAATTTCATTGACGCAGATCGTGATGCGCTCGCAGACATTTATCTTACTCGCCGACGAGATACATTTCACTGGATAGCTGCGACCTCATTCCGCCTCGAAGACTTTACCTCTCAAACTGAAGGCGAGCTAATATTGGTCGCCGAAGCGCATGGAGGAGAGATAGCGGGCTTTATATCGCTTTGGGAGCCTGATTGCTTTATTCATATGCTCTATATCGATAAGGAATGGCAGGGCAGGGGTGCTGGTACCGCGCTGCTTCGAGCACTGCCTGGTTGGTCCAGCAATACTTACTGTCTTAAGTGCCTCGTGCAGAACAAGCGTGCCAAGGGATTCTACCTAAAGCATGGTTTTAAGGTGACGGGGACGGGAGGTTCTCCCGAGGGCGAGTATGAAGTATTGACCATCTCGCGGAGTGAGGGAGTTCTTTGAAAGGGAATAGTATCCGCGTCAGTGCCGTGGCAGTCTGAACCGCTCCTATCCCGCCTTTCCCCAGGCCATGTCATTAAAGACGCCTGAATCGCGGCTGGTCTCGACGGTGTTCCTGCGAGCGTCTGGAGATCTTTTCAAGTAGAGAAGACCCACTCGACTGCCGCGACTATCATGAGCCGTGATTTCCAGCTGCGCGTCGACGTCCACAACCGATTGCAAGATTATCACCTGTTTGGGGGCAAGGTCGAAGCCTAGAATTTGGCCGGAATGACGACCCTGAACAGCGAAGGTGATATACGGGAACTCGGTTTGGATGCCTTCCATCGCCTCAAACAGTTGGTCCTGGGTGATCTCGGCCGCCATAGGTACCTCGACTAAGTTCCGATGTTTGAAGAGAGGAGGCCACCGGGCCAGGGACGTGGGGCGGCCCCCTCCTTCGCCACCAGTGATGTTGGGGGCACTGATGGATCGCGCTTTATCAACAAGGCTAAGCGGCTGAAGTTCCGTCATTTCACGAGTATTTTGTATTTCCGAAAATTGCGGATTGCGAGATACACTCGGGCGACATCTTTTGCTGCTCCCTGATTGGCGTGTGGGACAAGCTATCTCTTTGGTTAGCAGGCAGCGTGTGGCCGCGCCTGAACCCCGATCCTGGAAAATTTCCGGTTAGGCGCACCAGCGGGCCTTGAACTAGATATGTGAGCAAATTAGATTTTCGATAGGCGCTTTGATGAGCGCCATCCTTGTTGAACACCAACGTTTTCAGTGAGGTAGCCATGTTGAGAGTGTTTGATAGGCCCGTATATCTCAAAGAGAGCAGAGAGCTTGTCCGAGAAATAACGTGTCTGGAGGACGCGATTGATTTTCTGGAAGAATGGCCGCAGCGGGATCGGGACATTGTCCACGATGCAACGTTGAAGACCTGCTATATGGCCTGGGATGGCCATAAGCCTATTGGAGTTGCGCGAGACGCAATTCGGTCCTTTGGAAGGATGAAGGGCATTCTGATTAAATCGCCAGGTGTACAGCCCTGGATGATTAGGTCACGGTCCGGCGGAGGGCGTGTGTCCGCCTAAGCTGCGCAAGGGGTTCGGTGGCTCTCGCGAAATCCGAGCCCCTCTCGTCGGGTATGCCTCAATCGCCGCAGGTAGCACGCGGTATTATGCTGTTCCTGAGTCCTCTTCGATCTCCAGCAAGCTGGCAATATCCAGCAACAGTCGCTGGGCATCAGGTCCGATGGTGGTTCGATTGGCGTCAATTGTCATGCGGATGTTTTCAGCATAATGCGCAGGGTCTAGACGTCCGCTCTCGTTGAAAGTTTTAACGAGCACCATAAGTGCGTTGGCGCGCGCCGTGTGTATAGCCGAAACCGCTTCAACCACCTCCTCTGTATACTTCTTCAATGCGGCCTTCCTAGTGCCTGTCTCGCTTGCTCTTCATTTAGCAATCCAGCAGCTTGATGAGCTTCCTCAACAAACAATCCGCGGAGTGGACTGCCATTGAGGACAACGACGAGTCCCGTCGAGAGGTCATACACTTCCCACTGGCCTGCGGGGCTTCTGCGGATGTCGTACTGATCCAGCTCGCTCTCGTGTTCGATTAGCATTCGTTCCCTCCGGCTGCTCTGAAGATAACGCTCACCAACCAAGTCCCGTCAACCGCGAGCGTTTCGCAATTAACTCAATGCCCAAATTTGGCCGTCCCCATTTACGCAACCGTCTTGCGTGAGCGTAGGACGTTTGGCTTAATTAGCGTGTGCGCAGCCGCGCATTTCATTTTTGGGGAAAATTCATGACACCTACCATACGGACGGGCCTCGGCGCCCTTGTCCTCGTAACCGCCCTTGCGCTTTCGAACACGTCAGCCCTTGCCTGGGGCTGCGCCGCTGTGTCCGAGGAAGGAACCTACGGGTACAGCTATAGCTATGACAACGAGGGTGCTGCCCGAGAGCGAGCACTAAACGAATGCGCAAACCGGACATCGACTGACTCGGTGTGCGAAATTGTCGAGTGCGATGAAGACGAATAGTCGGGCAAGGCTTAGGCCTGGAGGAAGCAAATAAAAAAACGAGCGCCCGAGGGGGACCGGGGCGCTCGCTTTATTTACTCGTGCGTTAGGGCGCGTAGAGCAAGTAGATAACAGTGAACTCGGCACCTTGTTCCGCCGAATCGGATTATTTGAGAAATATTGTCTCCCCACAGTTACGATTCATGAAAACCGTGGGGGATGACCTCCATGACGAGCCGCACAGTGACTATCGGCACCCGGTTTTCGTCTTGGAGTTCAACTGAAAGGCTATCGAGCTTTCCTTTAGGGAGGCCGTCAACTGCCATCTCCGCCAGAAGGAATTTGGCCTCGCTTTCCGCCTCCTCTGGCCCGGGAAATTCAAAACTCCGGTCCGGCTGAAGCACGTCTTCCTGATCCTGGATCTTGAAATAGAATTTGGCCATCTGTCCCTCCGCGCTACCTAAGTGGAAGGACAATGGTGAAATTGTCGCAACGTTCCGGCCGGCCCATTAGGCCTTACTGAAATTCGATCGTCATTTTGCCCCTTTGGGCGTATCCTGTCCGGATGGAGAGCCTGTCGCGGTATCACCTTGGCCAACATGAGAACGGCACTTGGCATGTGATCGATGCCAAGACGGACGGCCCGGCTGAGATCCAAGTGGACGGGCAGTTCTACCTTTTATGGGGAATGGCCAAAGTCGAAGCTGAGAATTGGTCGCTCCTCCTTAATCAGCTGGAACGACGCCGTCGCAAGCCGACTTAGACCCACCTACAGACTCCAGGAGCTTCCGCCGCCGCCCGTAGTTTTCACCACTCAGTAGATGCAACTTTATGTAACTCCTAAACCGGCGGAAAACATTAGGATGCTAATGCTTTCTCTCATGAGCAGCTTCACATACCTGTTAGTCGGCGCTTCGGTTGCGAGCTTGCTAGCGATGGGCGGCCACGCGCTCATTCCGCGGGAACTTTATGATCCGGCCTGCAACATCAAGGGCAACGTCTCGTATAACGGCGGTCAGCAGATCTACCACGTTCCAGGCCAGCATTATTATACCGAGACCGCCATCAGTTACGCAAAGGGAGCGCGCTGGTTTTGCTCAGAGGATGACGCTCGTGCGGCGGGTTGGCGGCGAGCTGGCTACTGAAACGAGGTGCTATATGGTTTTGTCTAAATTGCCACACGAACCTTCCGCCACTGCACGCGATCAATCCAACCGGCGTTTGATCCGCTATGCCCGCGAGGAGGTCCTTGCATTCCTCTTCGCTGGGGCGGCAGCAGTAGCTTTTGTAATCCTCGCGTTTGCAATCGGACCGTAGCCCTCCACGCCTCTTCGCCCACGGGGGACGGACGTGGGAACCTTTGCTCTGCGTTCCAGTTCGGCTGTCATGAGCACTGAGCAAAAAGCTATTGCTGGCATGAAGGGCTTCGTTATCGTCATTTCGGGGATAGCGGCCCTTGTCGCCGGTATCTACATTGTCTTCTGGACACCAGGAGAGCCGGAAGTTCAGCCTACAGCTAATGCTATCAACCGATCGGAATGAGGTGTTGATATGAAAAGAGGTTATCTGCCACAGGATCTGGCAAACTTCGATGACCCGCAGCCAGATCGGGCTAATGAAGAGCGGGCAAGCCGGCATATCATTTATGCGATGGCTGGAGCGGCAATCGCGGTGGCGGGCCTCTATGCCCTCGGCATCATGTGCGGGGTTTTTGCGAGTGCGATGTAATCATGGCCTTGCCTACATCGCGGCACCCCGCCCACCACGCTAGCGTGGCTCTCCACCTATAGACGAAGCCTAGTGCTTGAGCCCTATTTGGCGACCCCGAGAGCGATACCGATTGTCGCCGTTTCATTGCTGGGGATTTCCGGCAGAACTTCGAAATGCTCCGGCTTCATATTCGCGATATGAAGCTGCCAGGATTGTGGACAGAAGGTCTCCTTGGGCAAAATGCCGTCGAGCTATCTCGTCTCTGTCTGGACTTACGTCGCGATCGTAATGGGCGATTTAGGCCGATAAGGCCCACCGGGAGCGATACATGATCCACATGATCAATATGAACGGACTGCCAAGCGGGCCTTGTCTGCACGGTCACGCCACCATTGGGAGCACGACCCGTGGATCGCAATAGGGAGCCTTTTGGGATGGTGGGAGCTGCTCGCAGCCGCTCACGTCGAGCAGCTCCCACCCACATTGCGAAAGTTGCTTACAGCAGGTATTCGGACTGGGAGCCAAGACCAAGCCCACCGAGCAATCCGCCCAGCACGTCGCCCAAGTCGTCCAGCACGTCGTCTACGAGGTTGCCCAGGCCATTGTCAGTCAGCAGGTTGGTCAAGCCGTCTTCCATGCCGCTCTGGCCGCCAACAGAGGACAGCAGGTCATTAACGCCAAGGCCGTCAAGCAGGTCTTCCAATAAGAATTCATCAGCGCCTAAGCCGCTCAGCACCCCGCCGAGCCCTAGTTCGTCAACGAGATTGCCCACACCAAGGCCGTCCAGCAGGTCATCGACGGCCCCCGTCAGACCGGACAGGCCGACGCCCAGATCAAGAACGGCGTTGTCGCCGGTGACGATTTTTTCGACGCTGTAGAAGTTCTGCCTTTCACCGCCACCGACGAGATTAAACCCTCCATCGAGATTGAGGGAAATCAGAACGTCCTGTGCATCGCCTTGGATGTACGCGGTGTCGGTTCCATCGCCGCCATAAACGGTGTCGTTGCCGTCGGCATAAAGAATGTCGTCGCCCGCGCCGCCGCCGATGATGTCGTCACCTTCGCCGCCACGCACAGTGTCGTTTCTGTCGCCGGCATAGACCGTGTCGTTACCCGCTCCACCGTCGATGTCGTCGGAGCCGGAGTTTGGAGAAATGTTCGGGCCACCGTAGACAATATCATTTCCCGCGCCCCCGCGGACGATATCGTCGCCTGCGCCGTGAAAGAGCGTGTCGTTGCCAGCACCGCCATCGATCTCATCGTTACCGGCATTGCCCCAGATCAAATCAGCGCCGCCGCCACCCTGGGCATTGTCGTCGCCAATACCCAGGCCGATGCGGTTGTCGCCGTCGTTACCTACGACTGTGTCGTCACCCGCCTGTGCGAATACGCTTCCCTGCCGATCGCCAAAAACAAATGTATCGCTGTCGGCGGTGAGAAAATAGGGCTTTGCCATTGTCCACTCCTGCGTACCTTGAGTTGAACGGGCCGGTATTGGCTCGTGCAGGAAGTACGAGAACAAGCAGGCGAAGGTTCTATCTCGCGATCAATGCATTTGTCTCGTGGTAACCACAGCGTTTAATCGACACGATAGGACACTACATCCGTGTAATATTGGTACAAATGGTTTGAGCGAGGGGCGATCGGCGCCGCGGGGTGCAGCAGCCGCTACGCCAATGGCGATATCGCGATCAGAAGCGAAGAGAGGGAGCTTGCTAAGCTGTGGCCAGCATCCTCCCGACGTTATGCATATAGCCGCGAATCTCATCTGGCTCGGCGCCTTGCAGGCAGAGATAAGCACGCAGGTACGTCTCGATTGCATGGAGGAATAAGAGACGCTGTGGGTGATCTGAGAACTGGCGGATAGTGTTCTCCATCACGAGATGGCCCGCGTCTTCGAATGACTGCGCCAGGAGGAAGATGCCGAACGGCGTTAGACCGGCGCCGTGGGGTGGCTTTGTTGGTTTAGGCATCTTGGATGTTCAAATTGGAACCTGTCGTCACCTTTGCATGACGATCCAAGGCTCTCGACATTCCTTTAGGTGACAGACAATGGCGTCCGCACCATACAACACATGACGCAACACTAATAACGTCCGACCGAAAGAAAGTGAGAACAGTTCGTTCAACCATCGCCCTATACATTAGCGCGAGGGTTACTTGATTAACCTCAGTTCTTTGGGTTAACGAGCTGATTGATTTGATCCGATCACGCTGCCGGCCGTATCAAAGGCTGGAGGTGATCTGATGAAATATGAAACTGGCATGCACATTGTCTATGACGTCCTGAGCAAAGGTGTCCTAGTCGAATTCCGTAGCAGGTCGCATTATTTGGCGGGTCCCTTTAAGACGCAACAAAAAGCGATGCGCGCGGGGAAGCGCTGTGCCGTGAGTTGGGTTGGGGGAAATCGGACGACGCGTGAGGCGACGCCGGGTGCTGGTTCTTTGCTACCCTACCGACGATCCACTGGGCGTTCGAGGTTGACACAAAAAAGCCCCGCTGAAGCGGGGCAATTCGAGCGGCACATTGGCTAGATGCCACTGGGAGGGCCTTCAGAGCCCGCCGCTATAGAAAATAGAAATGGGGTGTATGTGAAGGCCGGGATCAGCGAAATCGTTACGGTTCGTGAATAATTTCGGTGCGGTACCGGTGCGCGGCCCAGCGACCCTAGTCCAGCAGATCCACAATCTGCCACCCGTCGGCAGTCAACGCGGTCCAGAACCGTCCCGCGGCATCCTCCTCCACGGTTGCCCAGCCGCGTAACCGCAAGCGCCGCACACTGTCTTTCATCGAGGCGGGGATATCGTTGTAGGATCGCGGCCCTTTCGCGAGGAGGCACATTGCAAGGAATTGCGGTCCCGTAAGGCGAACGACGGGCTTGCTGGAGATGTACCTGGCCGCACGCACCTGACGCCCTTGATTGGTGATCGCGATCTTGATTTTCTTCCGGGGCTCGATGCGCATTTCGGCGAAACCAAGTTTCTCCAATTCCTGATAGGCGACCAAATCCGGGTAGGCGAGTCCGTCCATTTGGACGTCGTCGCTGGAGGCTAAGCGATCGATAAGGTCGATCTGGGCTGGCGTGAGCTTGTGGATCAAGATTGGTTTTGAGGGCATGGCTACATCGTCGTGTTGCTCCATCCTCGCACCGCGATGCAGGGTTGTCGAGACGGCAGGCGCAAGAACAAAAGGGCTGCGCCATCAGAATGACGCAGCCCCTAAAGCGGCCGGCTGGGAGGGGCTTGGTGGGAAGCACTGTTCCGGCCGCGCAAACCTAACTGAGACTGAATGCGATTGTTCCGTGGGTCTGCACTTCGGGACTGGAGACGTTCCGCAGCTTTGGCCGCGCGGGGTAAGGCTTCCACCCCTTAGGCGCTAAGGCTTCCACCCGTTAGGCGCACCCCATCCGAGACCTCGGCTCTCAAGCCATTGGGTCACCTCTCCCAGAGTTCGCCGCCTGCGAGACTTGCGGAGCAACTCCATGGCTAGAATTGCCACGGCCTCGGCAGTTTCTGACGACGGCCAGACCCCCAGCAGCGCCCTTACCTCTCGGGCAGTTACTGCGGACATTCCGTCCGGAACCTCCCCGTCGCCGGGCTGATGGCAGTTCCTGTAATACAACATGTTGACATGACCGACTGAGATGCCGAGCTCACGAGAAATGTCGTTGAACGACCAGCCTTGATCGCGAAGGGCGACAATGCGCTTGTTGCGTTCTACGATCATATTAGAGCCTTTTGCACCCATCACGGAAAAACTGTTGGAAGAGCGATCATCCCAACCGCTGCGGCATGTCGCAGCCGATGGGTTAAGCCTCTGCCATTATGGACTGCCAGGCTTTCTCTCTTGTCCCCCGCCTGGCCTAAGGCGCTCTAGGAGGAGATGAGGATCCGTCTTCACATCGGTCAGTTTGTCGACCCTAGTTTCCACCGGCACTTCGATGGAAAACCCGTCTGCCTCTATTGGCCGCACGCGGCGCACCTCATACCGGAACGATCTGACCTCAAGATCTGAAAAGCCACGCCCATCCCGAAGGATGCCCATAGCGTACGTGACAAGATCGTCATCGCCGCATGGCGCGCCGTGTGGGTGCGCAATGGGCATGCTGGGAACAGGGATAAGTGCCAGAAGCTGCCTTCCGCTTGCGGCAAATACGCTAACTGTTATATCGGACATCTCACAGTCCTTGCGGTGATACCTGCCTAGAGATTGGCGTGAGTCCATCTGCCGAAGTCAAGCGGTGTGGCGGAGCGCATACGCCTCCAGACTTGACCGCCGCTGCGGATTGTAACGGACGAGTCACGCTGAGCAGCGGCGGCATTTCCAGCCTCAAACGAAAACGGCAGGCCACCAAAATGACCTGCCGAGAATAGCGTCACGCGGTGAAGTGATTAAAAGTTGATTTCCAGGCCGTCTTCGCAGAAATCGAACTTGGCCGGTTCCGACTCGGACCCGTCAGCATAGCTTGCCTTGACCCATTGCGCACAGTTTTCGCTGTTTGTGCTTTGGTCCCACACAAGATTTGCTGTTGCGCCTGACTTGATACCACTACCAATGTCAAAGTAGCCCCAATCCTTTTTGTTCTCGGAAACCAATATTTCAGTAATCCCGGTATTGGTGGTGTTTGTTGCTGTGAAAGAGAACTCCGCGGCATAGGCGGAAGTGGTAATCACACCACTTACCGCAGCACCGAAGGCGAGAGCAACAAAACCCAAGCGTGCGCTATTCAAATTCATGTTTGGCCCCTAGATTAAATGTGAGTTCGACGATGGTGGTGTTACACTTCGCGCGTGGGAAGTCGATGGACATAACGCGTCCAGATGCGTCTAGTCTTTAGTAATGTTAACGACGCAGATTTGAGCCGATTATTCCCCGTTATGGCAAACGCAGTCCAGTGGAGCCGTTTTCCAGATGCGGAAGACCGTGACGAGGCCAAGCAAAAGGCGGTTACGGATAGGCCCAGCACTACCGAAAAGTATCGTCGCGATAATCGGAAAGCTGCTCAATACCATCCCCTTTGCTGCCCATCAGCCAGTGGCCCTGGCATGAATGGGGCCCGCCTCGACCTGCACCGTCCGCTCGTCACGAGGACACGCATTCGCTAATGAGGTTTTAGGCGTGGTGCGAACGGCATTCATGACGGCATTAGTGGCGGGGGACCAGAGCGTGAGGGCAGGCGCGCCGCATTCACGTTGCCCGACTTCCTTCGCGAACGTAGTCGCTCGAGGGGTAGCTCGACCAAGATCACAATGGCATAGGATATGGAGAACGTGATGATCACACAGGCTATCGTACGCAACGTGCCTTGATAAATGTCTTGGTGCGTCCCGACAAAAGCGTTGTAGGCTAAGAGTATCGGCCAATGTAGAAGGTAGACTGGGAACGAGAACGAACCGAGAAAACTGTCAAGGGTCGAGCTTTTTGAACGTTCAAAAAGGGCGGGTAGCACACAAAAGACAAAGCCATAGAAGGCTAGATACATCAGCTCCACATGCACGTGGAGCCTCGTCGCAGCAATGACTCCGGGATGCACTGATAAGGCGCCTACCAAAGCAATCCAAAAAACGTGTCTCTGTCCGCGTGACCCGAGAACGCCGAGTATAAAGTTTCGGCAGCGATAGGAAACCATTCCCCCGACAAACAGCGCTATCTCGAACGGAAAGAAGCGATTGGTCCAGGGGTCATGAGCCAGTCCGTTCCACCACCCGATACAGCGTAGCGAGAATGCCGTGGCCACAATGAATAGAAGCCAAGATGTAGAAAGTCGCGCGAGAAACGGGGCAAGCAGGTAAAAGGTTAACTCAAGCGATATTGACCATGCCGGCGGGAGCAAAAGTAACTTCTCCGCAGCGTTACCGACACCGACTGTGGTGTAATTCAGTGATGATGTATCAAGCTGCTGAAATACAAAAATGTCTTGGCCAATTATGAAGATATGGGATAGCACGACTTTTGCCCAATCAAAGGGGGTGAGAACCTGCATTGCGGCGTAAACTTCATAAAAAAACCCGCTAGAATACCGGGAAAGAAGCGCAGATATCATTGCAGAAAATATTAATGCTAGGAAATATGTGGGGTAGATGCGGATCGCGCGATTTGAGTAAAATAGGAAAATGTCGCTTCGTGGATTGTATTTCTCGGCTAAAACCATTTGCATGAGAAATCCTGAAAGCATGAAAAAGCCCTGAACGGCGCCGCGACCGGTTGCCATGTCGTAACCGAGTAAGCCGCCGCCGTGTGTGCACACCACCGATACAGCCAGTACAAGTCGAAGAGCGCCCATTCCCATGACTTCGTCCCCGCCAACCGTTGCTCAACGACGTAGAAAAGCATGCCAAACTAGGCTGCTTCGATCGTTCCATCGCGATGTATTCGACACCATTCCCACAAAAACAACGGCAAGCGAGTCAGGAAGCCGGTCATGCAGCTAGCATTTTGAGGTAGTTGGTCGGCCGAGAGAAGGATGTCAAAAATAAAGGCCGCTGGTCCTTCGAGCGTCTGATGCCATCGTCTCGGCCTTCCCATCAGCGAAAGAATTGCCACCGGCACGGATGCCGACTGCGCTATCAGATCTCCTCTTAGTGGTGGTGTGCGGGCGGTCGGCCGCGGTAGAAGGGTAGGTGTATGGGCGGCCAATGGTCAACTGCTTACTTCCGCAGTACGGACTCCTGATCGCCCGTCACGCACCGCTTCCCATCCTTGTCGCCATCCCAAGGATCGCCGAACCCCTTGGGATGTGGCGGCTCGGAGATGGTGGCCAGGGCATCTCGCACAGCAGATCGTTCTCGGCGATGCTCACGCTTTTTGAACGCCTTGTTGCTGTCAGCGGTCGTGATGCCGGTAGCTAGCGCTTTTTCCGTGATCTGGTCTACGCTGGGGCTCTCTAGACGACGACGCCTTAGAGATTTGCATCGCTGAGCGGCTTTGTCGAGCCGCCCAACTCGGGACAGCGGACGGCTGCACGCGTTTGCTTACGTCCGGCCTACTCTTGGTCCACTGGCTTGCCGCCAGCATCGATGTTGATTTCGACGCGGGCCTTGTCGTTTGTGCGGTACTGGATCTCGTAATACCCGCGATCACTCCACGACATCTCGTCCAGACGGGCAAAGTCTGGCCTGGCCTCGATGAGTGACAGAATTTCCGATGGTTTCTTCCCGGTCTGCGGAGAGGACTTGTCAGGCTGCTGCTGAGCATAAGCAGGCAATGCGACGATCGCGGCGACACTAGCGGCGAATATCAGATTTCTCATGATGAGCTCCGTTTCAAGAACGGAGACGAAACGAATCAAGTTGACGTAAGTTCCGCTGCGAGGTGAAGCCGGGGGAGTTGAGCCGACCCCAGTCAATCCCGCCCCATCTTCACCAACACGAAGTCATTCGCTTCCCGGTTGTCACACCGGGTGCACCGCAGTTTAGGCTCCAGCGTGATGATCATGCACTTCTTGCCGAAGCGACGCGCCAGTTCCCAGCGATCGAGATAGCCAGCGTGCTTGCACCGGAAACACCGGGCGCCGAGCTCGTACCACTCGGGGATATCCTGAAAGGCGACTGAGTGCTGGCGGCTGTTCACATACACGTTCAGGCCGGTGCGCGCCGCCGGATCAATCGGAGTGCCGGCCGTGATATCTATGCCGCGTCGGTGACGCATCAGGGGCGTTCGTAACGAGGCTTCCAACCGCGGGCATAGCCCTTAGAAACGAGCGCAGAGGCTGTGTAGAGTTGATCGCGCAGGAAGTCCGCGTCGGCCAGCAATTCGCGCACCGCGACGCGTGCATCGCCGCCGTAGGCCTCGATCACGGCGTCTACTTCGTGCTGCGGAGCGGCTTTGCTGGACATGGGAACCTCTAGGAACTACGTCCGCTGGGCGGACTATGTTCCTATTTTGTTCTCATTGGCGGAGGAGTCAAGTTCGCGGAGTCTTTGCCCAAGGTTTCGACAAGGCTCTCAAACTTCAACAAAGATTTGGAAAATCCACATTCCCTTTTGCCTTACAGGCAACGATGTCGCACAATATACGCGTGGGAAAGATGAGAGCGTTCCAGCGCTCTCATCTCCCGCGGGCATAGCGCCAGTAGTCGGGGGAGCGGGACATGCTGCGGTGTCAACGCACCCGCTTCCTCCGAACTACGCATGCATTATGACATGCTAAGGTCTCTTGCCTTATGCAGGACCGCCTAATCCACAGATCAATTGCAGAATTTCGTTCTTGCATTGTTCTCGTTCGTCAATCAAACTTCCAATTCTTCCAGGTATCCGTGCGTTGGATTTCCGCCACCCCTTCGTCGGCAACGAACCATTCTCGTTGCCCGCGATGGTTCCTTCCGCCGGCACGAACAACGCCGACCTCGGCCAGCGCCTCCATAGTCTTTTCACCGGCTTGTGGGATAAGATCAACTGTGGTGCTGTCCGGGTGGGCTATCATAAACCGGAGAATTCGTTCTTCACGGGCGTCCAGGCGATGGATGGGGCGGTGTTTGTCGCGCTTTTTGTGTTGAGCATCCCAGTGTTCAAATGTGCCACGGGTATTTGCCGCGGGTGCGGCCGGGGCAATGGGCGCTAATCCACTTATCTCATCAAGTCGCGCGTCGATCGCTTTCTTGTCCCACTTCCTGGTGCCGAGAATAGGCTCCGGCATTTTGCCCGAAGCGACCCACATAGAGAACGTTGACTCCGCTATTCCAAGGTAGGCGGCGGCCTCCTTGCGACCGATGAGGCGCGGTGCGGTGGTCATTCACCGGCTTCCCAACCGCGGATGCACATACGGCAAGAAATCGTCGTCGTAATCCTCATGCCCGAAGTAGTCGAGCGTCCGCTGGCCGCCAGGTGACGAGAAGTCCTCGCACTCACCGTCCGGCCCGGCTAGCAGCACGCCAATGACCTGGTAGGCCTGTTGGATCTTGGCCTCTAGTTGTTCGATGTGTTCTGCGTCGGTCATCTGCTTATCCTCAGAACACGTAGCTACAGCCGCCGCTTCCCACCATGCCAGTCGTTGACGCGCGCCATCTCTTCCCGACCGACGCCCGTCACGGTCCAAGTTCGATCGCCCTGCGCGTCCTTGCGGCCTTCTTTGACGGCACCCTTCGCGGCCAATTCCTGCAGCGTGAAGTCGGTGGCGCCCGGTATCTCTGCGCTCGTCCCAACGTCGGGATGCTCGACCATGTACCGGAGCGCGCCGAGGCAGCGGGTGTTCAGCCCCAGTTGCGGCTTGCGCTCGTTGCGCTTTTCTCGTGCGGAGCGCCAGGCGTCTGGGTTTTCTTTCGGAGGCTCGAGCGACTGAAGCACGTAGGCGCGGTCTACGCCCATGTGCAGATTGTACCATTTCCTCACCAGTGGTACCGGCCGTCCTCCATGAAGAACATCGATGCGAGGGAAGCCGTGCCGCTCCAGCATTGGAATTGCTGCCTTCACATACATTGAGGCGCGCTCCTTGCCCACGACGGCAATGGCGATCTCGCGGTCAGTAGCGAAGAGCGGGAGTTTGCTGAGGGGATCGTTCATCGGACACTACCACGAGGACACCATTGCCGCCGGCACGGATGCCGACCGCGTTGTCTGGTCTCCTCTATGTGGTGCAGGCGGACGCCTGTTGCGGATGGTGGGCCGCGGTCCATCATTATTGCAAAAGGGCTGCGCCATCAACATGACGCAGCCCCTGTGGCTGCCGGCTTGGGGGGGGCCTTGAGGGGCCGACCGCAATGCCACAACCTCGCAACACCGGACTTGTTCCGTGTCGCCGCGACGCTATCTCACCGCGCTCTAAGGGATGAACAATGCCGACACCTGAGAAGCCCTGCAGGGACGCCGTGCTCGCCGAACTGACCGCGGTCGAATGCACGGCTGAGAACCCCGTCGATCTTTACCTGGTCGGCCCAACTCTCATCTCGGCCGGCTACACGCAGCAGCAGATTGTCAGCGCGCTCGACATGCTCGCATATGAAAAGCGCCTTGAGTACGCCGGCGGCAATCGGGTCCGGGTGTTGCGGTGAAGGGGTAGCCGGTTTGACCAGTCTACAGCTGTCGAATGATGCGGTCGATTTTCATCGTGGCCGTGTCTAAATCCCTCTTCGCTCGCTTGAAGTCTTCTTTTTTGATTGCGTTCTGGCAACCACCGAGCTCATTTCTCAACACGCGCTGCAGGGCTAACTTGATTTCCTCGTTCGTCATCACTCCCTCCCTCAAGGTGCCATCGTCGCACCGCCACGTGCGGTTGTCGAGGGCTTGGCCGGAGGCACAGTATCGCCCGACGCTATCAGCGCCGCGATCCGCTTCACTTGGGAAGAAGCATTGCGCTTCTGCCTGCGAGCTTCGTGCTCCCGTTCGAGCCGCTCGAGGTGCGGAAGCATGCAATCTCCATAACGGTCCTCGAGCCGCGCAAATATCTGCATGCCTTCTTCGATATCTTTCAGCGTTACGTTGTCATCTCGCTTCATTGATCGCTCTCCGTTGATTGGAGGATGATGTGGTTGGGTGGTTTACAGATAGTTACCTCTGCCAATCTCGCGCCACGAGAAGGGCGCCGGTCTAGTAAGGGCGAGCGCAACCTTCCCCGTTGCATTGTCCGGCTCTTCAGGCAATATTACCCAAAGTTGCAAGGGCTTGGGAGTATGGGATGCGACTTCTTATTGGTATTTGTGCTGCTCTGCTGACGATCTCCGGACCGGCGTTTGCCGGCTTCGACAACTGGAGCGCGGAGAGCGAAGACGATCCGTTCTCTGGTGGGAACAGGACCACTGTCGATTATTCGAATTCGGTACGATCGGGCGTCGTCATCATCTGCGACACGGCGCAGCCTGGCCTGATGATCCGCGCCGTGCCAGGTTTCGCGATGGAGGCCGGTCTGAGCGAGTTCAAGCCCATGATGGAGTTCGCCATCGACGGCAAGAAGGTGCTGGGCCAGGAGGGCAGGGTCGGCGCCGTCGGGGACAACGTTGCCGCGGCTGAGACGATGCTGACGAAGGAGAACTCGCAAAGCTTTGTCGAGGCGTTCGCCGCTGCTCAGAAGCAGATTGCCATCAAGGACGGCATGAGCGATCGGCCGTTTCTGTTGACCGCGCGCGGATCAACCAAGGCTGGCGCAGCACTTGTGAAGTGTATGGCAGGCCAGAAGTAAACTTCTTTGACGGGTCTCCCCAGATTTGGGGAGACCTACTTTGCTGCGCGTTTCATTCGAAGTTCCTTTGGCGCACACCACCCTCAATGAATTCTATCCCCTTCGACTCGAGGGCGGACTGAATCGCGTGTAGCGTCGTCCCCGTGGCCGTGAGAAGTGGTCCATTGATCTTTTCGAGACGCTTTACGGTCTCGACAGAGACGTCTGCTAGCCCCGCCAAATCACGCTGATCGAGTTTAAGAAGCCCCCGCGCTCCCCGGATCTGCGCCCCTGTAATCACGAAATACCCCTAAAGTGCAAAATTATACGCCGGAGGTGTTGACTCCTAGCGTGCATTGGATTACCCATAAAGTGTAATCGCTTCCAAGGCAACACGAGGAGACAGCCAGCAATGTCGAAGACCCCCAGATTAAGACGCACGTTCACGGCCACGTTCCGCTTTGTGGTCGGCCAACTCGTCCGGTGCCGCGACCGGTTTGCAATCGTCATCGGAAGATTAAGATCTGCCAACGGCCTTGAAATCTATGAAGTAGCACTGACCGGCGATACCGCCGGTCGGCCCATCCGTACCTTCCTCGGTGAGTTCCTTGAGCCGCTCCCTGCGAGGTCCACAAAAACGCGCAGTCGCCGCCCTGCTGTTCGTCCTCCAAGGGGGGAGATGCTGCTACTGCCGCAAGTTCTTGCGGCTTAGCTACGCGCCGCAGCCCAACCGGCATGACGCCGCCACCATCGAACATCTGCGCCGCCGCGCTGACGGCGGCCGCAACAACATCGACAACCTCGCTCTGGCCTGCAAGCAGTGCAATGACGGACGCGGGGTGATCGACTGGCTGACCTATGCCAGCTGGATCCGAGACGAATTCTGAGTTTGCCGCTGACGCGCCGTAGGGGGGCTGCGCGCGGCCTTTTCCTTACCAGGGAGGCCGCCGCCCACCGAGCGCGGCATTTTAAAGCCGCTCGCCCTCACCAGGCGGGCGGTTTTGTTTAGTCCATCTTGAAGTAGCGGAATACCGGGGCGAAATCGTCTCTCAACATCGCATAGCGCTGTTCGACGCTTCGCATATTCTCTGCGGCGATCGCGTAGGAGAACCCTATCGACCCGTTCGTGAAACGTTCCATCCCGATCGAAGGCTCGGCGCTTAAATCTCTCTTCGCGCGAAACTCAAACTTGTAGAAAGCCCGAGCTTCACCTGGATGTATTACATACCCCAACCCGGCCGCTAGATGCTGTCGTCCTTGGTAGTGGGTCGAGGTCAAATCTGGGACGGGTTGAATTGTCTCGGGATTGAAGACGTGCCCCTTACGGTCCCATATCTGCAAGCTAATCGACTTCGCCGAAACTTGACTATCATTTTCCAGGCCAAGGATCATCGTGAAAACGGCTTCGGAGCCTACGGAAAACTGCTGGACAGTTGAAACCCGCAGCAGCAGTGAGGGTGACGATGTTCGCCTAAACGCGTCCTCGATGTCGTAATGCTCCATTGGGTACGAGCGACTGCCGATCCGCTTGAAGTACTCTTTTTGCCCTCTGGCCTCCGAGCGATGCGGACGACGATCCGACCGTGGTACGTCGACCACGAGGAAACCGTCATCAGCGTCCGGCGACGAATATATCGATGCTACCCGAATGCCATCATGCCGGGGCTGGAGAAGATCGGCGGCAGCGTCGCGAACTGAGGTCTCAGCCCGCCGAATGTTCTCGATCGGGGTGAGCCCTGTAGCTTGGTCAACTCCGTCTCTGTTAACGGCCACCACCCCGAACACGAGAACGCCGCCGGCGGAGTTTGCGAACGCTGAGCACGCTTTTGCCAGTATCTTTTTCCCTGGATTCGTAAGCTCGCCCGCGTCAAATATCGGTTCCCGCAGATTGTTCGACTTGAACTCTAAGGAGAGGGCTTCCTGCTTGCCAATTAGGTCTGCCACTGCTGCGGTGCCGCCGGATATGAGGTCGTCGTAGGTCAATGGAGATGTCCTGTAGTGGTCTCGAAGCGATATTATCTGCCACGCGCACCCGCATCAAAGGGTTCAGTGTTGCTGGATCAAAATCGCTCGTCACGCATTCTTTTTCCATCAACGTCCGAATGAAGGAGACCACGATGGACTGGAACCGTGTTGAAGGTAACTGGAAGCAGGTCAAGGGCAAGATCAAGGAGCAGTGGGGCAAGCTCACTGACGACGATCTGGACGTCATTGACGGCAAGCGCGATCAACTTGAAGGCAAGATCCAGGAGCGCTACGGTTACGCGAAAGATCAAGCCACGAAAGACGTCGATGATTGGTACGGCCGCCAGACCTGGTAAGGCGCACTGCGGCCTTCGGCGCGCCCCCTGCTGCTGAGTTTTGGTGCAACCTGCCCCGAAACCAACTTTTGATAGATACGCCACCCGGCATTCACCTGCCGGGTGGCTTGTCATTTCAGAACTGCCGGTTCACTTCTGCTTTTCGCCGGCACTCTTGCCGTCTGAGCTCTTAGAGCGTTCCTCGAAGCGATCAGCGCCCTTGGCGAGGTCTGAACCCTTCTCGGCTTCAACCTTGCGCTCCTCGGCTCGTGTGGCCTTGTGAAGGCCTCTTGCGCCTTCCTTGCCTTTATCCGTCGGTGCGTTCTCGATTGCCATTGCACGTCCTCCTGTTGGTCAAGCTGCAACGGAAGCAGGTCGACGATGTTCCCGTGTACTAAGGAACAACGCGATCTCCCGCACATTCATCTCATCCAACATTAGGAGATCACGAAATGCAGGACGAGCGCGACAGGCGGATCAAGGCGAGGGCTTTCGAACTGTGGCAGCGGGAAGGTTCACTCGATGGCCGGACACTGGGCCACTGGCTTCAGGCCGAGCGCGAGATCCAGGAAGAGGAGGCTGCGGAAGCCGCGCGGAGAGATCAGGGTAATGTCGTCGGCATGCCGGGGGTGAAGCGGACCTGACCCGATCGGCCAATCGAGTAGATGCTAAGTGCGAAGCAGGCAGGCTACCTCGATCAACGTTTCGTGGCTGAAATTAGCCGAGAAACTATAGTCGATCCTTCCTTGTGCGGGGTCTCCGTATTGGTGCGAATCCCCGTCCGGCCTTTTCCCTGGAATTCTTTTATCAAAATCGTCTACTCTAATTATGGTTGATGATGCTGAAACAACAGGCCCGCTAAGACCAAAATTCATGACTAGTTTCCCGACATTGCGTCGCGACTTTTCAAATGAATCGTATTTCGTGGACCATTGGCCCGTGGCGAACGAAACTATTACTGCTTCAACCAGGTCAACAAAGCTGTGATCGTCTGCGAGGCCACTCAACTCCGCCGATGGTAGGAACGCTACATTCCATTTCGTTCCGCTATTGCGCCAATTGGTTATGCGGCAGGATTGGTAGTGATAGACGCATTCGACGCTCCTCTTAACCGAGGTGGTCATCGCTGCCGCTATCAGAAGGTGCGCCGCATCTCGTGCGGACATTGAACCCGCTCCGCGTCCAGCTTTCTCTTTGCTCATTAGCCCGTGGTCGCGAAGTTCACGAGCCTGCTGACGAACGGTTGCCTCCTCCAGCCTAAAGAGCCGGGCAATCAGTTCCGCTAGTTCACCTGGTTTCGCCAAACCTTAATCTCCGGTGGGGTGTGTCCGCTCCGTATACCGACCTCACGAACGCGCGTCAATGTTTCGATAGTAGTGCTATCGATATTTTTAGAATCGATAGCTTGACTTTCGATTTAATCGATACTAAATATGTCGATACGCATGGGAATAGGGCGGCGGGCGCGTCACCAGCAAGAGGAGAGAACATGACCACAATCAGCATGATGAACGCCGAAACACCCTTCGCAATGGTTGAACCAATCGTGATCTTAGACAAGCATTCCGGCGTCAGCGACCAGGAATATCTGATCAAGTCGAGCTACTGGCTTTCCCGCGCTGCAGATCTCGTCTCTCAGAAACGGGACGGATACTACGACTTCAATCCTGTCGGAGGCGAGACGGTCGAGCTGGAGTTCACCAACCGAGAACTCGCGTTTCTCATCGACGGACTCCGGCGCATCAGCCGAACTTTGACCACGGAAATTGCAAGCCAAGCGCAACCGCGGGCTGACGCCTGAACCGGATGAACCTAGCGTCGTCGGTCTTCCGTCGGCCATTTATCATGAAGGAGAGAACATTGACCTTATCGAATACCGAACTCGCAACCGCACTGATTCTCGGCCTGACCGCAATGGACAGTGACCCGAATCGCAACTGGAGTGAAAAGCGGTCGGCAGACGAGCGCGACGCCGCCCGCCGGCTTTCCGCCCATATCGTTACGATGGTGCCAGACATGGGCGAACTCGCCGTGATCTGCGTCGGCATCTGGGTCCAGCAAATGCCGCACGTCCTAAAGGAAAATCGCGACTTCTACCACGGGCCTGACGTCTTCCGCGAAAACGAGCACTACCAGTATGCCGATGACAGCGGCTGGACGGAAGACAGCGAGGTCGAGCCGCCGTCATGGGCTGAGCGGAGCGGCGTGGCGGCGCTTCAGGAGGTCTTTAACGATAAGGCCGTCCTCGAACTGCACCGGCTCCACGAGCGCCACAAGCGCCAGAAGGCTGAAGCCGCGCAAGAGAAGCGGCGGGCCAAAGCCGAGGAGAAGCGTGCAGAGCAGCAGAGGGCTATCCGCCAAGGGCAGGTTGTTGCGCAGATGATGCGTTCGGCTACCGCGGCGACCTCCGGCATGATGCACTGAGGAGCTGGCAATGGACGACGATTCAATCACCGCGCTCGGAATGATCGGCGCTTGGTCTCAGCATACCGAGGCATGGCTGCTGGACAGGATAGTTTTGGCGAATGGCGGTGACATCGTCATGTCATCCGCAGAAGCCTCCACTATGGTGGAGGCCCTGAACAGACTCCAAGAGGGCTTGGTTCTCGTAATTAACGAGAACGCCTGATGCTCCCGATCCCGGTTAACGACAACATCCAGCCTGACGCCCCTCTCAGGCTGGCCGACATCCTCTCGGTCGCGTTCCCGCACGGTGGAATGACGGTGAGCGGTCTCCGAAAGGAGGCCGCCCACGGCCGACTCGTGCTTATGAGGATCGCCGGCAAGGATTTCACGACGCTGCGCTTGATAGAGGAGATGAAGGAAAAATGTCGCGTGCCCGCAAACCAGCAAGACTGTGGCTCCGACCGGCCGACAAGGACCGGGACGCCGTCTGGGTCATTCTCGACGGGGGCAAGCAGTTCCGCACAGGCTGCGGTCAGCATGATCATGCAGGAGCTGAGAGGGCGTTAGCCGAGCACATCGGTAAGCAGTTCCTCGCGCAGGCGCCGAAGAGGCATCGGGCGGCTGCTGATGTAGCTATCGCCGAGGTGCTTGCCCACTACCTGTCACTGAAGAAGGACACGGCGACCCGACCCAGAGAGCTAGCTGCGCGCGCTGAGAACCTTATGGCGTTCTGGGGCGACAAAACGCTGGACGACATCACAAGCGGCACCTGCGCCGAATATGTGAGGCGACGAGGAAATCAGAACGGCTCCCGCCGTGAGCTTGAGGATCTTCGCGCTGCGTGCCGCCAGGCCATTGCCGACAACGTCACCCGCCAGTCTGTGACGGTCACCCTTCCGCCGAAGGCCAAGGGGAGGGTGAAGCACCTCGATCGGTCGACACTCGCGAGACTGATCTGGGCCGCCTATCGCAAACGCGGAAAGTTTCGTGGCGTCGACAATAAGCGGAAGCCAACCGTGCACATCGCCCGATTCGCTCTTGCGGCAGTTTACACCGGCAGCCGATCGGCGCGCATCTGGCAGGCGTCGTTCGTGAAGGAAGCTGGCCGGCCTTACATCGATCTGGAGGCCGGCGTCTTCTACAGGGCGTGGGAGGGCGAGATGGTAGCTTCGAATAAGCGAGCACCGCCGATTCGCCTTCCTGCTCGTCTGCTTGCCCATATGAGGCGGTGGCATGCGAAGGGGGCAAGGTATGTCGTCGAGTACAACGGCAAGCCCGCGGACCCCAAACGGGCCTTCCGCAACTTGGTCGATGATGTGTTAGGTGAGGGCGCCGAGGGCGTCGTCCGCCACACCTTGCGGCACACCGCAGCCACATGGCTCATGCAGGCAGCTACCGACAAATGGGAGGCATCCGGTTATCTGGGCATGACCCTGGAGACGCTGGAGAAAACCTATGGCCATCACCATCCGGATCATCAGGCCGGTGTCGGTGAAGCATTTACAACAGGGAGGGCAGGGCGAATGAAGTAGCCATTCATTGCCGTATTCATTGCCGTGATTTTTACGAGGCTTTTCGGGAAAGTGTCAAAGCCCGGAAAATTGAGGCTTTTCCGCTGGTCGGAGTGGAGTGATTCGAACACTCGACCCCCACGTCCCGAACGTGGTGCGCTACCAGACTGCGCTACACTCCGTGACCAGCGGCGCTTCCTATAGATCAGGCTTTTCGTTTCGACAAGCGCAAAATGTCAAAAAAATTCGAGAGCTTGGGCAAAACCCCGGCTGGCCGGGAAATTTTTCTTTGTCGGCTCAGCGTCGGCGGAACCGAAATGGGGCTGTTGCGTTTGGCGAGCCATGGAACAGATCCTCGCCGACTTCTTTCCGCCGACGCGATTGCCCTATCCGGTCATCCTGGCCCGCATGGTGGGTGCCATCGTGCTGAGCGGGGTGATCGGCGCGGAGCGGGAGTACCGGGAGCATCCGGCGGGGCTGCGCACCCATATTCTGGTCGCGCTTTCTGCCTGCGTCTTCGCCATTCTCTCCATCGAGAGCGTGCATATGGTCGGCTTTGCCGACGAGCAGGTGCAGATCGATCCCCTGCGCGTCATCGAGGCGGTCACCGCTGGTGTCGCCTTCCTCGCCGCCGGCATGATCGTCTTCTCGCGGGGCGAGGTAAAAGGCCTGACGACCGGGGCAGGGATGTGGCTCGCCGGCTCTGTTGGGCTGTGCGTGGGCCTCGGCTATTGGTTCATTGCCGTCTTCGCAACGGTTGCCTGCTTCGTCGTGCTTTTCATCATCGGCAAGCTCGAAATCAAGACGGATGGCGGGACAAAACGGGTTGGCCGGCACGATAAAGATGACAGTTGAACTCTTGTTTTCAGGCGGTTCGTCGGAATTCTGTTGATTTACGAATAAATCGCGCCCTATACCGTCTTCCATTGAGGTGGCTCGCGTTTTGCGAGCACCCCCGCATCCGGCCGCGCGCGGCAGGGCGGTCGAGTGGCCCTTCGCCGCTCGGACAACGGCCGGAGACCGGCCGAACCTCCGGCGTCGATCTTTAAAGAGACAATGTGATGCGTCCATCGGGCAAAGCCGGTGTGGAAGAACTCAGAGCCGTGCTGAAATCGAGCGCCGCGGGCTTCCTCGCCATCGGCTTCTTCAGCTTCTTCGTGAACCTGCTCGTGCTCACCGGCCCGCTGTTCATGCTGCAGATCTACGACCGGGTGCTGTCCTCCCGTTCGGAGGCGACGCTGGTGGCGCTGACGGGGCTGATCATCGGCCTCTATATGGTCATGGGCGTGCTGGACCATATCCGCAGCCGCGTCGCGGCGCGCATCGGCGCCCGCTTCCAGGCCCGCTTCGACAAGCGCGTCTTCAACGCCGTGCTCGACCGCACCAACCTGCACGCGCAGGGCGTCTCCACCGTCACCGGCATGCGCGATCTCGACGCGATCCAGAAGGTGCTGTCCTCGCCCGCGCTCTTCACCGTCTTCGACATTCCGTGGACGCCGTTCTTCCTCTTCATCATCTTCACCTTCCATCCGTGGATGGGCATGCTCGGCGTTGCCGGCGGCCTCATCCTCGTGGCGCTCACCTGGCTCAACCAGAACGGCACGAAGGACGATCAGGAAAAGGCGATGATCGCCGGCCGGCTCAGCGACGAGATGACCCAGACCTTGCAGAAGGAAAGCGACACCGTGCGCGCGCTCGGCATGCGCCGCGCCGTCGCCGGCCGCTGGCAGCTCTTGCGTGACAGGGCGCTCGAGGCCAACATCCACTATTCCGACAGCAACGGCTTTTACTCGATCTCCTCGAAGACCTTCCGCGTCTTCCTGCAATCGGCGATCCTGGCGCTTGGCGCCTATCTGGTTCTGAAGAACGAGATCACCGCGGGCGCGATGATCGCGAGCTCCATCATCATCGGCCGCGCATTGGCGCCCATTGAAGGCGCCATCGGCCAATGGTCGCTCATCCAGCGCGCCATGCAGGGCTGGAAGCAGCTTTCCGAGCTGCTCGGCCGCGTGCCGGAGGAGACGGCCCGCACCGCGCTGCCCAAGCCCCGCGCGCTGCTGGAGGTGGAGCAGGTGACGGTCGTGCCGCCCGGCGAGCAGGTCGCGACGCTGCGCATGCTGAATTTCGAACTCAGGCCCGGCCAGGCGCTTGGCGTCATCGGCCAGAGCGCGTCCGGCAAGTCGACGCTGGCGCGCGTGCTCACCGGCATCTGGCCGCCCGCCGCCGGCAAGGTGCGCCTCGATGGCGCCTCGCTCGAACAATACGGCACGGACGGCCTAGCCGACCATGTCGGCTACCTGCCGCAGGATGTCGTGCTGTTCGAGGGCACGGTGGCGGAAAACATCGCCCGCATGGCGCTCGATCCCGATCCCACGATGGTGGTGGAGGCGGCGAAAAAGGCCGGCGCGCATGACATGATCCTGCGCCTGCCGGATGGCTATGACACGAAGCTGCCGGCCATGGGCGGCCGGCTTTCCGGCGGCCAGAAGCAGCGTGTCGGCCTCGCCCGCGCGCTCTACGGCGATCCGGTGCTGCTGGTGCTAGACGAGCCGAACTCCAACCTCGATGCCGAGGGCTCGATGGCGCTCAACCTCGCCATCCGCAACATGAAGGCAGACGGCAAGTCCATCGTCATCATGGCGCATCGCCCGGCGGCGATCGAGGAATGCGAACTGATCCTGATCATGGAAAACGGCCAGCGCCTTGCCTTCGGCCCGCGCGACGACGTGCTGCGCGCGCATCTGCGCAACCACACGCAGGTCGTCGCCGGCACCGGCGGCAGCAACAAATAAGGGGTATCGGCCAATGAAAAAGGAAACGGCACCCAGGGACCGCAAGTGGGCCAGCAGCGGCTATGCGATTGCGGGCTATGCGACGGTCTTCGTGCTGCTCGGCGGCATGGGCGCCTGGGCGGCGCTGACGCGCATCAACGGCGCCGTCGTCGCCAGCGGCATCATCGAGGTCGCCAGCAACCGCCAGATCGTGCAACACCTGACGGGCGGCGTCGTTGGCGAGATCCGCGTCAAGGAAGGCGACACGGTCAAGGCGGGCGACGTGATGATGCGCCTCGACGATACATTCGACCGCTCCGAGCTTGCTGTCATCGAGGGCCAGCTCTTCAGCCTGCTCGGCACCGCCGCGCGGCTTCAGGCGGAGCAGGACGAGAAGACCGAGATCACCTTCGACCCGGAACTCCTGAAGGTTGCGGCGAGCGATCCCGACGTCGCCGAAATCGTTGCCGGCCAGAAGCGGCTGATGGAAGCGCGCGCCGAGACACGCGGCAAGCAGGCCGGCCAGCTTCAGGAAAAGAAGGCGCAGATCGGCAAGCAGAACGAGGGCCTGGAAAGCCGCATCAAGGCGCTGCAAACCCAGCAGGGCCTGATCGGCAAGGAACTGGACGCCCAGAACAAGCTGCTCGCCCAGTCGCTGACGAATGCGAGCCGCGTGCTCGCCCTTCAGCGCGAGGAGGCGGAAATCCTCGGCACGATCAGCCAGGCCCGCGCCAACATCGCGGAAAACACCGGCCGCGTCGCCGAAATCGAGATCGCCATCCTCAACATCCACTCGACGGTGCGCGAGGAGGCGACGACGACGCTGCGCGAGATCGAGGCGAAGGTCGCCGAACTCCGGGAAAACCGCAATGCCAAGCTGGAGACGCTGAGCCGCATGGACATCACCGCGCCGATGTCGGGCATCGTGCTCGGCATGCAGGTGCATGCACTGCGCTCCGTTATCCGCCCGGCCGATCCGCTGCTCTACATCATCCCGCAGGAGCATGATCTCGTCATCTCCACGCAGATTTCGCCTACGCAGATCGACCAGGTCCATGTCGGCCAGATGGCGCATATCCGCTTCGCCGCCTTCGACCACCGCTCGACGCCGGAAATCTTCGGCCATGTGACGAAGGTCGCAGCTGACGTGCTCGCCGACCAGCGCACGGGCGCGACCTATTACAAGGCCGAGATCAAGCCGGATGTCGGCGAAATGCTGAAGCTCGGCGACAAGCACGTCATGCCTGGCATGCCGGTCGAAACCTTCATCCAGACCACCGAACGCTCGCCGCTCGAATATCTGGTAAAGCCGCTCGCCGATTATTTCGCCAAGGCGTTCCGCGAGCGCTGAGGTCTCGCATTACCATTCGCTGATGGAACAATTTTGCCGCCCGGGCATTTCCCGATCAACGCAATGTTGGAAAGGAAACCACAATGGCTCGGGCTTTGATCCTCTGGTTGATGGGTGTGCCGCTCTTCGTCGTTCTCCTGCTCTGGTACTTCTTCTTCTGAGCGGAAAACGCTAGGCATTTGGCCCATCGCCGGCCAATCGCGAAAACATTCTGAAATCATGAAAGGCACCCTTGAACCAGGCTTTCTGGCGAAGGGTGCCTTCATATTGGAAGCCCGCTTTTTCCAGCACCCGGTCCGAGGCCGGATTGCCCGGCAGGGTCCAGGCTTCGATGCGGTTGAGAGCGAATTGTGCGAAGCCGCAGGTGACGACCGCCTCCACGGCCTCCCGCATATATCCCTTGCCCCAGAACGCCGGATCAAGCTCGTAGCCGATCTGCGCGCAGCGCGCGTCGTGCTCGATCCGGTTGAAGCGGACCGCGCCGACGAGGCTGCCGGACGCGCGTTCCTCGATCATCCAGGCGCAGCCCTTGCCCTTCGCGAAGACCTCGCACATCCACTTCAGCGTTCGTTCCGTCTGCTTGCGCGTCGGCGCATCGGGCAGGTTGGAGAAGCGCGATACGTCGGGAACGGACAGGATGGCGTGGAAGGCGTCTCCATCCTCTATGCGCGGCGCGCGGAGCCGCAGGCGGTCGGTGGTAAGTGTCGGATAATCGATTTTGAGGCGGGACGTCATGGCGTGCAACATTGCAGAAATGGAGCGTGCTGCAAGCCGGTTTGGGTAAAAACGGTATCGCCCAAACGAAAGCGGCGCTCGTGGAGCGCCGCTTGCAGATCCTATGGCGACGCCAGGATTATTCGTCCAGATCGGCCAGAATTTCCGCGGCCCTGCCGGCACTGGTGTGGCGCACGTCCACGTCCTGGCGGCGGTTGGCGAAGAGTTCGGTGGCCATGATCTTTTCGGCGAGGTCGGCGGGCAGCGACAGCAGCACGCGCTGGTCGTCCTTGTGGATGCCGCCGATTTCCGAGCGGCGGCCGGTAATCATGCCGCCAGCCACCGTGTTGTTGGTGTCCGGGTCGATCAGGATGAAGGCGCCGGTCGTGCGGTTCTGCTCGTAGGTGTCGAAGATCGCCTGCTCGTCGAACACAAGATGCACCTTGCCGATGCCGTTCATGCCGAGCTTTTCGGCCGAATGCCACTTCGAGGTCTTGAGGTCGAGCTGGCTCACCGGCTCGATGCTGACGCGCTGGCGGCGCGAGCCGCTCTTCAGCCAGTAGCGCTTGCCGGGCTCGATGCCTTCCGGCTGGAGCGCGACGAGCTGCGCGTCGAAGCCGCGGCCGGTCATCGGCTGGCTGTCTATGGCGACGATCATGTCGCCGCGCGACACGTCCACCTGGCGGTCGAGCACCAGCGTGATCGCATCACCGGCGACGGCGGCGTTGCGCACGAGGTCGAAGGTGACGATCTTGGTGACGTTCGCCACCATGCCGGACGGCAGGATGACGACGGAATCACCCGGCTTCACCGAACCGCCGGCAACCGTGCCCTGATAGCCGCGGAAACTTTCGCCGGGGCGGGAGACACGCTGCACCGGCAGGCGGAAGCCGACCGTCTGGTTGGAGCGGGTGGTGGCCTTTTCCAGCGTCTCGACCAGCGTCGGGCCTTCGTACCAGGGCATGTTGGCGCCGCCGTCATAGACGACGTTCTCGCCCTTCAGCGCCGACATCGGGATGGCGGTGATCTGCTTGACGCCCAGCGTCAGCGCGAACTCCTTGAAGTCGTGCACGATCTGCTCGAAGCCGGCGCGGTCGTAGCTCGTCAGGTCGATCTTGTTGACGGCGAGCACGAACTGGCGAATGCCCATCAGCGACGCGATCGTGGCGTGGCGGCGGGTCTGTTCGAGAATGCCGGCACGCGCATCGATCAGCAGCACGGCAAGGTCGGCCGTCGAGGCGCCGGTCGCCATGTTGCGGGTATATTGTTCGTGGCCGGGCGTATCGGCGACGATGAACGAGCGGCGGTCCGTCGCGAAATAGCGATAGGCGACGTCGATGGTGATGCCCTGTTCGCGCTCAGCCTGGAGACCGTCGAGCAGCAGCGCGAAATCGGGCAGGCCGAGATCGTTCTGCTTGCCGCTGTCGCGGTGCAGCGTTGCGGCCTGGTCTTCCTTGACGGCCTTGGTGTCCCAGAGCAGGCGGCCGATCAGCGTCGACTTGCCGTCATCGACCGAGCCGCAGGTGATGAGGCGAAGCGGGCGGGAATCGCGGATCGCGCGCGCTTGATCGCTGGCCGTTTCGAGAACCGATTCGTCCACGGTGAAAACCTCGGCGGTTGCGGTGGCGGATGCGGTCATCTCAGAAGTACCCTTCACGTTTCTTCTTTTCCATGGAGCCGGACTGGTCGCGGTCGATCGCGCGGCCCTGGCGTTCGGAGACCGTGGCGGTCTCCAGCTCGGCGATGATGTCGTCGAGCGTGGTGGCCTGCGAGCGGATGGCGCCCGTCAGCGGGAAGCAGCCGAGCGTGCGGAAGCGGATGACGCCTTCCTGCTTGACTTCGCCGGGCAGCAGTTCGAGGCGCGGGTCCTCGGCGAGGATCATCATGCCGTCGCGTTCGACGAAGGGGCGCTTTTCCGCGAAATAGAGCGGCACGATCGGGATCTCTTCCGCCTGGATGTAGCGCCAGATATCGACCTCGGTCCAGTTGGAGAGCGGGAAGGCGCGCACGCTTTCGCCGTTGCGGATCATGCCGTTGTAGATGTTCCACAGTTCCGGGCGCTGGTTGCGCGGGTCCCAGCGGTGGTCCGGCGTGCGGAAGGAGTAGATGCGCTCCTTGGCGCGCGAGGCTTCCTCGTCACGGCGCGCGCCGCCGAAGGCCGCATCGAACTTGCCGGCGTCGAGCGCGTGGCGCAGCGCCTCGGTCTTCATGATGTCGGTGTAGAGCGCCGAACCATGCGTGAAGGGCGTGACGTTCTCCGCCGCACCGCGCGGATTGATGTGCTCGATCAGGTCGAGATCGTAATCGGCGACGACCTTGTCGCGAAACGCGATCATTTCCGCAAACTTCCAGCCCGTGTTGACGTGCAGGAGCGGGAAGGGCACGCGGCCGGGATAGAAGGCCTTGCGCGCAAGATGCAGGAGAACGGAGGAATCCTTGCCGATCGAATAGAGCATCACCGGACGCTCGAACTCGGCGGCGACTTCGCGGAAGATGTGGATCGCTTCGTTTTCCAGTGCCTTCAGATGCGGATCGAGCGGCGGCTTCGACGTTGCATTCTGCTTCGCTTCCGCTTCGTGACGGGTATCGGACATGAAAGGGTAGTCTCCGGATTGATGCGCCTGGTCGAGGCGAAGGATTGTCAAAGGGCGCTCGACTCGAGGGATGGGATCGCCGATTCCGGCACGTGCAGGCCGCATTCGCGCTTCTCGTCGTTTTCCCACCACCAGCGGCCGGCCCGCTCGGGCTCGCCCGGCTTGATGGCGCGCGTACAGGGCTCGCAGCCGATAGACGGATAACCGCGCTTGTGCATCGGGTTCACCGGCACGGCGTTGTCGGCGACATAGGCGTTGATGCGCGTCATGTCCCAGTCGGCCAGCGGGTTGATCTTGATGAGGTTGCGCTCGGCATCGAACTCCGCGAACGGCGTGTCGGCACGGTTGCCGGACTGGCCGCGGCGAAGGCCGGTGATCCAGAAGGATGCCCCTTCGAGCGCGCGCGCAAGCGGCTTCAGCTTGCGCACGCCACAACAGGCGTGGCGGGCTTCGACGCTTTCGTAGAAGCCGTTGAGGCCATATTGCCTGGCGTAAGCGTCGATATCGTCCTGCACCGGGCGATAGCGCGCGATGGTGATGCCATATTGCTCCTCGGTCTCGTCGATCAGATCGACGGTCTCCTTGAAGAGCCGGCCGGTCTCCAGTGTGACCACGTCCACGGGCAGGCGATCGATGCCGATCGCCGCGGTGATGACCTGGTCTTCGATGCCGAGGCTGGTGGTGAAGACGGCACGGCCGCCCAACTCCGCCACGAGCGCGATGCGCCCGGCGAGGTCGAGTTCGGCGAGTTTGTCATTGAGGGCCTGCGCGGTCCCGTTTCCGGTGAGAGCAGTCATTCCATTCCATGCCTTTACGAGAATTGAGGGGATTATCGCAGCCTTGCCCCCTTCAAGACAGCAAAACCGATTTCTGAAATGTCGGCGCGGGAGCAAATATCTCTCCAACTCACGCCGAGCGCAGAAATCCTGCCGCCTTTCAGCACGCATGCATGTAGCAGAGAAGCCGTCAAAAAACTTGACAGCAAAAATCAGATTTAATAGCTGACTATCTCAGTCATGTTATTAATGGGGCCTGTGCGGCTCTTCGGGAAGGACAGCGAAATGGCGATCAAGATCACGGTCAAGGATGCAAACAGCGACGGCAAGGGCATCAATTTCGCCGCCTATCTCGCCAGCTTCAACAGGACCTATCTTCGCGATGGCTACGGCTCCTTCAACAGCGCCGACCCGATGGCGATGAGCGGCACGCAATATGCCACCACCAATGCCAAGGACTTCGGCGCCTTCCTGACGGCCGGCAAGACGAAGTGGGACTACGACCTGATGACCCACAAGGTCACCGGCTCGCTGAGCGCCATCACCTTCGGCAATTCCATCGACCTGTCGGGCTCGCGCTTCAAGGCGGTTTCCGATATCGAGATCACCGGTCTCAACGTCACCGACAAGACGGTGGGTGGCCAGATCCTCGCCGACATCATGGGCGGCAAGAACACCGATGGCGGCGCGACGACCAGCCTTGAAAAGATCCTCAAGGCCAATGCCATCGACTATCGCGGCAGCAATGGCAGCGACACGTTCACCGGCTTCGGCAAGGCCGACAAGATCTCCGGCAACGGCGGCAACGACACGTTGAAGGGCGGCGCGGGCAACGATGCGATTTCCGGTGGTGCCGGCAATGACAAGCTGTACGGCGACGCCGGCAACGACAAGCTTACCGGTGGCGCGGGCAACGACACGCTCGACGGCGGCGCCGGCAATGATCGTCTTTCCGGCGGCGCGGGCAACGACACCTTCATCTTCAAGAAGGCCCAGGGCAACGACACCATCACCGACTTCTCGGCCGGCAGCGCCAAGGGCGACGTGATCCGCCTCGACAAGTCCGTGCTCTCCAGCTTCAAGGACGTTCTGGCGCATGCCGACGACTCGTCCAGCGGTGTCGTCATCGATTACGGCAACAACACGATCAAACTGGCCGGCGTCGACAAGACCGACCTGCACGCCAACGATTTCTTCTTCTTCTGAGCCTCCGGTCGGAAGAGGTGAGGAAAGGCCGGGCGTTTGCCCGGCCTTTTCGTTTGGGCGACCCGTTCAACTATCCTTGAACGGCCTCGCCGGCGGCTTGGTGTATCCTGCCTTCGGGGCTGACCCTCGGAGGACAACGCCGTGCAAACCGAAACCATCCGGATCGTCACCTTCGCCGCCGCTGTGACGATGACCGCCTTCGCCGCCTTTGCCCACCATGGCTGGACCTGGGCCGAGGAGAAGCAGACCGAACTCACCGGCACCATCCGCACCGTCATGATCGCGCCGCCGCATCCAGCACTTGAGGTCGAGACGGCCTCGGACGGCGTGTGGAAAGTGGAACTCGGCAATCCGCGCCAGACGGAGCGCTCCGGCTTCGTGGAAGGCTCTGCGAAACCCGGCGACGAGATCGTCGTGCTGGGTAACCGCTCGCTCGACCAGAGCGAGAAGCGCATGAAGGCGGTGCGCATCACTGTCGCTGGCAAGGTCTTCGATATCTATCCCGAGCGCATCGAGACGAACTGACGGGCGGCCCGCATGGAGGCGCTCGCTTGGCTCTCGACGACGCCGGTCGCCGCAGCGCTGAAGGCGTCCGGCACGCTCTATCTCGTCGTCAACGCCACCCACATCCTGTCGATCGGCCTCATCGTCGGGGCGATCCTGCCGCTCGACCTGCGGCTGATCGGCGTGGTCCGCGCGGCCTCCATCGCCGCCATCGGCCCGCTCCTGTCACGCACCGCGGCAACGGGCATCGTCTTCGCGATCGTGACCGGCCTCTGTCTTTTCTCCGTCCGGCCGCAGGAATATGCGCAAAACCCGGCCTTCCTGGCAAAGGTCGGGCTCGTCGCCCTCGGCATCGCCAATGCCCTCGTCCTGCATCTGCGCAGCGGGTGGCGCATGGCGATATCCACGGACAGCGCCACGCCCGCCTTGCGCGTGCAGGCAGCGTTTTCGCTCATGATCTGGATTGGCGCCGTCCTGGCGGGACGCTGGATCGGCTTTATCTAACGCCGCGATCGGGATGCGGCACGAGCCTGCCCCAGCGCTCGTCCCACAGGTCCTCCTCGTCGACGACGACGAGATTGCGCGGGTTGACGTCGCCGGCTATCAGCCGCCGGGCGTCGGTCAGCGCTTCCTCGGCGGGAAGCGGAATCGTGTCCTGCGCCTGCGCCGGATCGGTGATGAAGGCGCAGGGGCCGGTGATGCCGTGGATCAAGGTGACGACGAGATCGGTCTCCTTGCTGATGTCGATGCGCGAAACCTTTTGGTAGACGGTCATGGGCTCCCCTTGGAACGGTTGCCCGCCTTAACCCCTTGGAACCGTTCTGGTTCCCAAGTTTTTACCGGTCGCTCACGGCGGCGCGCGGGTTGGTCCACGGCTCCTGGTTGGAGCGCGCCAGCGGTTGCCTGCCAAGGATGTGGTCGGCCGCCTTCTCGCCGGTCATGATCGACGGCGCATTGAGGTTGCCATAGGTGACATGCGGGAAGATCGAGCTGTCGGCGACCCGCAGCCCATCGATGCCGATCACCCGGGTTTCCGGATCAACCACCGCCATCGGGTCGCTCGCCGCGCCCATGCGGCAGGTGCCGCAGGGATGGTAGGCGCTTTCCAGATGCTCGCGCAGGAAGGCGTCGATCTGCTCGTCCGTCTCGACGCCGGCGCCCGGCTGGATTTCCGGCCCGCGGAATTCGTCGAAGGCCTTCTGGCCGAAGATCGCGCGCGTCAGCCGTACGCAGTGCCGGAATTTCTCCCAGTCTTCCGCATGGCTCATATAGTTGAAGCGGATCACCGGATCGGCCATCGCATCGCCGGACCGCAGCGTCACGCTGCCGCGCGACTTCGACAGGTTGAAGCCGACATGCGCCTGGAAGCCATGGCTCTTCGCCGCCGCCTTGCCATCATAGGAAATCGCGACCGGCAGGAAATGATACTGGATGTCCGGCTGCTTCAGCCCAGGTGCTGAGCGCAGGAAGGCGCAGGCCTCGAACTGGTTGGAAGCGCCGAGCCCGCCCTTGGACAAGAGCCATTGCGCGCCCGCCACCCCCTGCCAGAACCACGGCAGCCAGGAATAGAGCGAGACCGGCTTCGTCGAGACCTGCTGGAAATAGAATTCCATATGGTCCTGCAGATTGGCGCCGACGCCCGGCCGGTCGGCCTTCACCTCGATGCCCATGTCCTTCAGATGCGCGGCCGGCCCGATGCCGGACAGCATCAGGAGCTTCGGCGAATTGAAGGAGGAGGCCGAGAGGATCACCTCGCGGTTCGCCTTCACCACCTCGATCTTGCCGTTGCGCTCGATCTCGACGCCGGTCGCCCGCCCGTTTTCAATGACGATCTTTCGCGCGAAGCAATGGACCAGCGAAACGTTCGGCCGCTTCATGGCGGGGCGCAGATAGGCATTGGCCGCCGACCAGCGCCGGCCATTGTGGATCGTCTGCTCCATCAGGCCGAACCCTTCCTGCTTGGAGCCGTTATAGTCCTCGGTGAGCTCGAACCCCGCCTGCTTGCCCGCCTGGATGAAGGCGTGGAAGAGCGGATTGGTCACAGGGCCGCGCTGCACATGCAGCGGCCCGTCCGTGCCCCGCCAGCCCGTTTCCCCGCCATGCGAGGTCTCCATGCGCTTGTAGTAGGGCAGCACGTCCGCATAGGCCCAGCCCCGCGCGCCAAGCTCTTCCCAGCGGTTGAAGTCCTCCGCATGGCCCCGCACATAGACCAACCCGTTGATCGACGACGACCCGCCGATCACCTTCCCGCGTGGCGCGGTGATGCGCCGGTTGTTGAGGTTCGGCTCGGGCTCGGAAAGATAGCCCCAGTTGTACCGCTTCATGCTCATCGGCCAAGCAAGCGCCGCCGGCATCTGGATGAACGGCCCGATATCCGACCCGCCATATTCCAGCACCATGACCGTATGCTTGCCATCTTCGGAAAGCCGGTAAGCGAGCGCGGAGCCGGCTGAGCCGGAGCCGACGATGATGTAGTCTGCGTTCTGCATGGTGTTGGCCCGCTTAAGTTCTGTTAGGCATGGTTTAGGTTTTTAATGCCGGATGGCACGCCTCGGTTGAAAATTCGAGAGAGCGATGCGACCTATGTATTGTCGTTCACACTCAAGGCTGCGCGTGCAGAATGATCCGCGAAGGTTTCCAGGATAAGCTGCTGCTGAGGTTGAGCATGCTTGAACGTGCTCGCCTGGAAGTCGAAGCTGTGCGCAAGAAAAGTGCGCCGCGCCGCAAAAGCGCCATATGGAGCGACATTCGGCGCCACGCTTCGTGGAGTTTGCGCCAAGACCTTGGAGCTGGGGCTAAAATACTGGTCTGCGTGCTGATCGCTTTGTTGGCGCTGAACATCTCGCCGGTCCTGTTTGTCTTGTGGATTCTCGTGCTCTGCCTTGTCATGCTCCACGGTGTTTGCCGACTTCTGTACGTTTCTTTCGCCATGGCATACGTCTTCTTCACCTGGAAGCGCCGCGAATAGCAGGCCGGCAGATGGCTCGAAACCGGGTTCACCACTGACTTTGCCTGTCATATGCATCGCTGCCCCAGCTAGTCTTTCATCAGCCATCTGCTCGGCAACGCCTCAATACGGCGCCTCGACCTTGCCCATCGAGACATAAACCGTCTTCAGCTCCGAATAGTGCTCCAGCGCGGCAAGCGAATTCTCGCGGCCGAAGCCGGATTGCTTGGAGCCGCCGAAGGGGATTTCCACGGGGGCGAGGTTGTAGGTGTTGATCCACAGCGTGCCGGCTTCGAGCTGGTCGACGACGCGGTGGGCGCGGGTGATGTCCGATGTGAAGACGCCGCCGGAGAGGCCGAATTCCGTGGCGTTGCCGCGGGCGATCACCTCGTCTTCATGGTCGAAATCGAGCACGCACATGACGGGACCGAAGATCTCTTCACGCGCGACGGTCATCTCGTCCGTCACGTCGGAAAAGACGGTCGGCTGGATGTAGTAGCCGTCACCCGAGACGTCGTTCGGGATGCCGCCGCCGGTAAGAAGCGTCGCGCCTTCCGCCTTGCCCTTCTCGATATAGTCGAGAACCTTGTCGCGCTGGGTCTTGGAGACCATAGGCCCGAGCTGTGTCGCCTCTTCCATCGGGTCGCCGATCAGGATCTTTTCCGTGCGCTCCTTGAGGCGCGACAGGAATTTCTGCTTGATGCCCTTCTGGACGAAGACGCGGGTGCCGTTCGAGCAGACCTGGCCGGTCGAGTAGAAATTGCCGAGCATCGCACCGCCGATGGCGCTTTCGAGATCGGCGTCGTCGAAGACGATGAGCGGCGACTTGCCGCCGAGTTCCATGGTCACATGCTTGAGGTCGGAGGCCGCAGCCCCCGCCACCTTCTTGCCCGTCGGCACGGAGCCGGTCAGCGAGACCTTGGCGACATCCGGATGGTTGACCAGCAGCGGCCCGGTCGTCCGGTCCCCCTGGATGACGTTGTAGAGCCCCTTCGGCAGCCCGGCCTCGACAAGGATCTCGGCGATCTTCAGCGCGCCGAGCGGCGTGTTTTCCGACGGCTTGAACACCATAGCATTGCCGCAGATGAGGGCTGGCGCCCCCTTCCAGCAGGCGATCTGCTGCGGATAGTTCCACGCGCCGATGCCGACGCAGACGCCGAGCGGCACGCGCTTGGTGAAGGCGAAGTCCTGGCCGAGCGGGATATAGTCGCCGTTGAGGCCGGCCGCCGCGATGCCGCCGAAGAATTCGAAGGCATCGGCGCCCGAGGTCGGGTCGGCGACGATGGTTTCCTGGATCGGCTTGCCGGTATCGAGCGTTTCGAGTTCCGAAAGCTCGCGGTTACGCTCGCGCATGATGTCGGCGGCGCGCTTCAGCACGCGGCCGCGCGCGGTCGGGCTCAGCGCGGCCCATTCCTTCTGGGCGCGCTTGGCCGACGCGATCGCCTTCTCGACGATCGCAGGCGTCGCGGCGTGCAGCTTCGCGATGACCTCGCCGGTGGCGGGGTAAAGGCTCTCGAAGGGCGTACCGGCGGCGTCTTCCACATACTCGCCATCGATGAAATGCGAGGCTTTCGGTTGGGCTCTCATCTTATTCTCCCCGCGGGTAGCGTTTGGATTCCTCGAGATTGTCGAGGTTCATGTGGTTGCGCATGTAGCGTTCGGATGCCTTTTGCAGCGGCTGGTGGTCCCAGGGATAATAGGCACCGTTGCGCAGCGCCTCATAGACCACCCAGCGCCGCGCCTGGCTTTCGCGCACGCTCGCATCGAACGCCGCCATGTCCCAGCGCGCCTCGCGCATCTGTCTAAAGGCCTCCAGCGTCGTCTTGATGACTGGATTTTCTGAGGTCGCGAGATTGGTCAGCTCCAGCGGATCGGCGTCGAGGTCATAGAGCTGTTCCGGGTCGAGTTCGCAGTGGATGTATTTCCACTTGCCCTCGCGGATGCCGACGATCGGCGCATAGGAGGCTTCCGCCGCATATTCCATCAGCACGGGCGACGTCCGCTCCGCGCCGTTGATGACGGGCACCAGGCTTTCGCCGTCCGTCCACGGCATGATCTCGTCCATCGAAATGCCGGCGAGGTCGGCAAGCGTCGGCGTCACGTCTAGATTGGAGGAGGGGGCGAGGTGCAGGCCGGGGGTGACGCCGGGGCCGGCGATCATCAGCGGCACGCGGGCCGAGCCCTCGAAGAAGTTCATCTTGAACCACAGGCCGCGCTCGCCCAGCATGTCGCCATGGTCGGAGCAGAACAGGATCAGCGTGTTGTCCAGCATGCGCGTGCGCGTCAGCGTGTCGACCAGCTCGCCGACCTTCTCGTCGAGATAGGAGATGTTGGCGAAATAGGCCTGGCGCGAGCGGCGCACGTTCTCGCCGCTGATGGCGAAGGCGGCATAGTCGCAGGAATGCAGGATGCGCGCGGAATGCGGGTCCTGCTCCTCCAGCATGCCGACCTCCGGCATCAGGTGCTCGCAGTCCTCATAGAGGTCCCAGAACTTCTTGCGCGCCACATAGGGATCGTGCGGATGGGTGAAGGAGACGGTGACGCACCAGGGCCGGCGGTAGATGTCGTCATTGTCGCGCGAAAGCTGGTAGAGCTTCTGGTTGGCGAGGAAGGCGACCTCGTCGTCATATTCCATCTGGTTGGTGATCTCGGCCACACCCGCGCCCGTCACCGAACCCATATTGTGATACCACCAGTCGATGCGCTCGCCGGGTTTGCGGTAATCCGGCGTCCAGCCGAAATCGGCGGGATAGATGTCCGTCGTCAACCGCTCCTCGAAGCCGTGCAGCTGGTCCGGCCCGACGAAATGCATCTTGCCCGACAGCGCCGTGTAATAGCCGGCGCGGCGGAGGTGATGGGCGAAGGTCGGAATCGAGGAGACGTATTCCGCCGCATTGTCATAGACCCGCGTGCGGCTCGGCAATTGCCCGGCCATGAAGGAGGCGCGGGCAGGGGCGCAGAGCGGCGAGGACGTGTAGTTGTTGCGAAAGCGCGCCGAACGCGCAGCCAGCGCCTTCATATGCGGCGCATGCAGCCAGTCCGCCGGGCCATCCGGGAAAAGCTTCCCGTTGAGCTGGTCAACCATGATGATCAGGATATTCGGCTTGCTGGCGGTCACGGATGGGTCCTTCGAAAGAATGCAAGGCGTGGCGTTTGGCAGACTTTACCTCCCCCTTGAGGGGGGAGGTCGCCGCGAAGCGGCGGGTGGGGGTGACCCTGCGACAGCGCCGGCTGCGGCCAGCTGCGCATTCACATACCCCTCCGTCAGCGCAATCGAAGACTCGATGCTGACCGGCGCGGATTTCAGCCCCTGCCGCAGATACAGCCCGTCGATCATCGCCGCCGCCCCATCGGCAATGTCCGAGGCGGTGGCGGCGGGGCAGAGCTGCTTGAGGCTCGCCAGCAGGTTGGAGTTCAGCCGCCGCGCATAGACGACGAGCAGGCGGCGCACCTCTTCCGAGCGCTGCGCCTCCGAATAGAAGGCGAGCCAGGCGGCGACGGTCTCGGGTGCGAACTGGTGCGCCTGGAAATTGACGCGGATCACCGCCGACAATCGTTCCCGCGGCGTCGCCGCGGCCTTCAGCGCCGCCACGGCATCGGCGCGGAGCTGCCGCAGCAGGCTGCGGATCGTCTCGATGACGAGCTGTTCCTTGGAGCCGAAATAGTGATGGGCGAGTGCGGCCGACACGCCGGCATGGCGGGCGATCTCCGACATGGTGACGGTCAGCGAACCGTGGTCGCCGACCGCCCTCAGCGTCGCGTCCACCAGCGCCTTGCGGCGCACCGGCTCCATTCCAACCTTCGGCATATGGTTCCCCTGATTTTCGTCAAGCGTATTTTTAATTGAGTGATCAATCAATAAAAATTTTTGGCGCTGTCGGCACTATCAACGCCGTTTGACAGCAGCCACGCCGGCGCGCTAAAAATTTCACCGTGGGATGGGGATGGTGCTCCCCGACAACCGCCGTTTACCGGCTGATAGCGCCTGCCAGAACCGGCCAGCAATGGCCGTCGAAGGCGGGCGCGTGTTTGGCGACCGCCCGTGGGCGGTTTTTTGTTGTCCGGCTTTCGAGTAGCTAAACCATGAGGGCAACGGACATGAACTATCTGATCGTCTTTCTCGGCGCCGGCATCGGCGGTGCCGGGCGCCACGGGGTGAACGTGCTGTCGGCGCGCCTGTTCGGCACGGGCTTTCCGGCGGGCACGCTCATCATCAATGTGCTTGGCTGCCTGGTTATGGGGCTGATTGCCGGGGCCTTCGCCTTTCGCGGCCACCTGCCGCAGGAGCTGCGGCTGTTCCTGACGACGGGCATTCTCGGCGGCTTCACCACCTTTTCGGCCTTCTCGCTCGATGCGGCGCTGCTCTGGGAGCGCGGCGAGGTGGGGCTGGCCGCGCTTTATGTCGGCGCCTCGGTGATTTTTTCGCTGCTCGCCGTGGCGGCGGGGCTTGCTTTGTCACGCTATATGCTCGCAGGAGGTGCAATGTGAAGGCGCTTCTCACATCCTGGCAGGTCTGGGCGCTGGGCTCGGCGGTCTTCGCGGCGCTGACGGCGATCTTCGCCAAGATCGGCATTGCCGAGGTCAATTCCGACTTCGCGACCTTCGTGCGCACCGTGGTCATCCTGCTGGCGCTCGCCCTCATGCTGACGCTCATGGGCAACTGGCAGGCGCCCGGCACGGTGCCGGCAAGGAGCTGGATCTTCCTCATTCTCTCGGGCCTGGCGACCGGCGCCTCGTGGCTCTGCTATTTTCGCGCGCTGCAGATCGGCAAGGCCGCGCAGGTGGCGCCCGTCGACAAGCTGAGCGTCGTTCTGGTCGCCGTCTTCGCCGTTCTGTTCCTCGGCGAGCAGCTTTCGCCGGCCCATTGGCTGGCTGTGGTCATGATCGGCGGCGGGGCCTTGCTGCTGGCTTTGCCTATATGAGTCGCTCCTTTTTCAACTCCTTGTAGTCATTGAACTTTCATCGAACTGTCACATTACGGAAACGGATTCTTCAGCGATCCCGAAGAACACTTCGTGGCATAAGTTCACGCCTCGGAGCCGCCCATGTCCGCCGCCGAATTGCTCGCCCTACGCCGTTTCGGGGATGGCGAGATCGTCACCCTCGCCAAGCTGGTGATCGAAACGGCCTTCCAGCCCATCGTCGAGGCCGGCACCGGCGCGGTGTTCGGCTATGAATCGCTGATGCGCGGCTTCGATCGGCTCGGCTTCAACTCGCCGCTCGACCTGATCGACCGCGCGCACGAGGCGGGCCAGCTCCTGGCGCTGGAGCACATGGCCAACAGCCGCGCGATCGCGGCCTTCGCCGCCCTGCCGGATTTCCGCTCGCGCACGCTCTTCATCAATCTCGATTCCCGCCTGGTGGCGGAAGGGGCGGACCTCGTCGAGCGGCTGGCCGGCCATCTCTTCCGCGCCGGCATTCCGGCCTCCTCGATCTGCTTCGAGATTTCCGAGCGCTTCGACAACGATACATTGCCGGATTTCGCCATCCTCGTGCGCAAGCTCCGGCTTGCCGGCTTCAAGCTCGCCATCGACGATTTCGGCGTCGGGCATAACGGGCTGAAGCTGCTCTGCGACCACCAGGTCGACTATCTCAAGATCGACCGCCATTTCATTTCCGGCATGGAGAACGATGCGCGCAAGCGCCATCTGGTGCGCAACACCGTCAACGCCGCCCATGTGCTCGGCATCCGCGTCATCGCCGAAGGGGTGGAGACGGAGGCGGAGTTCGTCGCCGCCCGCGAGGCCGGCTGCGATCTCGTGCAGGGCTGGTTCGTCTCCCGCCCGGTCACCGATTTTTCCATGCTCAGCCCGGTCTATGCCCAGGTGACGCGGGCCGGCGGCACGCGCCGTTCGTCGCGCACGCTGGACAGCATCCTCATTCGCCGCGAGATCGAGCAGGTGGCGGTGCTGCGCGAAAACGAGAGCCTGGAATCGGTCTTCGAATTCTTCCGCCGTGACCCCAAGCGCACCTTCTTCCCGGTGCTGAACGCCAATGACGAGCCGCGCGGCATCCTGCACGAATATCATGTGAAGGAGCTGAGCTATCACCCGTTCGGCCGCGACCTGCTGAAGAACAAGCTCTACCAGAAGAGCCTGTCGCATTTCGTCACCACCGCGCCGATCGCCGATCTCGATACGCCCGCCGAACAATTGCTCGACGTCTTCACCGGCATGGGCGGCAATGAATGCGTGATCCTGACGGAAAACCTGCGCTATGCCGGCATCCTGTCCGCTTCCTCGCTCTTGAAAATCATCAACGAGAAGCGCCTGAAGACGGCGGAGGACCAGAACCCGCTGACGGGTCTTCCCGGCAACCGCTCGATCCGCGACTACCTTCAGGACAAGGCGCTCGACGGCGACCAGCTGCGCTGCCTATGTTACTTCGATTTCGATAATTTCAAGCCGTTCAACGATCACTACGGCTTCCAGAAGGGTGATCTCGCGCTGTCGCTCTTCGCCTCGCTGATGCGCCGCGAATTCATCGGTGACGACGTCTTCATCGGCCATGTCGGCGGGGACGACTTCTTCGCGGGCATTTCCGGCCGTCCGGTGGAGGCTGTGCAGGTCATTCTGGAGCGGCTTTTGGTCGATTTCAGCCGCGAGGTGCGCCTGCTCTATGCGGCGGAAGACCAGCTCGCCGGCCAGATCCGCGGGCATGATCGCGCCGGCAACCAGACGACGTTTCCGCTGATGCGCTGCTCGGCTGCCGTGGTCATCGTGCCGGAGGGCGAGGTGATCGGCGAGGCGGGGCTGATCAGCAGCCGGATCGCCGCCTTGAAGGCGGATGCCAAGGGCAGCGACGGGGGGCTCGTGCTGTCCTCGACATCCGCCGCAGCGCAGCTTTCGGCTGCGCACTAGAGCATTTCCAGCCGAAGCGGCAAAACAAAAAACTTGGAAGCGGGCTCCTCGGAGCCCGCTTCCCGCCACGTCAGCGAATGAGCTTCACGGTCTTCGCTTCGTGGTTCTTGCCGGACATGTCGAAGGAGACGGACACCTTCTCGCCCGTCTTCAGCCCGGGATCGTGGAAACCCTTTGGAAGCTGGTAGGTGGTGCCGTCGCTGAGCGTCAGAGACATCGACGCCTTGTTGTAATCCTTGACCGTACCGGTCGCCGTCTGGGCGGCGAGGGCAAGAGCCGGTGTGGTGAGAACAGTGACGATGGCGAGATTGGAAAGAAGAACACGCATCTGTGTCGTCCTATAGTGGCCCCGGGCGGGGCACTGAGAAGCCGTCCGGGAGACGTCGCGTCGCGGCCCTTGGGGGGTGAGCCGCCGGCGCTCCCCGGCTTCGCAACAGAAGCTAGGCCCGGAAAAATCCGTTTTCAAATTAACAAGATTTAATTCTGCGCGTCCCGAAACGGCCGGAATCTCAGCGGTTTGCGGCTGAAAGTGGGCGGCCGGCGCGCCATCGCAAATGTCGCAGGCGAGGCCGGAAACGATTCAAATGGTTCGCGCTTTAGGCTAGAATCAGCGTTACAGATTGCGCGTCGCCAAAGCGCCCGGGGAGGCAGAAGCCCATGTCCATTCCATCATCCATGTCCTATATCGGGCTTACCGAACATGGCGGCCCGGACAATCTGGTAATGATGGAGGGCCGCACGCCGCAGCTTCGAAGCGGCGAAATCCTGGTGCGGGTCGCGGCCGCCGGCATCAACCGGCCGGACGTGCTCCAGCGCAAGGGCGATTATCCGCCGCCGCCGGATGCAAGCCCCATCCTCGGCCTGGAGATCGCCGGCGAAGTGGTGGCGATCGGCGACGACGTGACCGGCTACGAACTCGGCGACCAGGTCTGCGCGCTGGCGAATGGCGGCGGATACGCGCGTTATTGCGCCGTGCCGGCGACCCAGGCGCTGCCCTTCCCCAAGGGCTATGACGCGGTGAAGGCGGCGGCGCTGCCGGAAACCTTCTTCACCGTCTGGGCGAACCTCTTCATGATGGCAGGCTTGAAGCCCGGCGAAAGCGTGCTCATCCATGGCGGGTCGAGCGGCATCGGCACGACGGCCATTCAGCTTGCCGCAGCCCTCGGCTCACGCGTCTTCACGACGGCCGGCACGGCGGAGAAATGCGAGGCTTGCCTCGACCTTGGTGCCTCCCGCGCAATCAACTACCGCAGCGAGGATTTCTGCACCGTCATTGCGGAAGAGACCGGCAAAGCCGGTGTCGACGTCATCCTCGACATGATCGGTGCCGCCTATTTCGAGCGGAACCTGAAGTCGCTCGCCCGCGACGGCCGCCTGTCGATCATCGCCTTCCTCGGCGGCACCTTCGCCGAAAAGGTCAGCCTCGCGCCCATCCTGCAAAAGCGCCTGCACCTGATGGGCTCCGCCATGCGCCCGCGCACCGCGGCGGAAAAACAGGCGATCCGCGACGAACTGCTGCAAAAGGTCTGGCCGCTTTTGGAGGAGGGGCGCATCGCTCCGGTGGTGCACGCCGTCCTGCCCTTTGCCGATGCCGCTGCCGGCCACCGCATGATGGAGCACGGCGATCATATCGGAAAGATCATGCTGACCGTCGAAAGCAATTCCAGCAAAAGTGTGTAGCGGTTTTGCGTCCGGAATTGCGTAAAAGCTAGACGTTACTGCGCCTGCTCGATGCGGTCGCGGCCGAGGTGCTTTGCGCTGTAGAGCGCCCGGTCGGCCCGCTCGAACAGGTCTTCGGCCGCATTGCCGCAATATTCCGCGACGCCGGCCGACATGGTGTAGGTGCAGCAGAGCCCTGCGCGGTTCTCCTCCTCGCGCACATGGCTGCGCAGCCGCTCCACGGCCTGCGTCGCCTGCCGGATGCTGGTGCCCGGCATCAGCACCATGAATTCCTCGCCGCCGATGCGCGCGAAAACATCGCCGCCGCGCAATTGCTGGCGGCCGGCGGCGGCGAAATGCCGGAGCACGTCGTCGCCCTTGGCATGGCCGTAGCGGTCGTTGATCGTCTTGAAATGATCGAGGTCGATCAGCACCAGCGAGAGCTGCGTGCAGTCGCGGAAGGCCGCGCGCATTTCCGCATCCAGCCGCTCCATCGCCGCGCGGCGGTTGACAAGCCCGGTCAGCGGGTCCGTATCGGCGGCAAGCTGCGCGGCATCGCGGGCGAGCTGCAACACGCGCTCGGTTGATTTCAGCATGGTGATGTCGGTGAAGACGCTCCACAGCCAGCCGTCGGCCAGCAGCGTCTCGTTGACCAGGAACCAGCGGTCGTCGCTGATGTCGATCTCGAAACTGCGGTGCGGGCTGCTGCGCCGTTTTTCGGCCGCCATCGCGAGAAAGGCGTCGATCGGCCCGTTCATCTTCGGGCCGACGCCCTTGGCATGGCAATGGCGCAGGATGTCGCCGAAGGTGCGCGCGCCTGGCTGCACGTCGAAGAGGGCGGCGAAGGCCGCGGAGCCGTAGGAAAGTTCGTCGTCCGGCGAAAACAGCGCGAAGGCGACGCCGGAGGCGTCGAGCCCCGAGAGCACGAGGTCGGTCGTCGCCCGGTCGCGGATGGCGGCAAGCGGCAGGATAGCATCGGCATGCGCCCTGCTGCTCTCGCCCGGCACGCTGTGCCCGTTGCTGCGTCTCACCCGTTTTTCCTTCCAAGGCCGAATCGTCAGGGCGTTGCGCCGGACGATAGGGGCCTTTTGTGGCAGAAGGAGGCAGTGTCGCAACGAGGACTGCCGGATGCCGTTAACAAATCCTCAATCCGCGCTGGTGGCCTTTCCCGCCGGAAGGGTGGTCGCAAGCAGCATGCCGAGCGCCGCCGGGATGGCGAGCAGCAGGTAGAGCCAGCGCGCCGCCGTCACAGCACCTTCCGTGCCGCCGGGATCGACGAGGCCGGTCGTGTTGACGATGATGCCGGCAATCGCCGCCCCGAAGGCCGCGCCGAGCGCCTGCATGGTGGTGATCGCCGCGGATGCCTTGTCCGTCTCGCCGGCCGGCGCCAGGTGCAGCACATGGGTGACGAGATGCGCCCAGCCGAGGCCGATGCCGAAACCCATGAGGAAGATGAAGACGGTGGCGATCGCCAGCAGCGGCAGGCTGCCTGCGGGATTGTGCCGGGCAAGCGTGACGACGAGCAGCGCGGTGGCAACCGCCTCGACCAGCGCGCCGCCGACGATCACCCGGTTGGCGCGCCGCCCCCGGATGTTTGCGGTGGCAAAGGCCGCGGCCGTCCAGCCGAGCGCCAAAAGCGCCACGAGATAGCCGGAGACGAGCGGCGTCACCCCGTGCAGCACCTGGAGGAAATAGGGGATGTAGATATCCGAGCAGATGGTGACGAGCAGCATCAGCATGATGAGATAGACGCGGGCAAGCGGCGAGGTGAGGTTCATCGTGCCGGCCGGCAGCAGCCGCGCTTCGGTGTGCCGCTCGATGGTAATGGCGGCGATGACCGCGACCACGGCCGAGGCCGCAAAGAGGCTGCGCAGCGCCGGCGCATCCACCGAACTTGCGAAGGACAGCACCACCACGGCGGCGACCAGCAGCACGATCTGCAGGAACGGCGTCTTCGTCGTCACCCGCTCGGCCTCGCCGGAGGGCAGCAGTTTTGGCGCGGAGACCGCCATCAGGATAGAAAGCGGAATGAGCAGCGCGAACGCCTCGCGCCAGGCGCTGCCGGCCGCGAAGATACCGCCGATCGTCGGGCCGAGGAAGGTCGCGATGCCCCAGACGGCGGCATAGAGCGTCGAGGCGGTGCTCCACAGCGGCTCCGGATAGACGAAGCGGATGAAGGCATAACCGAGCGCCACCAGGAAGCCGGCACCGAGCCCCTGGATCGCCCGGCCGACCAGCACCGTCTCCATGGTCGGCGCAATGGCGCAGACGAGGCTGCCGATGCCGAACAGCACCGCGCCGAAGACGTAACAGCGGTTGAGCGTCACGCTCTTCGGCCGCACCGCCACGAAGGTCGAGCCGAGCACCGAGGCCGCGACATAGATCGTCGTCGCCCAGGCAAACAGCGGCAGCCCGCCGATATCGCGCACGATCGAGGGCATCAGCGTCGCGGTGATATAGGTCTCCACCGCATGCAGCATGATCCCGCCGCCCAGCATCAGCGTCCCGAACAGATAGGCGCGGGAAAACAGGCTGGAAAGCCGCGGCGCGGCCTCCTTCGGTGTGATGACGCTATCGGACATGAAATTGAGCCTTGGCATGCGAAAAGAATGGATTTCAGACGTCGCACGGCTTCAAACCGACTGCAAGCCGTGACTTTTCACTGAAAATGCGGGTCTGACGGGCGGAGAGCCGCGCCAGCCTCTACTCCGTCATGGTCGGGCTTGACCCGACCATCCATGCCGCGAGCGCCATGTGGATCCTCGGGTCGAGCCCGAGGATGACGGAGGGTGGGCGAGGTTACGGATTCCATTCACCAGCAATCTGACGCGTCGCCACGTTGAACCGGTTCCACACATTGATCGCTGCGATCTCCACGACCAGGGCGGCCAGCGTCTTTTCGTCGTAGTGACGGGCGGCTTCGTTCCAGACCGCGTCCGACACCGGTTCCTCGCGATCGGCGATGCGCGTCAGCGCTTCGGTCAGCGCCAGGGCGGCCCGCTCCGCATCGGTGTAGAACGGCGCCTCGCGCCAGGCGGCGACGGAGAAGATGCGCCGGTCGCTCTCGCCCGCCTTCTTCATCATGCGCGGATGCAGGTCGACGCAGAAGCCGCAGCCGTTGATCTGGCTTGCCCTCAGATGCACGAGGTTTGCGGTCTTTTCCGGCAGGCCGGTTTTCTGCGCGGCCCCCTGCAATGCCTGCAATGCGCCCATGACTTCGGGGAGAACGGCGACGATATTGTTCATACGGGATTGCATTTTTTCGCTCCTTGCAATGTTTTCGCGTTCGACGAATGCGAACCCTGTCACACCGGGCCTGCTTCGTTCGTCATGGCCATGACGCCGCTGAGCGAGGGAGTGTGACAGATGAGCGAGAAAAAATTCTGGGCCGAACATTTCGAGGCCGAACGCGGGCGCCTCGGCACCGTCGCCTTCCGCATGCTGGGCTCGCGCGCCGAGGCGGAGGATGCGGTGCAAGAGGCCTGGCTCCGGCTGGAGCGGGCGGGCGGCGACGGCATCGACAATCTCGGCGGCTGGCTGACGACCGTCGTCGGCCGCATCTGCCTCGACATGCTGCGCGCCCGCACGAAGCGCCGCGAAGACCCGATCGACGATGACGACGGCGAGGTACAGCACGCCGACCCGAGCGCCGCGGCCGATGAGCAGGCGGCTCTCGCCGATTCCGTCGGCCTCGCGCTGCTGGTCGTGCTGGAGCGCCTGGCGCCCGCCGAGCGCCTCGCCTTCGTGCTCCATGACATGTTCGACGTGCCCTTCGAGGAGATCGGCCGCATCGTCGACAAGACGCCGGTCGCCGCCCGCCAGCTCGCAAGCCGCGCCCGTCGCCGCGTGCAGGGCCTGCCGGAGACGCCGGCTGCGGATTACGACCGCCGCAAGCGCGTCGTCGCGGCCTTCCTCGCCGCCTCGCGCGATGGCGATTTTTCAGGCCTGCTCGCCGTGCTCGATCCGGAAGTCGTCTTCCACGCGGATGAAGATGCGGTGCGGCTCGGCTCGCTTGCCGAAATCCACGGCGCGCAGGCGGTGGCGACCACCTTCAAGGGCAAGGCGACCGCCGCAAGGCTCGCCCTCATCGACGGCCATTTCGGCCTCGCCGTCATCCTCGGCGGCGAACTCAAGATCGTCGTGCGCATGGAGGTTGCAGGCGACCAGATCACCGCCATCGACTCGATCGCCGACCCGGCCCGCATCGCCGCCTTCGAGGTGGAGTATCTTTAGGAGGCTACCCACTCCTCCGTCACCCTCGGGCTTGACCCGAGCATCCATGCCGCGCGTGCTGCATGGATGCTCGGGTCAAGCCCGAGGGTGACGGAGGAGTGGGGCATGCCTTGTCAGCAAACCGCTAGACCCCGATGCGCCCGATGGCGGGTATCTTGATCGCCGGCCGATAGAAATCCACGCCGGCGACAAGGCCCATGATGTGCAGTTCGAGCCCGGAGCGCAGCCCGGCCGAGATGCCGAGCAGGCCGTAGAGCGTCGCATGCACGTCCTTGCCATCCGCATCGATGGCGAAGAGCTTGCCCTCCGGCAGGTAATCGCGCCCCACCGCATCCGGCGGCAGCACGACGCCGAGTTCCGGCACGTTGCGCAGCACATGGGCGACGAAGGTGTTGGAGTTCGGCCCCGGCCAGATGCGGTAGCCGCCGGGCTTGGAATAGGGGTAACTGGCGATCGCCTGCTCGATCTTCGGGATCAGCCGCGCCGCCTCGTCGCCGCTGACGCTGACGACCACGTGCGGCGTGTTGGAATACCAGAAGGCATCCGGCGCATAACCGTTCTTGCGCACCGGCGTGCCCCAGCCGACCTTGTCATAGCGGTTGTAGCTTTTGGCGTTGGCCTCCTTGGTGACGATCCAGGCATGGCTTGCCACCGCGCCCTTCAGCCCGCCGGTCGCGGCCGAAAAGATGTGGATCGTCGCCCGCGGCGTGTCTTCGGCGCTGGGCAGGATACCGGCGGATTTCCAGTTCGCCTCCCGCCAGTTCTGCGGCCGGTCCTTGATGTACCAGTAGCCCGCCGAGGCCAGCGCCGGCATGAGATAGATCACGAGAAAGAGGACGAACACGTTCCTCAGGAATTTCATGCGGGGTCTCTCCAAACCGAGTGTCCACATCCATGGATTTCGGATAATACCGCATTCGAAACCGGAAATTTGAGGGCACGAATATGGCAAACCCCGTCCTTGTCGAAGTCACCCGCGGCGATCTCGTCGAAAGCCGCCATCGCGGCATGGTCGTGGCGGTCGATGGTGATGGCAAGGTGGTGTTTTCGCAAGGCGAAATCGACGCCGTCGTCTTTCCGCGCTCGGCCTGCAAGGCCATGCAGGGCCTGCCGCTCGTCGAAAGCGGTGCCGCCGATGCTCACGGCTTCGGCAACCGCGAACTGGCGCTTGCCTGTTCCTCGCACAATGGCGAACCCGCCCATGCGCGCCTTGCCGCCACCATGCTCGCCGCCGCCGGCGTCGATGAGAGCGTGCTGGAATGCGGCGCCCACTGGTCCTTCGAACAGCCCGTGCTGATCGGCCAGGCCCGCCAGCTCGAACACCCGACCGCCCTTCACAACAATTGCTCGGGCAAACATGCCGGCTTCATCTGCGCCGCCTGCCACACCGGCAAGGACCTTGAGGGCTATGTGCGCTACGAACACCCCGTCCAGGCGGAAATCCGCGGCATCATGGAAAACCTGACCGGATCGGCGCTTGCCACCGACAATTGCGGCACCGACGGCTGCTCGATCCCGACCTATGCCGTGCCGCTGAAAAACCTCGCCCACGGCTTCGCCAAGATGGCAACCGGCACGGGCCTCGCTCCCGAGCGCGCCAAGGCCTCGCGGCGCCTGATCGCCGCCTGCATGGCCGAACCCTTCTACGTCGCCGGCACGAAACGCGCCTGCACCCGCCTCATGGAAACCGCCCCCGGTCGCATCTTCGCGAAAACCGGCGCCGAAGGCGTCTTCTGCGCCGCCATCCCCGAAAAAGGCATCGCCATCGCGCTGAAATGCGAGGACGGCACCACCCGCGCCGCCGAAAGCATGGTCGCCGCCACGCTCGCCCGCTTCTTCACCGAAGAACCCGACCTCCACGCCGCCCTCATGGCCCAGGCCAACCGCTCCATGTCCAACTGGAACGGCATTCACGTCGGCGACGTCCGCGTGACGGAAGCGTTTGCCGCGTAAAATTGACACCCTATGACGTTATGCGTTATGGTTATGCATGATCAAGAGCTTCGCCGACCGCGAGACCGAGCTGATCTGGTCCGGCCGCCGAAGCCGGCGGCTGCCGGCCGACATGCAGACCATAGCGCTGCGCAAGCTGCGCATGTTGCACGCCGCGCAGACCGTGACGGACCTGCGCGTGCCGCCGGGCAACCGGCTGGAACTCCTGAAGGGAAATCTGGCGGGGCTCTATTCGATCCGGATCAATGACCAGTGGCGCATCTGCTTCGGCTGGTCGGAAGGGGATGCCGTGAATGTCCGCATCATCGACTATCATGACTGACGACCTGCTCGCCAACCCCCATCCCGGCGATATCCTGCTGGAAGAGTTCCTTCAGCCGATGGAGATCAGCCAGAACGCGCTGGCGCGCGCCGTGCACGTCCCGCCGCGCCGCATCAACGAGATCGTGCTCGGCAAGCGCCAGGTCACGGCCGACACGGACCTCCGGCTCACGCGCTATTTCGGCCTGTCGGACGGCTACTTCCTGCGTCTTCAGGCCGAATTCGACCTGATGCAGAAGCGCCGCGAGATCGGCCGGGATCTCGACCGCATCGTCCCCCGCGACGCCGCCTGATCAGGCCTCGACGATCTCGACACCCGTCTCCCGGTAGGGTGCCAGCGCCTCCGGCGCAAGCCCGGCCGGCACGATGAGGCCGGTGGCGGTGGGGAGGGGCATGATCTTCCAGGGGGAGGCGCGGCCGAGTTTTTCTTGCGTGAGCAGGACCCAGGTCGCGGCGGCGTTTTCGGCGATGGTGCGCTTGGTTGCGGCTTCCTCCATGTCGCCGGTGGTGAGGCCGTGGGTCGGGTGGGCGGCGGTGACGCCCATGAAATAGATGTCCGCCTTCAGGCCGCGGATCGCATCGAACGCCATGGCGCCCACCGTCACCATCGAATGTTTGTAGAGCCTGCCGCCGATCAGCACGACCTCGGCGGTCGGGTGGCGTTCGAGTTCGCAGGCGATCGTTGGGCTGTGTGTGACGACCGTGAAGGGACAGCTGCGCGGCAGCGCGCGGGCAAGCGCCGCCGTGGTCGTGCCGCCATCGAGGAAGATCACCTGTCCTGGCGCGATCATTGCCGCCGCGCGCGCACCAAGCGCGGCCTTCTGATCCGTCGCGAGCGACTGGCGCGCGGCAAAATCCGGCAGCGGCGGGGAGAGCGGCAGCGCGCCGCCATGCACCCGCTTCAACAAGCCCTCCGCCGCCATTTCCCTGAGATCCCGCCGGATCGTGTCTTCCGACAGATCCAGTTCCGCCGCGAGCGTCTTCGCGACGATCTCGCCGTCGCGGTTCAGCCGTTCGGCGATCAGGGCCTTTCGCTGGCTGGTCAGCATGTCTTCGCACTCCATCTTGACTATGCACGAAATTACACGAATATTCGTGAAATATCCAGAAAATTCCGGATATTTCGTGCAATAAACAGTAAGGAGTAAATCATGCTGATCCTGATCGCCGGCCCCTATCGCTCGGGCACCGGGGACGACCCGCAAAAGATGGCGGAGAATTTGCAGCGGCTGGAGGCGCCGTCCTATGCGCTGTTCAAGGCCGGCCATGTGCCGATGATCGGCGAATGGGTGGCGCTGCCCGTCTGGCATGCGGCGGGCGGCGAGACGATCGGCGATGCGCTGCACGAGGAGATCTTCTATCCCGTCGCGCACCGCCTGCTTGAACTGTGCGAGGGCGTGCTGCGGCTGCCGGGCGCGTCAAAGGGGGCGGACAATGACGTGCGCATTGCCCGCGAGCGCGGCATTCCGGTCTGGCACCGGCTGGAGGACGTGCCGGGCTGCGCGGCGGCATAAAAATCTGCATGGGCTTGTCGGCACCGGACGTCGCTTTACGTCCTTGTGGCATGACGGGGCGATCCGCCGGTGGCGGACCCCCGCACAGCAAGCAAAAAGGAGGATTTCCATGCGCATGATCTTCGTCAACCTGCCCGTCAAGGACCTGGCCGCTACCCGCCGCTTCTTCGGCGCGCTCGGCTACGGCTTCAACGAGGCCTTCAGCGACGACACCGCCGCCTGCATGGTGGTGGACGAAAACATCTTCGTCATGCACCTGACGGAGGAAAAATTCGCCCAGTTCGTGAAGGGCGAGGTGGGCGATCCGGAAAAGCAGACGCAGGTGCTGACCTGCCTTTCGGCCGCCAGCCGTCAGGAGATCGACGACATCAAGGCCAAGGCGCTCGCCGCCGGTGCGCGCGAATGGCAGCCGAACATCGAATTCGGCCCCATGTACGGCTGCTCCTTCCAGGACATCAACGGCAATGTCTGGGAGTTCATGTTCATGGACCAGTCCGGCGGCCAGTCGATCGGCTGACGAGTCAGGCCCGCGCCCCACGGCGCGGGCCTTTTCGCATCAATCGTCGTGTTTGTGCGCTTCGGCGACGAAACTCAGCGTCGCCGTATAGCCGATCTTGTCGGCCTTCGGATCGTTTTCCAGCGGCACGCCATGGTCGACCGACAGCACGTTCAGCCCGTCATTGCGGATCGCCACCACGACCTCGCCATCCGCATCCGTCGGCTCGCTCTTGAGCGCGGCCTGATTGATATAGTCGAGCGTCACGACCGCGCCGGCAAGCGGCTTGCCGTCATGGAGCACGCGCAGCCGGATCGGGTCGCCGGCCTTGCGGCCGATCGGATTGTCGAGCGGAACGATCTGCAGGTCCTGCTTCGGGAAGGCGGGCAGCGCGTTATGCGCATGCAGCAGCGAGAGGCTGTTCTTGATGTAGTGGCCGGTCGCCTTGGCATCCGCCACCTTGTCCTTCGGCTCGTTCACCCAGGTCCCGTCCGCCTTTTCGCTCCAGTAGCCGTTGTCGAAGGTTAGCGCGATGGCGGCCGGCTCGCCCTCCGGCTTCAGGATCGCGTGCTTGTCGCGCTTGTCGATGGTGACAGGCGCGGCCGTGCCGTCCTCGGCAATGGCGATCGCCTGCGTGATGCGGGCCGGGTCATAGGCATCGTCGCCGGCGCCGTGGCCGTAGATGACGCCGAGTTCGCCCCAGCGCTCCGCCACCCAGGCGCCATGCGCGCCGGCCGTTGCGGGAAGGAGGAGGGCGAACGACAGCGCGCCCGAAACAGCGATGATCCGTCTCAGCATTTTGGTCTCCGAATTGGTAATGTTATTACGTTACAAATCCGGTTTAACCGTGCGGCGGGAAGGGTGTCAAGCGTCTCGAAAAAGGAAGGAGGGCGTTCAGCCGAACGTCTTGCGCAGCTTTGCCGGCGCCTTGTAGCGCCAGGCTTCGGTGATCCGGTGCCGCAATTCCGCGTCGTCGACCGCCGCCGCTCGGATGAGCAGCGCCGGCCAGCCGCGGTAATGGTCGGTCTCGTAATAGATGTCGGGCGCCATTTCGATCAGGCGCTCCTTCTCGTCGAGCGGCGCCATCAGCACCAGCGTCTCGGCACCCTTGATGCGCAGAAACAGCTTTCCCGCCACCTTGAGCGCCGGCGTGCCATAGGACGTGCCCGTCTCGACGCCCGGAAGGGGTTGCGAGAGGCGCTGGAGCCGTGCCAGCAGCGCGTCGTTCTCGTCATCCGGCATGCAAAATCCTCCCCGGGCAGGATACACCGGCGCGGGGAGGACTTCGAGGGAGGATCAGGCCGGGTGTTTCAGCTTTCCTCGACGCAGACCCGCGGACGGAAGAGGCCGAAGGGCAGGTCGCCGAGCGCGCGCGAATCCATCGTCTCGATATCGGGGTGGGAGAGCGGATCGCGCATCCAGACGGGCGTGTCCGCAGGGTCCGCCTCGGCTTTCAGCGCCGCGGCCACTCTGGAGAAAATCTTGAACATTGCCTTCTCCTTGCGGTTCGTTACCATTGTTGATGGCTGATAATCGCGCCGAAACGCTCTCCGGGCAATCGAGCAGATCAGGAAGAGGTTATAGAAAACCTATATGAAGAACCTCAATCGCGTTCATCTGAACGGCCTTCGTGCGCTGGAAGCGGTGGGGCGGCTCGGCTCGCTGCAGGCGGCGGCCGACGAGCTCGGCGTGACGGTCGGCGCCGTCAGCCAGCAGGTCATCAAGGCGGAGGAGCAGCTCGGCCGGGCGATCTTCGAGCGCACCGCGCGGGGCCTGCGCGAGACGGCCTCTGGCACGCCCTTCCTCGCGCGCCTTTCCGCGGCCTTCCGCCAGCTTTCCGAGGCGGTGGCGACGACCCAGCGCCGCGACGATGCGATCCTGACGATCTCCGTGGCACCGATCTTCGCCTCGCGCTGGCTCATCCACCGCATCGATCGCTTCGCCGCCGCCCATCCGGATATCAGCCTGCGCATCGAGGCGACGACGACGCTGGTCGACCTCGCGCGCTCGGATGTCGATCTCGGCATCCGCGTCGGCCCCGGCACCTGGCCGGATGTGACGGCGGAGTTCCTGATGCCGCAGGTGATGTTCCCGGTTTGCGCGCCGGCGCTGGCGGATGGCATCAGGACGCCGCAGGACCTGTCGGCGCAGCCGGCGGTGGTCGATGGCAACGATGCCTTCACCTGGCAGCGCTGGCTGAAGGCCGCCGGTTTCGACGTGCCCGCGCCAAAGGCCCGCCACATCTTTTCCGATGCCTCGCTGTGCCTCGATGCGGCGCTGGCCGGGCAGGGGGTGCTGCTCGCCTGGCCGGTGCTCGCCTCCTGGGCGCTGAAGGAGGGGCGGCTGGTGGCGCCGTTCCCCATCCGGGTGGATACCGGCATGGGCTATTATTTCGTAACGGCCCCGGGTCTGCCGGAGCCGCGCAAGGTCTCGCTGTTCAAGCGCTGGCTGCGCAACGCCATCGCCGAAGACGGCGAGGACGGTTTTGCCGGCGCGATCATTCCGGCTCGTTAGACCGCGTCTCCATCATGGCCTTGAAGGCGGCGCGCGACTGGCACTGTTCCAGCCAGGCCTTGACGTTCGGCGCAGCCTCGAAAAGCGCCGTCTGGCTCATCGCATAGCGAAACACCTCCGCGAGGTTGAGGTCGGCCACGGTAAAGCGGTCGCCGACGACATGGCCGGTGGCGGCCAGGTGCTGGTCGAGCCGCGCGAAACACTTTTTCAGCGCCTTGTTCGCAGCGCGGATCGTCAGCCGCCCCTGTTCGCTTTCGGCGGCCTGGACATCGCGCAGCATGATGATCTTCACCGCATGCGGCTCCACCTCGGTCGCCGCCCACATGGTCCATTGCAGCATCTCGGCCTCTTCCGTCACCGTCTGGCCGGAGAGGGGGCCGCCGTGCTTGCGGGCGAGGTAGAGGTTGATCGCCAGCGATTCCGTCATCACGAAGCCGCCGTCGTCGATGCAGGGGATGAGGCCGGTCGGGTTGACGGCCAGAAACTCCGGCGACTGCGTGTTCATCGGCGCATCCGCCGCCTGCACGTCGTCGAGCCGGTAGGCCTGCACGATCGGCACGGAGGTGAAGGGCAGGCCGAGCTCGCCGGCCAGCCAATAGTTGCGCGAGGCACGGGAACGGTAGACGCCGTAGATGGTAAGCATGGAATCCTCCTGATTGCGGCGGCACTTTATGGGGCGTTCTTGCGGAACGGTAGAGCGCTTGCCTGATCGATCGATGAATTGTCGTGATGGCCGGGAAGGGGAGCCCGCTTTGTCGCATTGACGTCGCGCCGCCATCGGATTAAGGCCGATATATCCGCGCGATTGCGGAAAGGGCGACCGATGACACGAGGCACGACAAGCTGGGCTGCCTGCCTGCGCATGCTTTGCGCAGCCGCCCTGCTGTTCGTCGGTTTCGCCCACCAGCCGGCCTCGGCCCTGGAGCCGACCGCGCTCGAACTCGTGCAATATACCCTGCCGGACGGTACCGTGCCGGACCTCTGTCTCAATGGCAGCGTCGACGGCAAGACCCGGCATGCCACCCCCATCAAGTGCGAGGCCTGCCGCATCGGCGGCGCCATGCTGATGCCGGAGCCGGCCGATCTTGCCGGTGCCAACCTGGCTTTCCGTTTGGTCGCCGCCCTGCCGCTCGTCGAAGAGGCGCTTCATTCCAAGCGCGACCGTCCCGGCGCCCCGCCGCGCGCACCACCCTTCCTGTCCGCCTGATTTTCCGTGATCCGCGCCGCCTGCCGCCGCGCGCCCGAAATCCAGCCTGACAGGACCCCTTGCATGTCCGTTATTTCCGATGCGCCGGCCCTTGCCGCCGCCGAACCCTCCACGCTCGCCCAGCGCCTCTACCGCGCCATCTGGCGCTGGCATTTCTTCGCCGGCCTGCTGGCCGTGCCCTTCATGATCAGCCTCGCCATCACCGGCGGGCTCTATCTCTTCAACGACGAGATCGACGCCAGCCTCTTCCGCTACCGCAACTATGTCGCGGTCGGCACCACGGAACTGCCACCCTCCGCAATCGTCGAAAAGGCGCTCGCCACTGTACCGGGCAGCACGCTCGCCTCCTACCGCACGCCCGCCGGCACGGACCGTTCCGCCCGCGTGACGCTCGCCAGCGATGCCGGCAGAATGCTCGTCTTCGTCGATCCCTACGACGGCGCCGTGCTCGATACCCTTCCAGCGAACCAGGAGTTCAACCAGGTCGTCGAGGACCTGCACAGCCTCGATTATTTCGGCACCTCCTGGGAGCGCATCATCGAGGTCGTCGCGGGTTTTGCCATCGTGCTCGTGCTGACGGGCCTCTATCTCTGGTGGCCGCGCAATGCCACGGGCGGCGTCGTCAGCGTGCGCGGCACGCCGGCCCGGCGCGTCTTCTGGCGCGACGTGCACGCCGTCACCGGCGTCTTTGCAAGCGTCGTCATCCTGTTCATGGCCTTTTCCGGCCTGCTCTGGTCCGGCTTCTGGGGCGCCAAGGTCAATGCGACGCTGACGGCAAACGGCATGGGCTATCCGGTCGAACTGTGGGACCGCGTGCCGCATTCCATGCTCATCACCACCGACGTGCTGCCGAAAGCCTCCTGGCTGATGGAAAACGCGCCCGTGCCGCAATCGACCGTTCCCGCTGATGGCCAAAGGGCCCTGCCGCCGATCGGCCTCGACAATGCCGTGACGATCGCCAACGCCGCCGGCATGCTGCCCGGCTACGAGCTGTCGCCGCCATCAGACCAGACGGGCGTCTACACCGCCGCGATCTACCCGGCCGAGCTGGAATACGAGCGCACGATCCATATCGACCAATATTCCGGCGAACGCCTCGTCGATACCGCCTTTGCCGATTATCCCGCGACCGGCAAGGCGATCGAGTGGAGTATCAACGTGCACAAGGGTCAGGAATGGGGGCTGTTCAACCAGCTCCTCATGCTGTCGACTTCCTTTATCGTCATCGCGATGAGTGTGTCGGCCGTCGTCATGTGGTGGAAGCGCCGGCCGAAGGGCCGCATCGGCGTGCCACCGGCCCCGCGCGAAAAGCGCATCTATCTCGGCCTCTGGGCCATCGCCGCCGTCTTCGGCGTGCTCTTTCCGCTGACAGGCATCACCATTCTCGCCATGATCCTTCTCGACCAGCTCGTCATCCGCTTCGTGCCGCCGCTCCGGCGCATCTTCTCGTGACCAGAGCATGTCCGGTGAACTCCGGTTCACCGGACATGCTCCTGGTTTTTGTTTTGCCGCATTATCCGACGCCGAAACGAAGTCGCTTCGGCTGGAAATGCTCTAGAAAGGAATTTCCATGAAACGCATGCTCGCAACGGTTCTCGCGCTAGCACTCTCGGCCTCGGCCGTCTTCGCCCACGAGTTCACCCTCGGCAACCTCGAAATCCACCACCCGGCCTCCAAGGCGACGCTGCCCGGCCAGCCGGTCGGCGGCGGCTTCCTCACCATCACCAACAAGGGCAGCGAGGCCGACCGCCTCGTTTCCATCACCGCGCCGACGGTTTCCGACGACGTTCAGCTTCACGAAATGGCCATCGAGAACGACATCATGAAGATGCGCCAGCTGCCCGACGGCATCGAAATCCCCGCCGGCGCGACAGTGGAACTGAAATCCGGCGCCCAGCACGTCATGTTCATGAGCATCAAGCAGCCCTTCAAGGAAGGCGAAAGCTTCAAAGCGACGCTGACCTTCGAAAAAGCCGGCACGATCGACGTCGACTTCAAGATCGAAGCCGCCAAGCCCGGCGCAAAACAGGGCGACGCCGCATCCGGCAACCATGAGGGCCATGGCGGCTGAGGCCGCTAGAGCTCCCAGGGGTTGAGGCAGGCAGCGCCGGTATCGGCAAAATCGGCGATGTTGCGTGTGACCACGATCAGGTCGTGCACAAGGGCAGTGGCGGCGATCAGGCCGTCCGCCCCGCCGCGGGGGCGCAGCGCCGAAATGCGGCCCCATTCAACGGCGATCCGGTCGGTGACCGGCAGGATGCGTGCTGCATGGTCCTGCCGGAGGCGGGCGAGCCATGCGGAGAGATGCGCGGCGGTTTGCGGATCGGAGCGTTCCTTGAGCGCGATGCCGCGCGTGATCTCGCCGAGCGTGATGACGCTCAGATAAAGCCGGTCGGGGTCCGCGGAGCGCAGCCAGTCGAGCGCCTGGGGCGTGCCGCGCCGCGCCTCGGACAGCACGTTCGTATCGAGCAGGTACATCAGAGCGTGACGTCGCGCCGGGGCCATTCCGGCCGGGCATCGATGGCGTCGACAAGCGCGTCATCCCAGACGGGGCCGGCAAGAAGGTCGTCGACGAAGCTCGGCCGGCCAGACTTCAGCGCGTTGTAGTCCTCGATCGAAAGAACCACCGCCGTCTGCTGGCCGCGCCGCGTCACGACCTGCGGGCCTTCCGTGCGGGCCTTGTCGACGACCTTGGAGAACTGGTTCTTTGCATCCTGCAACTGCCATTCCATCGACGCCTCCTGGCTAGACTGTCTAGCTAGAATAAGGCTTTCGGCGTCTCGTTGCAAGACAGCGGATGAGGAAGCGGTACCTGGACAGCCCGCCCCCTCATCCACCATGGCGCCTCTCCGTTCGGGCAGGAAGGAGAGACGCGTTTCGGGACGGGCTCAGCCCGTCCGGTTGCGTTCGATCGTCAGGTGCGCGTAGGTTGCGCCTTCCGTCGCGAGGTCGCCGGTGGTGCGTTCGTTCCAGCGGTAGCCGGCGATCGCGCCGTCAGGGGTGTCCTCGAAGATATTGCCGGAGATCAGCGCCGAGCCTGCCTCCTCCACCACGGTGACGGCGCAGCCGACCGGGCTTTTTCGCACCAGGTTGCCGCTGACGACGAGGCCGCGCATGAAAGGCCCCCAGCCGAGCGCGAGGCCCCATTTCGGCGCATTCTCGATCGTGTTGCCGGAGACGACCGTGTCGGCCTCCACCGCGATACCGAAGCCGAAGCCCGCGCCGTCGTGGACGTAGGGGCCTTCGAGCTTGAGGTTGCGCACGACATTGCCGGTGACGGTGGCAAGCCGGCCGCCCTCGTTGAAATTGACGATGAGGATGCCGTTGGCGGCGCCATCGATCAGGTTGCCGTTGACGATCGCGCCTTCGAAGCCGAATTCGGAATAGATCGCCGTCTCGCCGCTGTCGAGGCAGGTATTGCCCGATATCTGCACGTTCGAGCCGGCATTGGCGCGGATGGCGGAGAAGGCGCAGCCGGAGAGGTGGTTGTTCGTCACCATCACGTCGTCGGCGCGGAAGATGTTGATGCCGTTGCCATATTCGCCGGTGCCGCCGCGTGTCGCCGCCATGCGGGCGATGCGGTTGCCGGAAACGATCGTGCCGTCGCGGCCCTTCTGCCAGCGATGGATGAGGATGCCGCCATTGCCGCAATCGAAGACATGGTTGCCGGTGACGGAGAGGTCGTGGCTCTCCACGGCATAGAGCGCGTAGTCGGCGGCCCCCGAAAGCCGGTTGCGCTCGATGCGCCCGCCGCAGCGTTGCAGGCTGAGAGCCGTCTTGGACGAGCCCTGGATCTCGCAATTCTCGATCGTCACCTGGGCGACGTTGCTGAGGTGCACCAGGCCCTCGACCGTATCGTCCAGCCAGCGGTTCGCCCCGTCTATGACGAGATTGGCAAGCTCGACGCGGGAAAGCCCGTCGGCGGCGAACAGATGGCCGTCGCCGCCATAGAGAATGCGGGTGGCGCCCGCCACGCCGGTGATGCGCGTGTTGTCGGGAAGCGTGACGTTGGAGATCGTATAGTCGCCGGGCGGCAGGAAGACCGGCATGTTCTTGCCCGCCGCCTCCTTCAGGAGCTTGGCGAAGGCCTTGCTCTTGCGGTCGCCCGCCCCCGGGCGGATGCCATGCGCGGAGGCGTCGATGCTGCCGCGCAGGTCCACGTCGAGGATCGGCACCGGCTCGCCTTGGGCTGCCGCCGCGGTGGCGAGACCGGCCGCACCCAGGCCTGAAAGGAATAACCGTCTGGTAACCATGATAGCTCCTTGCCGGTCAAGGAGCAGGAACCGTGCCAAGTGGTTTTGTGCCGAAACGGAACAATCGGGGTGATGCCCGCCCAAGTTGCCGAAAGATGTGACGGAAAGCCCGCATTGGCAGCATTTCGCTGGTTTCCTTTAGGGTTGGATAACGACTTGGCATGTACCTTTGGGTGTTACCGGGAAGAGGCGGCGGCCGGCAGTGTCCTTCCTTGCGTTTGAAAATTGCAGGGGTTCATGTCGACGAAACTGTCCCACCTTGGCAACGACGACGCCGACGCGACGGCGCGATTGATGTCCGCCAGCGAGCGCCTGATGAGCGAGGCAGCACGGCTGTTCCCGCTTGCCGCCGCGCAGAACGAGCGCACGATCTGGCTGGAGGCCATGATCGACGAGGTGCCGGACTATCTCTACTTCAAGGACAGCAACTGCCGCTTCGTCGTCGCCAACCGGGCGATCGTCAAGGACAATTACCGCGAAGGGCTGGAAAGCCTCGAAGGCATGTCCGATTTCGATATCCACCCCGAACATGTCGCCCGCGGCTTCTTCGAGACGGAGCAAGAGATCATCCGTTCCGGCCGGCCGATGCTCGACATGGAAGAGCTGATCCGCGATTCCCGCGGCAATCTCAAATGGCTTTTGACCTCCAAGCTTCCGGTACGCAACGGCGCGGGCGAGGTGATCGGCATCGTCGGCATCGCGCGCGACATCACCGAGCGCAAGCGCTCCGAGAGCCTGCATGTCGGCCAGGCGCATCTCCTCAAGATGATCGCGCTCGGCGCGCCACTGGTCGAGGTGTTTTCCTCGCTGATCCTGCTGATCGAGGCGCATGTCTCCGAGGTCACCGGCTCGATCCTGATGCTGGCGCCCGACGGCAAGCACATCGTCAATGGTGCTGCGCCCAATCTTGACCCCGCCTATTGCCGGCTGATCGAGGGCGCCGAGATCGGCCCGGCCATGGGCTCTTGCGGCACCGCCATGTGGCGCGGCGAACCCGTCATCGTGTCCGATATCGCGGCCGATCCGCTGTGGGACGATTATCGCGCGCTTGTCGCACCCTATGGTTTTCGCGCCTGTTGGTCCGCGCCGATCCGCTCTTATCAAGGCAAGGTGCTCGGATCCTTCGCGCTCTATTCCCGCACGCCGGGCGAGCCTTCCGCCGAGTGCATGAAGCTCGTCGGCATGGCGACCCACATTGCCGGCATCGCCATCGAGCGCAAGGAGGCCGAAGACAGCATCCAGTTCATGGCGCATCACGACACGCTGACCGGCCTGCCGAACCGCAGCATGCTCGACGAGCGCGTCGCCTCGGCCATCGAGGCGGCGGATGAGCGCGGCGGCACCATGACGCTCGCTTTCCTCGACCTCGACAATTTCAAGCTGGTCAATGACAGTCTCGGCCATCATGCCGGCGACGCGCTGCTGAAGATCGTCGCCGCGCGCATGCTGGCTTGCGTGCGTGCCAGCGACAGTATCGTGCGCCTTGGCGGTGATGAATTCGTCGTGCTGATCAACGGCGCACCGCGCAAGGGCGAGACGGTGGAAGACCGGCTGCGCGCCGTGCGCGAGGCGGTTGCCGAGCCGGTCGAGATCGAGGGCCGCTCGTTCCAGGTCACCTGCAGCATGGGCGTCGCCGCCTATCCGGAGCATGGCCGCAACGCCACCGAACTGCTCGCCCGCGCCGACGCCGCCATGTACCGCGCCAAGGAAATCGGCCGCGATGCCATGCAGGTCTTCACCGCCGAACTTGCCAACCGGGCGCATGAAAAGCTGGAACGGCAGGAGGAACTGCGCCGCGCGCTCGCCCAGCAGGAGCTTTTCCTGCAATACCAGCCGCAGATGGATCTCAAGACCGGCCGCATCTTCGCCGTCGAGGCGTTGATCCGCTGGCGACACCCGGACCGCGGCCTCGTGGGGCCTGGCGATTTCATTCCGCTGGCGGAAGAAACCGGCCTGATTGGCCCGATCGGTGACTGGACGCTGCGCGCCGCCTGCCGGCAGAACAAGGCCTGGCAGGTTTCCGGCCTGCCGCCCATCGTCGTCAGCGTCAACGTCTCGGCCCGCCAGTTCCAGGAAAAGGACTGGGTCGAGCGCGTGGCCGCGGCCCTTGAGGAAAGCGGGCTGGAAGCGCGCTACCTGGAACTGGAACTCACCGAAAGCCTGATCATGGAGGACGTGCAGCAGGCGGTCGCCACCATGCTTCGGCTGGAACAGCTTGGCGTGACGCTGGCCATCGACGATTTCGGCACCGGCTATTCGAGCCTCGCCTCGCTGAAGCGCTTCCCGGTCGGCCGTCTGAAGATCGACCGCTCCTTCGTGCAGGACCTGCCGGACGACGGCGACGATGCGGCAATCGCCCGCGCCGTCATCTCGCTCGCCCATTCGCTGCAACTGCGCGTCATCGCCGAAGGCGTGGAAACCCGCGAGCAGATGGAATTTTTGCGCGAGGCCGGCTGCGACGAGATCCAGGGCTATTACCTCAGCCGTCCCATCGACGCCCGCGCGCTTCAAGCGATTCTGTGCATCCCGAATCTCTGATATTCACCGCGGTGCGGGCGGTCAGGTCTTGACATTGTTACGTTGATATCAACAGTAAGAATCATGCTTGATGACGTGCTGATTCCCTACGAGACGACGCTTTTCGTGCGTGACAACTGCCTGTGCCTGCATGTGCAGCGCGCCGCGCGCGCCCTTGCGCGGCGTTTCGACGATGCGCTGCGCCCGCATGGCCTCACCAACGGCCAGTTCTCGCTGCTGATGGCGCTGAATCGCCCCGAGCCGCCACCGATGGGGCCGGTCGCGTCACTGCTCGCCATGGACCGCACCACACTTACCGCCGCGCTGAAGCCGCTCGAACGCCGTGGCCTCGTGAAGGTCGAGGCCGACCCGCGCGACCGCCGCGGCCGGCTGCTGCGGCTGACGGTGGAAGGCCGCCGCCTGCTGACCCAGGCCTTTCCGACCTGGAAGGAAACGCATGCCAAGGTCGACCAGCAACTCTCCGCCGTCGACATGACCGCATTGCGCGCCGGCATGCTGGCGCTCGCCTGAGCGATGTGTCCTCGGGTCGAGCCCGAGGATGACGGAAGAGAAGAGCTGATCGGTTGACGAGAGCACCTTTGCAGCATGCCGCGTCGGTCGATGGTCCTGCGGCTTCTCCTCCCCACCGTCATCCTCGGGCTCGACCCGAGGATCCACCGGCACGGCACGCCCGCCCGGCATCGCCTCGCCCCCACTGGCAGAGCGCGTGAAAGCCACTATCTTCCCTGACATGAAGCCCGACCAACTGCTCAAACCGGCGCCCGCCGGCCTCTATTGCCCCGCCGGCGATTTCTACATCGATCCCGTCCGCCCCGTGGCGAGGGCGCTCATCACCCATGGCCATTCCGACCATGCCCGCGCCGGCCACGGCGCGGTGCTGGCGACGCGCGAGACGCTCGACATCATGGAAATCCGCTATGGCGAGGATTTCTGCGGCTCCTCGCAGGCCGCCGCCTTCGGCGAGCGCATCGATCTCAACGGCGTCACCGTCTCCTTCCACCCCGCCGGCCATGTGCTCGGCTCGGCGCAGATCGCGGTGGAGAAGGACGGCCTGCGCATCGTCGCGTCGGGAGATTACAAGCGCGGCGCCGACCCGACCTGCGCGGCCTACGAGCCGGTGCCCTGCGACGTGTTCATCACCGAGGCGACCTTCGGCCTGCCGGTCTTCCACCACCCGGAGCCCAAGGCCGAGATGGGCAAGCTGCTGACTTCGCTCAAACAATTCCCTGAGCGCAGCCACCTCGTCGGCGCCTATTCGCTGGGCAAGTCGCAGCGCGTCATCCGGCTCCTGCGCGATTGCGGCTATGATGCGCCAATCTACATCCACGGCTCGCTGGCGCGGCTCTGCGACTATTATGTCAGCCGCGGCATCGATCTCGGCGACCTGCGGCCGGCCACGCTGGAAAAGGGCGACCCGACCGATTTCCGCGGCGCCGTCATCGTCGGCCCGCCCTCCGCCTTCGCCGACCGCTGGGCGCGCCGCTTCAACGAACCGCTCATCGCCTTTGCCTCCGGCTGGATGATGGTGCGCCAGCGCGCCAAGCAGGGCGGCGTCGAACTGCCGCTCGTCATCTCCGACCATTGCGACTGGCCGGAACTCACCGAAACGATCCGCGAACTGGCGCCAAGCGAGGTCTGGGTAACGCACGGTCGCGAGGAGGCGCTGGTGCGCTGGTGCGAACTCGCCGGCGTACCGGCGCGGCCGTTGCATCTGGTGGGCTATGAGGATGAGGGGGATTGATGCGCGAGGATTTGCACGCCCCGATGTCAATGGAACATCAAAAGCCGGATATGCAGCGCGCCCACCGCGAGGCCGGCGAACGCGCCGACCGGCGCGAACAGGATCGCGCCCAATATACCCGCCAGTTCGTAGCCACCCCAGATGCCCAGGATGAGACCGGCTGTGCTGAGGATGGTGTTGATGATGTTGTGCAACTTGCCCATGATGAAAGACGTGGGAAGCCGGGGCTCGCGCAACAAGGGGGAGGGGTTTCGTGAGAGCCTTCGCAACCCTCCTCGACCGCCTGGTCCTCACCCCCTCGCGCAACGGCAAGCTCAAACTCCTCGCCGACTATTTTCGGGACACGCCGGACCCCGACAGGGGCTACGGCCTTGCGGCAATCGCCGGCACGCTGGACCTGAAGAGCGTCAAGCCGGCGCTGCTGCGTGAACTCGTGCTGGAGCGCATGGATGAGGTGCTGTTCCGCTATTCCTACGACTATGTCGGCGATCTCGCGGAAACCATCGCGCTCGTCTGGGACCAGGAGCGCAAGGAGCGCGTGCCGGACGAGGCGCAGCCGCGGCTGAGCGCCGTCGTCACCCGCATGAACGCACTCGGCCATACGGAGGTGCGCGGTGCCGTGCGCGATCTGCTGGAACAACTCGATCCCTCCGCCCGCTTCGCCTTCCTCAAACTCGCGACCGGCGGCCTTCGCATCGGCGTCTCCGCGCGGCTCGCCAAGCAGGCGCTCGCCGATTTCTCCGGCAAGGACATCACTGAGATCGAGACGCTGTGGCACGGCATCTCGCCGCCCTACGAGCCGCTCTTCGCCTGGCTGGAGGGTCGCGCCGACCGCCCGGTGCTGGCGACGCCGGCGATCTTCCATTCCGTCATGCTTGCCAATCCGGTGGGCGAGGGCGATCTCGACAATCTCGACCCCGCCGATTTCGCCGCCGAATGGAAATGGGACGGCATTCGTGTGCAGATGTCCTCCGCAGGCACGACGCGCCGCCTCTATTCCCGCTCCGGCGACGATATTTCCGTGGCCTTCCCGGACGTGCTGGACGCAATCAACTTCGAGGGTGTGGTCGATGGCGAACTGCTGGTCGGCGGCACCGCGCGCATGAACAGCCCGACGCGCACCTTCTCCGATCTCCAGCAGCGCCTGAACCGCAAGACCGTCAACACCAAGATGCTGGACGACTTCCCCGCCTTCGTGCGCGCCTACGACGTGCTGTTCGACGGCGAGGCGGATGTGCGCCCTGAACCCTTCACCGCCCGTCGCGCCCGCCTCGGCCACCTCATCGAAAAGGCGCCGCACGACCGCTTCGACCTGTCGCCGCTCGTGCCCTTCGCCACCTGGGAGGAGCTGGAAACCATCCGCCGCGAGCCGCCCGATCCGGTCATAGAAGGCGTGATGATCAAGCGCCTCGACAGCCCCTATCAGGCCGGCCGCATGAAAGGGCCGTGGTTCAAGTGGAAGCGCGACCCCTACAATGTCGACGCGGTGATGATGTATGCCCAGCGCGGCCACGGCAAACGGTCAAGCTACTATTCCGATTTCACCTTCGGTGTGTGGACCGCCGGCCCGGAGGGCGACATGCTGGTGCCCGTCGGAAAAGCCTATTTCGGCTTCACCGATGCCGAGCTGGAAGTGCTCGACCGCTTCGTGCGCAACAACACGACCGACCGTTTCGGCCCGGTGCGCGCCGTGCGCGCCGAACCCGCCTACGGCTTCGTGCTGGAAGTCGCCTTCGAGGGCATCAACCGCTCCACCCGCCACAAATCCGGCGTCGCCATGCGTTTCCCTCGCATCGCACGGCTAAGGCAGGACAAGCTGCCGGCGGATGCCGACCGGTTGGAAACACTGATGGCGATGGTGGAGGCGAAGGAGGCCTGACCTATCGCGCGCGGAACCAGGCGACCAGTTTCCACGTCGCGATCAGCGCCGAGACGATGAGGATGGCGAAGGAGGCAAGGGTGGCTGTCAACAAGACGCTGCCATAGCCGGCCACAGGGTCGTTACACTGGAAACCACCGAAGCCGAAGGCGCAATGACGCTCGGAGAGCATGCTGGACAGCGCGAGAACGACAGCCGAGACGACTGCCGCCAAAAGGCTTGCCAAGGGGAATGGCCGTGCTCTCATCGGCGCCGACCATTCCGTAACCCGCCCCCGTCGTCAAGGCGTGGCGGGGTTAAAACCCCAGCGCCGAGAGGTCCGGCCCGACCGGCACGATGCGGTTCGGGTTCAGCGACTTGATCGAATAATAGCCGTGTTTGATATGGTCGATGCTGACCGTCACACGCACGCCCGGCAGGTCCAGCACCCGCTTCGTATAGGCCGAGAGCGCCGGATAGTCCACGATGCGCTGGCGGTTGCATTTGAACAGGCCGTAATAGGCGGCGTCGAAGCGGATGAGGGTGACGAAGAGGCGGATATCCGCTTCGGTGAAGGTCGCGCCCGCGAGGAACGGCCCGCCGGCGGAAAGCCGCGCTTCCAACTCGTCCAGCATGGCGAAGACGCCTTGGAAGGCTTCCTCGTAGGCGACCTGCGTGGTGGCGAAGCCGGCGCGGTAGACGCCGTTGTTGAGCGCCGGGTAGATGCGCTCGTTCAGCGCGTCTATCTCGCTGCGCAACGCTTCCGGGTAGAGGTCAACGCTCTCGTCCGCCAGGGCGCCAAAACCGCTGTTCAGCATGCGCACGATGTCGGCGGATTCGTTGTTGACGATGGTCTTGCGTTGCTTATCCCAGAGTACCGGAACCGTGGCACGGCCGGTAAAGCTGGCGTCGGCACTCGTGTAGATCTCGTGCATGTAGGTCGCGCCGTTCAGGTCGTCGCGGTTGGCGCCGGGATAGTCGCCGAAGCGCCAGCCCTGCTCGGAAAGCGCGGGCTCGACGATGGAGACGGAGATGACGTCCTCCAGCTTCTTCAGTTTTCGCGTGATCAGCGTGCGCGAGGCCCAGGGGCAGATCAGGGCGACATAGAGGTGGTAGCGCCCGCTTGCGGCCTCGAAACCGCCTTCGCCGCTCGGCCCGGCGCTGCCGTCCGGTGTCACCCAGTTGCGAAAGCTCGAAACCTGCCGCACGAAGCCGCCCTTGGCGTCCGTCGCCTGCACGGGCTGCCAATCTTCCGCCCATTTGCCGTTGACCAGCATCGCGTCACCTCGTTCCGGTTCAAGTTGACCCGACCTATCGCCCGCGCACGAAAACGGCAATTCCGCCGCCGATTGACACAGCGTTCACAAACTCACGCGAGCAGCCGGTCGATCAATGCCGAAGCGGCATCCGCAATCACTGTTCCAGGCGGGAAGATCGCATCGGCGCCGGCCTGTTCCAGTGCGGGAAAATCCTGCGGCGGGATGACGCCGCCGACCGCAATCAGCATGTCGCACGCGCCGCGCTTGACGAGGGCGGCCTTCAGTTCCGGCACCAGCGTCAGGTGCCCGGCGGCGAGCGACGAGGCGCCGACGATATGCGCGCCCTCGCGGATGGCGAGTTCCGCCACCTCTTCCGGCGTCTGGAACATCGCCCCGACGATGACATTGAAGCCGAGATCGGCAAAGGCGGTGGCGATGACCTTCTGGCCGCGATCGTGCCCGTCCTGTCCCATCTTGGCGACGAGGATGGAGGGTTTTTCGCGCCGCAGCGTCTCGAAGGCCGCGACCTTGTCGACGGCGGTGTTGAAGGCCCGGTCGTTGGCGCCCATCTCCTTGCGGTAGACGCCGGAAATCGTGCGCACCTCCGCGACGTGGCGGCCGAACGCCTTTTCCAGCGCATAGGCGATCTCGCCGACCGTCGCCCGGGCGCGGGCCGCCTTCACGGCGAATTCCAGCAGGTTGCCGTCGCCGCTTTTCGCCACGTCGGTCAGGGCATCGAGCGCGCTTTCGGCGGCGGCGGTGTCGCGCGTGCCCTTCAATTGCTGGAGTTTGGAGAGCTGGCGGGCGCGCACCTCGGAATTATCAACCTTCAGCACGTCCACCTCGATGTCGCGCTCGGGCCGCGAGAAATTGACGCCGACGACGGTCTGCTGGCCCGAGTCGATGCGCGCCTGCGTGCGGGCGGCGGCCTCCTCGATGCGCAGCTTCGGAATGCCCTTCTCGATCGCCTTCGCCATGCCGCCGAACGCCTCCACCTCCTCGATATGGGAGAGAGCGCGCGCGGCGAGGTCGTGCGTCAGCCGCTCCACATAGGCCGAGCCGCCCCAGGGATCGATGATGCGCGTCGTGCCGCTTTCCTTCTGCAGCAGGATCTGCGTGTTGCGGGCGATGCGGGCGGAATGGTCGGTCGGCAGCGCCAGCGCCTCGTCGAAGGAATTGGTGTGCAGCGATTGCGTATGCCCCTGCGTCGCCGCCATCGCCTCCACCATGGTGCGCATCACATTGTTCATCGGGTCCTGCGCGGTCAGCGACCATCCGGAGGTCTGGCAATGGGTGCGCAGCGCCAGCGACCGGGTATCCTTCGGCGCGAAATTCGTCTTCATCAGCGCCGCCCAGATCAGGCGCGCGGCGCGCATCTTAGCGACTTCCATGAAGAAATTCATGCCGATCGCCCAGAAGAAGGAGAGGCGGGGCGCGAAGGTGTCGATGTCGAGCCCGGCGGCGACACCGGCCCGGGCATATTCGATGCCGTCGGCGATGGTGTAGGCGAGCTCCAGGTCCGCCGTGGCTCCCGCCTCCTGCATGTGGTAGCCGGAAATCGAGATGGAGTTGAACTTCGGCATGCGCCGGCTGGTATAGCTGAAAATGTCGGAGATGATCCGCATCGAGGGCTGCGGCGGGTAGATATAGGTGTTGCGGACCATGAACTCCTTCAAAATGTCGTTCTGGATGGTCCCGGACAGCTTGTCCTCCGAAACGCCCTGCTCCTCCGCTGCAACGATGAACAGCGCCATGATCGGCAGCACCGCGCCGTTCATGGTCATGGAGACACTCATCTGATCGAGCGGAATGCCGTCGAAGAGCTGCCGCATGTCAAAAATGGAATCGATCGCCACCCCCGCCATGCCGACATCGCCGGCGACGCGCGGATGGTCGCTGTCATAACCGCGATGGGTGGCGAGGTCGAAGGCGACGGAGAGGCCCTTCTGGCCGGACGCGAGGTTGCGCCGGTAGAAGGCGTTCGATTCCTCCGCCGTCGAGAAGCCGGCATATTGCCGGATCGTCCAGGGCTGCTGGACATACATGGTGGGGTAGGGGCCGCGCAGATAGGGTGCCGCGCCCGGCCAGGTGTCGAGATAGGAAAGGCCGGCCAGGTCCGCCTCGCCATAGGCACCCGCGACGGTGATGCCCTCCGGGGTGTGCCAGGCGGCCTCGCCGGTGGGGGCGGTGGGGGCGGTCGGCTTCGACCAGGCGATGGCGGAGAAATCGGGGATCCGGCTCATGCGGCGGCTCCTGCGGTGCGGCTTTGCGGGTGCGCCATGGAGAAGGCACGTGTTGTCGCTGCACCCCCCTCTGCCCTGCCGGGCATCTCCCCCTCAAGGGGGGAGATTGGATGGGGCAGCGTTCCGCCCACACACAACGCTTCGGTAAGAGCGATGCCGTCACGTCTAGCTGATCTCCCCCCTTGAGGGGGAGATGCCCGGCAGGGCAGAGGGGGGTAAGCCACGCGCATCACACCACCACCTCCGCCAGATCGGCCAGCAGCACCGGCGAAAGCCCGCCCGATGATGCCGGCGCGCTCAGCGCTCCCAGCACCGTGAACACCCGCTCCTGCTTCAGTGGAAATAGTGTCGTCCCGACAATCGGCTTCGCCACGCGTGCAGCCTTGGAAGCCTCTACCAGCCCCTTCACCACCCCCGACGCAACCGCAGCCGAAAGCCCGCCCCGCCTCTCGATATCCGCAAACAGCTCCCACGCCTTCTCCGCCAACCCATCCGTCAAAGCCTCAATCCCGCCAGCCCCCGCAGCCGGGTCGGCGACGTGGGCGAGGTTGCTTTCGGTGATCAGCACCACCTGCGTGTTGCGCGCGATGCGCCGGGCGAAGGGGTCCGGCACGCCGAGCGTCAGCGTGTGCGGCAGCACGGTGATTTCGTCCGCACCCGCGGTGCCGGCGGCAAAGACCGCGATGGTGTTGCGCAGGATGTTGGTCTCCGGATCGCGCCGTGTCAGCATGCGCCAGCTCGTCTCGGCATGGATGTGTGCGGGCCTCGGTGCAGAGATGCCGCAGGCTTCCTGCATCTTCGCGTGGATCAGCCGCGCGGCACGGAATTTCGCGGTGGTGAGGAACTGGTCCTGATCGGCGGCAAGCGACAGCGAGGTCGCGGCGAAGGTCGTTTCGGGCGCGATGCCCGCGGCGTCAAGCAGGCGGAGATTTTCCGCGAGCGCCGCCGCGACGATGGCGAGTTCCAGCGCTTCTCCTGCCCCGGCATTGTGCGCCAGCCGGCCGTCGGCATTCAAGACCGTTCCGGAAAAGCCGAAGTCGATCAAGGCCTTGGCGGCAGCGGCGGAATCTCCTGTTTCAGGTGAGGAAGAGCTGAACGGATCGAGCCCGAAATGCACCGGCGCACCACGCGCCCCCGCATCGTCGAGCGCGCGGGCAAGGGTTGCGGCAAGCGCACGGTTGGCGAAGCCGGCTTCGAGGCGCAGCGAAAAGGGTGCCGCGGCACGAGAGGCGGCAGTCTTGCGGAAGGCGGTTTCGCTGTCGGCGCGGATGCCCGTGCCGTGCGCGGCGGCGCTGCCGGCGAAGACCAGCGAAATGCCGGTCGCGCCGTTTTCGAGATCGTCGGCCATCTGCGCGCGGGCGCGGGTTAGGTCCGCGTCGTCACGGCGCTGGTTGACGGTCCAGGCATCGCCGGCATGCGGGGTGGCGGCGTGGTTGTGGGCGAGCGGCAGAGCGCCTTGCCGGCGGGCATGGATCGGCCGGATTTCGAGGCCCTCGTCGGTGCGGGAGACGAGCGTCGCCTCGAAATCGGCACCCTTCAGCGCCTTTTCCGCAAGCTTGCGCCAGGCCGCCTCGTCGGTGGGCGCAAAGCCCGCTTCCTTCAAGATGCTCGAGTCCATCCCGTCGCGCACTCCCCTGTCCCGGCATTCCTATCCATCGGGGATACAGCGTAAAGCGCCACTTTGGTAGAGTGGCGGCAAGCCACAGTCGGCAAGAAAACAACGCGCGTAAGCCTGAGGTCAGCCGCAATTGCCACAATTGGGGCAGGGTTGTGGACCTAATTGGCATTTCGTTAGTTAGTGATTCAGCCTCTCGCTCCATTCTAGAGTTTGTCAGGGAAAAGTGGAATCCGGTTTTCCCGGAAAGACAAACGAAAACAAAGAAATCGATAGTCTGTCAGGTTCAGTGTGAACCTGACAGACTATCGGCTTCCGCAAAACGGATATCGACGCCCCCCATGACCGACACCGCGCTTTCCCGCCGCCGCTTCCTGCAGTTCTCCGGCCTTGCCATGGCGACGGGTCTCGCCGGCTGCACCTCCTCCATGAATACGGACCGTTTCCGCGAGGAGACGCGGCCCTATTTCCGTAATCCCGCGCTGGAAGGCCGTCCGGAATATATCGACGGCAGGGGGCCCATCAGCATTTACGGCCAGACGCCGCCCTCGGGCCTGCTGCCCGAATCCTCGCGCTACGCCTCGATTTACGCTTCGGTTTCGGATGGCGGCTACCAGGTGCCGGCGGTGCCCTACCAGCAGATCGACCCGCGCTTCTACCGCCAGGAGGTCGAGAGCCCGTTTGCCGAAAAGCCGGGCACGATCATCGTCGATACGGGCAACCGCTTCCTCTATCTCATCCAGTCGAACGGCAGCGCCATGCGCTACGGCGTCGGCATCGGCCGGCAGGGTTTTGCCTGGTCGGGCCGCGGCGTCATCCAGTGGAAACAGGCCTGGCCGAAATGGACGCCGCCGGACGAGATGGTCGCGCGCCAGCCGGAACTCGTCAAATATTCCGGCGCCAACGGCGGCATGCCCGGCGGCCTCAACAACCCGCTCGGCGCGCGTGCCCTCTATATCTTCCAGAACGGCGAGGACACGCTCTACCGCCTGCACGGCTCGCCGGAATGGAAATCGATCGGCAAAGCCGTCTCATCGGGTTGCGTGCGCATGCTCAACCAGGACGTCATGGACCTCTACGACCGCGTGAAGGGCAAGGCGCCGATCCTCGTCATTTGAGCGCTGACACCGTCTCCCGCCAACCTCTCCTCCGTCATGGTCGGGCTTGACCCGACCATCCATGTTCCGGGCGCGGATGGATCCTCGGGTTAAACCCGAGGATGACGTTGGTGGGTGGGTAAAGGTCTGGGCCGAAAGAGGGCGTTAAACCGCCGCCGGCGAGATCAGATGTGCGCCGTCGATCTGTGGCAGGTCTCCGCTGGAGACGGTCTTGCCGCCCTCCATGCGCACCTTCCCCTCGGCGACGAGCCGCAGCGCTAGTGGATAGCTCCGGTGCTCGACGGTCAGCACGCGTCCGGCCAGCGTATCCGACGTATCGCCCGGCAGCACCGGCACGGCGGCCTGCACCACCACTGGACCCTCATCCATGCCCTCGGTCACGAAATGCACCGTGCAGCCGGCGATGCGCATGCCGGCGTCGATGGCGCGCTGGTGCGTGTGCAGGCCCGGGAAGAGCGGCAGCAGGGAGGGGTGGATGTTGAGGATGCGGCCTTCGTAGCGGTTGATGAAGGTGCCGGAAAGCAGGCGCATGTAGCCGGCGAGGCAGATGAGGTCCGGCGACAGCGCGTCGAGCGCCTCCAGGATGGCCGCCTCGTGGGCTTCCTTGCTCGAAAAATCCTTGCGCAGGAAGGCGCGGGCCGGGATGCCGAGCGCCTCGGCTTTCTGTAGCCCGCCGGCCTCCGCCTTGTCGGAGAAGACCGCGACGATCTGCGCCGGGAAGTCCGGGCTTTCCGCGGCTTTCGCGAGTGCCAGCATGTTGGAGCCGCCGCCCGAGATGAAGGCGACGACGCGCTTGCGTGCCGTCTGGCTCATAGGGCGAGCGTACCCTTGTAGATCGTGCCGGCGGCACCTTCCTCGCGGGCAACCATGCGGCCGAGGCGGAAGGCGGTCTCGCCTTCACGGGCCAGCACGGCGGCAACCTCGTCGGCCTTGTCGGCCGGCACCACGGCGATCATGCCGACGCCGCAGTTGAAGGTGCGCAGCATTTCCTTGGCTTCCACGCCGCCGGTGCGGGCAAGCCAGGAGAACACGGCCGGCGCCTTGACGGCGTCGAGGTCGATTTCGGCGGCAAGGTGCTTCGGCAGCACGCGCGGAATGTTTTCCGGAAAGCCGCCACCGGTAATATGCGCCAGCGCCTTGATCGAGCCGGTCTCGCGGATCGCCTTCAAGAGCGGCTTCACATAGATCTTGGTGGGCGTCAGCAACGCCTCGCCGAGGCTCTTGGACGCGTCGAACGGCGCCTCAGCGTCCCAGGCGAGGCCGGAGAGCGAGACGATCTTGCGCACCAGCGAATAGCCGTTGGAATGCACGCCGGAGGAGGCGAGGCCGAGGATGACGTCGCCTTCCGCGATGTCGCCGGCCGGCAGCAGCTTGCCGCGCTCGGCGGCACCCACGGCGAAGCCCGCGAGGTCGTAGTCGCCGTGCGAATACATGCCGGGCATTTCGGCGGTCTCGCCGCCGATCAGCGCACAGCCGGCCTGGCGGCAGCCTTCGGCAATGCCTTCGACGATCGCGGCGCCCTGGTCGGGATCGAGCTTGCCGGTGGCAAAGTAGTCGAGGAAAAAGAGCGGCTCGGCGCCCTGCACCACGAGATCGTTGACGCACATGGCGACGAGGTCGATGCCGACGGTGTCGTGGCGGTTGGCGTCGATGGCGATCTTCAGCTTCGTGCCGACGCCGTCGTTTGCGGCGACCAGCACCGGATCGGTAAAGCCTGCGGCCTTCAGGTCGAAGAGGCCGCCGAAGCCGCCGATCTCGCCATCCGCACCCGGGCGGCGTGTCGAGCGCACGGCCGGCTTGATCTTTTCCACCATCAGGTTGCCCGCGTCGATGTCGACGCCTGCATCGCTGTAGGTCAGACCGTTCTTTTCCGACTGGCTCATGGCTCTCGTCTCCGACTTCTCGCTGTTCGCGCCCGATTGGCATGATGGGCCGGCAAGTGCAAGCGCAATGCCGGGAAAACCGGGATTTTTTCACCGATTTACCCGTGATGCCGGCGCTTGCGGCCGCCGAGCCTTGACCTGTCTCCCACGGGCATCCTATCTCCTCTGCACCGAAGGAATAAAGGGAATGAGCGTTATGGCAGCCCATATCAGCGGCGCGGGATTGAAGCGGCAGGTGGTCTTCTGGCTCATCGCGCTCGGCTTCTTCGTGCTCTTCCTCATGGTGTTCAGCGATATCCTGCTGCCCTTCATCGCCGGCATGGCGCTCGCCTATTTCCTCGATCCGGTGGCCGACCGGCTGGAACGCTGGGGCCTGAGCCGCATGATGGCGACGGTGGTCATCCTCATCGTCTTCGTCATCCTGCTTGCGCTCTCGCTGATGATCATCATTCCGCTGCTGGCCACCCAGGCCGCGGATTTCTTTGAAAAGCTGCCGGGCTACATCACCAGCTTGCAAGCCCAGATCGCCGGCTTCAACCCGGATCTGCTGCCCTCCTGGATCAGCAGCCAGATGGACACGATCAAGGCGAACTTCTCCGCCATCCTCGCGGAAGGCGCGGGCCTGCTCGGCACCGTCATGAAGCAGGTGTGGAATTCGGGCATGGCGCTCGTCAACATCGCCTCGCTCTTCGTCATCACGCCGGTCGTCGCCTTCTACCTGCTGCTCGACTGGGACCGCATGATCGCCAAGGTGGATAGTTGGGTGCCGCGCGACCATGTCGCCAATGTGCGCCGACTCGCCTCGGAAATGAACGCCTCCGTCGCCGGCTTCGTGCGCGGGCAGGGCTCCATCTGTATCATCCTCGGCCTGTTCTACGGCATCGGCCTGTCCTTTGCGGGGCTCAATTTCGGCCTGCTGATCGGCCTCTTCGCCGGCCTCATCAGCTTCGTGCCCTATGTCGGCTCGCTGGTCGGCCTCACGCTGTCTGTCGGCGTGGCGCTGGTGCAGTTCTGGCCGGATTACTGGATGGTCATCCTCGTCGCCGGCATCTTCTTCGTCGGCCAGTTCATCGAGGGCAATATTTTGCAGCCGAAGCTCGTCGGCTCGCGCGTCGGCCTGCATCCGGTCTGGCTGATGTTCGCGCTGGTCGCCTTCGGCGCGCTGTTCGGCTTCGTCGGGCTGATGATCGCCGTGCCGGCCGCCGCCGCCGTCGGCGTGCTTGTCCGCTTCGGCCTGGAGCGCTACCTTGACAGCGACCTTTATCACGGCACCAGCAAGCCGGTTCTCCTGGAAGAGAGCATGCCGGACGATGGCGCGCCTTCCGCCCGAAAGCGCGTCAGAACAAAGAGTTAGTACCCGAGTAGACCAATGACATCGCGCAAGACCGCCGAACAGTTGCCGCTGGCCTTCAGGCACGACCCCGCGACGGGCCGCGACGACCTGCTGGTTGCCGAGCCCGTCAACGCCGCCGTCGCGATGATCGACGCCTGGCCGCAGTGGCCCGCACCCGTGGTCATCATCGCCGGGCCGGTCGGCTCCGGAAAATCCCATCTTGCCGCCATCTGGCGCGAGAAGGCCGGCGCCGTTGCCGTCGAGGCGAAGGCCGGCACGGGCGCCGAGGAAGCGGCCGAACACGGCCCCGTGCTCATCGAGGATGCCGACCGCAACGGCTTCGACGAGCGCACGCTCTTCCACATCATCAACAATGTGCGCCAGCACGGCCACACGCTGCTTATCACCAGCAGGCTCTGGCCGATGTCCTGGGCGGTCGACCTTCCGGACCTGCGCTCGCGCCTCAAGGCCGCGACGGTGGTGGAGATCGGCGAGCCGGATGACGAACTGCTGTCACAGGTCATCGTTAAGCTGTTCGCCGATCGTCAGCTCTTCGTCGACGAGAAACTGGTGGCCTACATGGTGGCGCGCATGGAGCGTTCGCTGGAGGCGGCACAGACGCTCGTGGAACGCCTCGATCGCCTGGCGCTCGCCCGCGGCAGCCGCATCACGCGCGCGCTTGCGCAGGAGGTCTTGGGCGAAATGGTGGGCGGGGAGGAAACTTCCGGCTAGTTTTCAACCCAAGGATTGACTGTCACAGTTCTGTCGTCAAACTGCGCTAAGCGCTTCGCGTTAAAGTGAAAATTGTTCTTCCGTTCGAGACCGCGCCGAACATGCGGCCGGTCTGACGGCAAAGGGGGCGGGACATTCCAATGGATACTGCGAACACGGACCTCTCCCCAGAAAAGACGGGCCTCTCCCAGGAAAAGCCTGTCGAGCATGCGGCGCTGCCGGAAGGCGCGACCATTGACGTCACGGCCCTGATGGCGAGCCCCGAGCGCTTCATCAACCGCGAATTCTCCTGGCTCCAGTTCAACCGCCGCGTCCTCGAAGAGACGCTGAACACCGCCCATCCGCTGCTTGAGCGCGTGCGCTTCCTGTCGATCTCGGCCGGCAACCTCGACGAATTCTTCATGGTGCGCGTCGCCGGCCTCGAAGGCCAGGTGCGCCAGGGTGTTGGCGTGCGCAGCCCCGACGGCAAGACCTCGGCCGAGCAGCTCGATGACATCCTGAAGGAGATCGACAATCTCCAGATGGAGCAGCAGGCCTCGCTTGCCGTGCTCCAGCAGTATCTCGCCAAGGAAGACATCCTCATCGTCCGCCCGACGGCGCTCTCCAGCGACGACAAGATCTGGCTGCAGCAGGAATTCACCCAGTCGATCTTCCCCGTGCTGACGCCGCTGTCGATCGACCCGGCGCATCCCTTCCCGTTCATCCCGAACCTCGGCTTCTCGATCGGCCTCCAGCTCGACAGCACGACGGGCAAGGAGCCGATGACGGCGCTCTTGCGCCTGCCGGTGGCGCTCGACCGCTTCGTCCGCCTGCCGGATTCCAAGGGCGCGATCCGTTACATCACGCTGGAAGATGCCGTGGGCCTCTTCATCGGAAAGCTCTTCCCCGGTTACATCGTGCGCGGCTCGGGCACGTTCCGCATCATTCGAGACAGCGATATCGAAGTGGAGGAAGAGGCCGAAGACCTCGTGCGCTTCTTCGAGACCGCGCTGAAGCGCCGCCGCCGCGGCTCGGTGATCCGCATCGAGACCGATTCGGAAATGCCGGAATCGCTGCGCCGCTTCGTCGTCGGCGAACTGGGCGTGCCGGACAATCGCGTCGCCATCCTGCCGGGCCTGCTCGCGCTCAACACGCTGTCGGAAATCGCCAAGGCGCCGCGCGACGACCTGAGGTTCGAGCCCTATAACGCCCGATTTCCCGAACGCGTCCGAGAGCATGCCGGAGACTGTTTCGCCGCCATCCGCGAAAAGGACATGGTCGTCCACCACCCCTACGAAAGCTTCGACGTGGTGGTCCAGTTCCTTCTCCAGGCTGCGCGCGATCCTGACGTTCTGGCGATAAAGCAGACGCTCTACCGCACCTCCAACGACAGCCCGATCGTGCGCGCGCTGATCGACGCGGCCGAGGCCGGCAAGTCGGTGACGGCGCTGGTGGAACTCAAGGCCCGTTTCGACGAGGAGGCCAACATCCGCTGGGCGCGCGACCTGGAGCGCGCCGGCGTGCAGGTCGTCTTCGGCTTCATCGAATTGAAGACCCACGCCAAGATGTCGATGGTGGTGCGCCGCGAGGAGGGCAGGCTTCGCACCTATTGCCACCTCGGCACCGGCAACTACCACCCGATCACCGCGAAGATCTACACGGACCTGTCCTTCTTCACCTGCAACCCGACGATCGCCAGCGACATGGCGAACATCTTCAACTTCATCACCGGCTACGGCGAACCGGAAGCCGGCATGAAGCTCGCCTTCTCGCCCTATACGATGCGCCCGCGAATCATCCGCCACATCGAGGAGGAGATCGCGCATGCCAGGAACGGCGCGCCGGCGGCGATCTGGATGAAGATGAATTCGCTGGTCGATCCCGACATTATCGACGCGCTCTATCGCGCGAGCCAGGCGGGCGTGGAAGTCGACCTCGTGGTGCGCGGCATCTGCTGCCTGCGCCCGCAGGTTCCGGGCCTTTCGGACAATATCCACGTCAAATCCATCGTCGGCCGCTTCCTCGAACACTCCCGCATCTTCTGCTTCGGCAACGGCCACGGGCTTCCCTCCGATAAAGCGCTGGTCTATATAGGCTCCGCGGACATGATGCCGCGAAACCTGGACCGGCGGGTCGAGACACTTGTGCCTCTGATCAACCGGACGGTGCATGAGCAGGTCATTTCGCAGATCATGTTGGGCAATCTCATCGATAACCAGCAGAGCTACGAAATCCTTCCGGATGGAACGTCCCGGCGCATGGAAGTGCAGCCCGGAGCCGAGCCGTTCAACGCTCAGCACTACTTCATGACCAACCCCAGCCTCTCCGGCCGGGGTGAAGCCCTGAAGTCCTCCGCACCGAAGGCGATCGCGGGCTGGCAAGGCCGCCGGAAGAAATAAAACGGATATACATGGTCGAATCTGAAGCGCAGGGGCGGTTGCCTGGAATTGCCCCGGTGTCAGTCGTGGATATCGGTTCCAACTCGATTCGCCTCGTCATCTACGAGGGCATGAGCCGTTCGCCGGCCATGCTGTTCAACGAGAAGGTGATGTGCGGCCTCGGCAAGGGCCTTGCCAAGACCGGGCGCATGGACCAGGCGAGCGTCGAGCGGGCGCTTGCAGCCCTCCACCGTTTCAAGGCGCTGTCCGCGCAGGCCCGCGCCTCCACCATGTTCGCGCTGGCGACGGCTGCCGCGCGCGAGGCGGAAAACGGCCCCGATTTCATCCACCAGGCGGAAATGATCCTCGGCCAGAAGGTCCGCGTTTTGACCGGCGAGGAGGAAGCCTATTTCTCCGCGCTCGGCATCGTCAGTGGCTTCCATGATCCCGACGGCATCGTCGGCGATCTCGGCGGCGGCTCGCTGGAACTGGTCGACGTGGTCGGCGGCACGATCGGCAAGGGCATCACGCTGCCGCTCGGCGGCATCCGCCTGTCGGAAGCCTCCGGCGGTTCGCCCGCCCAGGCCCGCATCGTCGCCCGCAAATACCTGCGCACCGCCAACCTGTTGAAGAACGGCACCGGCCGCGCCTTCTACGCCGTCGGCGGCACCTGGCGCTCCATCGGCGCCCTGCACATGGAAATGCAGAACTATCCGCTGCACATGATCCAGGGCTATGAGCTCAGCTTCACCGACGCGATGGATTTCCTGACCGACATCGTGACGGCGAAGGACCAGAAGGATCCGGCCTATTCCGCGATCTCCAAGGGCCGCCGCAACCTGCTGCCCTTCGGCGCCGTCGCCATGCAGGAGACGATCGCCATCATGAAGCCGTCGCGGGTGTTCTTCTCCGCCCAGGGCGTGCGCGAAGGCTATCTCTATTCGCTTTTGGCCGACCGGGAAAAGGCGCGCGACCCGCTGCTGGCCGCCGCAAGCGAACTCGCCATCCTGCGCGCCCGCTCGCCGGAGCACGCCCGCGAGCTTGCCGAATGGACCGGCCGCATGATGCCGCTCTTCGGCATCACCGAGACCGAAGAGGAGCGCCGCTATCGCGAGGCCGCCTGCCTGCTCGCCGATATCAGCTGGCGCGCGCATCCCGATTACCGCGGCCTCCAGGCGCTGAACCTGATTGCCCACGGCACCTTCATCGGCATCACCCATCCCGGCCGCGCCTTCATCGCGCTCACCAACTACTACCGTTTCGAAGGTCTCAACGACGATGCGGTGAGCAGCTCGCTTGCCAGCATCGCGACCCCGCGCCTGCGGGAACTGGCAAAACTCGTCGGCGCCCTGCTGCGCGTCGTCTATCCGTTCTCGGCCTCCATGCCCGGCGTCGTGCCGCATCTCGCCTTCCGCAAGTCCACCCTGCCGGATACTGACCTCGAACTGGCCGTGCCGCAGGACTATGCCGAGCTTGCCGGCGAGCGCCTCGACGGCCGCCTCCAGCAGCTCGCCCGCCTGACCGGCAAAAAACTCGCCTTTCGGTTCCTGTGAGGCCCGGGGTGAGAGCCGCATTCCTTCTCGCCGGCCTGCTTTTTGCGGGCAATGCCGCGGCGCAGGACTGGCAGGCGGTGGAGCGCGTCGAGCCCTACACCGTGCAGGGATCGACCGGCCTCGAAATCTACCAGTCCATCGGCGCGCGCGGCCCGAAACTCGGGCTTGGCCGCGTCATCGCCCATACGGGCTTCAAGCTCACCTGGACGCGCAAATACGAGCGCCAGGGCGATGCCTGCGTCATCACCGTCAACAAGCCGAAGCTCATCATCACCTACACGCTGCCCAAGCTGAAATCGAAGCTCGCCGAGCCGCTGAAAGGCCGCTGGGACACCTTCATCACGGGCGTGACCGCGCATGAAAAGGTGCACGGCGATTTCATCAAGGAGATGGTGCGCGATATCGAGACGATGAGTGTCGGCCTCACGGTTGAGAACGATCCGAACTGCAAGCAGATCCGCAGCCAGCTCCAGACGAAGCTCGGCGAACTCTCGAACGCCCAGCGCGCCCGCAGCCGCGATTTCGACCAGGTCGAGCTCACCGACGGCGGCAACGTGCACCAGCTTATCCTGCAACTGGTCGATCCACGCTGAACGTTCCCTTTGCGAGGATGTATTTGCCGCGCAATCTCAGGTAGTGTCTGCGCGCATTAGGGGAGACAGTTCGACATGGCGACTTTCAAGACGCAACCCATTGGCGGCGGCGGTGTGGACCTCTCGGCAATCGATATTGCCGCACTCGGCGACTATTCATTCTGGCGCGCCGACAGGTCCTCCGTCCGGCTCTACAACGACGACGGCAACTATACGAGTTTCTCCGGCAGCGGCATTCGATACGACGCGCCGGGCGGGGCCTTGCAGGACGTCACGGCGGGCACCGTCACGAAGATCGACATCGCGATCAACGGCGTCAAGCTGCTCGCCGCAAGCGGGCTGAAACTCTCGGCCGAAAAGATCTTCGACCTTTATATCAACGGGGATTCGAAGGGCGCGCTCGCCTATTTCCTCGCCGGCAACGACAAGATTTCCGGCACGAAATATGCCGATGTCCTGATGGGCGGCAAGGGTAACGACGGGCTGTCCGGCGGCGGCGGCAAGGACATTCTCAAGGGTGACGCGGGCAACGACAAACTCTACGGCGGGGCCGGCGGCGACCGGCTCACCGGCGGCAGCGGCGCGGATACGTTCATCTTCAAGTCGATCAAGGATTCGACGGTCGCGGCAAGCGGCCGCGACACGATCCTCGATTTCAGCCGGTCGCAAAAGGACAAGATCGATCTCACGGCCATCGACGCCAGCACGAAGGCCGGCGGGGACCAGGCCTTCAAGTTCATCGGCACGGACGCCTTCCACAACAAGGCCGGCGAACTGCGCTTCGAAAAGAAGGGCGGCGACACGCTCATCCATGGTGACGTGAACGGCGACGGCAAGGCCGATTTCTCGATCCTCGTCGATGCGAGCATCACGTTCAAGGCGGGCGATTTCATCCTCTGAAATTGCCGGACAAACAAAAGGGGCGGCACGAGGCCGCCCCTCAGCTTTTTGAAAAACCTCACCCCATCCCCGACGTCATCCTCGACCTTGAGCCGAGGATCCACTGGCGTGCCCGGAGCATGGATCGTCGGGTCAGGCCCGACCATGACGGAGGAGAGGTGGCCGCCTATTCGAGCCGTCTGGAGGGGCGGCTTGTGCCGCCCCCGTTGCAAAAGATCACTCGGCCTTCAGCAGGTCGCCGGCTTCGATGAGGACGAACTCGTTGTCATCGGCCTTGTCCAGCGCGCGGCCGGCGGAGAAGGGGAGGTTGTTGTCGTTGCCGACGATGATGTGCGTCTCGTCGACGCGGTCGACGTTTTCGATCGTCACGAAGGGCATGTCGTAAAAACCTTCGCCGCCGCCCTGGCGCTTCTTGTTGTCCGGGTCGGCGATCTTCAAGAGGTCGATATAGCCGATCTTGCGCACGGCCTTGCCGACATTCTCGTCGGTCATGGCGATCTTGTAGATACGCTTGACCTTGGAAGCGACGGCGAAGCAATCCGGCTTCGGGTCCTTGGGGTCGGCGCAGGCCTTGTCGGCGGTGCCGACGCCATTGTCGCGCTCGATCACCAGCGCGGTCGTTCCGTCCAGCATGTTGAAGTCGCCGATCGCCTCGCCGCCTTCGGCCAGCGGGTAGAGCCAGCTACGGCCGGTCCACGCCTTGGAAGCGACGTCGAGCTCGATGATGCGCAGCGCCGGGCGGCCATCCGCCTGCTCGACGGATTCGTTGTCCACCCAGAGCGGGCCTTCCAGCAGGCCGTAGAGCTTCGAACCATCCTTCGAGAGCGCAAGGCCCTCATAGCCGCCGGAACGCTTGACGTTGAAGACCGGCATCTTCTTGGACGGATCGGCCTGGACGGCGAGCGTCGGGTTGTCCGGCGAGGTCACCGGCTTGCCGTCGACCTCCGTCGCGATCACGTCGGTCAGCTTGCCGTCGAGGTCGAATTTCAGGATGTAGGGGCCGAATTCCTCGCCGATCCAGAAACCATCGGCCACCGGCTGGATGGATTCGACGTCGAAGTCACCGCCGGTGAGGTAGCGCGTGGCCGCCCCTTCCATGACGATCGGGAACGGCGCCTTCTTGTCCGGGTCGGAGAGGAACACGGTCTTGACCGGCTCCAGCGTGCCCTTGTCCCAGTCGAAGCGCACATTGTGGATCATCAGCATGGCATCGGTCGAGTTCAGCTTGGCGCCGAAGCCGTTGTCGGAGAGCGACCAGAACGTGCCGTCCTCCATCGACTTGATGCCGGAAAAACCCTGCATCGGCTGGCCGTCGAAGGGCAGCGCAAGGCCGGTCTCGCGCACGCCGTCCTTGCCCATGACGGTGCCGAGCGCCTCGACACGCTTGCGGTCGGCGGTGGAGAACTTGCCGGAGGTCTTGAGGTAGTCGGCCGCATCCGCCGGGGCGGCGATGATCGTGTTGGCCGGGAGGATCGCATGGGCTTTCAGTGTCGCCGGAAATTCCTTCTCCTGCGCCATTGCGCCGGTCGTCATCAGCAGCGCGAGCGCTGCGGTGGTGAAAAGGTGTTTGGTCATGATCGGCCCCTCAATTGGCAAAACGATGCCAGTTGATAGGCGGCGGAGATGACCGTCGCTTGACAGTTGCTTGTAGCTTTCGTGACGCTCCGGTTCAGGCGGCCGAAAGGGCGGCAAAGCGACCGGGCGTCATGCCGAGCGCCTTCTTGAAGTGCCGGTTGAGATGCGCCTGGTCGGCAAAGCCGCTGGCAAAGGCCGCTTCCGCAATGCTTTCGCCGGCAGAGATAAGCCCCTTCGCCCGCTCCAGCCGGCGCATGACGAGATAGCGGTGCGGGCTGGTGCCGAGCAGCTGGCGGAACTGGCGCGCCAGCGCAAAACGGTCGAGGCCCGTCACGGCTTCGAGATCGCCCGCGCTCACCTGCCGGCAGAGGTTTTCGCGCAGGAAATCGCAGGCGCGCAGCACTTCCGGCCGCGCGAGCCGTCCCGCCCGGGCCTGCGGCGCGCCGGCATGGTCGAGCAGGGCGCTGGCGATCTCGCCCACCAGCTCGTCGAATTTCAGCGGCTCGATCGTCTCGTCCAGGCTGCCGATGGCTTCGAGCAGCAAACCCGCCAGCCGCGGATCGTCGACCACCGGCGAGGCGACGAAGGGCAGCGTGCGCCCGCGCGCCGCCGTTGCCGGCAGGAAGCGCTCCGGCGGGATATACATCATGCGGTAGGTGAGCCCGTCGTCGGTGGCGGCGCCGCCGTCATGCACCTCGTCGGGATGCAGCACGATGACGTTGCCGGGCGGGCTGAAGCGCGCCTCACCGCGATAGCGGAAGGTCTGGATGCCGGCCATGGTGACGCCGAGCGCATAGGTATCGTGCCGGTGCGGCTCGAAGCCCTTGCCGCGGAACCGCGCCTCGATGCGCTCGATGCCGGCAAGCTCCGGCGCCACGACGATGCGGTCCTGCCCGGCGCACGAACGTTCAAGCGGTGTCTCGACCGCGCCTGCTATCGCATTGGCCGCGGAATGGTCCGCAGCCTTTTCCCGGGAGTATACCTGCATGTTCGATACCAAGTTCGCCGTGGTCCTGCGCGAGGATCTGGAGGTCTGGCAGAAGCTGAATGTCACCGCATTCCTGTCGAGCGGCATCATCGGCCAGAAACCGGAGCTGATCGGCGAATCCTACCGCGATGCCACCGGCAATGTCTACAATGCCTTGAGCATCCAGCCGATCATCGTGCTGTCCACCGACGGCGCGACGCTGTCGAAGATCCATGCCCGCGCGCTGGAACGCGAGGTTGCGGCCTCCGTCTATATTGAAGAAATGTTTTCCACCGGCCACGACGCCGCCAACCGCGCCGTCTTCGCCGAATTCGGCCCGGACAATGCCAAGGTCGTCGGCATCGCGCTGCACGCCGACAAGAAAACCGTCGACCGCATCACGAAAGGCGCAAAGCTGCACGCCTAAGAAGCCTAGAGCTCCACCGCCTCGATCTTCTTGTCGACGAAGCGCAGCGCCACCTTGCCGCCGATGAGGTTGAGCGCGGTGTCGCCGAAGAGGTCGCGGCGCCAGCCATGGAGGGCGGCGACTTCGGCCGCCTCGCCATCGACGGCGATCTTTTCGAGGTCATCGGTATTGGCGATGATCTTGGCCGCGACGCCTTCGCGCTCGGAGACGATCTTCAACAGCACCTTCAGCATTTCGCTGGCGGCGGCAGCCCCCTCCGGCACATGGCTCTGGCGGGGCAGGCGCGGCAGGTCGGTCTTCGGGATCGCCAGCGCCTCGCCGATCGCTTCCAGCAGGGCGGCACCCGATTGCGAACGCTCCCAGCCCTTGGGGATGGTGCGCAGCCGCGCCAGCGCTTCGGCGTCGGCCGGCTGCTGCTGGGCAATTTCGTAGATCGTGTCGTCCTTCAGGATGCGCGAGCGCGGCACGTTGCGATTGCGCGCTTCCCGCTCGCGCCAGGCGGCGACCTTTTGCAGCACGGCCAGCTCGATCGGCTTCTTGACGCGCATCTTGAGCCGCTTCCAGGCGTCGTCCGGGTGCAGGTCATAGGTTTCGCGCGATTCGAGAACCGCCATTTCCTCGGTCAGCCACAGCGAGCGGCCGGCCTCGTCCAGCTTCTCCTTCAGTGCGAGATAGACGTCGCGCAGATGCGTCACGTCGGCCAGCGCATATTCGAGCTGCTTTTCGGTCAGCGGACGGCGGCTCCAGTCGGTGAAGCGCGAGGACTTGTCGATATGCACGCCCTTGATCTTCTGCACGAGCTGGTCGTAGGAGACGCTGTCGCCGAAGCCGCAGACCATGGCGGCGACCTGCGTGTCGAAGATCGGATGCGGAATGAGATTGCCGCGGTTGAAAATGATTTCGATGTCCTGCCGCGCGGCGTGAAAGACCTTGAGCACTGCGGTGTTCGCCATCAGCTCGAAGAAGGGCGCGAGGTCGAGGCCCTTGGCGAGCGGATCGACGATAACTTCCAGCTCCGGCCCCGCCAGCTGCACCAGGCAGAGTTCCGGCCAGAAGGTCGTCTCCCGCAGGAACTCCGTGTCGATCGTCAGATACTCGGAACGGGCAAGCGTCTCACAGGCGTCGCGAAGGGCTGCGGTGGTCTCGATGATCTGCATAATGGACTCGGGCGGGCTTTTCTTGAAATTTTTGATCGGGCAGCTTTAGACGTTCCACGGTTTTGCCACAATCGAAAACTTGACCTTGGAGGTCGGCACTCCCTCTCCTCCGTCATGCTCGGGCCTGACCCGAGCATCCATGCCGCGGGTGACCGATGGATCCTCGGGTCAGGCCCGAGGATGATGCAGAGGGTGGGGGGCCGCACCCCGCTCTCCGAAAAAGCCCTACGTTACCCGCACATAGCTCGTCATGCCGGTCTTCTGGTGTTCGATGATGTGGCAGTGGAACACCCAGTCGCCCGGATTGTCGGCGACGAGGGCCAGTTGCACCTTCTCGTCGGGCAGGATGAGGTAGGTGTCGGAAAAATGCGGGCGGATCGCCTGCTTGCTGGAATTCATCGGCCGGAAGGCGAGACCGTGCAGGTGGAGGGGGTGGACCTGCGGCGTCGGGTTCTTGACGTTGAAGATATAGGTCTTGCCCGCCTTCATCTCGGCAAGCGGTGCGGTCGGATCACCGCTGTCGTCGGCCCACGGCACCCGGTTGATGGCCCAGAAATTATAGCCGAGCGAACCGCAGATGCCGTCCTTCGGGCGCTCTTCCGCCGAGGCGCTGAGGATGAAGGGGATTTCGGTCGCCGCCGAAAGGTCCGGCTCTGGCAGAGGATTTGCCGCCAGCGCCGGCAGGTCGCCGATGGCGCGCTTCAGCGAGGTGCCGACGGCGCGGAAGGTGGCAAGCGTTGCGGGTTTGGTGCCGCGCAGGTCTTTCAGTGTGGCGACGGCGCCTTCCGTGTCCGGCATGCGCAACGCGATATCGAGCCGCTGGCCGGGGCCGATCATCAGGTGGTCGAGCGCGAAGCGCGTCGCCGCCGGATTGCCGTCGAGGGCGATGACCTCGGCCTCAGCGCCCTCGATCTGCAGCGTCAGGATGCGGGTCACGTCGGTCGCGGCAAGCCGCAGCCGCACGAGGCCGCCGGCGGGCGCGTCATATTGCGGCGATTGCCGCCAGTTGGCGGTACGCACGGTGCCGAAGGTGCCGGCGCGGGCGGCGTCGCGGGGCTTGAACTGGGCGATGAACTGGCCATCGCCGCCGAGCCGCCAGTCGCGCAGGTTGAGCACGATCTCGGCGTCGAAAACGGGGTCGGCGGGGTCTTCCACGACGATGACGCCAGCAAGGCCGCGGCCCATCTGCTCCAGCGTGTTGCAATGGGGATGATACCAGAAGGTGCCGGCATCGGGCGGGGTGAAGGCATAGTCAAAACCGTCGCCGCCATAGACATAGGGCTGCGTCAGGAAAGGCACGCCGTCCATCCTGTTATCGATGCGCAGGCCGTGCCAATGCACGGTGGTCGGCTCGTCGAGCCTATTGTCGAGCCGCAGCGCAAAGGCCTCGCCGCGCCGCATGCGCAGGATCGGCGGCACCTCGGCGTCGCCATAGGTCATGATGCCCCTGGTCGGCCCCGTGTCGGTGATCATCGCCTCGCCGGGGCGGGCCACCAGCGTCGTCGCCGCCTGCGCGCTCGCCAGTCCGCCAAAACGTCCCGCAAGGCCGATCCCGCCGACATAGGCGCCGGCAACGAGTGCGCCCTTCAATAGCGTGCGGCGTGTCAGCATGGCGATCCCTCCGGTGCGTCACCCGCTTCTAAACCTGAGGCGCGCGCTCAGCAATAAGCGCGTCGCGACCAGATTGCCGCAGATCAGTGTTCGCCGTTGCGGTCCTTGTCGGCGAGCTTGTTGAAGAAGAAGGAGGTGCGCAGCAGGTTGCGGAAGCGGCTGCGCCGTGCGCCGGCCGGCACCGCGGCGCGCGCGCTGATGCGCACGGCCGTGTAGACCATGAAGGCGACGAGGATGACGGCGGTGTAGAGGAACAGCGCCTGCGGCCCGAAGAATTGCAGCAGCACCGAGGCGAAGAGCGGGCCGATGATCGCGCCGCAGGACCAGAAGAACAGCATGCCGGCGGACACCAGCGCATGTTCGCCTTCGCCCGCATGGTCGTTGGCATGCGCCGAGCAGAGCGAATAGAGCGGCATGGCGAAGGCGCCGAAGACGAAGATGCCGATGAGGTTCTTGAGCTCGTCGCCGCCCGCGAAGAAGGCGAGGTAGAGGGCGGCCAGCGCTGAGCCGAAGGTCGCGACGAGGATGATCAGGCGGCGGTCGAGCCGGTCGGAATAGATGCCGAGCGGATATTGCAGCACCACGCCGCCGACGATGCCCGCACTCATGAAGCTCGCGATCGCCGTCACCGACAGGCCGATATCATGGGCGTAGATCGGTCCCAGGTTGCGGAAGGCGGCATTGGTGAGGCCGACGACGATGCAGCCGATGGTCGCGAGCGGCGAGATATTCCAGAGCTTCTTGACGTCGAAGCGGATCGCCTCCGGCACGGTCGGGCTGGAACGGTCGGCAAGCGAAATCGGCACGAGCGACAGCGACAGCGCCATGGCGACGATGGCGAACAGCTCGAAACCGCCGATGCCGATGCCGGGAATGAGATATTGCGCGGCCGTGACCGATCCGAGGTCGACCAGGCGATAGACGGACAGCGTGCGCGCCCGGTTGGCATTGGTGACGGACGCGTTCAGCCAGCTCTCGACGGTGGCGAACAGGCTCGCAAAACAGATGCCGGCGACAAGCCGCATGGCGAACCAGAAGATCGGATCGATGATGAGAACCATCGCGATCGCGGACGCCGACGCGATCGCCGCCATGGCGGAGAAGGTGCGGATATGGCCGATGGCGCGCAGCACGCGCGTCACATAGATACAGCCAATGGCAAAGCCGATCGAATAGCCCGCGCCGACGAAGCCGATGACGGAGGTGGAAAAACCTTCCTGCGAGGCGCGCAGCGCGATGAACGTGCCCTGCAGCCCGTTCCCTCCGATCAGGATGCCTGCGGTGATGAGAAGGGGAATCAGCGGACGAATCGTGGACATGCGCGCCACTATGGCGAAGGATTTGCGGAAAGACAGGCCGGAAAACGCACTGGAACGCCGAAATTGTATACACTCATGATCGGCGACCGTCGGCGGGCAAACTAGTCGCATATACGGCGGTTACACCCCCCTCTGCCCTGCCGGGCATCTCCCCCTCAAGGGGGGAGATCGGCAAGAGGCGAGGGCCTTGTCTTGCTGCACCGCTTGCGGTGGGCGGGAGGGTGCTCCATCCAATCTCCCCCCCTTGAGGGGGAGATGCCCGACAGGGCAGAGGGGGGTATCGCCCCGGCGCTTTCGCTATCCCCGCAAAAGATCCGCCATGACGCGCAGGTGGTCGGCCTGCAAGGGCTTTTCGAAATAGCTCTTCACGAAGCTGTACTGCATCGCGCGCTCGCGGTCCTTGCCGAGATGGGAGCTCGTGAGCATGGCGACGACGGGGGCGTGGACCTCGAATTCCTGCGCATAGCGGTCGAGGAACTCGAAGCCGTTCATCACGGGCATGTTGATGTCGAGGATGATGGCGTTGGGCGTCTCGCGGTGCAGGATGTCGAGCGCCTCCGAGCCGTCGAATGCCTTCAGGATAAGGATCGACGGGTCGAACTTGCGGATCGTGTATTCGCAGATGAACTGGTCGTTCTCGTCGTCATCGACGACCAGGATCGAGTTGATCTTCATGATGGTCCCCATCGGGCAGTTCGATGATGAACCGGCTGCCCTTATCTCTTGCTTCATAAAGGGCGGCGCCACCGAGGGCTTCCGCGCTCTTTCTCAATATGTAGAGGCCGAGCCCGCTGCCGAAGGACCGGTTCGGGTGCAGCCGTTTGAACATCTTGAACAACAAATGGCGGCTTGCGGGCGGAACGCCCAGGCCGTTGTCCTCCACCGACAGCCGCATCTTGCCGGCATAGCGGAAGGCGCGGACGTCGATCGCCGGCTCGGCCTCCTTCGGATCATGATATTTGACCGCGTTGGACAGCATGTTGCCGACAATGACGTGGAATTTCGACGGCTTGCTGACGATTGTCAATTCCGCAGGCACATGATTTTCAATGCGGATGCGCTTGGTATCGTCGAGATGCGACAGCGCGTCGATCGCTTCGGAAACGAGCGCGCGAAGGTCGATCGGCCGGTCGTCCTCCTCCATCAGCCGCGTGCGGGTGATGGTGATGATGTTCTGGATCAGGTGGTCGAGGCGGCGGAAATTCAGCTCCATGCGCTGCAGCGTCTGACCGAGCGCGGGCAGGTCCCCTTCCGAAAGCATCTCGCGCGAAATGGTGAGCAGGCCCATCGAGGAGGCGATCGGCGAGCGCAGGTCGTGCGAGGTGCGGTAGGCGAATTCCTCCAGCTCCGCATTGGCCTCGATCAGCGCCCGCTCGTTGGCCTTGCGCTCGGAAATGTCGCGCACGATGCCGCTGTAGATCGTCGCGCCGTTGAGCTCCACCTTGGCGACGGCGAGGTCGAGCGGGAAGACGGAGCCGTCCTTGCGCCGGCCCTCCACCTCGCGGCCGATGCCGATGATCTTGGCCTCGCCGCTGCGGTTGTAGTTGCCGAGATAGCTGTCATGGGCGCTGTGATAGGGCTCCGGCATGAGCATTTTGACGTTGCGCCCGGCCATCTCCGCGGGCGCGTAGCCGAAGATGCGGGTGCAGGCGGGGTTGGCGGAGAGGATGAAGCCGCGGTCGTCGATGGTGATGATGCCGTCCACCGCATTGTCGATGATGGCGCCGAGCCGGCCGCGGCTTTCGGCCAGATCGGCCGCCATGTCCCGCGCGCGGCGGGAGGAGAAGTAGAGATGGATGACCAGCGCACCGTAGAGCGTGCCGGAGATCAGCACCAGCGAGGAAAGCGTGGAGCGCGCATCGGGGCCGGTGGAGGAGAAGGTGATGCCGAAGGCCGCCTCGTAGCGCGACAGCTCGTAATAGGCCATCGTCAGCAGGATGAGGTAGGTGACGAGCCCGAGCACGCCGGCAAGTGTCAGCCGGTGGTAGCTGATCGCCTCCGTGCCGACGAAGATGAGCGCGATGCCGATCGCCACGAAACAGCTCGCACTCTGGAACGACATGCGCGTGAAGCGGATCCAGTCATGGGCGAAATCGAGCGCGATCGCATAGCCGATGAGGGCGGCCGCGGCGGTGATGAAGGTGGCGAAGCCAAGCGCCACCTGGAGGATGTCGTTCTTCTGCCTGAGCGCCCGCAGCGCCAGCGCAGCACTGACCAGCATGAAACACAGCGCCGTATTGGGCGCGATCCGCCCCGGCAGGCTGGTGCCGATATCCACGAAGGGCGTGTCGAGCAGCGTGTCGATGCCGGCATCGATGCCGAAGAGGTGCTGGGAGAGCGCCAGCGTGCCGTAGACGAAGACCGGCACCATCAGAACCGCGGGCAGGGTGCGCACGCCGCGCGCGGAAAGCGCCAGCGCCGCGCCGACGACGACGAAGGCCAGCGCCGCATTGAACTTCATGCCGAAGAGCCAGGGGGCACGCGCCGCCAGGCCGGCGGGTTCCGCCAGCCAGAGCGCCATCATCACCACGCCCACGGCGATGCACCAAAGGCTCGCCGCAACGTTCGCCTTCTGCCAGGACCATGTCAGGTTCAAGCTTGTCCCCTTCGGCGTTCCGTTCCGCCGCGCGCACGTTAGCGCGAAGGTTGCATGGCGAACAGGTCCCGCAGGGAAAGCATCCGGTAAAATCCGAGTTTTTCAGGCGGCGTCGTCATGGGCCTGATCGGCCTCCAGCCGCCCGGCCAGCGCCTGCAGGTCGACGGTCAGCGCCTGGAGCGCCTCGATCGAACAGCCGGTCGCCTTGCCGATCTCCATGCGGATCGCCACGGCGTCCTTCTTCATCGCGCGGCCCTTGTCGGTGAGCGTGATGAGCACCTGCCGTTCGTCGCTTTTGTCGCGCGCCCGGTGGATGTAGCCGGCCGCCTCCAGCCGCTTGAGCAGCGGCGAAAGCGTGCCGGAATCAAGGCCCAGCTTGGCGCCGAGCGCCTTCACCGTGCGGCCGTCCTTCTCCCACAGCGTCATCAGCGCGATATATTGCGGATAGGTGAGGCCGTAGGGGTCGAGCAGCGGCTTGTAGGTGCGGTTCAGCGCATGGGCCGCGGAATAGACGGCAAAGCAGAGCTGCTGGTCGAGGGCCAGCGTACCTGCCGGAATGCCATCCGTCTCAGCTTCGTCACGTTTGTCGCTCATGGTGGCAGTATCGCAGAAAACAAAATTTTTGCAATGTGCAAAATCATATTGCGCGCAATCTAATTTTACGCTATCTAGTTTCCATCATCAACGAAACCCGGAAGGAGACATTCCAATGCCCATTCTCTACAGGACCAAAGCATCCGCAACCGGTGGCCGCGCCGGCCATGGCGCAACCGAGGACGGCACTGTCGACGTCACGCTGACCGTGCCGAAGGAGCTCGGCGGCGACGGCGCCACCGGCGCCAACCCGGAAAAGCTCTTCGCGGTCGGTTATTCCGCCTGCTTCCTCGGCGCGCTGAAGTTCGTCGCCGGCAAGGAAAAGGTAAAGATCCCGGACGACGCCAAGGTCACCGCCACCGTCGGCATCGGCCCGCGTGAGGACGGCGGCGGCTTCGGCCTCGAAGCCTCGCTCGAAATCTCCGTGCCCGGCGTCGACAAGGCCGTGGTCGAGGACCTCGCCAAGAAGGCCCACGTCGTCTGCCCCTACAGCAACGCCACCCGCAACAACCTCGACGTCAAGACCACCGTGGTCTGATCGCCGCCGCAGCCAGAAATGAAAAAGCCGCCCGGAGCGATCCGGGCGGCTTTTTATTTGGAAGTAGGCGAGGGGTGCGGGATGCCTTCCGCAGGCCTGTTCCATCCGGAACAGCGCGCATCCGAGCGATGTGGGAAAGTCTGGTCACTGGATGAGAGAGGCTCATCCCTCAGAGATCAGGAGAAACTTTCATGCGCAAGATCATCATTTCCGCTGCCATCGCAGCCGTTGCCGCTATCTCCTTCGCCGCCCCGTCCCAGGCCGGCTATTACAGCTACGGCTACAAGCCGCACTGCTTCATCAAGAAGGTGAAGTCCTACGACTACTACGGCAACGTCATCATCAAGAAGATCAAGGTCTGCAAGTAAGCGTCCCAGGCACAGACCTTGTGCGAAGGCCCGGAGCCCCAGCCTCCGGGCCTTCTGCCGTTTTTCCTTGTCATAGGAAAAATAAAGACTATATTCTTTCTCATGAAAGGAGATGGTCCCATGCAGCGCAAACCCATACCGCAGGCCAATGCAGAAGGCACCGTGCTCACCAAGGCGGCCGTCAGTGCCGCGGACCGGCTGGGGCTGACGGCGCGCATCCTCTCGGCGGTCATCGGCGTTTCGGAGGCGACGGTGTCGCGGCTGAAGCGGCAGGACGTGCTCCTGGAGCGCGGCACGAAGCCCTTCGAGCTGGCCGTGTTGCTCGTGCGCCTGTTCCGCTCGCTCGATGCCATTACCGGCGGCGACGAGGGTGTCGCCCGCGCCTGGATGGTGGCGGAAAACACGGCGCTTCGCGCTCGCCCCATCGATCGTATCGTCTCTGTTTCCGGTCTTTTCGATGTCCTTGCCTATCTGGACGCCCGCCGCGCTCTCGTCTGAGGCGCGGCCCTTCTCGGGCTCCGTCTGGCGTTTCGTTGAAGCGCAGCACCGCGTCTCGACGCTGAAGCTCGTCGATACGCTGGAGGAGCAGGCGCTGCTCGAAGACATCCTGGAGGAGAGCAAGCCGGTGCTGCCGCCGGAATGCGCCGGCCTCGATTACCTGCTCGCCACGCCCTTCCGCTATGGCGCGGTCTATCCGCACGGCTCGCGCTTCCGCAGGGCAGGGCGCACGCTCGGCGTCTATTATGCGGCGCTGACGGTGGAGACGGCGCTCTCCGAAATGGCCTTCTACCGCCTGCTGTTCTTCGCCGAATCGCCTACGACGCCTCTGCCGGCCAACGCCGCCGACTACACCGCCTTCTCCGCCGCGATCGGCACCGAGCAGGCCATCGACCTCACCACCCCGCCGCTCGACCGCGACGCGGCGCTGTGGACGCACCCGACCGACTACGCCGCCTGCCAAGCGCTGGCAGATGGTGCACGGGCGGCGGGCGTGGCCGCCATTCTCTACCGCTCGGTGCGCGATCCCGCGGCCGGCATCAACATGGCGCTGCTCACCGCCACCGCCTTCGCCCAGCCGAAACCGGTGGAGCGCCAGACCTGGCGCATCCGGCTGTCGGCGCTCGGCGTGCAGGCTTTGTGCGATCACCCGCCGCGCCGCATCGGCTTTTCCCGCGAGGATTTTCGCGCCGACCCGCGCATTGCCTCACGCGGATAAAGCGGCCTCGGCGAAGAAGTCCTCCGGCCCCTCCACCTCGATCAGCCGCCGCTTCTCGATCACCCAGAAGCGGTTCGCCACAGCCCGCACGAAGGCGCGGTCATGCGAGACGAACAGGCAGCTTGCCTCGCGCGCCGTCAATTCCTGCTCCAGCGCTTCCTGCCCCTCGATGTCGAGATGGTTGGTCGGCTCGTCGAGCAGGTAGAAGTTCGGGTTGGTGAGCCGCAGCACCAGCATGCCGAGCCGGGCCTTCTGTCCGCCGGAAAGCAGGCCTACCGGCCGCCCCTGCATCTCGATCGAAAGGCCGGCGCCGGCGAGCAGGCTCCGCGCCTTCTGGTCGCCGACATCGAAGCGGTGGATGATCGTGCCATGCGGCGTCTCGCTGTCCGAGAGATCGGAGAGCGCCTGGTCGCCATAACCGAGCACCAGCGACGGCGTCGCCTTGATGCCGTGATGGTTGGCGCCTGCCGCCTCGACCGCCTGGCGCAAGAGCCGCACCAGCCGCGTCTTGCCGGCGCCGTTCGGGCCGAGCAGCACGATTCGGTCGCCCTGGCAGATGAACTTCTGGCCGGTGCGGAAGAGCGGCGTGCCGTCCGGCGTCTCGACCGAAGCATCCTCCAGCGTTACCAGCACCTTGGCATGGGTGCCGCGGTTGGCGAGCCGGATCGCGCCTGCGGAACGCTCCAGATGCGCGGGTTTCGCGGCATCCTCGATGCGCCCCGCCCGCTCCTTGAGCTGCTTGGTCTTCACCACCAGCAGGTCGCTGCCGGAATTGATGCCGATATTGTTGAGTTTCGCCGCCTGTTGGCGAAGCTGCTGCGCCGCCTTCATGTCTTTCTCGAAGCGCTTCTCTTCCGCCGCATCCATCTCGTCCAGCGCGGCCCGGGCGCGGGAATAGGGCAGCGCAAAGAGCTGCGAGCGCTCGGGACGCAGGAACAGCGTGCGGTTCGTCACGGCGTCGAGGAAGGCGCGGTCGTGGCAGGAAATGATGACCGGCATGTCGCGCGGCAGCGCGGCCAGCCACGCCTCCAGCCGGGCGATCTTCGTGAGGTCGAGATGGTTGGTCGGCTCGTCGAGTAGAAGCACGTCCGGCTCGCCGACGCGCACGCGGGCAATCAGCGCGATGCGCTGCCAGCCGCCGCTGAGTTTTGCGAGCGGACGGTCCCGCAATTCTTCCGGCACTTCCAGCTCTTCCAGCGTCACATCGGCCCGCCAGCTTTCGTTTTCCTGCTGGTCCGGGGCGAGTGCGGCAAGCACCGCCTCGCGAAAGGTGAGACCGTCGAGCCCGGCGGGCAGGTTCTGCTCCATATGGCCGAGCGTCAGCCCGCGGGCGCGAAAAATCTCGCCCGTCGTCGGCTCGAAATCGCCGGTGATGCATTTCAAAAGCGTGGATTTGCCTCGCCCATTGGCGGCGACGAGCCCGATACGGTCGCCCGCAGCGACGGAGAGGGTGAGGTTGGCAAAGAGGGGGGTGGACAGCGTGACGCCGAGCGCACGGATGGTGATGAGCGACATGGGAGTTCTCTGGTCTTTCAGGGCCTCGGGCGGCGCGGCATTCAGCCGTCAGTCACGCACAAAGGCTCAAGGGAAAAAGACGCGGCAAACCGCGTCGCCGGAAAGGCAGACCAGAAGGAAAAAGTGTTCGTTCCGATCAGCCCTGCAAACGCATCTGCAGGGCATGACCAGGGCCATGCGTGCGATTAGGCAGGAAGTCGATCTTCACGCGCAGCCCCTCTCTTACGTGTTGCGAACTGGTTTTATGGGTAGCATTAGAGGGGGGAATTGGCAACGGGGGCGGGTGGAGATACCCCCCTCTGTCCTGCCGGACATCTCCCCGACAAGGGGGGAGATCGGCTGGGGGCGCGGGCATCGCTCAATCTGCAACGGTAGCGAGAGGCCGGACGCAGCCACGATTCAATCTCCCCCCCCCCTTGTGGGGGGAGTGTTCATGTTGGACTCGCGAGGCGTTTTCTTGCGAGGAAGATGTCGAGTGTGATCTGGAGCATTTCGAGTGTCTTTGAGGCGCGCTT